>CAYFOK010000003.1:0-277518 GCA_964344685.1 uncultured Candidatus Scalindua sp. | reverse complement strand
AACATTACAGACAGAACCAGTACTACTGTCAGATTAAATACTATCTACTACACATTAGCTGGAATCAAAAACATTTTGAAGGGCTAATCCTAAATGCCTGTTCAGCTATCTTTTTACACAATCTTCCTGTCTCTTCTTTTTCCACTCAAAAGATAAACCGAGACAATGCGCCAACAGCATTTTTGCTAAAATTGTGTGATTCACTTCAAGAATGGGAAAGGCCCTCCAAGGAAAACCCATCAGGTGAACTCGCCTCCAAGTTTGACATAACCATATCCTCCAGAGGTTTGGAACTTACAGCTCAGCTATCAGATGAAATGCTCATTAAAATTAGGAGAGAAATTAACGAAATACTTGAAGTAGATGATATTTTTGTCGTCTAATAGATAGGAGGAGGGAATGGGGTCACACCTCATGCTTCTTTCTTATCCGAGTTCCATTATCTTTCCTTTGTGCCTATGCAGTGAATATTCTATTTTCTTCCAGTTCCGGAATCAGACAATAAGTTTTATTACCATCCCTATAACACAGATTGTAAGCACCACTCTTATCCAGCGTTCGCCTTTGGCAACTGCCCAGTGGCTTCCGATCCAGCCCCCGAGTCCCATACCGATGGCCAGGCAGAATCCAATCGTCCAGTTTACCTTTCCATTGAATGCAAATACAATCAGTGCAAAGGTCGTATAGATACCGGCAACAAATACCTTGTGGCTGTTCGTCACCACAAGATTAAATCCAGTAATGGTGGTCATGGCGGCAATGATTATAAAACCGACACCAACCTGTAGGAACCCTCCGTAGATCCCGATAAAGAAGAAGGCAATCATTGTCGCAATGAGCCGGCCGCGTCCTAAACTACTTGAGTTACCACCATTATCCTGACGATTGGAGTTCAGTCTTTTAGAGGGCGCTTGCGTCCGCCTAAGGCGCGAGTTCCAGAGGATTAGTCCGAGAACGAGCAGCATAATGCCGGCAAGTACTCTTTTGAACAGTATGTCGGATATGTCGACGGCAATCCAGGCACCGATAACGGCACCTAAGATACCGGGTATTGCAAACAGGAGGCTCAATTTAAAATTGGAGACACCCTTCCGCTTAAAGCCTGCAACTGCAGACGCACATTGAGCTATAATTGCAATACGGTTAGTGCCATTTGCTACTGCTGTCGGCAGGCCCAGGAAGATAAGCATCGGCAGGGTAAGCAGTGAACCGCCGCCCGCAAGGGTATTGATGAACCCGCCTAGTATGCCAACTGTAAAGACAACAGGTATGTGCCAAATTTCCATAAAACATATTTAACGCAGAGTTCGCAGAGAAAGCAAAGGAAAACTATGGTAAAAAGCAAAAGACAAAAACAAAAAAATAAATCTTAACTCAGAGAACGCAAAGGAAAACAAGAATATAGGTTAAAAACAAAAGAGATTTGCCACTAAGGCACGAAGAAAAACAAAAAAATTAATTAGTCACAGATCTTCACTGATGTTAGAAACAAAAAAAGACAAAAGATGGGTTTCACACAGAGGAGTAAAAACTACAAATCTAAATTAGCAAATTACAAATAAATTACAATACATAATGTCCGAATGACCAAAATCAGTTTGTTTGTAATTTTGGATTTCTTCATTGGAATTTGTTTGTTATTTGGATTTTATTATTTGGTGCTTATTCTTTCCTGCTTTCCTTAGCGGATTATATCTGTGACTCTGTGGCTTTGCGGTGAGGCTATTGATTTCCTGCAAGGTTTACAGACCCGAAATAGAAGGGGGGGACACTTAGCGATCCGTGCCATTCGGGTTTGTCACCGAGTGCTATTATGTTGTTAAATACGTCAAAGACGTTTCCGGCGACCATGCAGTCCTTTACTCTTCCGATGATCTCTCCGTTTTCTACAAGATATCCTAAATCAATATTTACAGAAAACTCTCCTGCAAGGACGTTACTCTGGCCTCCGCCCAGTACCTGGTCTACCACTATTCCTCTCTTTATATCTTTAATCATATCTTCAAATTTCATCTCTCCCGGTTCAATTATTAGATTAGAGTTTCCCGGAGAGGGTTGAGTTGCGAAGCTTCTTGTTCCGTTGCCTGTAGATTCTGTATTCATAATTCCGGCAGTCTGCAGGTCAAATATATAATTCTTAAGCACACCTGATTCGAAAAGGGGGGTTCGCTGGGCGGGGACGCCTTCATCATCGCAAAGGTAACTGCCGTCGGCATAATCGATAGTTGGATCGTCATATATGCTGATCCTATCATCAATTATCTTCTGGCCCAGTTTGCCTGTCAGCGGAGAGACTCCTTTCTGCACCATTTTTCCGTTACAGCCGGTTTCAAATGTTGATAACAGAGTTCCGATAGCTTTAGAGGTAAAGATTACCGGATAGGCGGCAGTAGAGACTTCTACCTCCTTCTCTGCCATTTTCAGATCGTGAAGCGCTTTTGTTATATGTTTATCAAGGCTGTCAACTAATTTTACTGAGCTATCACCTTCTCCAATCCATAACAGTCCTTGATCTTTAACAAGCAATATGTCAATACTTGTTCCAAACGAAGTTGACTGAGTCTTTGCGTCCAGGCCGCTTGTGTTAATTAAGCGGCCTTTGCCAACGCCTTTTCCGATACTGACTCCACACTCATAATTTGAATTTACTGACAGGGCTTTTTCAATCGCCTCTTCACCAATCTGTATACCTTTCTCGATAGGGTAGTTTACTACGTTTTCATCAAACAATTTGGTGTCCTGTAATCTGCTCTCCGGCTGGAATTCAAATTTTGCTTCCTGTCCGAACTCAGCGCTCTCCAGAGCATTTTTAACAAGCCTTTCCGGCTGCCTGAAATCGGTGGTACTTGAAAATCCGATTTTTCCGTCTTTGATTATGCGCAGTCCTATACCTCTGATTGATTTGGTATATACAGATTTTAATTTATTGTTTTCAAAACTGATTGAACTGGATTCTCCCTCTTCATAAATCACCTCAGCAGAATCTGAACTCTTTGAAGCCAGATCAAGTATCTTCTCTTCGATATTATTTTCCATTTATTACTCTTTTATTTTAAAAGTGGGTCTGTTTTCTGTCTCTTCTTCCTGGCCCGGTGTATCAAATTTAATTCTCAAACGTAAATCATTTGCGCTGTCTGCATATGCTACAGCAGTTTCGTATCCAATTTTTCCCTGCATATAAAAGTCATAGATAGCCTGGTCAAATGTCTGCATGCCCTCCTGTTCGCCCTGCTTCATGGAATCTTTCAGCAGGCCAATCTCTTTTTTCAGGATAAGGTCCTTTATCCTGGGTGTATCCATAAGTATCTCCAGTGCGGCGACCCTCTTATCATCAACAGTGGGGATAAGCCGCTGGGAAATAATGCTCCTGAGATTAAGTGAAAGCAGCAGATATATCTGCTCGTGCCTTTCTGCCGGAAAGAAATTTATGATGCGTTCTATGGACTGGTTGGCGTTATTGGCATGAAGAGTCGCGAGGCAGAGATGGCCGGTCTCTGCAAAGCTGATTGCCGCCTCCATTGTTTCAGTGTCACGTATCTCACCTACCAGGATAACGTCGGGAGCCTGTCTCAATGTGTTTTTCAGCGCTTCTTCAAAGGAATTTGTATCTATACCTACCTCTCTCTGGGTAATAACAGAGTGCTTATGTGTGTGCACAAATTCTACAGGGTCTTCTACCGTTATTATGTGTCCTGACGAATTGCTGTTTCTATGGTCTATCATGGCTGCCAGTGTCGTAGACTTTCCGGACCCGGTTGCCCCGACCAGTATAACGAGGCCTCTTTTGGTCATCGAAATATCCTTCAGCACCGGTGGCAGTCCCAGATCTTCAATGGATTGAATCTCAATCTTTATCTGGCGAATTACAAGGCCTATGCTGCCTCTCTGGTAGAATATGTTTACCCTGAAACGTCCGAGGTCCGGATAAAACAGGGCAAGGTTCATCTCCTTTTCATTAAGGAAAACCGCCCTCTGTTTATCATTCATTACCGAAAAGGCGAGCTGTTCAGTATCTTCAGGTTTCAATGCCTCACCGGATATGGATTCCGTCTTTCCTTCCACACGAAAAGTGGGTGCTACCCCTACAGTGATGTAGATATCAGAGGCAGCCTTCTCAACCATTATTTTTAATAACTCTTCTATATTCATTATTTAGTGAAAACAATTAAGAATTAGTAATTATGAATTAATAATTGAACATTAACTACTGACGGACAAAGTCCAAATGTCCAAGCTCAAATGTCAAATCAATGCTTAAAACACAAATGATTTAAGTCGCCATTCTTTTGAACTTTTGATTTTGAATTTCATTGGGATTTTGAGCTTTGGCATTTGAACTTAGTTAACTTTGATCTTTGTTTGTCAGTCTTCAATCTTCAATATACAATATTAAATCCTTAATGCTTTAGTCACTTTTAACTTACATGCTTACATGCCATAGGAAGCCAGAGCTGACGGATTGCTTAGATAGGGTGTCACCGTCTCTTTAGAAACCACTCCCTGTTTGAGAAGGTCTACAAGAGTTGCATCCATCGTCTGCATTCCAAACTGTTTTCCCGTCTGCATCATTCCCGGTATCTGGGCTATTTTTCCTTCCCGTATGAGGTTTCTTATAGCAGGTGATCCTATCATTATTTCCAAAGCTGCCACTCTGCCGCCATCCGTCCTCTTCAGTAAATTCTGGGTGACAACAGCCAGAATCGACTCGGAGAACATGGCCCTTATCTGATTCTGCTGCTCCGAGGGGAATACGTCTATAACCCTGTCTACAGTCTTGGCGGCACTCGATGTGTGCATGGTGCCAAAGACAAGGTGTCCTGTCTCCGCTGCAGTCATTGCCAGAGAAATAGTTTCCAGATCTCTCATTTCGCCAACCAGGATAACATCGGGATCTTCTCTCAGGGCAGAGCGGAGTGCATTCGCAAAACTATGTGTGTTGGTGCTTAGTTCTCTCTGGTTTATAAGGCTTAGATTTGATTCATAAACAAATTCTATGGGGTCTTCTATAGTTAAGATATGAGCCTTTTCATTCTTGTTTATATAATCCATCATGGCAGCCAGTGTTGTAGACTTACCGGATCCGGTAGGCCCTGTTACCAGAACAAGGCCCTTGGTTTTTTTAGTCAAATCACCTAGTATTTCGGGAAGCCCTAACTCCGCCAGCGTTTTTATTTTGGTAGGAATTGTCCTGAAGACTATCGCTTCTCCCCTTGACTGGTAAAAGGCATTTACCCTGTATCGAGCGATTCCCTTAATGTCCAGGGCAAAGTCTATCTCCTTCTTCTCCTCAAAAATCTTACGCTGCTGATCATTGAGAATATCATAGAGCATTGTATGCACTTCATCTCCGGGGAGTGGGGGCATATCTATCTTCTGGATGTCTCCATCTATCCTGACAATCGGCGGCTCGCCTGAGCTTATGTGCAGATCAGATGCACCGCGTTCATTTGCAAAGGTAAGTACTTCACTAATATCCATAGTTCTTACTTTCTTTTCATGCCCAAACAGGCATAAATAAATTACAAATATCAAATTACAAAAAACAAATAAATACCAATTTGTGAAATGACAAACTACTTTGACTTTTCAAGGATAGCAGAAAATATCTTTTTTAACTCCGTTGCTTCATTAAAAAGTTTGTTTCCGTCTTCTGTATATTTTGTATCGTTTGTTTCAATTATTAGCCTTAACCAATAAGCAGATTCTTTTGCTTCTTTACGACATATTTTTATTCTCATTATAAAATCTTTTTTACTTAAAGCTTCATTAGCTTCAATGTAATTGGCACCAACAGAGCCAGAAGACCTTACTACTTGTTTTCCATATTCAACGTTAGAAATAGCTTTTGAGAATTTTTTAATATAAAGAGTAACATTTTTGGCAAACTGAAATGTCCGCTCTTCTAAATCATATTGTTTGGACATTCGGATCTTTGGTAATTGTAATTTGTCTGTTATTTGGTCTTTATTATTTGGTGCTTATTCCATTTTGTTCCGCTTATTATATAGAATTTGTAACATTACACCATAAAATCTTCTTTTTTCTAGATTTTTTTTTGTTCAGGGAAGGCCGTGGTTAAAATTAGTTATTAGTCATTAGTAATCTAAATTTGGAATCCTCACTTGCCCGACAATCAGTAAGGCGGGCGAGAGCGAGGTGGCCTTACTTTCGTAAGGACTCCATTTTGCAGCTCGTTTTCTTTTCTATGCAGAGGATGCAACGGTAAGAACTTCCTCCAGGGAGGTTAAACCATTTTCCACTTTGTCCAGGCCATCATCTATCAAGGTTTTAAAACCCTGTGCTTCTCCGGCGGTCTTTGCAATAACGTGCGGCGTCTCTTGCTTAATAATTAGATCTCTTATTTTATCATCAACGATAAGGGTTTCGTACAGACCAATCCGTCCTTTGTATCCGGACTCTCTGCAGCGTTCGCATCCTTTTCCTTTTGAGAAAGTAATGTCGGCTTTGTCATTCAGTCCTGCACTCATCAGCAGCTTTTCACCGGGTACATAGGTTTCGGTACAGTGTGTGCAGTTTGCCCTGACTAATCTTTGTGCCACAATGCCTATAACAGAGGATGCGATAAGAAAGGGTTCTATGCCCATATCAATCAGGCGGCTGATCGCTCCGGGGGCATCATTGGTATGAAGTGTACTGAACACCAGGTGTCCGGTCATGGCGGCTTGAATGGCGATCTCTGCTGTCTCTCTATCCCTCATTTCTCCGATCATTATTACGTCCGGGTCCTGACGAAGTATACTCCTCATTGCATAAGAAAATGTGATACCTGCCTTGGTATTGACCTGGGTCTGGCGGATAAGGTTCAGACGATACTCTACCGGATCTTCCACTGTTATTATGTTTTTGTCAGGAGAGTTGATTCTGTTGAGAGATGCGTACAGTGTTGTGGTCTTACCGCTGCCGGTAGGTCCGGTAATAAGGACAATACCGTTTGGCCTTTCTATAAATGATTGATACGTTTCAAGAGATCTTTTTGCAAAACCCAGTTGATCTAAACTCATAGCGGCAGTTCTCTGATCAAGTATTCGCATTACTACACACTCCCCGTGGACAGTCTGCATGGTAGAAACACGTAAGTCGTATTCACGGTCCGTTATTTTTACCTTAAACCGGCCGTCCTGCGGCAGCCTGCTCTCTGCAATATTCATCCCTGAGATAACCTTTATTCTGGATACCAGGGTATTACGAAGTTTCCTCGGGAGAGTAGTGGCATGGTATAAAATCCCGTCTAACCGGTACCTGATAAGCATTGAATCTTCTTCATGCTGAATATGGATGTCACTTACTCCCTCTCTGATAGCTCGATGAATGATGGTATTGAGCAGTTTTACAACAGGTGATTTCTCCAGCATCTCCTCTGATACTGTTTCAAGATTTACTTCCTTCACCTTCTCTACTTCAACATCTTCATCAAAACCATCAAATTCGTTCTGGACAATCTCGTCAACAATGTCTGTCAGATCTTCTACCGTGTTTCCGTAAAATCTGTCCAGGGATTGGAGTATCTGGTTCTCCGTTGCGACAGTAATCCCGATATCACAGTCCAGTATGTCCCGGATCTCATCAATACCGTACAGATTCCTGGGGTCAGAAATAGCTATTGTAAGGATATTAGTTATCTTAAAGAGCGGCAGGAATTTATATTTACGAGCTAATCGTTCGGAAACTATCTTTAATATATCTGTATCAATATCGTAACTATCCAGGTCCACATACGGTACGTCATAATAAGCGCTCAGTGCGTTGGCAATAGACTCTCTGGTTGCAAAGCCCATCGAGATGACTGCCTGCTCAAAGGGCACTTCTGACATATCCTTTACATCCCGGCATTTTCCCAGCTGGTCCGCGGTCATTACACCCTCGCTTACCAGTATATCTGCCAGTGTAATTTTTGATTCTTTTTGAACCTCTTTCAGGATCATTATGCATTACTCCCTCAGTGAGTTGCCACTGGATCTTTGCAGCTCTTTAATATGCTCCTTAACTATTTTTTTTAATGCCGCATAGTCAGTATCCGCATTTTTAAGGAAAAGAGTATAGCGCCATATAGCCATCTCCAGATGCCCCATCTCCTCGTAAAGAATTGCCAGGTTATAATGAGCCTCAGCCTGGAATGTATCCTCTTCCAGGACGTCTTCCATTATTTCTATGGCCTTTTTTGTCTGGCCTTGAGTCTTATAAACAAGCCCGATGTTTATAAGGCTTTTCAGGTTGTATGGATTAAGTTCCAGTGCTTTCTGGTACTCCTCCCTGGCCTCTCTATAGTTGCCTCTTAGATAGTATATTACTCCCAGGTTATTATGTGCCTCTTCCATACCGGGATTTAAAGAGACTACAAACTGATAATGCTCTGCCGCTTTGTCCAGTTCGTTCTGTTCACGATAAATAACTCCCAGGTTGTTGTGTGCTTCTGCATTGTCCGGGTCGAGTCTCAGTACAGTTTCATATTCTTTGACAGCGTTGGCGGTGTTTCCCTGTTTCTGGTAATAAACGCCGAGATTAAAGTGGTAAACTGTTTTATCTATGGGCGTATTTTCCGAAGATGATGAGGCTGCGGGTATTTCCGGTTTGCCTGATCCTGAAATATTTCCTCTGCTGTTTACATAATTTTTCAATTCCTGACTTTCCGGAGCGGCACAAACACTTCCGATATTGCCGCCAATATGCAGGGCTGCTGTAAAAACCAATATCATGCTTACATATCTGGCAAATCTTTTTATATGTGATTCCGGTAAGTTCGGAACCAATCCTATCAATGTTTTTGTGTAAAACATATTAATGACCTGTTGCATAATAACCTCCTGTTGGTTTAGGGTCAGCGAACCCTTAATCTCTAATAATGTACAAATGCCGGACTACTTGCTACTTTTTGGCAAATGGTTTTCTCAATAACGAATATTTTGACCTGATAGAGCCAAAGTCCTTTGCCCTGGAGCCTACAATAGTAGGTGTAATGAGTATTACCAGTTCTGTTTTAATATTTGAATTTGTATGTCTGCGAAAGGCTTTTCCGGCGATTGGAAGATCACCGAGAATAGGGGTCTTAGATTGATTGTCCTTAACATCATTCTTCATCAAGCCTGCTATTAAAATTGTCTCTCCGTCCTTAACAGTAACTACCGTCTGCGTCTCTCTCGTATCAATAGCCGGCCTTGAGGATGTTCCTGAGGTTCTGAACGCAATGAATGAAGAGACGCTGGGATGAACATCCATGGTGATCATTCCTTCCAGATCCACATGAGGTGTGACATCAAGAAATACTCCGTAGTTAAATGATTTTGCCATTGTAGTTGTAATGACACCGCCGGCTCCTCCCGCACTTTGCTGGGTCTCAAAATATACGTCCTGGGTGACACTGTTGAGAATAGCCTTTTGACCATTCAATATAGAGACCTCCGGAGATGAAAGCACTGTAACATCGCCCTGTGATTTCAGTGCAGTTAAGAGATAGTTAAAGTGGCCTTCAGATTTTCCGAACTGAAACAGCTCTGCTACTTCTCCTGTCCTTGACTCACCGGTTGGGGTAGTTGTCTGCCCCAGTGCAGGAGCAAAGCTCTGCACGATGGATAAAGGGTTGTTGCTGTCGGAGAATGGTCCAATCGACTTAAGAGTTGCTGCCCAGTTAATGCCGAACTCACTGCCGTCTTTAAGGGTTACTTCCAGCAGCTTGGCCCTGATATGTATCTGCGTTTTAATCGATGTCTTGAAAATGTTTATATATTCCTCTATCTCCTTCATGTTTGACCTGTAATCAGTAACCGTTATGTAGCCTATTCTTCTGCTTATAGCCAGTTTTCCGGTGTCAGGAGACATAAGAGCCCTGATTCCAGATTCCAGCTCCGCCCATACATCAACAGATTCTTCAGATTCAATAGAACCATAACTTGCGCCGGCAGCGCCTTCATCCCCACCGGCTCCCGTGACTGCCAGTACAGAACTTTTGGACTTCCTGGCAGATGTGCTGTATGTAAATTCAAAGGTGCGTGTCACCATTCTTGGTTTTGATATCCTTAGAATGCTCTCTTCTATGGTATACTCAAGTCCTAATGGTTTCAGTATGACATCTAAAACCTTGTCCAGCGGGATGTTCTTGAAAGATGCGGTTACTTTGCCTGATACATCAGGATCTACTACAACATTATATTCAGGCAGTTCTTTGGTCAATATATATAGAACATCCTTTATTTCCATATCTTTGACTGACAGGCTATAAAGCTTCTCTCTCTCTTTTACCTCATCCAGCATCTGTGTTACAGGTAGCTCGTCCAGGGTAGTGGGTTTTTTAATTTTTTCAGGGACTACCAGACTGACCGGCATTTTTTTCAGTTCTTTTTTGGTAGCGGCACATCCGGCAATAAGGGATACAATAATTGTTGCTAAAATAATGTTTTTCATCTCTCCTCCTTTGTCTTTGTTATAATCCGCCTGGTAATCTTGATCCTGGCTACATCGTCCTGCATGAGAAGAGTTCTTTCCAATCCATTCTTTCCGGATAAAACCACTCTATCTTTGCTTATTTCTGTTACCTGTTCCTCACCTACCCAATTGCCTGTTTCCACCCAAACATGGTTTATATTGGCTATAGACTTCCCGTTACTTCTGAAAATACCTTTTACATTGCTGGCAACCATTCCCTCTTCCCATTCGCCCGACTCTGAGTAACTCTCTTCAGCATCCTGTGCCTTTTTCAGGAAATTTACATCAGGGGGGAGAATAAAGGGGCCACGCACTGACTCTTCATTCTTTAAGAGATTTGACTCCATGTCCACTCCGTCACCATGTATATCTGAAACGCAAACAGATAGAAAATTCAGGGTAATGAGAGCTGTAATTAAAGATAGTTTAGTTTTGTCTACTTTCATAATTTGAGTAAATAAATATTTAGAATTTGAGTTTTATATCTTTTAACAGGATATAAAATTATCTGCCGGCAACAATATCGCCAGTTTCTTTTTTACTGTAAACGTTAATCAATAGATTTGATACTAACATTGGATATAATTTTTCGTTACTGTTGATTTCCAAAGTCTCAATGATAAGGAACGTAGCCATATCCTGGAGTACTTTTATAAAGTTTTCCATTTTGTCATACCTGCCCTGCAGGCTGATATTAAAGGATACCTTATTATAGCCTGGTACCTGTCCCGGGACAACAGCGCCTGTATCAGTCTCTGCCTTCGAATTTTTTTCTTCATCAGGCAGAGGGGCTGGCGGCTCTATCACTTTTGTGGACATATTCAGCACCTTCAGTTCAAGACGCTGGGCCTCGTTTTCTATGGTCTTTATTATGGGAATTATCTCTCCGCTTGCTGCTATTTTAGTCCTGATAGTGTTGAGCTGCTTCTCGACAGCCATTACGTCCTCTTCCATCTTGTTTATCATGGCAGAATGCTGCCGGGCAGTATTGATTTTTCTGTTATGGTCTTCTATATTCCGGTTTATAGCTGAAACCTTCTTATTTAAAGGATCAAAACAGAATTGATAAAATGCTGCCGACAGGACTAACGCTCCGACAACTCCCAGCATTAGGCACTTTTTTTTGTCTAACTTAGGCATATTTACTTTTAATTCCAAAACTGCTTCCTCCTACATGGTATTGCAATAACAACTTAGCTGAAATTTTAAACCTTCGACGGTATAATCTTTATCCTGCTCTACATAGTTAAGTCTCACATCATTAAATAGAATAGAGTCTTCAAGGGCGGTCATAAATTCTGAGATTGCGGAACCTCTTGTGTCCAGGAAAAATGCGGTACCTGTTATCTTTATCATCTTTTTTGCTGAAGGAGACTCTGAAAAAAAGTTGATGTGTTCAAGACGTATATTGTCTGCGGTGTGGAACCTTATCTCCTTTAATATCATGGCGGAGTCTATATCTTCTCTGAGCACCTGGGGGTAAGAGTTCTTTTCTGCCTGTAAATTTCTTTTTTCTGCACCGAGTTGAAGCACCCGTTTACTTGCAGAATTTAAGGAAGATAGCTCCTTTTTCCTGTTCTCTAACTCTTCTCTTGCATTAACCAGTCCTCCTGATACGTTCAGATAGAGAAAAAACATTGCCATGGCCGCTATACCGCCGGGAGCTGACAGGGCAGTGAGAGAGTTGATGCCGTTACTCTTTTTCTTACCTGATAATAGGCTTAATTCTTCCTTTTCCCATGCAGCTAATCCGAATGCTGTTACTAAGGATGTGGTACTCTCTGCAGGCATCTCTTCTGATACTCCATCCGCATATTCAGCATCGTGGATGGGATTGGCCGATTTTACCTCTATGCCAAGCTCTATTGCCAGAAATTCATTTAAGCCTTTCAGCTCCGCACCTCCACCGGAAGTAATAACATTTTCTATATGAGAGACATGGAATTCTGTTGTGTAAAAATCAAAACTTGCCCTGATCTCGCTCAATAGCTTTTCCAGAACAGGCCTCATGAGCATGGAAAGCTGGGAAAGCTGTATACCATCTTCTGTTGTACCCGCTTCTGTTGGAGATGGGAATCCATGTTTCAGTTTTAAGCTGTCTGCATTGTCATATGAGAGTGTGCGCAGCTCTTTTCCTCCCTCACTTATCGGTGCAGATATCAGTGATTTTGTAACGTCGTTACCTCCCAGGTTAATAGTCCTGGTAAATTCCAGTACTCCTTTATTAAAGAAGCTGATTACCGTCCTCTCATAACCGATATCCACCATGGCGCTCACTTTATCCTTTTGCTCATTATTACCAAGTGTGAATGCTTTCCATTGAACAATTGGAGCTACGCTTACTGCCACAGGGTTCAGGCCTGAAGCACGAACAATCGAAACCTCCTGCTCTACTAACTCTTTGGGGGCTGCTACCAGGATAACATCCAGTTTGTTTATACCATCCACCTCCTTTTCCCCGACAATCATATAGTCTATGGCCATCTTGTCGGTAGGCAGGGATACATATTTCTTTACCTCAAAGGGTATCGCTTCATTCAGCTCCTCTTTCGGCATAGGCGGCATGGTAATGCGTCGTATAAAGACCTGAGGCCCGGATACCATGATAACGACGTCCTTCCCCACAATGCGTCCTTCAGCCAGGCAGTTTTTAATTAATTCAGTAATCACTGCCGGATTCCTTCCATTCTGCCTTGCTTCCCTGGAAGCTTCTGATATTGCAAGGCACTCTACTCTTCGGTCTGATCCGGTGAAGTCTATGCCTAATGCCTTTACGGAATAGTTGCCTATATCCAGGCCTGTGAGCCGCTTTTTATTACTTTTCTTTGAAATTGATGATAATATCTGATTTAACATAGTTATTTCTTTCCTAATTAGCAGATACTGCCTCTTGCGAGGAGACAACAGTGACAATAGGCAGTGTGTTGTTCATGTCCTCAAAATATGTTTCATTTATATCTATATCCACGGGCTGCCCGTTACCGGTCAGTGTGTTGGTAGCGCCATAGTGAATTATCCCTCCGTCCAGGTTTGGAGATAAAGCTCCGCCGCCATTCATGGTTAAATTTCCTTCACAGATTATAATACCGTTTACGCGGTAGTTGCCATTAAACACGGTAGTGTTCCCGTTTATCCAATAGACACCATAGATTTCCATATTCCCGTTAATGGTAAGGTCACCGTTAACGTATATTATATTGGGTACACTGCCCGAGTAATAATAGCTGCCGTTAGGGTAGTTGTTACTGGCAGAAAAGTTGCCACTGTGATAGTGCCCCTGATCTGTAGCCAGCGCCTTAAATACGTTTTCATCTAACGGATGTGCCGGACGATATACTATGCCGGGCGGTCCTGACTCACTTCCCGAGGTAACATTATTTATGCCGTCACCGTAAGTGACATTAGCGCCTGTTGTAGGATTGTCCATATCAAGATGCGAGTTGTTAGGAGGGCCGGTTCCTTCAATATTCCCGTCTGTATGTACACCCGGGACCGGACCGGCAGAGCTGCTGTCTATAATAGTTGCTTTGATCTTTATCTGCCTTTTTGCAACTGTAGTGCCGCCTCGTTTAACTTTGCCTGTCGCTATAATTGAGTATAGTGTAGGGTCTGAGGCATCATCCGCATCATCATCTACAGCATCATCATCTGCACTGCTCGTACCATCATCGTTTAGATGTGTCGGATCATCAGGCCTTTCGAACCAGTAATCAGCCTCCTCCGTACTGCTGGTGGATACGATGTACGGAACAGCTCTTGTGCCATAGTTAAAACTTCCGCCATAAAATCGGTATCGTGCATCCTGGAGTGCATACATTGCTGCTGTTTCAGCCAGATAAACTGCCTTGCTTGAGTTTATAGTTGCTGGAGAGGATACCTTCCATCTTCCCATCACGGAGCTGAAAACTCCACCCATTACTGACATAATTACCAGTAATGCCATGATGGCAACGAGTGAAACTCCTTCATTCCTGTTAAATATCTCGGTCAGCTTTTTTAAAGATTTTGTCTTCATAGTATTGAATAGTATTTAAACTGTTAACTTATAAACCGGATCAGAGGCCGTAGTTCCTGGGATAAATCTTGGTCTCCCAATCCGAACCATCTGAAAATTGCAGATCTATAACAATCCTGTTGATGGAACCACTGCCGGCTTCACTGCTACAGTTGAAAGCTGTAACATTTTCTGCGACTATATTGCCTGAAGTACTGTTACCGGGCAGACTCGCTACATCCGCCGCACTCTGTCTCCTCAGCCTGTTTGTTGCGGTATTCCGTATAAACTTTACTGCTTTACCTGTATCTGCTCTTTTAATTATTAATAAATTACTACCTGCATTATTTATGGTATTTGCTGCCTTCACTTCTCTGCTTATTTTTTCCAGTACCAGTACTGCGTCATCAGCTCTCTCCTTCCTGGTGCGCATGGTAATAGAAGTATTCAAACTTTTGGCAACAATCTGAAAAACAAAAGTTCCAAGTACAGATGTAAGGACCAGCACTATTACCAGTTCTATCATGGTAAAGCCGGCTTCTCCTTTTTGAATAGATTGGCATCTGTTTTTTCTGTTAATTGGCGTCCGGGTCATAGAAATCCTTTGCTAGAATAGTCCATATAGTGACATTGTCAGGTATTACGGAATTACTCACGGTTACTGTAGCCCTTATGTATTCAGTAGAAGAGGCTTCGGTATTGAAACTGCCGGCAGTATGGGAAACATATTCTGTAACAACCTGTTCTGTATAAACACGTCCTTTCTTTGTAACGTTGCCTGAAGTACTTCCAATGCTGCCGCTGACAGTGGTGTAACCATCGCTTCTCAGTTCTTCTATCTTTTTCTGGGCAAGGTACGCAGCCGTGGCATATATCTCCGGCCTGGTTCCCTGTTTAATGCCGGAGATAAATGGTGTAGCAAGTGCGGAGGAGATGATACCTGTTACGGTTACAATCATAATGAGCTCCGCAAGTGTAAAGCCGCTTTCAGACTTCAGATTCCATAACTTGTTTTTACAAAAATTAATCTGCATGTTGTTTTTGTGTTTTCCTATATGCTATTGCTCTGTAGAATTATCTTTTTTTTACTTTAGGCACTTCCCGCCCGGCCATGTCGTTAGGACGGGGACAAGTAGTCACTTATTTTATTATTGGACAGTCGCTCTTCCTGTCATGTTTTCAACCATGATCTCTTTATAAGTTCCTCCGGAGGCAATTCTGATAACTCCTCCCGCACCAGCAACAGGTTCTCCGGAAGAGTTAAATGTAAAAACCAATGACGTAGAGTTGGTTGAATCAAATATAGCCCTGGAACGTTCCGGTAACTCTTTTGACTCACTTGATCCAACTGTAGTAATAGTATAGGTATTGCTATCCGAGGCAAATGTAATGGTAGTTTTCCTGTACTTGCTCATTGCCAATTCCTGTGTATAACGAATGTCAGATTTTATCTGTCTGGTAACGCTGTCAAGGTCTATGGTGTTAACCACTCCCATTTTAGGCATGGCAACCGCCATCATTATGCCCGAAATTACGACTGACATGATCAGCCCAATGTTAGTAAAACCTTCTTTATGTCCTTTAACTGCTTCTGAAAACTTTTTTTTATTCATTATCATCTTCTTAAAAGTTGACAGGAGGGCAAACTGATTTGTTTAAATAGTTTGCCCTCCCGGGCAATGTAATAATAATTAGAAGGTCGAACTGGTATCTTCAACTATCAAAGCAGGGGTATCACCCACCTGGGCAGTCCAGTCCCACTCAAAGGTTGAACCTTTATAATTCAAGATAATAGCGTTACCTGCAACATTAGAAGCGATCTCTCCTGCAGCAGGAGAATCAGTATCAGTAGCTTGATACGTAATGCCTCCGGTAAATGAGGTACCGGCCAATACGTCATCCAGAGTGTATGCTGTACCGTTAATAAGGAAATCAGAGTGTTCTGCCTGTATGGATGAGCTTATTGCACTTCCAACTCCTCTTGCGGCGCTGAGTTTTGCTGAATCTGACAGACTCAGGAACTTAGGTATGGCTACTGCAGAGATTATACCCAGAATTACAATAACCATAATGAGTTCGATAAGGGTAAAACCTTCTTCATTTTTCTTACGTTTTGATCTCATTTTCTTTCTCCTGTTAAAATTATAAAATTATTCAGTAACTGCTTAAACGCATCTCCAACAGCGTATATACCGATTAAACCTGGCAGTGCTGTCTGATGCAGAAATGGTTTTCTATGCCATCCGCTACCTCCTTTCTGTCTTTTTAAAATGGGTTGTTTTTGTGAATTCAGGTAAAATTATTGATTTCATTCACATCTCCTTAGTTAATTAAGTAATATCGTAATAACTGCCAAACTATCCTTCGACTCCCTGCCGTCCTAACCGGCAGGGAGTCGAAGTGTTATCCATATTTTTCCGCCAGCTTGACCATATCCCACATGGGCAGGAATATTGCCATCATCAGGAAGAGCACAACTGCACCAAGAAAGGCCAGAAGTATAGGCTCTATCAGACTCGCAATATTTTTGATGGTATAATCAACTTCCATGTCATAATATTCGGAGACTTTAACGAGCATATTATCAAGTTCACCTGACTCTTCTCCTGCTGACATCATCTGCACAACCATGGGTGTGAAAAATTTACTTTTCTTCATGGTAGCAGCAAGGCTCTCTCCCCGTTTCACACTCTCTTTAAGCTCATTGATAACCTCAGCTATTGCGATATTGTTCACTACATCCGAACATATCTCCAGGTTTGTAATGATTGACAGCCCGCTGCGATTCAATGAAGACATGGTCCTGGTAAAGACAGACATTGCAATCTTGAGGTAGATTGAACCGAAGATAGGAACTTTCAGTTTAAAGATGTCCAGGTTACGACGGCCCTGCCTGGTCTTTACGTATATTCTGAATAGAAAGTAAAGGCATCCTGCTCCACCAAAAAGCAGGTACCAGTAGTTTGAGAAGATATCATTAGCTGCTATTAACATCCTTGTCGCCAGAGGCAGTTCAAGGTCAACCTGTCTATAGATTTCCATAAAGTTCGGGACTACGCATGTCATGAGAATGACAACGGCAATGCACATAGCACTTATGACGATCTTAGGATACCGTGTGGCTGCCTTTATCCTGGCCCTGGTTTCCATATCGTGTTCTGCCAGTAAAGCAAGTCTCTTGAGAGTCTCGTCCAGGGTTCCGGATGCCTCTCCTGCCCGTACCATATTTACATACAGGCTTGAAAAAACTTTTGGGTGCCTGGTAAGGGAGTCTGAGAATGATGACCCTGACTGGATATCTGTTGAAATACTACTCAGAATTTTGCGGAAAAGCTTGTTTTCCATCTGCTCGGCAATGCCCTGTATTGCCCTGAGCAGGGGTATACCGGCTGCAAAGAGTGTAGAAAGCTGGCGATTAAACAGGATAACGTCCTTCGCATTTATTTTATGGTTTAGGAAATTTAATGATGACACATTCATCCCGGCCTTACATTCTGCCAGGAAAACCGGAATGTATCCCATTTCTCCCAGGCGAAGCCTGGCAATATCCAATCCTGTTGCTTCCAAAGTTCCTGTAACGGCCTGACCGGACCCGTTTCTGGCCCTATATTTAAAGTTTGGCACTGTTCACCTCTTCGACTGTGTTATGTAAATATTTTTCAACTGTATCTGTGAGTATGTTCAGATCATAAGGTTTTGCTATGTACTCATTCCCACCGCATTCCAGGCCCAATTCCCTGTCGGCATCCTGAATTTTTGAACTTACAAAGATGATTGGGATGTGTTTAAACCGGGAATCAAACTTGAGCAGCCTGCAGAAATGGTATCCGTCCATTTTCGGCATCATAACGTCCAGTATAATGAGCTGAGGCTGCTCATTGTTTACCATTGTCAATGCGTCTTTTCCATTTGTTGCCAAAGCGACTTTGTGGCCTTTTGCTTCCAGGGCAAACTTTAATGTTTCGGCACTATAAAAATCATCTTCTACCAGTAGTAATTGTTTGTTCTCTTTCATTTATATAAAGGAAGGGTAAAAATAAAATTACTGCCCTCTCGCTCTCTGCTTTCTACCCATATCCTTCCTCCCTGTGCTTCTACAATATCTTTGCATATGCTCAAACCGAGTCCTATGCCGTAGTGTTTTTTTGTTGCAGCATTTTCTACCTGATAGAACCTCTCAAATATCTTGTCCTGTTCTTCAAAAAAAATACCCGATCCATTGTCCTTAATACTGATTTCTACCTCATCTTCCGTAGATCTTGTGCTTACTACTATTTCTCCGCCATGAGGAGTAAACTTAAATGCATTATCCAGCAGATTTAATAGCGCCTGCCTTATCCTGTTTGAATCTGCCAGGACCGAAGGAGTATTTCCATTATTATTGACAAGGGATATTTTATTTTCTTCAGCTTTGAACCATTGACTCTCTATAGCACTTTTAATAACCTTGCCGAGATCCACCTTTTCCCGTTTTAATGGTATTCTTCGTATTTCTGAAATGGCTATATCCAGAAGTGTAGTGGTCAGGTTTGACAGGTATTCAACACCATCGTTTATTATGTGTAAGAATTTCTTCTGTGAGTCGGTGTTTGGTCCTAACATCTCCTGTAGTAAGAGATTTACTGCATTTTTCATGGAAGTTATAGGGGAAAGTAACTCGTGAGAAGCTATAGTTATAAATTCTGATTTGGCCTGGTCAAATTTTTTCTCCCTTGTAATATCTTTGAATACGGCTAGACAGCCTTTCTTTCTCAGGTAGTTAATTTCCCCATTTATTTCGGCAAAATCTACTTTTATGACCCTGTCATCCGGTGCCTGAATTGTCACTTCTTTAGAAGTAAGTGTTTCCACCTCTCCTTTCAACCATCTTGATACATTTCCCAGCCCTAATCCATTCAATAGTATTATTGTGTCTCGTTTATCAATATTTTTGTTAATATTCCAGCCCAGCATCCATTTGACTGCAGGATTAACTACCACTGAATCGTCATCTTGAGTAATTATTATCACACCTTCAGACAGGCTTTCTACTGCCTGATTAAACATCTTCATGTTTTCTCTGAATCTGATTTCCGGTGAAATTTCCCTGTTATTGTTAACTGCAGAGATAGCATTTGATGCAAAGATGGCAAAAGACTTGAATAACCATTCATCATGCGATGTATACTGGCCTTTTCCTTTTTTGTTTACAACCTGCAGTACTCCTATCACCTTATTATCATTTTGTTTCACAGGAATGCATAAGGCCGTTCTGGTTTTGTACCCCAGGGCCTTATCAATTTGAGAATCAAACAGAGGGCTCTTGTATGCGTCTTCAAGATTAATAGAATCTGAAGTCTTTGCTACGTAACCGGCTAAACCGCTGCTGAGAGGCAGGTGTATCTCTTTGATCTCTTCTTTTTGAATAAAAAAGCACTTGAGTTCGTTTGCTTTCCTGTCTATCAGGAACAGATTACACATATCGGATTCTAATAACTGTTCCGCTTCAGTCATGATAAACTTGAACAGGAATATTTCCTCCCAACACAAAAGCATACCAATTGAGGAGTTAAAAAGGCGTGACAACTGCTGTTCTGTCCTCCGCGTAACATTGAGTACACTCATAATTAAATCGCTTGTTGTATAGCCTAAATCAATTAATATATCTCCTAACGCTTTGCCATTTGTTTTCTGTACTTCCAACGCCTCATTTATCTGGCTTTCATCTACCATTTTCTTTCCCAATAGCAGCTGTCCGAACATTTGCTTTTTTTCTTCTTTGATTTTCATAAATTTTGCTTTCCTGTTACTGACGATAAAGATTCTATCCTTTTGATACGTCCTCAAAAAAAAAAGGCCCAATACCAGAATGATTATTCTGATTTGGGCCTTTTTGTGCCTGGCGTTGAACACTGGAGATTTAAGTGTCCAGTTGTACCAAATGACGAAAGAAAACTACCAGCTCCACGGGGAGAATTCAGCTTCTGCTGCATTATGACCAGTGGGTGCTGTCATATTATTCAAAATATTTGGTAACCTGGCTCTCTTCGTATTGAAGACCCATGGCTTTGCGTCCCAACTTCACAGCTGGTTTGCCTTTTTCATATCTGTTACTATCGCATTTAATGTTCCAAAGCTTTAAAATTCAAAAAATTAAAAATAATATGAATTTAAGTGCTTATGATTAAATGTGATATGGAAGATAATATTAAATAGATATGGGAGGAGGGTATGATAAGAAACACTGAACTTGTGTGTCATGATGAAGCATACAGAGATTAAATTGGGATTGTAAATAAACTTAATTGCCAAAATCCAGGGGGGTAGAGAAAACCCAAATGACAAAGCTCAAAATCCCAATGAAATTTAAAACTCAAATTTCAAAAAAATGCAAGATTCCTCACACAAAGCCATAAGGAGCGCAAAGGAAAGATTTCAGATCTACAAATTTGACCATTTGAGCTTTGTTATTTGGGCTTGATTCGTCAATCTATAATCTTAAATACTCAATCCTTAAATCTCACCTGCCGCCAATTGTTACATCTTTTATCCTGATGTGCGGTCCGCCGTCGCTTACACGCAGGGGAGACTGTCCTCCCTTGCCGCAACCACCGAGCCCTCCGAACAGGACAAGATCATTGCCGATTGCGTCTATGTTCAATAATGTTTCAAATACATTACCGGTCAATACTACATCGCGAACCTGCCCGCAAAGCTTTCCATCTTTTATTCTATAAGCCTCTTCCGCACTGAAAGTAAACATCTCTGTATTCGTCTGGCCGCCAAGAGATCCCTTTGCGTAAATGCCGTCGTCGGTACCTGACAATATCTCTTCAAACGTCTGATTGCGGGGCTCCATATATGTATTAGTCATACGCACAATCGGTTCACTGCCATAACTGATTGCTCTTGCATTTCCTGTAGGTTTCTCGTTCATCTTGGCCGCAGTTTCCCTTGAATGCAGCCGGTTAGTCAGGATTCCGTCCTTAATCAGGTATGTTTTTTGTGTGGGAGTTCCTTCACTGTCATACTTATTATAACCTGCCTCTCCTTTCAATGTGCCGTCATCTACAATAGACAATTCATCAGAGCCAAATCGTTTTCCAATTTTCATAATCTCGCGGAGTTTTTTGTTTTCATAGATAAAATCCGCTTCGCTCAGGTGCCCAAATGCTTCGTGTGTAAACACTCCGCAAAGTTTAGGGTCAACGATAACGTTATATTTGCCGGCTTCCACCGGTCTTGCAGAAAGTAAATCTACAGCTCTCTTTGTAACCTCTTCACAACTCTCTTCTAAGTTTTCAACCTTGTTATATCCTCTGAGATCTCCAACTGAATTATATGCCTGCTGTACATCCATGCCATCCTTTGCCATTGCCATAACCGAAATGCCACAGAATATATTTTCGCAAACTATAAAACTTCCTTCCAGGTTTGCAAAGTAAAGCGTACTGTGAGAATCCACATATCTTACACTGGAAGTCTGGATCTTCTTTGAAGCCAGGATTATGTTATTGTATTTCTGGCATAAATCATGTTTGTCAATCAGTGAAACGTCTGCCGGGTCTCTGTCAACCTGCGTCTTCACAACGTCGTTAATCACTCCTGTTTCTGCCAGCGAGACGTCTTTATTCCCGACAAGCTCTGCCTGCTCACATGCCATTTTGACGTAGCGAGGAAGGTTTTCAATATCATTAAATGCTACAAACCCCCATCCTCCGTTGACGAGAGCACGCACACTGCCTCCCATCATACTGCTTTCGCCAATACTCTCCAGTTCCCTGCCTACATAAGAGACACCGGTTCCTCTGCCCTCATTAATACGTATTTCAATATGATCTGCTTTCGCAGATTTTAAAGCATTTTTCATCAATTTTTCCATTTTAGTTTGTGCTCCATGGTAAGCTTATGTTTTCTTTATTAATTTATCAAATTCCTCGTTGTTTAAAATTGTTGTCCTCAGTTTTTCTGCCTTTTCAAGTTTTGATCCCGGTGATTCACCGGCGATAAGGAAATCTGTCTTGCTGCTTACAGTCGATGAAACCCTGCCTCCATTACTTTTTATTATATCTTCTATCTCTTTTCTGGTATACCCATTCAGAGTTCCTGTTATGACGAAAGACTTGCCTGCTATATCGGAAGCTGTTTCTGCTTCTTTAAGGGTGGCATTAAAATTGACACCAGCGACTTTCAGTTTATTGATAACATCTTGTGTGTGGCTGTTTGAGAAGAAATCTACTATGCTTTCTGCCATGATGTTGCCAATTTCAAATATCTCCTCCAATTCTTCAGCGGAAGCATTCATAAGCTTGTCGAGTGTGCCGAAATGATTTGATAATACCTCTGCCGCATGAGAGCCAATATTCTGTATACCAAGAGCGCAGATTAAAAGGTGCAAATCTCTGCCTTTGCTCTCTTTAATTGCATCGATGAGATTTTGGGCAGATTTTTCTCCCATTCTTTCGAGTGATGCAAGGTCATCAAATTTCAGTGAATAAATATCACCATAGTCACTGATAATCTTCTTATCCACCAATTGCTCGATCAGTGCCGGGCCAAGACCCTCAATATCCATTGCATTTCTACCTGCAAAATATATTATTCTTCTTTTCGACTGTGCGGTACACAGAGGATTGTAGCATTTCAGATAAACTTCTTCTTTAATAACACTGCTTTCGCAGGCAGGACACTTTTCCGGCACAGCAAACCGTTTTTCGTTACCGGTGCGTTCTTCCTTCAAAACCTTAACTACCTGAGGTATAATCTCTCCCGCTTTCTGGACAACGACACAATCTCCTACGCGAATATCCTTTCTCTCAATTTCATCGAAGTTGTGAAGTGATGCCCTGCTTACTGTTGTACCACTGAGCGGTACCGGGTTTAATTCTGCTACCGGTGTTAATGTGCCTGTTTTTCCAACCTGTACCGTTATAGCTTTTATCTTTGTAGTTGTCTCTTCCGGGTGGTACTTGTAGGATATGACCCAGCGCGGTGCTTTGCTTGTTGAGCCCAGTTTGTCATGAAGTTCTAGTGAATTAACCTTAATGACCATTCCGTCCACCTGATACCCAAGCTCACCTCGTTTACTTTCCCATGAGTTGCAGTATGAGACGGCTTCGTCTATATTCTTACACAATTTGTAGTGCGGGTTTACCGGAAGGCCGTATTTTTCTATAGTTTCAAGGCATTCAATGTGATCTGTAAATTTACTATTCCCGCCATATCCAAAGGCATAGGCAAATACGCGGAGGGGTCTCTTGGCTGTTGTTTGAGGATCAAGGAGCTTAAGGGAGCCTGCAGCAGCATTTCTTGGATTGGCAAATTTAGGTTCACCGGCTTCTTCACGTCCTTGATTCAGAATCTGAAAATCTTTGTCGGGCAGATAAATTTCGCCACGGATCTCAATTACCGGTGGTATTCTGATGTTATCTGTTCCTAACAATTTTAATGGTATGTCCTTTACCGTTCTTAAATTCGCTGTGACGTCATCTCCCCTGAATCCATTACCTCTCGTTGCGCCGCGTATGAAAACTCCGTTTTCATACCACAGTGTAATTGCAACACCATCGATCTTGTGTTCTACAACATATTCGATTTCATCGACCAGTCCGACTCCGTCTTTCTGGCAGGTGTCATTTAATTTTCGCCTGATTCTTTTGTCAAATTCTCTTAATTCATCCTCTGAGTAGGTGTTTTCAATGCTGAGCATAGGTATCCTGTGTTCAATGGATTTAAATTCTGAAACAGGTTCACCGCCTACTCGTTGAGTTGGTGAATCAGGTGTGATAAATTGTGGGTAGGAGCTTTCGAGACTTCTCAGTTCTAACATCAGCTGATCATATTCATAGTCTGCAATCTCCGGCATATTCTCTACATAATATTTTCCGTCGTGGTATCGTATCTTTGCGCGAAGGTCTTCAATCTTCTGAATTACGTTCTTATTCACACCTGTTCTCACCCTTTGCCAGAAAAATATGGAAATTTGAGCTATAATGCCGGAATTTACACCTGCGGCCTCTAATCGTCCATTATGTAATGAATAATACACGAGCTTTTGATGAAAGACAAAGATATTTTATTTACCGCTGCAACTTATACTAGATTAACGGTAGAATCTTCTTTTTCCCGTTTACATGATGATAATTTTCAGACACTTCCTGCCCGGCTACCAGCCCGACAATGTCATTCCGGCGGGGACAGGCAGTTCACTTTATACATTTCAAACTTGTTTGCGGCTATGTCGTGCAATGTGGTATTCTACCTTCCGTATAAGCAAAAAACCTTGACAATAAAATCTGTTTTTTATAGACTTTACAACTTATATTCTGAAGATATTTATTTGTTATCTTTAGAGATTTATAAACCCATTGTTGGATGATTTTTATACCTGCCTTCTCAATATTTCCCGCCGGTGCGGGCAACATAAACCTTTTAGGCCGGGGATATAGATTCAGGAACGAATTACTCATTTCTGTTTAAAAAATCTTAAAATCTTTCTGTAGGCAATATATTTATAAATCATTAACTTTACATTAAGGGGTTGTAATGTTTGGGAAAGAAAAAGAATCAAAAGAGTTTTTTGAGGTATTCAAAAAGCCGCATGAAGCAGAAGGTAAGTATGACAGTAAGGTGCTTCAAAGAGAGCAGGTGAATCCAACGGTTTTGCCCCGACCGGATCATAGAAGAAGTGAGGATAATACTATATCTGACACTTTAGTAGATGAAGGCAGAGAGACGGAACAAATGGGTTGGATTAAAGACTCGCGTAAAGAGGGTATTGGTCCAGCCGGTACAATAAAGACAAAAAAGCCATCTCGCAATGAGGTTGTTATTAAACAGGAGACTTTGATTTTTGGCGCATTAGGCGCAGTTTTTTTATCGTTAGCCTGCTTTTTTGTCGGTTATAAGATTGGCATTAAAAATGTGTTAAATCCGGAGGCACTGCAGAAATCTGCCGAATATCCTGCGTTAGAAGGAGGGGTTAAGCAAGTACCCCAGGGCAAAAAGATAAATGCCGTAGATTTATCAACTAAAAAATCCTCAATGACAGCAGGCAAAAATGCAGGAAATGTCAAGTGGACTCTTCAGATTATATCATACAGCGATACAAAGCCGCATATAAAGAAGGCGCGTGATCTGGCAAAAGCCATCAAAAATATGACAAATTACAATACATTTGTAGCAAAAAGAGGTAAGGAAATTGTAGTATGTACGGGTAAATTTAATTCTAAGGATAGTAATGAACTAAAGAAGGCTTTAAATGAAATCAGTAAGTTAGAATACGAAGGAAAAAGGCAATTTGCAAGCAGCTATCCGATTCAAGTACGATAAGGAAGGAAGAAAGGATCAAAAATGAGTATTGACAAAAGTCTTATATCAAAGGGTAAATTGGTCAGGCAGAGAAATGTTCTTACAAGGCCGGAACGTATCAAATATTTGACAGATGAGGGTTTGTGGGATGAGAAAAAATCTGTTTATGGCTTGCCCAAAGTAAAAACTACGAAGATCAAGAAGAAGGCAAAAGTGAAGAAAGCGCCAGAAGCTGCTGAAGCTGCTGAAGCTGCCAGTGATAAGGAAAGCGCTTCCTGATGATTGCCGATCGAATGCAGGGATTTGAAGCATCCGGGATAAGAAAGGTGTTCGATCTTGCACAAAAGATCAAGAATCCGGTTAACCTCAGCATCGGACAACCGGATTTTGATATTCCTGATGAGGTAAAAAAGGTAGCAATAGAAGCAATAGAAAATGGCTTTAACCGGTATACAGGAACTCAGGGCATACCGGAGCTTGGTGAAAAGATTCTGGAAAAAGCAAGAAAAGAGCGTGGTATCAAGGGTAAAAGCATAATGATTACTTCCGGTGTGGCCGGAGCTTTAACTCTTGCATTTTTGGTTCTCATAAACCCCGGCGATGAAGTTCTTGTTCCGGACCCGTACTTTGTGTCATTTAAACACCTTGTGAATTTCTGCGGCGGCAAGGCAAAGTTTATTGATACATATCCTGATTTTGAGCTCACTCCGGACCGTATCTTACCTCTTATAAGTCCTCGTACTAAGATCCTCATTATAAATAGTCCGTCCAATCCCACAGGTGTCGTCTATAATCCTCAACACCTTAAAGATATCAGTGACATTGCAGAAAAACATAACCTGATAATCATTTCAGACGAAATATACAAGAAGTTCATTTACGACATAGAATATCAGAGTATCGGAAAATATTATGAAAATACGGTGACCTGCAACGGGTTTTCCAAATCATACGCAATGACCGGATGGAGATTAGGCAGTGCTATTGGTCCTGCAAAAATTATTGATGAAATGATGAAACTTCAACAGTATACCTATATTTGTGCACCCTCATTTGCGCAGGTAGCCGGAGTAAAGGCTATGGATGTAAACATGGATGCGTATGTAGAAGATTACAAAAAGAAACGTGATTTTGTTTATGAAGGCCTTAGAGAGCGTTACCAGTTAATCAAACCTGATGGTGCATTTTATGCCTTTCCTCAAGTACCATGGGGAACTGATGAGGAATTCGTCACTGAGGCAATAAAGCATGAATTGTTAATTATACCCGGCAGTGTATTTTCGGAAAAGAAGACTCATTTCAGGATCTCCTACGCTGCAACATTTGAGACTCTGGAACGTGGCATTAAAATACTGAACTCAATGGTATAGCCTGTACAATATCAGGTTCGCATCCTTAACTCTGTTCTTCAAAATCCTGAATCTGTAATTCAATAATTGTCTTTTGCTCTACTCTTTAGCAGAAAAATCTTCTGCAGGTATATTACTCAAAAAACAGCTTTATGGTATCTGTCTCTTGCTTTATACTTTCCTTCAACGTTTTTTGAAATCTGCTCAGGTCAGCCAGGTTCCAGTCTAGTCCAAACGACTTTGATAGAGCTATCGCATCACCGTAAAAAAGTTCGGTTTGAAAGTATTCTCCATGTTCATCACCAGCCTGCATTTCGTAAACATGGGTAAGTATATCGGCGATATGTACAATGATAGGGAAGATGGATTTCCTGTCTGCTTCCTGCGGACGATGATGATACCCTACTGCGGTTAGCAGACTTTTCGGAAACATCCATTTTTTCAGAAGTCTCATACCAACTTCATCATGAGTCATTCCAAAGATATCCTTTTCAGCTTCAAAGGCAGAGTATTTTATTCTCAAAGGATTCATGATCTCTAACTGCATCATAAATTCACTGGGAAAGGTGATATATACCGCCAATTTTCCTATATCGTGCACCAGTCCGGCTACAAATAGTTCACTGCTCTCTATTTTTAAATCAACAGCCATTGTCTTTGCCGCAAGAGCACAATAGAAGGAGTGCCTCCAGAATTTGCTGATATCAAATTTTCCACGCTGCTTCAAATTCTTAAAACTATCAAATGCGACAGTAGATATTACCAGGTTTCTGATCTCCTTGAAACCCAGAACGGTTACTGCGTGTTGAAGGGAAGATACTTCTCTTGTAAGGCCATAAAATGGAGAATTGGCAATTTTAAGTATTTTTGTAGTAAGAGATACGTCCGGACTGATAATCTCCATGAGATCATTCGCTGAGCTTTTCGGATTAGAAGTCACTTCAATAACACGAAGTGCCACGGCTGGCAAAGTCGGTATAGATTTAATTCTGGCAATAAGTGTTGAAGCGGCATGAGAGCTCATCCTGGTCAGACCTCCAAGTTTCAAAAAATAATATGTGCTGTATCAACAGTGATGATGCCTGTTAATGTAGCAATACGGTAACAGTATTGAAAATAAATTTATACAAAAAAAACAGGACTATTTCAATTTAAACCTGTTTTCACAGAATTCCCAATTTTACGTTTTATCCGGCCTTATACACTTTTTCACGAGCTTTCTCTAAAACATCTACCGGCACGGGAAGAATTTCCTGTGTCTCAATGATATCAATAACCAGCGAAACCAGCATTGGGTCAAACTGCGAACCGGCTTTATCCGCAAGCTCTAAAACCATTTCTTCCGGAGATAGTTTCTTTTTATATGACCGTCCGGATAACATAGCAGTGATTGCATCAGCTACAGCAAATATCCTAGCACCGAGAGGTATTTCATTTTCTTTAAGCCCGTCGGGATAACCGGTGCCGTCAAAGTTTTCATGGTGAAACTGAAGGATTGACTTTTCGTTGGCAAAAAAATCAAATAAATCGATCAGTTCTGATAGCATATACGGGTGGTCTTCGATCTCAGTCTTCTCATCTTTTTGTAACACTCTGTCTTTTGCACTTAATGTTTTTTTCAGCAAAATCTTGAAATTGTCATGTAAATTTGCCGCACGTTTAAACGTCTCAATAAAAGCAGGAGGTAGGGCAAGTTTGTCTCCGATGAGTTTTATATATCTTTTAATATCGTGATTATGTTGCACGTGCTCATTTCCGCCCAGGTTACGGGTTAAAAGCTCTAAAGATTCAATAGATGACTTTTTTGTTTTTTCCAAAACTAATGAAAGATTCTCTTTCAGGTATCCTAAATCCTTGTCTGCACAGATTGTATTATCATCGGATACTGTTACAGGCTGCTTCGAGTAAACAGTAACCCTGTTTCTCCCTTCCGCCTTAGATCTGTACAGGGCCTTGTCTGCAAGTGCCATCAACTCTTTACTTTCACTTAAGTGGTGGTGGTTCACAGATGAAATACCTATGCTCACAGTTACCGTTGTTGAATTGTTGCCGTCTTTATATAGCTTCTTCTCACATTCCGTGCGAATTTTTTCAGCTACACTTCTTGCTCCGGCAATACCGGTATTGGGAAGCAGCAGCATGAATTCTTCTCCTCCATATCGAATGGGAATATCCGTTTTTCTTCTACATTGCTCCAGACAGGTAGAGAATTCGTGAAGCACTAAATCACCAAAGGCATGTCCAAAGGTATCGTTTACGTCTTTGAAGCAATCCAGATCAAGTAGAAGACAAGACAGATCGGAATGGTATCTTAGTGAACGGGAAAATTCATTTTCGAGGACTTCTACCATATAGTGACGATTATACAACCCGGTCAGTTCATCATGAATTACCTGTTTCTGAAGGTCTTCATGTACGGATAGAAGTTCCTTATTTAATTCAACAATACGCTTTCCCGCCATCAGACGAACTTTAAGCTCACTATGATTGAATGGTTTGGTAATATAGTCGTCTGCCCCTGCTTCCATTCCTTTGACAAAATCCTCCGGATCTACTTTCGATGTGAGCATAAGGATAAAAGTATATGGTTCTCTGGCCTGTTTCCTCACATTGCGGCATATCTCCAGTCCATCCATACCCGGTATTATCCAGTCAAGTATCAGAATGTTTGGAGGATTTTCTGACTGAATGAGGTTCCAGGCATCAAGACCATCCTGGCATGATACAACTTCAAAATCCGTGTTTGCCAATAATTTTTCCAATCTGTGCCGTGTTACATTATCGTCTTCTACAATTAATACTTTCATTTTTACTATCCTGTGTTTTCGTTATTCTTAAAAATTTTTAAGTTCTGGAATAACATGCTCTTGATAACATTCGGGACATACAGAGTGCGAAAAATTGGCGTCTGAATGCTTAACAACATACGCTTCAACCTCCTCCCAATAGTTCTTGTCATCCCTGATTTTTTTACAATAAGAACATATTGGCAGTATGCCCTGTAATGTTTTAATATGTTGTAATGAATTCTGAAGGTCTTTGATACGGTCAGCCAGTTTTTCCTGTAATTGAAGTATGCGGCAGCCAACATGAATCCTCGCCTGCAATTCATCAGGTTCAAATGGCTTTGTAACATAGTCATCTGCTCCGGCATCAAGGCCTCTGACAATATTCTCTTTTTCATTTTGAGATGTTAATAAAATCACATAGACTGGATCCTGTGTATCAAGTTTGCGCAAACGGCGGCATACTTCAACCCCTTCCATCTCAGGCATTAGCCAGTCCAGAATAGCCAGTTTAGGCGCATCTGCATCCTGCAATTGCTCCCACGCCTGTTTTCCATTTGAACAGGAGGCCACCTCATAATTCCATTTCGTCAGTACCGTTTTAAGATGATGGCGTGTAGTGAGATCATCTTCTGCAATCAATATTTTCATTCAATACATTCCTTTAATGCATTTGCCAGATATGCTACCTCTTTTACCAATATATCATAAGCGTCTTTAACCCCGTCCAATCTGTTTTCCCTGCCCATCATTTCCAATTTTAAAGCAGCCTCAAAAGCTGCATTTTCCTCAAAATTAGCAACAGATCCTTTCAGCTTGTGGGCAGTTTTCACCAGCTCTTTGCTGTTTTGGTTATTAACGGCCTCCTTAATTCCTGAAAGCTGTTCAGGAATATCATTTATAAATACTACTACCAGTTCTGCCAGAAACTCTTTATCCCCGTCAAACTTTTTGAGTATTTCGTCCTTATCAAATACTCTATTATTTTCCATTTACCTTCCTTTAAGGTTAACTTTCCCAATGATTAATATGACTCCGGGTAACTTTACAGGCGTCTGTCTGTTCTGCCAACTAAAATCAGGTACAATTCCCGAATTAATTTCAGGCCTGAGGCTTAGCTTTTTAATATACCCAGTTGTGAAATCAGTTTGTTACGAATACCTTCTGGTGACAGGACATAATCAACCTTTCCGGTATTAATGGCTTCTTTGGGCATCCCCCAGATTGTACTGGTGTTTTCATCCTGTACAATCGTAACACCGCCTATAGATTTTATGTGGTCTATTCCATTAGCACCATCCTTACCCATACCAGTCATAATAATTCCTGTAATATTATCTCCTTTGGTTTTCATTACCGATTTCATCGTCACGTCTACTGCCGGATGTACAAAACAGACCTTCGGACTATCAACCAGTTGAATCATCCACCTTATAGAACTCTTCATATACACGTTCAGTCTGCTTATCGGTCATTCCTGTTCCATTGTCCATAACGGATACTTTTATCTTTTCACCATTCTTGACTGCGTCAAATATAACAACTCCATCTCCATTTGTGTATTTGACGGAGTTGCTGATGAGGTTGTTAAACAATTCCTTAATCAATATCCTGTCTACCTCAATGTCAATAGAAGCGGTAGTATTGTTCACGACCTTTATCCCTTTTTTTTTAAAAACAGGTGAAAGGCTTTCTATAATATTTCTGATTTCGTCTACGAGATCAATTTTCTCAATTTTCATCTGTGTGCTGGAAGAGCCTAAACGTGCAAACTGCAGTGTCATTTCAGTAAGGTTTTTCATGTAGTTCACATTATCCATAACCAGATCCAGCATCTTTTTAGATTCCGCATCCTCAGTTCGGTTTGCGACCACGGGTAAAAGCGCGACAAGTGGTATCAGCGGTGTCTTAAGGCCGTGACTGAGCTGGTTAACAAATGCATCTTTTTGCCTGAGAAGCTGATCAATCTTTTCTGTTCTCTGTTCCACACGCTCCTCAAGTTCCTGGTTCAGGGTTGCTAACTGGTCCTGCAGCTGCTTGGTACGCAGGGTCGCTCTAACCCGGGCACGCAATTCATATGAGTCAAAGGGTTTTGCGACGTAATCTACGGCACCAAGATCCAGTCCTCTAACACGGCTTGTATTGTCGTCCGTTGCAGTGAGGAAAATAACCGGAATCATATGAAGTTCGGTATCACTTTTCAATATTTGACAGACCTCAAAGCCTGACATATCAGGCAAGTCTACATCCAGAAGAATCAAATCCGGAGTTTTCAGACGAGCTGTCTCTATTGCACTTTTCCCATCTTCTACACAGTGAACTTCAAGGTGTTCTTTTTTCAGATGTGCTTTGGCAATGGATATGATCTTTGGGTTATCGTCTACAATCAAAACTTTCATGTTTCAAAATCCTCATTAAATTTGCACTTTCCTGCCTCTGTCCACCGCCTGACAAAGTATTTCAAACTCATCCAGAGTTTTTTTAACAGTTTCAACATCCCTCGCTACTGCTGCATCTTCCAATATTTTTGCACTCTCAGTCAACATCGGATATCCATAATTGCCTCCTGCTCCTTTCATCTGGTGCGCCAGCCTGCGCAGGCCGTCATAGTCGCCGTCATCCATCACCTTACGCATAATCTTTATATCATCTTCCAATCCGGCAACAAAATCATCAATAAGCTCCACCAGGTCTGCATCATCCGTAAATTCAGAGCAGATCGCTTCCTGTACACTTCGTTCTGTTTCCTTTGGTTCTGTATCTTCCTGTACTCGTTCAGGTGACAATTGTGGCTCTGATTCGTTACGCAGGTTCCTCTCTATTGCATCGGCAAGTTCTTCAGTGTTGATAGGCTTGCTGACATAATCGTCCATTCCTGCCTCCAGGCATTTCTTACGATCTCCCTTCATGGCGTTAGCAGTCATGGCTATGATTGGGATGTTATGGTTCAGAACGGCTGAATTCTTATCACGTATGGTACTGGTAGCTTCATAACCATCCATCACCGGCATCTGGCAGTCCATCAATACCAGATCGTAATCAAACTTTTCCAGAGAGTCGACAGCCTCCTTGCCATTGGTAACAACATCTGTATGGTATCCAAGTTTCTTTTCCAGAATACGCAGGGCAATTTTAAGATTGACAACATTATCCTCAGCCAGCAGTATGCGGACACGCTGTTTCTGATCCTCGGAGACAGAATATTGGGTAACTATTTGATCGGTTGTATTATTTTCAACATCTGCAGATACCCCTGTGACTATCCTGAGACAATTCAGCAACAGTGATTGCTTTACCGGCTTGTGCAGATATGCCGCAAATCCCAGCCTCTTAAAATGCTCTGCATCCCCTCGGTTGCCAACAGAAGTCAACAGCACAAGAATCAACTCCCTAAACAGTGGATCCGATTTGATTTCCCTGCAAAGTAAGTCTCCGTTTACCTCTGGCATGCCATAGTCGAGCAGGGCAATATTAAACGGATCATTTTCGTTAACAGCTTCATGCAGTTTCTTTATGGCTTCCTGCGCTGAGATAGCCTCTTCAGCCCGGCAATTCCAGGATTCGAGGTATTGTCTATAGACGTAACGATTATTATCGTTGCCGTCAACAATCAGTATACGCTTATTCTTTATGTCACCCAGCTCCATTGGTGTCTGTTGTTGATCATAAGATTGTTTTTCCATCACAGCCGTAAACCAGAATGTTGATCCCTTGCCCTCTTCGCTTACTACACCAATATTGCCACCCATCAACTCAGTGATTTGCTTGGAGATTGCCAATCCCAGTCCGGTGCCTCCATACTCCCTGGTTGTCGATGCATCTGCCTGAGAAAATGACTTGAACAGACGATCCATAAGGTCATCAGGTATGCCGATGCCTGTATCCTTGATATCAAACCGAACTGTGACATGCGTTTCTGTCTCTTCAGCCATAGTCACACTGATTCCTACTTCTCCGCTTTCGGTAAATTTGATGGCATTGCCGGCAAGGTTAATCAAAACCTGTCTTAACCTGCCCGGATCACCGCGTAACAGAGCGGGTATTTCCGGGTTGATAAAACATGGAAATTCCAGGTTCTTCTCATGTGCCTTGATGGCGAGAATGTCGATGGAATTCTCTATGGCAATACGCAGATCAAAATTTATCTTCTCCAGTTCCATTTTCCCCGCTTCTATCTTGGAGAAATCCAGGATGTCATTAATAATAGTAAGCAGGGCATCCGTACTGCTGCGAACAGTTTCTGCAAATCCACGCTGTTCTTTAGTCAGTTTTGAGTCCAGTAAAAAGTCTGCCATGCCCATGATGCCGTTCATTGGTGTGCGTATTTCATGGCTCATATTGGCAAGAAATGTACTCTTGGCCCTATTGGCAGCTTCGGCTGCCTCTTTGGCAACACGCAGTTGCTCTTCATTCCTTTTTCTTTCTGTCACCCTGCCCATTTGTGTGGCAAGGGGGGCTATGATCCTCATTAAGGACTGATCCTCTTCTAAAATTTTGTCGGAAAAGAATTCTAACACTGCTACAACTTTTTTTTGTTCTAAAATAGGAAAAGCAAACCCGCTTTTAACTACGAGGTTATCTGCCATTTTTGCTCTGGGAAAGTTCTGGTCTGATGTTATATCTGCAATCCATTCAGGCTTTTTGCTTTTCAACACTCGTCCAGGTAGGCCGATGCCTTCAGCAAGTGTGGTAGATTCAGTAACTTTCATGAACATTTCATATTTTTTATATTGATTGAAATACCATAGCTTGGAAGGGATCAGAATGTTATATTCATTTAACAGGTATACATGTCCCAGCGTGAATTCTGTAAACGAGCACACCTTACCAATACATGTCCTCATGGCCTCTTCTACAGAAGCGGCTTCATTAGCGGTAACTGCGATCTCCTGCAGCAAGCGAATAAGCTTCGCTTCTTCCTGTAATGCTTTTTCTGCCTTCTTCTGTGCCTCCTCAGCATATCTGCGTGAAATACCTATGCTCAAGACATTTGAGAGTTTATGCAGGAAAGTTATCTCACTTTCCGCCCGCGTGTGACTTCCGGCAAGATACAGTACCAGAACGCCGAGCAGTTTATCATCCGATATTATTGGTATGTTGTAGATCCCTTGCTGCTTCATACCTTCAAAACGAATAATATGACGATGGTCTGTGCAATCAGAGAATTGAATCTCACGTTCCGCTGCAGCCAGGCCGCACATACATTTTCCGAAAGGGATCTGTGCGCATAACGTCTGCAGTTCTGGTGCAAGATGATGCTTTGTGACGAGTTTCAGGGTCTCTGCCTCTCCTTCGTTGTCAACGAGGAAGATACCACCACTGGGGAGAATGCCCAGCCATGGTATGGATACCAGTATCATATCTAAAGACTGCTTGAGAAATTCCTGTACCCCAAGAGGCTGGTGTGACAGGTGCAGGAGTTTACCAAGAATTTCTTCTGTAATTGCAATTTTCTCAGCTCTTTTTTGAGCTTCAGTTGCTTCCTTCATCTTAATAAGAGAAATTTTTTCACTTTTTTTCAGCAATTCCTCCAATCGCCTGCGTTTTGTAACATCTTCATTGACTGAGACAAACTGGGTGATTGCACCATCACTGTTTCTGATAGGAGAAATTGATGAATACTCCCAGTAGAGTATGCCGTTTTTCTTCTTATTACAGAACTCTCCGTGCCATGTACTGCCGGATTTAATAGTGTCCCACATTTGTCTGTACTCTTCGAGTGATGTTTTGCCGGATTTCAGTATACGCGGGGTTTGCCCAAGAGCTTCTTCTTGAGTGTAACCGGTCAGTTCAGTGAACTTGGGGTTGATATATTCTATTTTGCCATCATTATCAGTAATCATTACAGAAGTAGGGCTCTGTTCAACGGCACAAGATAATCTCTGAATCTCTTTTTCCCTTTGTCTCCTCTCAGTAATCTCATTGGTAAGTTTATCAGCCATTATGTTAAAGTTGTTAGCCATAACTCCGATCTCGTCTTTTGTGTCAGCTTCCACTCTTTGCGAAAGGTTACCATCTGCTATTTTGTGCGAAACATTGGTAAATTTCAGGATAGGATTTAAAATCCGGTTTCTTGCCCACCGAATGTAAATAATGAAAACAAAAACTGTAACACCAAGAATCAAGTAGCTGATCCACATATTTTTCTTTGCATTAGATTCCATTCTTAACATGGCCATGTCTGCCTCTTCACCGTCAATATTCGATATGGCCAACCCTGTATTAATTGCTTTCGTTGCCTCATTGAACCAGGCTGAAGCACTTACCGGATACTCTACCTCTTTGACCTGTTTAATAATTACCCAGAATTTATCAGTGTCAAATTCAATGTTGGGGTAGAACGGTTCATAAACAAACAATTCTCCTGAAGCTAAATGAACATTTCCTTCTTTACCGGAAAGGATATTCTCTGCAATATCGGGATAATCTTGTCTGATATTATGATGAGATTTGTTAAGTAACTCCATCATTCCCCACTCTTTTACTTCATTCGGGTGGTGGAGATAAAACCCATCTCGATTTGCTAAAATATAATTTCCTGTTTCATCAGACCCTTTAAGTTTATCTAAGAATAGCGTATTATTAGCCATTAAGTTAATGACTATAACTCCTGAGTTCTTTCCATCTACAAAGACTGGTGTTGCAAAACGGATAACAGGCTTATATGGATTTTCAATGACTCCATGTTCTATGTTAAGGTCGAGTGGAGAGGTGTATATATCCCCTGGCGATAAATTAACAGATTCTTTAAAATAATATCTGTCGCTTTTATTCTGTAATTGTGGTCCACGAATTATTTTAGTGTTGTTGCCATCAAAATCAACCCGTACACACTCATTTCCGAAGTTGTCCAGATATCGAATTTGTAAAAATGTCCTTTTTGTCTGGGAAACAGAGTTAAATAGATTTTGCACCTTAACCTGCTGTTCGTTGAGATGAGAGTCTTCCTTTTGCCTCAAGGATCTTGCTAACGCTATTACATTCTTGTGCCTGCTTAAATTCAGCAGATCTGAAGATATTCCAAATAAATAATTATGAAATGTCAGGCTTATATCTGCAATTTGTTCTTTTGAATTTCTTTCCTCTTCAAATTGTCGATCACTTGCTGAAAAAACTTCCATTCTCAAATGTTGAAATGACTCCAGAAACTCCTTCTCAAACGTCTCTATCGCCTGTTTCATTTGGCTTGAAGTCGTTGGCAACTCTTTTAATACCTGCACTTGACCAAGAGATTGTTCTACTATGGCACGGTATTGTTTGATTTTATTAATTGCCTCATCAGATAACGGCTTTCCGGATGCAATAGTATTACCAACAAGAGCCCGCTCCCTTCCTGCGTATTCACATAACCTTGCAATATTGGGACGCAGGACATTATTTAAATAGAGTATCTCTTCTTCATGTTTTTCCGGGGCAAAGGTAGTATTGCGCAAGTCAAATCCTTTTTCGATGTTAAGTGTGATAGTATCTAACCATTCATCTTTCGAAATCTCTCTGTTTTTAATTCTGGGGCGGATAAGCTTGAAAGCCTCATAACTTTTACGCCATATATTCAGCCTCTCTTCAAATGTGTGATCATTATTGATACTTAATAGATTTTTTATCTGTTCTTCAGCCTTGAGGGTTTCGGAATCGCCATTCCTGGCCATTTCAAGGAATTTTGGGAATAGGGGAGATGAACCTCCTTCACCACTTCCTATTATCGTAGCGCCAATACCACGTTCAATCGCCTGCCAACCTGCTGCAGCATTCAAGTGACCGACAATTTCATTTTTTAAAGCATATTCTTTTGATAAGTTCTTAGTTTCAAGTGATCTTCTTATTGATACTACAGAGAGTACAACCAGTATGCAGAATAATAGTGCCGAAATAGAGAAGATTTGATAATTCAGTGATTTAAACTTTGAGATATTCATAGCCTTTTGTATCAGTCATTCATACATTTTATGATGGACGGGTAATCCGCCCGGCACAACCAATAACAGGATCAGACGTACGTTACTCTTTAAAGATCCGGCAGTTTAATACCATGTACTTCCGCTGTATTTTTAGCAATCATTACACAACCTATCTTTGCCGTTACTCCCGCATAACCAACATAACTATCTATTAAGCCTTTTATCGCACTGTTGCCATCACCGGTAAAAGTGTTTACAGTACCATTGTCAAGGACTTCCAACCCTGCCTCCCTTGCGCCTGCCAATGCCTTTTCAGACCCTAGCACTCCGAATTGACGTTGAACAATTGCCGATAATATTGCAAGATAACCATTCTGGTTATTCATGGTACTTAACTCCATTTCAATTTTAAATGTGTTTATACCCAGGTACCCACTTCTAATTCCCGTGCGGCCTGTAAATATATTTCGATGTCTTTGTCAATAATAGAACCGTGTTGCGGGCATATTCTCTCTATTTCTATTGTCTCTAATTTGTCCAGTGCACTTTCTAGTGCAAGCTTTGACCCCAGATAAGGTTCTGTAAAAGCTTTAAATGCTTCAAGATAATTCTCGTTTGCGTATAAATTCCAGTCTATAGAGAATGCCCCGAATATATCGCTGGAAAAAACTGTTCTTGTTTTTGCATCGTATGTTACCATTGAACCTGCAAAGTGTACGTAAGGGGTGTGCACAAAAGTTAAAATTCTGCCACTTTTCAGTGAAAGTGTTTCTCCGTCTTCGACAGGAATAACCTCAGAAGCCGAGTCGTAATATCTCATGAATGGTGCCGCCCTGGTAGGTGTGATAATCTTTACCCTCGGATTAACTATCTTTTCAAAGAGTGGTATCGCAGCACATAGATCAGGGTCCTGATGGTGGGCAACAATGTAGTTGATCCTTTCAGGCTCCACTACCGAGCAGACTTTCTCATTCACTATGTTAAAATGTTCCGGAGCTCTCGAACCGGGGTCAAAAAGTATCACATCTTCTCCGTCATCCAGAACATACGGGTTATTTGAAAACCCTGCCTTCCTGTCTGCAAAACCTACCCAGTAAATTCCTTCTGCTATTTCATGTGCTTTTGTTTCGTCATAAGTGGTAAAAGCATCCATATGAGCTCCATACTTTTTAGGTTAAAATTAAACCGGTTTTAAGATTTTTGTAAAATAACAGCAATTATTTTTGAATATCAGGTCAAAGTGTTGTCGACATATTTTTACGTCAGCGCAGTTAAGAGCGCAAAATAGTTGCCAATTTTGATTAGTAGGAATGTTTAATAATTGAACATTTTCCTCTATTCTATCCAAAAAAGTTAATCAATATTTTATTGGAATATTTCACAAAGGTATTATTTGTATAACTATTTGTTTTACAAAAACTTATAGTTGCTGGCAGACAGGTGAAAATTTCTATATTCAATCCTGTTTAGAAAAATTTCATTTATGGATCTGCTATCAAAATAGCGTTAATTTTAAAATATTTTTCAATGTTCAAATAATTTGAAATAATGCGAGTTATTATGACAGATTCTGTTGTTATTTTAAACAAAAGTTTTAGAATTTATGTAATTTTTGTATTATTCAATAGTTTGTAGAGAGATCGGCATTATCCGTTTAAAAGAATGTTATTGGAAGTTATAAATTCCTGTAATTAAAAGCATTATGGGCTTTAGGACAGCATTTGATGGAAAAATTTATTTTCTCCTTGTATAATGACGTTCATTATTTGCCAGGGCTTAACAAATAAAAAAAATTTTATGAAATATTCAAAATTATTTTTCATAGTAATCTTTACGGTCCTTTCGGGAGTTGCCGGAGTGTGCAGAGCCGTACCCGAATCCGGAATTATGCAAGCTTCCGGTGTTTCAAATATTGTAAACGAAGCGAATGAAGGTAAGGGGTGTCTGTCATGCCATGAGGGGATTGAAGTTATTAATGACAGAATGCAGCCGTATCTCCTGCTGTTTGCCGAACGGAAATATGGAAAGGGCAGGGGATATGAGTGTGCTATCTGCCATGAGGGTATTCCATCATCTGATAATAAAGAAGAGTCCCACAAGGGGCTCATACCCAATCCGTCCAGTATGTGGGTACTTCATGAGGGAAAGGGCTGTGCGAAGTGTCATGATGGCAAAGGGAGTATTACCACATTAATGGGAAAACCACTTGAAGAGCCTGTTGGAGGTGAGATAATGTCGGGTCAGACCGCTACTCTGGATCCGTCAGGGACCCTTGGTAAAGATTATACTACGCGGTTGTCTAAATCATTTCATTCACTTATGACGGGCATAGCAAGCAAAAGCCTATCGTCAAACGGTGTAGTTCCGAAGGGGACATTTCCCTATGGTAACTTTGACATGGTGGATATGGATGGACAGGTTCCCGGTGCAGGTACCGATAAATTTAAGGAGTGGACAGAGAAAGCCATTAAGTTCGGATACCTTAGAATACTTGACAGGGTAGATGAAATACCGGATTTCAAGAAGGGCGTTTCGGTATTCGGCTCGGAGGAGAAGGCCGGTTTCTCTGATACTTACAGGAAGCAGTGCGCGCGATGCCATGTATGGGGAGAAGGGAGAAACAAAAGGGGTGATCTCAGGGCATCAGGTTGTGCCGCCTGTCACATGCTCTATGGGAACGACGGAAAGTACGAAGGAGATGATCCTAATATTAAAAATTCCGGTGAGCGTCCTCATCCGCTAAAGCATCGTATTACTACAGCAATTCCGGCTGCTCAATGTACACACTGTCATACAAGAGGAAAGAGGATAGGAACTACATTTGTGGGGATGTTTGAGTTTGATTATATAAAGGACGCTCATGCCGCCCCATTTGATGAAAAGGGACAGGCACAGAAGCCTCTATTTACAAAGGAGTATATGCATGTGCGTAAGGATGTACACTTTGAAAGAGGCATGCAGTGTGTAGACTGTCACACATCAATTGATGTGCACGGTGACGGTAACATCTACCCGACAACACTATACCAGGTGGAGATCAGCTGTTACGATTGTCACGGGACCCCTGATAAATTTCCGTGGGAGCTGTCCGTGGGATATGGTACTCCGGTAACGCTGGATGGTACCAGGGGAACATATAAGAAAGAGAACGTGGAATATCTGCTTACATCAAGAGGAAATGTAAAGCAAAACTGGAGAAGAGAGGGAGAGACATCATATGTATACAGCAGATTCACCGGGAAAAAACATGAGATACCTCTGCTGAAAAAAATAAATCAAACCGACACATTCAAGACAAAACAGGGTAAGGTTGCTATGTCGACTATACACAAACATATAGAAAAAATGGAGTGCTACGCGTGCCATGCCACATGGGCTCCTCAGTGTTTTGGATGCCACATGAAATATGACAGAAGGGTAGAGGGTACCGACTGGATCACAACTTCGAAAAAGGTTGATCCTGAGACGGGCAGGCAGACAGTAACTAAAAGAGCTGGTAACCTGTCACTGGAGAACCGCTCCTTCATGAGATGGGAGAGCCCGATATTGGGAATGAATTTGAGAGAAAGAGTGTCGCCACTTGTCCCAGGGTGTCAGGTTTTCTACACATTTATTGATGAAGATGGGGAGGTTAAGGCACTTAATAAGACATACACAACTTCTACCGGACACAATTCTCCTACACTTGCTCCTCTGCAGCCTCATTCAATCTCACTGGTTGCCCGGACATGTGAGGATTGCCATACCAACCCTAAGACTATCGGATACGGCACCGGGAATTCAAGGAGTGCCGGTGAAATTCTGGGAGACAGCCCTCTCTTTCAGGATTTGTCTAAAGGCGTGTATGGTGATATTCCCGGCGCGAAGACCGGTAAATGGCAGGTTCCGAAGATCGCTGACTTTCCATTTGCCCTTGACCAGCTGGTTACGCGGAGCGGTAAACAGATACAGAATATGCCGCTGCCGGAAGACAGGCCGTTGAATGAGAGGGAGAGGAATATTGTGGAGAGAGAAGGTTTGTGCATGGGATGTCATCAATACCATGGAACTCCGGAATGGGACAGTATCATAAAGAAATACGGCAGGGCGGAAACTCCGGAACAGCACGAAAAGATTATTGAAGAAGCATTCAAAAGCTTTATTGAGAAGGCAAAATAGAGCTCATTATCCGGCACTGGAATGACACCTTTACTTTAATAACTATATAATTCGTTTTAACTTATACCACTGTTAATAAGGAGGTTAAAATGGTGCTACTAAAGTCTATCAATGTACCATTGGGGACAAAGGCAATTGATTTCTGTTTAAAAGGCGTAGACGGTGGAATGCACTCTCTTGCTGACTATGACGCTAAAGAGGTTCTGGTTATTGTAATTATGTGCAACCATTGTCCGTATGTTCAGGCGGTGGATGACAGACTTGTTCAATTACAGGAGAAATTTGCAGAACGAAATGTCCAGTTTGTAGGGATCAATCCAAATGACGGAATCAAATATCCTGACGATAATTTTGAAAATATGGTTAAGAGAGCGAAGGAGAAAGGATACAACTTTCCATATTTAAGAGATGAAGATCAATCTGTAGCAAAAAAATATCAGGCGCAATGCACTCCCGACATATACGTTTACAACAAGGAGAGAGAGTTGTGCTATCACGGTCAGATAGATGACAATTGGCAGCATCCAGAAAAAGTTACATCTCATGATTTAAACGATGCTATTGAAGCGTTACTGGGAGGAGAAAAACCATCTTCCAATCAATATCCGTCGATGGGATGTTCAATCAAGTGGAAGGAGTGATTGATGAGTAAGAAACCGGAGCAGATAACAGTAGGAGAGGAACTTCATATTTGTCCTGAATGCGGGTACGAGGACGGTTTTCATACATCATTTGTGCGGCAGACAAAAGAGCAGTGTAAAATCATACTGATATGCCCAAGCTGCCATGCCCGTTTTGACCCGGATTGGTTGGTTAGTGTATAGGGTCAACTGAAAAGATAATATATTTTTCATCTTCTCAAAGTGGAACAAGGATAGTGGTCCCTTTTCTCCCTATCCTTTTTGAAAACCTATTCGGGCTAATGTTTTTGTGTCTATGCCGTATTCCCTGTCGAGATGTTCCATTTCCAGCTGGAAGATCAGCCAGTTTGTTATCTCACCGTTTTCCTTGCGTATTTCATAAGCAATTTCGACTCCCTTTGCACCCATACGATTATCTTTGTCAGCACGGAACAGTGTCAGTATTTTGTGGGTAGCAGTTTCATCTCCATTGAATTTTATACCACTGTAACTGGAACCAATGATGGCCACCGCCTTCTCTCTCCTTTTTGATGAATATGCACTTATCACCTTTTTATTGCGGTCAAGAATTGCAAGCCCGATAATTCCGAAATGTTCCGGAGTGTCGTTTTCGAAGTAAGCCTGCATTATACCATCGATTGCTGCCAGATCTCCCGTTGCCAGATGTGAAGTTACCGCATTGGTTATATTCTGAGAGTCCTGGATAATACGAGTTTCGAAGGTCGCTTTCTTGTAATCGAGAATCCTGTTCCCCCTGGAGAAATATGGAAGAGTCAAAAAAAGGGATATTGTAACCACGCAAGAGAATGCGATAGATGGGATCAACCATCTCTTGATCCGTTTGTATTTCTTTTCGAGATCTTTAATACTTGTTACATCACGACTGAGAAAGATAAACCCTTCCACATTGTGATGACCGTCATAGAGAACTGTTGTGCTGGTTGAAACAAAACGCTTATTCCCGTCCGGATGCTTGACGACCATCTCTTTTTCCTGCAATGAATTACCGGACTGAATGTCAGACACAAACTGTTCGTAAGCTTCAGCGTCCTGATACAAATCCGCCAATGGATAACCTTTCATCTGCTGCCAGGTCCTGCCGTGTAAACTCTCAGCAGCATGATTCCATGAGAGAATATTTCTGTCTTTGTCTGCCATAATGATTGCATCTGGCAGCCTGTCATTAAATTCTCCGAGGCCGTGCATTATCTTGGTAGTCTCTTCGAGGCGTTTGGCAAGCCTTACAGTCATTTCATGGGCAATGGATGGGTATTTGCGTAAGATATTTTTAATCTGATCAGCAGGTATCATGATGACCTCTACATCATCCATCGCCTTGATTGTGGCTGTCCTTATCGACCTGAACAGAAATGATAACTCGCCTGCTGTTGAACCTGGTTCAGAAAGCTCTGCAATCTTCTTGTCACCTTTATATACTTCAAGTTTACCGCTTACCAGGATATACATATCCTGGGAATGATCACCTTGTAGAAAGAGGGTTTCACCGGGAGCAAAGGTTTTAGCGTATTGTTGCATATCCGGTTGATTGATAATATCCTGCATCTATAATTCCTCTACTTTCCTGACAAAGCTTCATGAATAGCGATACCGATTTCTTTTGACACTTCAGCCATGGCAAGGCTCATAGCCTGGGCAAGAGCCAGGGGATTCCTTGCCTTACATTTTTTTCTCGTTGAAAAACTGCGCTGAAAAATAACTTTTTTGTCGGCATCAGGTTCACTGGCAGCCTGTAACGTTACGCTTATGCTTAATACAGCTTCCCAGCTGTCATTCGAGTCCCACTCAAGAAACTCATCCACTGTCCCCTCCACGGTATGTGTATGCATGCTTACACTTGTGGGTGGGAGGACTGCCTCAAACAGGCCGCTTTCCTTAAGATCACGGGATAAAAAATATGTTACAAACTCTGCAGGCCTTACCTTCCACTTATGATAAAAGTATGGTGTGCGTTTAAATTGCTGATCTCTATAGATGATTCTATCTGTATTATAGAGTGGTGCTGTACCGAAATGTTTTATCTTCAGTACTGTTGACTTCAGTTCTGATACATTAGGTTTGTCAGGACTCAATGCGTCATACTCGAGGGTATAATATTCAAACTTCATATTCGGTTGTTTCACTGAAATACAGCCATTGGAGAATAGAAAAATTATTAAGGAAATTATGACATAATGTGCCATGTGTCTTCTATAAACTTTCCTGTTCTGTATTAATTCCATTTTTCTATTTAACATTTTTTTCAAACTCTTTCTCTATTGGTGGTTCACTGAATAGTAACTGTGACGGCTGGACTGAGACCTGTTCAAGAGTTTGGTCCAGATTACTACTTGCTTTTTCCAGGTATTGGCCAACGACCAGGATATAGCGACCGAGATTTTCAACCTCTGTCTCTGTTCTGGCTATCAGTGCTGCAGTGTTTGTCATAAGACCGTCTGCATTGTGAACGACTCTGTTCAGAGATCCTATACTATTCTCAATACCGCTAATAAGCTTATCCCATCTTTCCGGATCAAAGTTTTTATTTATATTGGTTAATGAAGTCTTAATGTCACCGGAGATACCTTTAGCATTAAAATCCTGTAATGATTGATCCAGGTGATTCAATGTGGTTTTCAAGCTGTCAGATATCTCTACAATATCCAGGTTATTAAGTTTTTTTACGATATCGTCTACGCTACGAAACAGTTCGCTGATATTTGACGGTCTTGATGCCAGTACACGATATTCTGTAGGAAATTTCAGGTCCGGTGAATTTACCTCCATGGCTTCATTCATAAGGTCCAGCTCAATAAATTTGCTTCCCGTAATTCCCACGGCTTTCTGTTGGGCTACCATATTCTCTTCAAGTGTAATATCCGCTTCTATCTTCAGAATGACCTCTATTAATTTGGAATCCGGAGCCAGGGCTATGCGTTCAATATGGCCAATGGATACACCTCTGTATTTTACCGGAGAGTCTATCTTCAAGCCTTGAACAGATTCGTTAAAATAGACAGCATAGAATTGACCCTTCTCAAGAAAACGATTCATTCCCAATAATATGATGGTTACCACGGCAAGGCCGATGCCGGCGGCAATGAATAGACCAACAAAGAATTTAGCTTTCTGATTAACCATAAGATCTTTAGTTTACTTTAAACTTCTCATGACAAAAAAATTTCTAAAAATAAAGTTTTATGGAGAAATAGCATAAACCCAACTTTGAGAAATGGGGGAGGGTTTATTTAAATTTACAATATTTAATTATCGGATTCAATTTCACGATTGAAAAACTGCCTGACAAACGGGTTCTGGCTGTTATCACGTAAAAAGTGAGGCGACCCTTCCGCAATTATTTTCTTAACCCTTTTATCAAGCATTATAACCCGATGAGCAACCGAAAATATACTGGGAAGTTCATGGGTAACAATTACCATTGTTGTATCGTAGCTGCGGTTAAGGCGTATAATCAGCTGGTCAAGCTCTGCCGATGTTACAGGGTCTAGTCCGGCAGAGGGTTCGTCAAAAAACAGAATCTTTGGGTTAAGCGCCATCGCACGTGCAAGGCCTGCCCGTTTCCTCATTCCGCCACTGATTTCGGATGGCAGATGATTTTCGTATCCTGTCAGATTTACCTGGGCAAGTTTCATTTTAACTATGTTATTAATAGATGAAGCCGGTAAATCAGTATGTTCCTGTATCGGCAGTGCAACATTTTCGGCCACCGTCATTGATCCGAAGAGTGCACCACTCTGAAATAGTATACCACATTCACGTAAAACCTGCTGAAGATTTACTCCTTTTTCTCCAGTGATATCAATGTCATTGATTACTATGCTCCCTGACATTGGCTGATTAAGTCCAATGAGATGTTTGAGTAAAGTAGACTTACCACAACCACTCCCACCCAGGATTACAAATATTTCACCCTCGTATACATCAAAATTGATATGGTTCAGTATAACCTCTTCCCCATACCCGGCAACCATTTCTGTAACTTTAATGGCAATTTTTCTCTCTTTTACCGGTTTGTTAATCATTACTTTATTATAAAATCAATTTAAAATTTAAGCAGGCCAATCATCCATTCCAATACCTGAGTATAACCACAAGAAGTGAATCGCTCAACACTATCAGGAAAATACTGCTCACTACTGCTGAAGTAGTAGCCTTTCCTACACCGACAGCTCCGCCTTTTACCTGAAAACCCTTAAGGCATCCTGTCCAGGAAATAAGAAGAGCAAAGACTCCGCTTTTAAATACTCCCCAGAATACATCAAAGAGCGTGAGGGTGTGGATAGTCTGGTTTGTATAACCACTGACGGTAAGATCAAGCATGGTAACTCCTACCAGCAGGCCTCCGGCAATAGCAAACAGATCTGAAAAAAGTGTTAAGACAGGCACCACCAGACAGGTAGCAATTACTCGTGGTAGTACAAGGAAAAAATTTGCGTTAATGCCCATGGTTGATAATGCATCAATCTCTTCTGAAATTTTCATGGATCCTATTTCAGCGGCAAAAGAGGAACCGGAACGGCCGGCAACAATAATGGCCGTCATAATCGGGCCTAATTCCCGGGTCATTGAAATACCAACAAGAGAAGCCACATAGATATTAGCCCCAAACTGTTGGAGCTGAACTGATGACATGAATGCCATTATCAGGCCAAGGAGAAAACTTATCAGGCCGACAATGGGTAACGCATCAAGCCCGACACGTTTCATGTTCTCCATTGTATCGTTCCAGCGTAATGCTAGTGGGTGCCGCAAGAACCTTATAAAGGAGAAACAGGTATCACCTAGAAACGTAAATATAAAATTTATTTCGCTGCCGATATTAAAGATGGAGTTTCCCAGGAGAGTAAAAAAGTTATGTGATGTCTTATGTACGGAGATAAATTGTCGTCCCAGAATATCAAAACGATGCACTGAGAGAACCTCATTAACCTTTTCAGGAATATTTGATAACGAGAACCTGCCCCGCCTGTTGCCCATCTTTTTCTTAAGCTCTACAAGTACGGATACACCGTAGTCGTCGAGGTAGTTCAATTTTTCCAGATCAACTATTAGATTCTCATGTTTGTGTGTCTGTAGGAGAGCGTTAAATTCCTTAATTAGCGGTGCGGCATTACTCACGTCCAGCCTGCCCTGAAAATGAATAGTCATCGTGTCAGGGCCTCCCTGGCTGAAACTATAGAAACTTGTAAGATTATTTCTCACAGTAGTCATCTTGTTTTAAGAAACAGTACGGTAAGATTTATCATTTATTGAATTTTCATGGGAAATACAATTTGCCTCTATTTACAGGTACGGTAGTGAAGGTTAAAACTATTAAATCATATTGTCAATCCAAAAATATGGTAGAATGTACCGGGACGTTGTTGTGTGAGCAGGATGATTAGAATACCTTACTTTTTTTATTAAGGCTTTATAAAAATTGTATGAAAGAAATATTTTTTTTAATTAACCCAATTTCCGGTAAACAGGCCGGGCAGAACCTGAAGGAGTGTATAGTTTCAGAGCTTAGTGGAGTTCTTGATAGTGGCAGTTATGATATAGAGTATACCGAAAAATGTTTAGAAAAACAGTGTAAAGATCTCTTCTCAAACTATGAAATTGTAGTAATTGCCGGTGGTGATGGAACGGTTTCTCAGGTTGTTAAAATAATCTCTCGATTAGATAAAAGACCGAAACTTGGCATAATCCCGATAGGAACCGGAAACGACCTTGCAAATTCATTTGGCATTCTGCGTCTTTATGAAACCGGAGGATTAGGGGCACTTTTAAGGATGATACTGAGAGGCAATACCTCAAAAATAGATATTTTGAGTCTGGGAGATGGGAGCATATTTACAAATTATCTGGGTATTGGCTGTGACGCGAAAATATCCTGTGATTTTAACCGGTTAAGGCCTGTCTTCAGAAAGATTTGTAGTTGCATCTCTAACAAGGTGTTTTACGGCTTGCTTACATTAAAGAATTTTTTTTACCGTATTCCTTTCAATGTTGAAGTAAGGTATGAAAATGAACATTCAGCAACTGAGGTAATTTCTCTAAGCAAAGGTCTGTGCGAAATTGTAATTTCCAACTCAAAAATCTACGCTGGCATGGAGTTGTCGTCGAAGTGTGAAATGGACGATGGCAAATTTGAAGTAACTGTTATTCGTAGTACCTGGGAATGGATTCTCCTGCTCTTTGCCCTGTTGTGCAAAAAACCACTTGATACTTTAGCCGGGAATCTTACTCAGTTTCAGACCGATAGAGTGCAAATAGATTTTACCGGTGATACATTTTGTCAAATTGATGGTGAAAAGTATGACAGTTTTGCTGAAGGTGAAAAGAAGTTGCTGGTTAATGTAGTATCTTCTTGTGAATTGATTGTTCCTTAGTGCTGTATTACAAGGATCAGCCCTGTTAGATAGACTTAATACCATGTTCAGGTATTCCATCCCCATAGCCTATCCAACAGGGCGAAATGTTAAGTGTCTGGGTGGTGAAAAGTATGAACTTTATGGGGAGTGGGTTTTCTGCTTGAAAGGTAAAGTTAGTATTCCATCATACAGTAATTCTGGCGGGGGCGGGGGAAGGTTTACCCACCGTCAGAATTACTGTAGTTTTACAACTCCTTTGTATTTCATCCGCAAGTTATTCCTTAAATTCAGGATGTTTAATCATCCCTTACGGCTGGTATATTTTGTATGATAAATATAAGATGTTATCCCTGTTAGACAGACGAAAAAGGAGGAAATACCCTAATACGGTATTAATTCTATCTAACAGGGTGGTTTAAATAATGAACAAAAATAATTTAATCGTAAAAAAAGCAATTGCTATACCGATTTTTAATTATTGTATGAAGTAATTTGGGAGACTACATATATCATTGGAATACAATGCCTTATGAGTTAAACGATATATGCGGAAAAATTGCTTTTTACAGGGTTGATAAATAGATACGAAATAATTTTAAAAAATAATAAAATTACCTGGATTTTTGCGAATATTTTGCGAAAAATGCTCACTTGTAGTTAAAAAGGGCGAAAAAAAGTGCAGAATGAATAGATGAAATATCCAAGGAAGAACCTAAGTGCTGTATTTATATAGGCTTAATTGTGATTAATGGTTCTTGTTTGTGAAATGCCTGGAAGTGCAGTCTGTTTGTATCATAATACAAGGCTTCCACCCAGTTCATGTGGCAGGTGAGGGAATGGTTATTATCAGAATGCCTTTTCACCAAAGACGTCTTCAAATCGCTTGTTAAAAGAATCAGGTGTGAAATTATAATTCTGCGGGCCGTAAACCTCTACACAATAAGCAGCGGTAACTGATCCCATCCTTGCGGCATGTACAATGTCACTGTCCGACAAAAAGAATCCTTTCATTAATCCTGCCCTGTAAGCATCTCCTGCTCCTGTAGGGTCTTTGACGGAATCAACACTGGCAGCAGGGACTTCAATCTCTTTAATATGGTCATGCTCCTTCAGTATCACTACTGAACCGTGTTCACTTTTTGTTTGTACAAGTATTTCTGTTTTCTCTAAAATATCTTCAATAGTCATGGAGGTTTTCTCCTGTGATAACTGCAGTTCATAGTCATTACAGATAAAAACCTTTGATCCATCTATCATCTCAATTAACCGTTCACTGGTCCAGGCAGGGAGAGACTGCCCGGGGTCGAAAATATAATCTATATTCTTCTGTTTATATATTTTGGAAAAGTTAAACATATCATCCAGATTTCCCGGTGAAACTATGGCAACAGTGTTATCGTGTGCAGTGGATTCAAAATCATATCCGGCATCAAATTTCATTGCACCCGGATTAAATGCCGTTATCTGATTGTCAGAAAGATCGGTAGTAATATACGCGCCTGCGGTGAGTTCCTCTTCAATGATCTTAATAGTATCTGTAGAAATTTTATTATTACCAAACCACTCTTTATATGATTCAAAATCACGACCGGCAGTTGCCAGTATTGTAGGGCTCTCACCCAGCTGAGAAAGCGCATATGCAATATTCCCGGCAGTTCCTCCAAAGTTCTCCTTTAATTCATTTATCATAAAGCATACATTGAGGACGTGTACCTTATCCGGAAGTATGTGGTCGGAAAACTTCCCGGGAAAGTCCATAATCCTGTCATAAGCCAGTGATCCAGAAACAAGAATATTCATCTCTTCTCCTAATTAAAACGCAAATCCTCAACATGTTGAAGATTTATATCAATTTCTGCAAATAATAAGCTTTGACCGAGGATATGATAACTGATTTCCTTATAAAAATCTAGGAATATTAATCAGGCCTACATTGTTCATGCTTTTATAGAGGTGGAATTGCGAGTGTAAATGAATTTAAAAATTCTGTAGTTATACTGAAAGATGCAGTTACTGGACTTTTTTTGACAACTCAACACCAACCACTCTTTCCAGCCCTGCTATGTTCGTACCGAAGTCGGCAACCGCTCTATAAAACGCTAGATTGAAATCAAGCAGAACTCTCTGGCTGTCAATGAGATTCAGGAAGTCTACCTGTCCAGCCTGGTAACCGCTTTCTGCGGCTTTGAGGGATTGCTGCGCCTGCGGTATAATGCTGTCTCTGTAGAGCTTCACCAGCCTCTCCGCGGTTTGTACCTTAAAGTGTAAATCCTTCACTTCAAAAAGCGTTAAATTTTCTCTATTTTTGTATGCCATTTCACTGGATTTCAATTTGGCATTTGCCTCTCTCACACCTGCGTCATGTTTCCTTTTCTGGAAGATGGGGACATTCATGCTCAAAGTCCCGGTATATGAATCCCTGCTCTCTCCGATTGGCGATGACATTGCGCTCGATGGCATATCATTGATAAAAGTATAGTTAAGGCCAAAAGTAAAATCGGGGTAGTACTGCTTTTTTGCAAGTTTGTAAGCGGCCTTATCTCTCTCTATTTCGTATTTGAGGGTGCCGAGATCCGGACTGACATCCTTCGCCTTTTCGTACAGATCTTTCAGTGAAACAGTGAGCTCTGCAATATCCACCTCTTCAGGTGTACCAAGCGGTGTGTCCGGGTGGCAGTTTAAAAGAGTATTAATCCTTGCTGCAGCAGTCTCTTTAAGCTGTTCCAGGGATATAAGTTCATTTACTATTTTGGAAAGCTCCACCTGTGCCTTTAAGACGTCCTGTTGTGTAGCCTTGCCGGTGGCATATTTTACCTCGGCAATCTTAACAAACCTTTTCAGAAGGTTTCTGTTCTCATCGTTTATGCTTATAGATTTTTGTGTCCAGTATAATTCATAAAATGCCGATTTGGCTTTCGCTATAATCTCTCTTTCAAGTGTTCTGTATTTTTCTTCTGACACCTTCGCTTCATTTCTTGCCACCTCTTCCTTTAAGCTGAGTTTTCCAAAGAATGGTACTTTCTGAGATGCTATTACCCCTGCCTGTTTTTCACCTACGCGGGTCTGGACCTGCTCGCCAAAATAGGTGAAGCCGACTACAGGGTCGTCCAGTGCCCTCTCCTGCCGTATCCTTTCTAATGATGCACTCCATCTCAGTTTTGCCGCCTGAAGTGCGGGGTTAGACCTTAACGCTTCATCTATTACCCATCTTATTTTTAAGACGTTGGACTTCTCTTCTGCCGTTGAGATTTCTGTAAACACTGCTATAGAGAATAACAGTGCAGGCACAAACATGGATAAAGAGTATATTCTGCTTTTAATAATTTTTAAATACATTTTTTACTCAGGCTGCTTAAATGGATTATATTGGAATATGTATATCTTCTCATTTTGCAAAGCAAAATGCCAGTCTGTTTTTTATTACTTATCACGCTTTGCGTGCAGTCTATGTTTGATTGAAAGTGTCAGGGCTTGACAATATTACGCCGTGGTAATACAATCCTCGGTCATATAGCTCATAATAGTTGAAACTTCAGGAGTATATGGATATGCCTGACTCACAATGAGATCCACTGCTGACACTCTATTGCGAGAAGATGAAATACCTTGCAGAGTGTCACAAAGTCGACTATTGGATGCTCGCGCTATTTGTAACCGGACTGGTTGTTTCTGTCGGTTATTTGGTAAAAAGTAATTTCAGTGATAAAGTCATTTCTTATTTGATAGCTGGCATTCCTGTCTTAGTCAATGCGTGGTGTGCCGGTTACCTTTTCTGTTATTGACATAATCATCTTTTATGTAAGAATATTGAGTATTTAGAAAATAAGATTGGTAAAAAATTAATAAGGTATCATTTTCTACAAAGCTGACATATGTCCTATGAATAAAATTTATTTACAGGCCCTTCGCAATACCGCATAAACCTTTCAATGCAAATTAAATTTCCTTAATCTCAGAGAATTTGTCACCACGGATACCGAGCTGAATGCCATAGCACCTGCTGCGATCATGGGGTTGAGGAGGCCGAGTGCTGCGAAAGGGATTGCGAGGACGTTATAGCCGAATGCCCAGCAAAGGTTCTGCTTGATTATCTTCATCGTTTGCCTGCTCAGTCTAAGCGCTTCCCACGCCTTTGTGATGTCGCCCTTAACGAGTGTAATGTTTGCGGCCTCCATCGCTATCTCAGTGGCCGTTCCAATTGCAAAACTTACGTCTGCAGTGGCCAGGGCCGGGGCGTCATTAATCCCGTCTCCTATCATTCCGACGATCTTGCCGCCTTGTTGAAGCCCCTTGATTTCGTTACATTTGTCAGAGGGCTTGAGGTTAGCGTGCACGTTCTTGATGTTCATTTTTCCGCCAATTGCTTCAGCAACTGTTTCATTATCGCCGGTAAGCATAACTATTTCTACATCCATATTCTTGATTCTCTGGATGGCATCTTTCGACGTTTCCCTGACCATGTCTCCAATACCAATGACTGCCTTTATCTCATTGTCAATAGCCATAAAGGCGACTGTCTTTCCTTCGCTTTTAATTTCTGCAGCCCTCTCTTTTAACCCTGATACATCAATCTTGTTTTCTTCCATTAACCTTTCACTGCCGATTAAAATAGTAGCCCAGTTGTAACTGGCCCATATACCCATACCGGTAACAGTCTTGAACTCTTTTACCTCGCTAATATCTATACCAAGGTCTCTGACATAGTTTACGATCGCTTTCCCTATGGGGTGTTCCGAATGCTGTTCACAGCTTCCCATTATGTGTAAAAGGTCCTTTGCCTTCTCAGTGTCCATTTCTGTTGCCTCTTTATCACCGTCCATTTTATGAAACAGATCGGTAACTCTTGGCTTTCCTTCTGTTATTGTTCCTGTTTTATCCAATACCAGTGTGCTTATCTTATGTGCAAGCTCCAGGCTTGTTGCGTCTTTTATCAGAATTCCCGCACCTGCTGCCCTGCCGGTACCCACCATAACAGCCGTAGGCGTGGCTAGGCCCAGCGCGCATGGGCATGCGATCACCAGTACAGCGACTGCAGGAATAATTGCCTCGCTGAAGGAATTGCCTGTAAACAGCCATGCACACAGAGTTATCAACGCTATAGAGATGACGATTTGAACAAATACTCCGGAGACTTTATCCGCTAGCCGCTGGACCGGAGCCCTTGAGCCCTGGGCGTCTTCAACCAGCTTTGCTATATGGGCCAGGACTGTATCGGCTCCGACGTTTTCCGCCTTCATATAAATCAGGCCTGTTGTATTCACCGTACCGCCAAAGACCTTATCATCTTCAACCTTTTTAGCGGGCATACTTTCACCCGTCAACATTGATTCATCTATGGAAGTACAACCTTCAGTTATCACTCCGTCAACAGGTATCTTCTCACCCGGTCTTATGATGATCGACTCTCCTACCTCTACTTCAATTACCGGGATCTCTATTGTTGTGCCGTCCCTTACCACCCTGGCGCTCTTAGGCTGCAGATCCATCAGTTTCTTTATAGCCTCACCGGCCTTGCCTTTTGCTTTCGATTCGAAAAACCTGCCAAGCAGGATCAAGGTAATTATTATTGAGGCAGATTCGAAGTAGAGGCCACTGCCTCCCTTTAAAAGGATTACCACACTGAAACCGTAAGCAGCGCCTGCACCCAGTGCAATCAGGGAGTCCATTCCAAGCGACCAGTGCCTGATCTGTTTCAGTGCATTCTTAAAGAAACCGATGCCCGGCCAGAATACTACAGCAGTTGTTAAAATGAACTGGCAAAGGTCGGAAAATTTGAAGTGAAGCATAAACATACTGATTATGAAGACGGGTACGCTCAGTATTGCTGAGATCAAAAACTTTTTCCATTCAGATTGAGCAATCTCTTCTTCAGAGATGGCGTGCGCTTCTTCCTTGACAACGTGATAACCGAGGTCTTCAATAATTTTATGGATCTCTTCGGCAGGGACACTGCCCGTGACTGTTGCCTTCTTTGTGGCAAAGTTAACGACAGATTCACTTACACCCTCAGTGTTGCCAATAGCGGTCTCTATCCTTTGTGCACATGAGGCACAGGACATTCCGGTTATTTCAACTGTAATATTTTTTTGTTTTGACATAGTTTATACTGAAATAGATTACCACGGAATATTACCTCTTCCTGCCATAAAGGCAGCAGGAAGAAACTGAATATCCATTTCTTTCTTACATACTTGAGTTCCTGGAAACCAGAGAAAAACTTATTAATCTTTACCACCCCATTTCCCCTCCTTGCGAAGGAGGGGATTAAGGGGAGGTTTTCCTCTGGTTTCTCAGAACTTGCTTACATGTACCGGTATCGGAATCATTCCTTGACAACACCGTAGCCCAACCCTTCTATGACCTTGTAGATATCATCACGAGAAACACTGCCCGTAACTGTTGCCTTTCTAGTCTCAAAATCAACTACTGACTTGTTTGCGCCTTCCATATTATTCAGGGCGATCTTTACACTTTCCGCACAGGAAGGACAGGACATTCCCGTTATTTCTACGGTAATATTTTTTGTTCCTATGCTTCCCATGTATCTCCCAGTTTTTCCGCAAGAATATCGGTCGTAATCTCTATAAAAAAGAGCATTCGAGCTATTACTTCTCTCAAATTATCTATATCCACAGAATCCAAAGTGGGAAGTGTCGATTGTCCCTTCTTCGTGGCTGGGTATCGAAAAGCATTTGCATGAGAGTCCACTTGATCCAACTGCCTTAAACAATTTTCAAATGGCTTTGCTTCAGGAGTATCTGTCGGTATTCCAATCTGTGGTAAGATTAATTGACAATAATTCCAGAGATTATTAAGAGAATGATCGAATTCTAACACGATTGGATTATCGAGTAAATTGTTGCTTCTGATTATGATGTCTTTCAAGCCCAGCTCAATATGATGTCTATAAAGGTAGACAATTGGATAGATAACCAAATCTCCACCACATAAAGTCTTCTGAAAATGATTAGTCAGGATATCCGCTGCTTTTTTAAATCCCCAAGCCCTGGCACACCAGTCAGATTTTGCATATAAGAGAAAACCACCTTGCTTAATGAGCATATCTCCGTTTTTCGGTAACTCAATCTCTCCTGAATCATAGTCTAACTTTTCTTCGTTCATTAATTTATTATTACCCTAACAGTTAAATATACTGGTCTGTGTATTTCCAGTATCCATAGTCATGGTTTAAATCACTTTTAAGTAATTTTCAAGTGAAATTTCTATAAAGCAAGCCGGTAGCGACTTCTTTATCTTAATTGATCATATAAGAAATTTCAATGTTGATAACACGTCGACTTCGCTCAGTGTGAAGTAGTTCTCTGCCTAACAGACTGGCGGACAGGTGAGCGTTCGACGTTGTGTCATCCTGAGCGCCTGCCCGCTTCGTTATTCAGACGGGGAGTCGAAGGATGGGTGTTGTAGTGAAAGCAAAGAAGCTTATTTCCAGTAGCTGTCCCAACGTTCATCTACTTTTTTGATTATTTCATCTGTCATTACCAGAGGTGCGGGATATCCTTTCTTCCATGTAGCGTCAATACCCATCTTGCCTTTGAACAGTGGACTTATTCCAACCAGCTTCTCCTCGGTAAACATAATATCACGTTCCGCGTCAAATCTTGTAAAGATTCCCCAGATGGCTTGCTCCTGGTCGCGAATATCAACATCAGGGCTCACAGCCGCAATAATCTTTGGACCGACAAGTTCTCCGGATTTTATTAATTTCTTAACAACAGCCCTTCCGTTGTTCTTAACAGTTACTACCAGCAGTGTCTCACCCAGAAGTTCAGAATCCAGCACTCTACTATCTATGGCCTGTGCCAGTTGTCTTATTTTAGACTTTGTAGGAACCTTTATTTTGTCTACGTTACCTGTTTTTGTTGCATCCATTATCATCTTGCTTCCGAGGTTCATCTTATAACTGGTGAAATCAAGGGTATCCAGCGGGACTTTCGGGATCATGATGAAATCGTATGTGGGGTCAAAGTTTTCACGGATTGCCTTCAGGACTGCATCGAAATCCCGCGGATTGACATCTTCCGAGACCGTTACCACACACTTTGTTAACGAGAGCTGACCTTCACCCATAATGGAAATAGCAGTTTTCATCGCCTCTTTCTGGTAACGCTCTTCTACTGAAACCACCAGCAGGTTGTGGAACCCGGCTTCATAATAGGCCCAGAGATCTTTTATTTCCGGATGGATCAGTCGAATGAGCGGACCGAGAACCTGTTGGGTTGCATTTCCCAGGTATTTGTCTTCCATAGGGGGGCGGCCAACTACTGTTGCCGGATAGATAGGGTTCTTTCTATGGGTAACTTTGCTTATGTGAAAGACAGGAAATTTAGAAGCGTGGGAATAGTGCCCGAAATGATCACCAAACGGACCCTCCATGCGCAGCTCCGTGGGATGAACAGTTCCTTCAAGGATAAACTCCGCGTCTGCGGGCACCTTGATAGGAACACTCTTGCCTTTCACCATCCTTGTCCTCCTGCCTCGGAGGAAACCGCTGAACATGACTTCGTCTATGCCTTCCGGTAGTGCGGCGACTGTTGCCAGCAGCAGGGCGGGATCGGTTCCCAATGCTACTGCGATATTAAATTCCATTCCTATTTTTTTTGCCTGATAAAAATGAAACCCACCACCTTTCTGTATCTGCCAGTGCATACCTGTTGTCCGGTTGTCAAATACCTGCATGCGGTACATTCCCAGGTTTCGTTTCCCGTCATGCGGGTCGTAAGTAAAAACCTGGGGCAGAGTGATGAAAGGCCCGCCGTCATCAGGCCAGCTGGTTATGACCGGGAGTTCATCCAGGTTAGGCTGGCTGACTATTTCCTGAGAGGTAGGGCGGTATGTCATCCTTGGGAGTGTACTGATAATTCGTCTGGTTGTTCCCGGATGTTTGAAAAACACCTTAGGATTTGGAGGCATAGCCTCCTCCATAAACGTAATCAACTCCTCACCAAGCCGGTCCGGATGTTTACCCAGTGCCAATTCAATGCGCTTGTCGCTGGCAAGTACGTTCATTGCCAGTGGGAATTTAGCACCTTTTACGTTTTCGAAAAGCAGGGCAGGCATTCCCTGAAGTAAAGCCCTGATGGAAATTTCGGTAACTTCCAGCCTGGCATCCACTTCGGTTTTGATACGTACAAGTTCGCCGTTTGCGTCAAGATACCTGATAAAATCCTGTAGAGAATATATTTTCATAGGTATTAAGGGTAGAGACAAAATAACTTCACATTCTTGCATCTCATTTTCAGGCCATCTTTGTCCGCTCTTCATTCGCCGAATCCTCAACGCAGCTAAGGCTGGGCTTCCGGTCCGACTCAATCAGATCGACCAAATCTGACATGAAACTGAGCGCAATAGATTGTAAAGTTATTTTTTCTCGAACCCTTAGAGAAAGATTGTAAATCCTCAAAACAGTATACTATAAAATCAGGCTAAATAAAACCAGTGTAAAAACTATGGGGATTTAATGAGTTTGTTTTGATGTATAAGTGATTTTAAAGCAGCTACTTCCCGTACAGAAGGTGCCGAGGACAAGAAGCTACCAAGTTTCTTATTTGTGACGATTGTTTATCAAGGGTGTGGAATATGGAGTTCTTCTTCGATATTCGTAATCGGAGGGGAGGAGATCAAAGAATTGAATATTGAAGGCTGATGAACAAAGTTTTAAATGTCAAAGCTCAAAATTCAATGAAATCCAGATTTCAAATAAATAAATATTCACCGCGAAGTCGCAAAGAGAAGCAAGAAGCATTTATCCACAGATTTCCCCGTACAAAAGGTGACAAGGACATTACACATATTGATTTGGATAAAGACTCAAAAACCAAGTGACTAAAGTTAACGGGAATCAAAGCTTTTTTACTGAGTTCCTGTTTTCCTAAGATGGAACCTTTTTTAGTTTGTCTTAGTGCCTTCGTGGCAAAAGCGTATATTTAACTAAAAGAAAGAAATATTATTCTTTACAGTTTCGTTAGAAGGAATATATAAGAAACTTATTTTTTTGTTGTTTTCTTTTTGACTGCCAGCTTTTTTGCCACAGGTTTTTTTTCTGCTACTTTCTTAGCCGGTGCGGGTTTCTTTGCTGCCGCAGCCTTCTTGCCGTTCTTTGACAATAACTCTTTGATTTCATTGCCAGAGTCCGAAACACGCTTTTTCAGGGTCTCCAGTTCAATGCGTAAGTTGGTATAATCAGACTGAAGTTTCTTCAGTACATGAAGGTCATTTTTCATGTCTTCAAACTGCTTGGAAAGTGTTTCGTTGAGCTTATCTACCACAACATGTTGAAAGTATGTTTCTAATACGGCACTCATTTTACTACCTCCATTTTAATAAAAAGAAAATAATAAACCCGGATTTTCCGACAATTTACTAAATACTGCATCTGATATGATTGTAAAAGTGTTGTCTATATAGTATTCTCAGGTAATTTTCAAGTATTTTTCTATAAAACCCATGGCCCTGTTTACGTCTTCATTAGAAAAGCACCTGTTTTCCCAGTTCTCCTTTACAAGCAATAACTCGTTTTGTGAACCTGTCTTAACGGTTTCTGTATTCTGTGGATCTATCAATCTGATCCTTGGATAATCGTCTTCTCTATACCCTTCAACCAATACAACATTTACATCATTAAGGTATGTTTCGATAATTTCTTGTAGTGTAAGCGGGTTTGCTGTCCTCTTCATGACGACAAACTCATTTTGAGAAGAAATAGCGATAGAATCAGCACCGGATTTAGAGTACTTGTATGTATCCTTACCTTCGTGGTCAATATCAAATTTTCTGATGTTGTACTTGAGGGTTCCTACTCTGTATCCCTGCTCTTTTAATTTTGGTATGAGATCCTTGATCAGGGTTGTCTTGCCTGCATTCTTTATCCCTGCAATAGATATGATTGTTACGTCATCAGAATTCATCTGGCATCTTGCTTATTTCTTCAGCAGTAAATACTGGTCCTTCTTTACAAACATAAGTGCAGCCAATATTACATCTACCGCATTTCCCAAGACCGCATTTCATCCTGTTCTCAAGGGTGGTGTAAACTTTGTCATGTTTGAAACCGAGTTTCTCCAGTACAGGTAACGTAAACTTAATCATAATGGGGGGGCCGCACACGATAGCAATTGTATCATTACTGTCCGGTGCAGTTTCTTCCACAACGGTTGGAACAAATCCGACTTTTCCTGTCCACTCTGGTGTTTCTCCACCTGGGTCAACTGTAGTCACCAGGTTAACATCATCCCTCGCATCCCACTCCTTAAGTTCGTGCTTATACACCAGATCATCTACTGTTTTAGCTCCATATATGATGGTGACATTTTTATATTTATCACGTAGGTCAAGGCAATTCCAGATTACTGATCTTAATGGGGGTAGCGCAATACCGCCTGCAATAAACACCAGGTTTTTGCCTTCCCATTTTTCTATGGGAAATACGTTTCCGTATGGTCCCCTGAACCCTATGGTATCGCCAATGTTCAGCTCTCTTAATGCTTTGGTTACTCTTCCTGCCTCTCTGAAGGTACACTCAATGTAGTCTTCCCTTGTCGGTGATGAGGCAATGCAGAATGTACTTTCGCCGGCACCAAACACGGAATATAGTCCGAACTGTCCCGTCTGGAATTGGAATTTGTTGCCTTCCTCTTCGTTTGAGAAGTTGAGCCGGAATGTCCTTACGCCAGGAGCTTCATCTGTCATATCGCTGATTGTCATAAGATATGGTCTGTATATATTGTCCATCTTAATTCCTTATTTCTCGGCTTCGGTTTCAATTATTTCAAGCATTTCAGAAATATTCATGTCTGCAGGGCAGACCCGTGAACATCTTCCGCAGCCAACACAAAGAGTGCTGTCAAATTTCTCTACATAGTATTTAAACTTATGCATAATCCTCTGTCTCCATCGCATACCTTGTGTGGATCTTGGATTGTGTCCTGATGTATGCATGGTAAACATTTTAAACTGACATCCGTCCCAGTTTTTTACCCTGTCTCCTTTGGTCATCGTGCATTCGTCAACAATATCGAAGCAGTGACACGTAGGGCATACAAAAGTGCATGCTCCGCAGCCTATACATTTGTAAGAAAATTCGTCCCATACATCGTGTTCAAAATTTTCATCAAGCCACGGTTTTACTTTGTCAATTTCAAATTTCTTTTCTACTGTTGCAACCTGTCGGTCCGGTGAGCCTGAAGGCGGGTCTGAAAAAACAGATTCCAGTTCCTTTACAAGGTTCTCACCCTTTTCGGTTACGGTTTCAACTAAATATTCATCATTGGAAATTCTGGTAAGCAGTACATCACTGCCTTGCTTTGCATCGGGGGCCAGACCTACAGAAGTACAGAAACAGTAACTATCACACTTGTCACACGAGATAGTTACTATGGTAACGGCTTCCCTTCTTTCTACCCAGAATTTGTCAACGCAGTCCCAGTTAAAGACCTTATCCATAACAGGCAGGCTGAATGCGTCGCATGGTCTTGATCCAAAGATAACAGACTTGACTGCAAACCCCTCAGGCTCTTGCATCTCAACCTGATTTTTGTCAATCGTATAAGAGAGGATCTTTTCCGTCTTTGGAAGAAAATATTCTTTTATGGAATTGTTGGTAATAACATGGTCTAGGGAAATCTCATTCGCATCCTGGATTTCATCCAGCATGACAAGATTACCGTCCTTTTTTGGTGCAACAGTTTTATATCCTTTGTCTTTCAGGTTTTTTATAAATGAATCAAAATTTTTTTTGTTTAAAAGTTTTTCCACGATCTATATTGAAAAAATATGATTAAATTTTTAGGGTAATTGCTTTATTTGAAAAAGTCCTGGCTATCTTCTTCCTTGTAGGTGGACATTGCAAGTTCATCGTCTATATTGTAGCCCGGTCTGTAATTAAAATTCTTCTCTGCTTCCTTGGCAAGCTTCTTATTGAGAAGATTGAGAGGGATGTCTACAGGACAAACTCTCTGACACTCCTCACAATTGATACATCTGCCGGCCAGGTGATATGCCCTTGTGACATTCCATGAGAGATTGCCACGCGGATGTGCGCTTGAGTCTATCCACTGAGGCTGGTTTTTCTCAACGATGCATCTGTCACAAAAGCAGAGAGGGCAGATGTTGCTGCATGCATAGCACTTGATGCATTTTGAAAACTGTTTCTGCCAGAATTCCCATTTTTCCTTTTCGTCCAGCTTTTCATATTCATCCAGTTCAGCGTATCTCTCTTCAAACGGGATCTCCTTATTTTCTATCTTCTCACCTACCAGGTCATCGTATATCCTTGGGGTATGAACATCACATGCCTTGCATTTAGTTGCAAGAGGATCACCTACACCTTCACATGTTACACCAAGGACATACACGTCTTCACGTTTTATCTGGCACTCTTTTAAGAGAACGATAATAGTTCTTGCGTCACATCCCTTGACTATTATTGCCGGTTTTCCGAGCTTCCTGGTTTCCTGCCTCTTGAGGTAGGTTGTGAGATTATAGACACAGTACTTATTCCACGTTAATTTGTTTACATCTTCGGGTTTGGTAATAAATACCGGCCTTGTCCTCTCCGGTGTACTTCCCTCACCGTACCCAAAGACAACTTTTACAGTACCGTTCTTCAGGAGTTCCTCCGCTTTTTTTCTCAGCTCCTCAATCATTCAGATATTCTCCGTTTTATAAATGCAGGTTTTCTAACCTGTAATACATTGATTATAAATTAATTTCAGCCTGTTTCGCTGGAAGCTGCAGCAGTCCCACCCGATACTTGAGGGCCGATTGTATTAAGCTTCTGATATCCTTCAAATGGGCCTAATTTTCTTACTGCATCAATTACGCCATTTATTGTTTCAACCCACTTAACACCTTCGGCAGCAGAAATCCATGAGAACTGGATACGTTCCGGATTAATACCACAGAATTCAAGAAGTGGACGGAATACATTCCATCTGCGCCTGGCATGATAATTACCGGAATTGTAGTGACAGTCTCCGGGATGGCACCCTGATACCAGTATACCGTCCGCTCCCCTTTCAAATGCCTTAATCAAAAACAGGGGATCAATTCCTCCGGTGCATGGGAGTTTGACAATGCGTACATTTGCCTGATACTCTTTTCTTCCAGTACCTGCGAGGTCTGCACCTGCATAAGTGCACCAGTTACAGAGAAAAGCTATTATTTTGGGTTCAAATTTAGTTTCAGCCATTATTCTTAGGAAAACAGATTAAATAAATTCCCCTTTAACGCCTTGAAAATAAGTGAAAAAGGGGATTTATCAACTTACTTTTTAGTTAAATTCTACAGAATTAATTTCTGCGTAAACTTGTTCGTCGTTAAATCCAGCCAGCTCAACGCTCTTGGATCTACACGTTGCTGCGCACAAACCACACCCCTGGCAAAGACCAACATTGACCTTTGCAACAGTCTTTATTACACTACCGTCTCTTGCCTTGATATCTTCCTCTTCAATAGCACTGTACGGACATACCCTTTGGCAATAGAAGCAGCCGATACATGTTGAGTATATCGGTGGGGGCAGCCTGTCTACCTTGGCTACAACGGGTTCTCGTTCCAGCTCATCAGACGAGAGCATTGCAAGTACCTTACTTGCCGCAGCGCCTGCCTGTGCAACAGTTTCCGGTATATCTTTAGGTCCCTGACATGCACCTGCCAGGAAAATTCCGGCACTGCTGCTCTCTACCGGTTTCAGCTTTGGATGTATCTCTGAGAAAAACTTATCTTTGTTGTATTGAATACTCAGCTTCTGCGCAAATTTCTCCGCATCATCCTGTGGTTTCATTGCGGACGCTACTACAACCATGTCCGCTTCAATCTCTACCACTGAACCGGTTAATGTATCTGAACCGAGTACAACAAGTTTATCGCCTTTTTTATAAATCCTTGAGACACGTCCTCTGAGATATGTGGCACCTTCTTCTTCTATTGCCCTTTGTGAGAACTCTTCATAGTCTTTTCCTGCACATCTGATGTCAATATAGAAGACGTATGCATGTCCATGATGTACTTTATGTTTGTACAGCATTGTGTGCTTGGCTGTATACATACAACAGGTCTTGGAGCAATAGGTGCATCCCTTTGCAGGGTCTCTGGATCCGACACACTGGATAAATACGACAACTTCAGGTTCCTTACCATCAGAAGGCCTTTGAATCTCACCTTCCGTTGGGCCTGAAGCACTTGCGAGTCTTTCAAATTGTAAGCCGGTTATTACATCTTGATATTTTCCTCCGCCATATTCACCATAAAGGCTGCCATATTCAAGTTCCTTATAACCTGTAGCAACAACTATAGCACCAACCTTTTCAGACACAATTTCATCGACCTGGGAATAGTCAATAGCCTTGACTGGTGCAATCGGACAGATGTCTAAACATTTCCTGCAAACCTTGGAATCATTTGGCGGAATATTCTTTTTTCGTGCGTCTTTGAACAGCAGGCAATTTTCTCTGTCGATAACCGGTTTACTGGGTATTGCCTGTGGAAACGGAATATAGATAGCGGTCCTTTTTCCAAGGTTCATATCAAATTCACTTTTGATCTTTTTACTTGGGCATACCTGCCAGCATGAACTGCATCCTGTACACAGATCCAGATCAACCGATCTGGCTTTTTTACGTATTTTGATATCAAAGTTGCCAATGTAGCCATCGACCGCTTCTATCTCAGACCATGTGTATAACTTTATGTTTTCGTGCTGAGCAAGCTCTACCATCTTGGGTGTCATGATACACTGTGAACAGTCAAGGGTTGGGAATGTTTCAGACAGTTGAGCCATATGGCCGCCAATCGACGCCTCTCTCTCAACCATAATAACTTCATGTCCACCGTCGGCAATATCCAACGCCGCCTGTATACCGGCGATACCACCACCGATGACAAGAGCACGTTTTGTTACCGGTACTTTAATCGGATTCAGGGATTTATCTTTCCTGGTCTTTTCGGTCATCATTCTGACGAGATCGATAGACTTTTCAGTCCCTGTTGGTTTATCCGGATGGACCCAGGAACACTGCTCCCTGAGATTTGAAATTTCTACATGGTATGGATTCATTCCCGCTTTTTCTGAAGCATTGCGGAATGTATGTTCGTGCATCTTTGGGGAACATGCGGCGACGACTACACCGTCCAGCCCCTCTTCCTTGATTTTATCTCGCAAGAGTTTCTGACCGGGGTCTGAACACATATATTTGTAGGTAGTTGTATAAGATACACCCGGATTTTTCTTTTTAGCCTCTTCGGCAACTTTCTCTACATCCACTGTAGCAGAAATATTCGTACCGCAATGGCAGACAAAGACACCAATTTTTTTACTCACATCATGCTCCTTTTAATTAGCTTTTATTAAAAACTCCTCTTAATACCCCTTTTTAAAATAAGAAAAGGCAGAAAAAAGGAGATTTATTTTTCTTCTTCAATATTTGAAAATGTGTCAACGACAGAACCTGTATCGATAAAGTGTTTATCCATCCCGAGGTCTTTTGGCTTCAGACCAAGTGCAAGTCCGATAAGTTCTGAGATATACACTATAGGGATATTGAACCTGCGGCCATATTCTTTCTCTATAACTTGCTGCCTCATATCCAGATTTGCATGGCACATCGGACAGGCTACTGCTATGGCATTTGCACCTGCATCAATGGCGCCTTCCAGTATATCATGAGTCAGTTTTACTACTACATCTGGCCTGCTGAGCGTAAAGCCACCACCGCAGCAGTTTGTTTTAAATTCCCAATCTACAGCCTCAGCTCCTATTGCCGTTACAATTTCGTCCATAGTCTTGGGGTTTTCAGGATCGTCAAAATTAAGAATCTTAGGAGGCCTTACCAGAAGGCATCCGTAATAACTGGCAACCTTCAGGCCTTCAGGTTTCCTCTTTTGTTTCTCTGCAATCTCATCCATGCTATAGTTTTTGACAATTTCGAGGTAGTTTGAAACCTTTACATTGCTGCTGATTGGCATCTCTATAGCGTCTTCCACTTCCTTTCTCAGCTTTTCATCTTCATGTACATCATTCTGGGAAATAATCAGTCTTTGAGAGCACATGGGGCATGGTGCAAGGACTTCATCGTAGCCGTCCTTTTCTGCCAGGCTGATGTTTCTAACCGACAAGGCTGTAGACAGTTTATGATTTGTTGCATGAGCAGAAGATGCACCGCAACAATTCCAATCGTCGATCTCTTCCAGTTCAGGGCCTATAACACGGGAGACACCCAAAACGGAAGTACCGTACTCTTCCGATGTTGAACACTTTGTGATCGCACAGCCCGGATAATAACCTATCTTCGTTTTTTTTGTTTCTTCGCTCATTATTTTGTTATCTATGATAAAATCTATTTTTACTTAAGCTTCTCGAAAATTCGTTTAATACTGTCCTTACCTTTAATATCATGTGGCGCCAATGATAGCTTTCCCTTCATCATCAATTGCGACCCGTCTGCCAGGTCTTGTAACACAGACTTTAAAGCGGCTTTAGGCCTCTTTCTTTTGAATTCCATTAGCATCCCGCTCTCAGAGATTCGACCGTGTTTTTTTACAGAATTAAGAAATGCATCGTGAAAAGTAGTAATGTCCTTTTCCGTCGGGTTGGCTATGCCCTCTTCAAGCGCCATTTCTCTTAAAACATCCATTAATTCCGCTATCTTCACCTCTTTAGGACATCTCGTTGTACAAGTTATGCAGGAAGCACACAGCCATATAGTCCTTGAAGTTAAAGCTTCCTTCCTGGCGCCGATCTGTACGAATCTAATTATCTGGTTTGGCATATAGTCCATCTCATACGCTACAGGACAACCAGCCGTACACTTACCACATTGATAGCATTTCTTAACATCTATACCGCTTCTCTCTTCTACTTCCTTAGCGAAATCAGATTTTAATTCTTTTGTTGTAATTTTAATCTTCATTTATATTTAAAACAAAATTGTAGAAAAAAAGGTTCCTTTTTGCTTAAGCTCTAAAGCTTTATGAAAACGAAAGAAAATGATTATACAATAAAGAGTAAATGAAAGTCAAAAAATTTAATATTTTTTGACAAATACGAAGCCTGGGGGAGCTGTTTTATCTATTAGGAAGGTAGTATAAACCACTTTAATACATTAACTTGAAATTTTGTTTTTTTTCATTATAGTATAATATTGTAAATTTAAGAGTTGCCTCTCTTATCCTGCTTTTCTGCAGCGGTAATCTATTTTGATAGGGTCCTGGTCAAAATTATTTGAACTATGATTCCAAAGGAAATATTAAAAAAGGTAAAACAGATACAGATACGTTCAAGTCGCCTTGTAAATGATGTATTGGCCGGCGAGTACGTAAGCGTCTTTAAAGGTCGCGGTATGGAGTTCGACGAGGTGAGGGAATATCAGGCAGGTGATGATATTCGTACAATAGACTGGAATGTTACGGCACGTTTGGGCCATCCATATATAAAAAGATATACGGAAGAGAGGGAGCTGACCATTATGTTTCTGGTTGATCTCAGTTTTTCCGGTGAGTTTGGAAGTGAGAAGCAGTTTAAGAATGAGATTGCGACTGAAATTTGTGCTGTGCTTGCTTTCTCAGCTGTAAGGAACAATGACAAGGTTGGTCTTATTCTCTTTACAGATAAGATTGAAAAATTTGTTCCCCCAAAGAAGGGGAAAACCCATGTACTCCGTGTGATCAGAGAGGTACTTTACTTCAAACCGGAGAATAAGGGTACAGACATATCAATAGCTCTTGAGTACCTCCTGAAAGTTACCAAGCGTAAGACAGTTTGCTTCCTGGTTTCTGATTTTATAACTGAGGGTTTCGAACGTGCGTTGCGCATCGCAAACAAGCGTCACGATATGGTTGCGGTTTCCATAACAGACCCCAGGGAGCTTGAGATTCCAAATGTTGGATTTGTTGAGTTGGAAGATGCGGAGAGTGGCGAGATAATGCTTATTGATACTTCAGACAGAAAGATGATGGAAAGGTTTAACAGGTTTAACGCAAAAAACATGGAGGAGAGAGCAAAATTATTTAGAGGTATGGGTGTCGATCTGGTTGACGTAAGAACTGACAGTTCTTACGTAGAACCCATTATGAAATTTTTCAGGACGAGAGAAAAGAGGCTGCAATTCTAATCTTGATGTTCTATACAAGTACTTTGGATACATAAATTTATGGATTCTTTTGGGAACATTAAATTTGCTTTCCGGGTATAATTAGATATTGGTGTCTCAATTATTAATTGTGCTTTCGCAGACCCTGGAAAAATACAATATAGAAACTAAGGTAATAAACCCGCCAATTAGCTCCGACTGAGTATGGCAAGTACCTCTGCCTGACTGCCTGACCAGTCCGGTATCGACTTTCTGCGAAGGATGGCTAACCAAACTGTTTAATAAATTTAGAATTCCCTGGGTTTTTATTTAGCCCATTTGTTTAACATGAAAAATACTATCAGATACGCAATATTTATTCTCATATTCTTTACATACGCAGAAAATATGTGCCTGGCACAGGATATAGTAAAAGCGGTGAGTTCTGAAAAACCAGTTAGCGTAAGTGCTAATGTTGATAAAGCCAGGGCCACAATTGGAGAAAAAATAACTTATAAGATAACGATAGATTTTCCTGAAAATATAGAAGTTTTTTCCCCAGAGACAAGAGAAAAGATAGGGGACCTGACAGTAAAGGATTTTGATGTTACGGATATTGAGAAGGAGAAAGGCAGGATTACGAGGGAGCTTAGCTATGTGCTGGAAACATACAAATCCAGCTCATATATAATTCCTGCTTTTGATATTAAGTACAAAGAGAAACTTAAATCTGAGGTAGAGGTAGCTAAGACACCTGAAATCTTCATTGAGGTTATGACCACATTGGATGAGAATGCCAGTGATGTAAGGGATATAAAACCTCCAGTGTCATTAGACAAAAGCTATTTAAGGCTATACATCATTATCGCAATAGTTTTTGGGGTTTTAATTCTTGCAGCTGTTATTTTACATTATATATATCATAGGAAAAACAGGGAGACGGAGTCTATACCGGAGCCTCTTTCCGCCCATCAGATTGCCTATAATGAACTTGAAAGTTTAAGGTCTATGGACTTGATATCGAAAGGCCAGATAAAGGAATATTATTATCGTCTGTCAAATATAGTCAGGCACTATATTGAGAACAGATTTAATCTAATGGCCCCGGAAAGAACAACAGAAGAGTTTCTGTTAGAGATGACGGTTACCGGAAAGTTATCTGAAGTTCATAAAGAACTCGTGGGAAATTTTCTGGAGCACTGCGATATGGTTAAGTTTGCTGCGTATGGTCCGGACAGTAGGGAAATAGAAAATTCATTTAACTCGGCAATAAAACTGGTTGATGAGACCAGAGAGGTTTTACAGGAAGAGGTTATTGAGAATACAAATGTTAATTAAGGTTGCGGCTTGATACCAGACAGAAATCAGGCAAAATTAATAAACTATTACAGTAAACATGATAATTTTAAAAGATCCATTAGTGCTTTGTTTAATAATTATTCTAGTCCCGCTAATACTTGCTAATTACATTTTAAGAAGAGATAGCGGGGTTTTAAGATTCTCCTCTCTCAATTGTTTTAAAAGAATAGAACAGGGAAGCTCAGTTAAATATAGACACATTCTGATAGCACTGAGGGTACTGATAATTGTTTTACTGGTGATCGCCCTTGCGAGACCGCAGTCAGGTAAGGCGCATTCAAAGGTTACTACAGAGGGTATAGATATAATTCTGGCGTTAGACGTTTCAGGCAGTATGCTTGCAGAAGATTTTAATTTAGATAATAAAAGAAGGAACCGTCTTTTTGTTGCTAAAGAAGTGGTAAAAGATTTTATAGAATGGCGTGAAAATGATCGAATAGGAATGGTGGTTTTTGCCGGAGCGGCTTATACTCAGTGCCCACTAACGCTTGATTATGACGTACTGCTTCAGTTTCTTGAGAAAGTAGAGATTGGAATGGTTGAGGATGGTACTGCAATAGGTTCTGCCATAGGAGTATGCGTAAACAGGCTTAAATCTTCCAAAGCGAAAAGTAAAGTAGTGATTCTTCTGACTGACGGGCGTAACAATGCCGGTGAGATAGATCCGTTAACTGCTGCCGAGTTGTCAAAAGCATTTGGCATGAAGATATATACGGTCGGGGCAGGTACAAAAGGGCTTGCCCCCTATCCTGCTAAAAATCTGTTCGGATTGAAGACTTACAGGTCTATACAGATTGATATTGATGATGAGGGCTTGACAGAGATAGCAAAGATTACCGGTGGTAAATACTTCAGGGCAACTGATACTGCCTCTCTGAAAGAGGTTTATAAACAGATTGACAGCCTGGAGAAAACCAAAATGGAGGAGGCGAAATACACTGAATTTAGTGAACTTTTTTCTTACCTGCTCATTCCCGCGTTAGGGATGTTTCTATTTGAAGTTGTACTCGCAAATACAAGATTCAGGAGGATACCTTAATTACGGTTTACGATTGAGGAATTAGTTTAGTACTGGACTCCTTGCGAAAGCAAGGAGTATTCCGTTAACTCTGGACTCCTCACGAAAGTGAGGTAACCTTACTTTCGTAATGAGTCCAGCTTTTATAATTTGTACTTATGAAATACGAAAATATTAATTATCTCTATCTGCTGCCAATTGTTTTTATTATGGTGTTGGCTTATATCGCGTTTTATAAAAACAGGCAAAATGCAATAAAGAAGTTTGTCCAGGCAGAATTGATGGATAGCATTGTCGCATCTGTAAGCAGAAGGAAACAGAAGATAAAGGCAGTCTTTGTTGTTACGGCGTTGCTTTTTATTATATTTGCCCTGGTGCAGCCAAAATGGGGATATCATTGGGAAGATGTGGAGAGAAGGGGGATTGATCTTGTTGTAGCCGTAGATACATCTCGCAGTATGCTGGCAGACGACATACTGCCAAATAGATTAGAAGCAGCAAAAAGAGAGATCAGTGACCTGATAAATGTTATTGACGGCGACAGGGTAGGTTTAGTTGCATTTGCGGGTACCGCGTTTCTACAGTGCCCGTTGACTCTTGATTACGGCGCATTCAATCTCTTTCTGGATGATATTAATACAAGCCTCATTCCTGTTGGCGGTACATCATTCGGCGAGGCGATACAAAAGAGCATGTCTGCATTCAGCAGCAAGCTGAAGAAACATAAGGCAATCGTACTTATTACTGACGGAGAAGATCATCAGGGAAATGCGATGGAGATGGCAAAGGTCGCGAAGGAGCAGGGTATAGTCATTTATACGGTTGGAGTTGGCAAGAAAGAGGGTGCTTATATTAAGTTGAAAGATGGCAAAGGAAATGAGACGTTACTTAAAGATAAGGAAGGAAAGGTTGTCAAGTCACATCTTGACGAAATACTTTTAAATAAGATAGCTTTTGAAACTGGAGGCGCTTATACTCCCGCATACGGAACACAATGGGGTTTGGCTAATATTTACACAAATATAATTGCCAATATGGAGGAGAAGCAATTAGGGGGAAGAAAGATCAAATTATATGAGAACCGTTTCCAGATCCCTCTGTTTATAGCACTCATTTTAATTACTTTGGAATCATTGATCGGAGAAAGGACCAGGAGGCGTAAGACTCTGCTTGATAGAGGAAGTGTGGAATAGAGAAGTTGCAAGGATTTTAAATACAGAGAAGATAGAGAATAATAAGAAACGGGACCAAAAACAAAAATATAATAGTTTTTGCCTTTGTGTTCTTCTTTTAATATGTGTGAAGATTAGTAATTAAAATTATTATGGTAAAATTCAGAACAAAGCTGAGTATATTTATAGTACCATTAGCCTGTACATTTCTGATTGGATGGATAGACCCTGTTTCAGATAAAAATGAAGAAGGTATCGAGCTTTATAACGAACAGGCGTATGACGAAGCAATAAGTAAGTTTACGGACGCACAGTTAGATCAGCCGAAGTCAGATACATTGGAATTTAATATTGCAGATGCCCATTATCAAGAGGGCAAACTTCCTGAAGCTGAAAAAGCTTATAAAAGCGCCTTACGTTCAAAAGATGTTACCTTAAAGGCTAAGGCCAATTACAATATGGGTAACACTCTCTACAAACAGGGTAAGCTTAACGAAGCCCTTGACTTTTATAAGAAAGCTATCGAGTTGACCGAAAATGAAGCTGACCAAAAGGATGATGAAATAAAAGGAGTTAAAGAAGATGCGAAATATAATTATGAATTTGTGCAGAAGAAAATGGAAGAGATGAAACAGGAACAGCAGGAAAGGCAGGATCAGGAAGAGCAGGAAAAACAGGATCAGGAAGAGCAGGACAAACAGGAAGAGCAAAAGCAGGGGGACCAGCCTCCTGAGGAAAAAGATCCTGAAGAGCAGGAAAAAAAACAGGATCAACAGCAGCAGAAAAAGGACGAGGAAAAGGAGGATAGGGGTAATCAGAGTGGACAGCAAAAAGAGCAGCCGCCTCAAGAGGAAAAGAAAGAGTCGCCACCTCAGCCTAAGGAGAAAAAAGAGATGACAAAGGAGGAAGCTGAAAGGATTCTTGACGCATTAAGACAATCAGAAGAATCCGCTCGCGAGATGCAGGAAAAGGAGAACGAATCTGCACAATTTCAGACAGAGAAGAACTGGTAAGATATGATGAGAAAAACTTTATCAATAATAATTTTTATGTTAACGCTTAATGTAGTTTCAACTGCTTACGCAAAAGAGATAAAGGTTACCGTTACCGTTGACAAAAACAGAGTTGAAGTAGGTAGTCATTTTCGTCTGACGGTTGGTGTGCACGGGGCATTTGATTCGGAAATACCTGAGATAATACCGCCTGAAAGTTTTACATTGATGTATGGGCCGAGTGTTTCAACGCAGACAACAATAGTAAACAATGTTGTATCTGTTTTCCGCGGGTTTATGTACGGGTTCAGTCCAACAGAATTGGGGAAATTTGATATAGGACCGGTTACTTTAAAATATAAAGGTAAGACATATACATCAAACTCAGTTACTATCGAAGTAGTGGAAAGAACACCATATGAAGGGGATATAGATGAAAAAAATGATACAAGTGGACAAAGGGTAGATATAAGTAAAATGGTGTTTGTTGAGCTTTCAACTGATAAGGAAGAAGCCTTTATTTATGAAGAAATAATACAATCCTTTAAACTATTCTTCCAGAAAGGATTACCCATAGATGATCTTGATTATGAGGCCGCTTCAACGAAAAGTTTTCTTGCAGAAAAGCTTGGTGAGGAGAGACGGTATGAAGAAGTTCGTGATGGAATTCTTTATAATGTAATCGAACTTCGTACGGCACTTTTCCCGTTGGTTTCCGGTAAAATAGAGATACCTCCTGCAAAATTTAAATGTAATATTATTATCAGGCAACAAAGGTATAGAGGTTCTCTTTTTGATGAATTTATGGGTGGTGGTGGGCGGAGGTACCCTGTGGAAAGAAGCACGTCACCGGTAAAGTTGACAATAAAATCTCTGCCGATCGTTGATAGGCCTGAAGATTTTACCGGTGCAGTAGGGAAGTATACCATGGATGTTCTTGCAAAACCCACAAAGGTAAAGATTGGTGACCCAATAACATTAACGGTAAATATCAGGGGAAAGGGGAACATCCAGACAATAGGTGAGCCCTTACTTGCTTCAGAGGGAATGAATGACTTTAAAGCTTACGACTACGAGGCTAAGGTTACTATAACAGACAGGGGAGACGGCATAAGGGGGGAAAAGCTTTTCAATAAGGTAATTGAACCACAGAGTGAAGATATCGACGTTATACCCGGGATATCATTCAGTTACTTTGATCCGGAACTGGAGCAATATAAAACGCTTTCTTACGAGCCGATTCCAATTGAGGTAGAACACTCTGAACTTGAAACCCCAATTCGCTTGTCTCTTGAAGGTGCCGGGCAGGGCAAGGGACAGGTTAAAATATTGACCAAAGATATACTGCCTCTGATGTCTGATTTGTATTTATTTAATAATCAGGGACGTGCATTATACAAGAGACCTGTATTTCTGGCCATTCTTTTTATAATACCAATACTTGTTGTGGTCGCATGTATTTATGTTCAGAGACAAAGGGAGCTGCTTCATACTGATGTCGGTTATGCGAGAAAAAAACACGCTATGGCCCATGCTCAGAAGCATCTTTCAAAAGCGCGAGAGCTTTTACAGCATGATAATCCGCCAGAGTTTTATGGCACACTTGCAAGGACTATCCTTGAACATATCGCGGACAAGTTAAATGTAACATCGGCTGCTGTTACTTCAGACAATATTTATGATATACTGGAAAAACGTGGTGTATCGAATGATGTAATAAAGGAGCTCAGAAAGTGCCTTGAGTCCTGCGATTACGGCCGGTTTTCTTCCGGACAGTTGACCAGGGAACAGATGGTGACAACAATGGAGACTGCTGAAAAAGTTATAGCACACCTGGAAAAACAATTATGACACTAAAAAACATACTGACAATTTCTGTTTTGAGTTTTATTTTTCTCTTTGAAGGGAATTATTCATCTGAAGTTTTTGCTCGTGAAAATGCGGCAGATATTTTTTTCAGAGCAAACAAGGAATATAGTGCCGGGCAGAAGGAAATGGCTGAAAAGAAAAAGGAGGCTGCTGTTGGCAGGTTTGAGCAATCTGTCAGCCTGTACGAACAACTGCTTGAATCAGGTTTTATCAATGGGCAGATTTACTACAATCTTGGCAATGCTTACTACAGACTGGGTATGCCGGGAAAGGCAATCATGTATTACCGCAGGGCGGAGAAGCTGCTTCCGAGAGATGCTGACATAAAGGCAAACATAAATCTTTTAAAACGTGATTTTGTTGATAGAGAGACAATTGGCCAGACACCTGAAATTCTTAGGATTGCATGCTTCTGGTATTTCTGTCTTAATATGAACGAGATTACGGCCCTTACAATTTATATCTATCTCGCACTCATTGCCTCTATACTCGCAATGATTTTTTTAAGGTTACAATGGCTCAGAAAGATTGTCATTATCTTCGCGTCATGTTTTCTTGTACTGGCCGTTTCCCTGGGGTTAAAGGGATATAATCACTCCGTTGAAATGGGAGTGGTGATTGCAGATGAGAGCAAGATAAGGTACGGCCCTGGTGAAGAGTATGAACCCAGGTTTAAGATACATGAAGGTGCTGAAGTAAGGATAGAAGAGAAAAAAGATAAGTGGTACAAGGTTTATGTCTTTGTGGACGTAGAAGATGTACATGGGGATGAAGATAAGAAAAAAGCTGAGCTAAAGACAGGATGGATACCCGAATCCGAAATAGGAAGTATATAACACTCCCTGCCATTCTGTTACTCCTTCCAGATAACACATTGTCCGCCCGGATAAATCAATTCGCCGCCCATAGTCCGAACCGATAATTGCAGGTGACGACCATTCTGACGGGGACGGGTTCAATGAACAATCTTTTATATTGCAAAATAACCTCACTCTTTTATAATGTCCTGCACTTGACAATAGCTGCAATTGGTTTGAAGACAATGCAGTCTATTGCCGGAGACCTGTTATTGCTATCTGAAGATTTATCTGTCTGGTCCTGTTAAGATAATCAAAATGATATCTTCAAAGATTAAAACTACTATTACTGGCATCCTGTATCAGTATTCTGGCAGGTGTTGGAGGTTGAACCCCCTCATAGTCTTTGTAGTAGTATTACTCCTTGCCGGTTTCAACGGCATTGCATGGGGCGGCGGCGGACATGGAGGAGGCCATGGTGGTGGCCATAGTGGCTCAGGTGATCATCATTCTTCAGGTTCCGGACTGGTTGTTGTTCTGGTAAGTGCCGTTCTTATCCTGATGATCCTGGCTGCGGGAGTCCTGGCAGGGTCTAAACGTATTAAGATACCATTTGCAGTTGCGCTGGTTTTTGCAGGATTTGCCCTGGCTCAACTTTCTCCATACGGGCCCGATATACTGAAGCCATTTGTGGGCTACAAATTTACACCTGAAGTTTTTTTGTACGTTTTTCTTCCCACTCTTATCTTTGAAACAGCCTTTAATATGGATACACGTGAACTGCGTGATAACATATTGCCTATTTCCACACTGGCTATTCCTGGGCTGCTGCTTTCAACTGCCATTATAGGTTTTCTTATATCAACATTTACACATATCGAACTCCCCTCCGCTTTGCTACTCGGGGCAATCCTCAGTATTCTGGATCATGTTGCTGTTGGCGCTCTCCTGAAGCAGGTTGGTGCGCCAAAGAGATTGATGATCCTAATGGAGGGAGAGAGTCTGTTTAGTGAGGTTACTCTTATTGCTGCTGCTCACATCCTGTTCGGGATGGCCTTTGCGGGGCATATATCGTCAGACGCGGTATCATCCGGGATAGTGAAGTTTATTATCGTCTTTGCCGGCGGAATTTCTGTAGGAGTTGTGACTGCGCTGGCTACAGGGTATGTATTGGCCCTGGTGGATGACAATCCCTTAATAGAACTCTCTTTGATAATAGTACTCGCTTACATGTCTTTCTTTATATTAGAGCATTTTTTTCATGTAAGTGGTGTTCTGGCAACGGCATCAGCAGGGATAATCATGGGAGGATGGGGGCGTACTAAGATATCACCTCCCGTGCGCAAGTTGCTTAATGAGTTGTGGGAATACCTGGCCTATCTTGCTAATGCTTTTATTTTTCTGCTTCTTGGTTTACAGATCAGTCTTCCCGCACTGGTGAAATCCCTGCATATTCTGGTATGGGTGATCCCTGCCATGCTGCTGGCCAGAGGTGTTATCGTTTACGGCCTTATGCCAATAGTTGGCTGTCTCCCTAATACCTTTCGAATAGATCTGCGCTATCAGACTGTTATGTTCTGGGGCAGTATGCGCGGTGGTATAGCTATTGCCATGCTTATGAGTCTTGGTGTTTTTAAATATACTGAGACGTTTGTTGCCGTAATAACAGGTGCAGTACTCTTTACCCTTCTTGTACAGGGTCTCAGCATAAAGAAACTCGTATCAATACTGGGATTAGATAAACCTTCGCTTGCAGACAGACTTGCTCGCCTGGAAAGTGTTTTCTCGGCAAAGCAGCATGCTCTGAGCCGTATTCCTGAACTGCAGACCGGCGGACTTTTCTCCTCCAGTATTGCCGATAATCTACATACCAAGTGCAAAACCAGTATGGATGAAGCCCATCAGGAACTGGAAGAGCTCAGAAGGGAGAAACTGGACAAAGAAAAAGAGGTTCAGATGGTTTTCTTCAGAAGTTTTGCCGAGGAGAAGGCCGTGTACTACGAGATGTTCAGTAAAGAACATCTGACTGAGAGCGCCTACCGCAATCTTACATACTCTATTGATGTTCAGATGGACGTTTTGAAATATCAGGGTAAGCTGCCGGAAACATCCATTCACTCGAAAGGAGAGAGAAGGAGGGAAAAGTTTATGACCGTTTTGCTGACACGCGTGCTGCCCCTCAAATTTCTCTATGAAAGGCTTCGTGCTACACGTACAGCCATTGAATATGAGCAGGTCTGGGGCCGATATCAGGCCAGTATGCGTGTACTTAATAGTCTGGATGAAATAATTAAGAATACACCTGGTCGTGCTGAAGTCGTAGGGGAAGTATGCAAAACTTACAAAAAATGGAATGAATCTACAAGGACGATGATTGATGCTATTGCAGAGCAGTTTCCGGAATTCGTCAGCTCCATGCAGCAACGCCTCTCGGAGCGTATGTTAATCCATGCTGAACGTGAAGCAATTGAGGAGAATGAACGGAATGGAACACTTTCTCATGGTGTTGCCGAGACAATTCTGGAAAGACTGGCGGAGGGAATCCATCGGTTAAGAGGAAGAGTGACCGGCAAGTTGAAAGTGGATCCATCTGAACTGATCAACAAGGTTAGTTTATTTCAGAATGTCCATAAGGAGGATTTTGCAAAGATAGTGGAACGTCTGCGTTCACATACAGTTCCGGCTGGAAAGGCCATAATAAGTCAGGGGGAGGCAGGACATTCCATGTATTTTATAGTGAGAGGTGTAGTTCGCATATCACTTACGGATTCCGGTAAGGAGAGAGATCTGGCTACTATGATAGCTGGTGACTACTTTGGAGAAATAGCGCTTCTGGAACGCTGTACCAGAACGGCAACCTGTCGTGCAGTAACACCATGCGCGCTTTATGAACTTACAAGGAAGGATTTTGAGATAATCATCGCAACATATCCAAGTATATATGAGGCTGTTCACAAAACCGGTCATGAGAGAGCTTCTGAACTGGACAAAAATAACAGCAAATCATGAGATTTCGTATTGGGAATTGAATACGTTTACAGAGAATTGTCATTCCAGAAGGTTTTCTCTTTTTCAAAAAAGGTTGCACTGTCAGGGAGGAATGTATCCTCCGTGATGAATAGAGGGGGGCAATCGTAAAAGAGATTTTCAATGGTAAAGTAGATGTGCTTGAATATACTAGTGTGCTGATAAAAACAGATGAAAGATAGTATAACTGGCGCAGGAAATTCGATTCAAATCTGATTATTAAATCGAATTATTTTGAAAGAAGTTTCTGGCGGGGATTATCTCCATATTTACTCGATTATAGAGTAGGGTTTTTTATTTGTGAGAAAGAGCCCCGCACATTATATTTAAATACCTCACTAAGGCACTATATATCGTAGCTAAGTACTAAAGTATTACAATATATAGTATAATCAGGTCTTAAAAGTCAAGTATAAATTCCTCTTTTTTTTCTTTGTTTTTTAACTTCTGCGTTTATCAGCGTTTATCTGTATTCAAATTAGTTATTTGTAGATTTAATTAAAATTGTTAAATGTTTCACCGACGTTTTTTTGGCGGGTAGACTGTTAACTGTCTACTTGTTCTCTGTGTTAAACTGTGAAATTCGTGTCTTTTGTATTGCAAAAAACTCTACTTTTTTTTAATGAGTGTCTATATCGCTAATACTAGGGAGATAACGGATTGGATGTATATGAAAGATCCTGAGTTAAAGCCGGGTCTTACGGCGTTAGATAATGTTGTCCTGGCCCCTTAACCTTGGCAGTACTACGGTTGAAACTCGCAACAGGATATCAATTATGGCTGCCGAGAGTATCATAACGGTATTAAAAGGGCAAATGCCGTAAATTGTCTTAATCACGAGGTAGTTTTAAAGCAGTAGGAGAGAGTGGTTCAGGGGGTGTAATTTTCAAAAGATACTTGAATTTTATTAACAATTTTACTATTATTCGCAAAATTGTTAATTAAAATTTCTTAACATCATCTCATCTATCATTTGAGGTTAGGGTCGAGGTTGAAACCTGATTGCAGTCGGTATTCAAAGGATAAGGAATTATGGATAATTTTAACCCACAGGCTGTCGAACTAAACGAAAACATACAACGTGACAATGCCAATGTCCTGAATATGTTGTCTGTTCGCGGTAAGGGAATATTTTTCCCAAAAAAGGGAATCCTAGGTCAGTCTGCGGATGCTAAGGGGAAGGAAATTAATGCCACGATTGGAATTGCACTTGAAGAGGACGGCACACCCCTGCGCCTTGGATGCATCGACGACCTGATTGATGTGGAGCCGGCTGCGGCCTTCCCTTATGCGCCGAGTTTCGGGCGACCTGACCTGAGATCAAACTGGAAAGCGATGATCTACGAAAAGAATCCTTCCCTGCAGGGAATCGAGATCAGCAGTCCGGTTGTGACCTGTGCGCTGACCCATGGTCTCAGCATGTCGGCCTATTTATTTGGGGATGAAGGCGACCAATTGATTACTCCGGATCTTTATTGGGGAAACTACCGGCTTATATTTACAAATACTTACGGTGTCGGGATCGAGACCTATGAAACGTTTGAGGGAGGTGGATTTAACGTTGCCGGTCTCCGGGAAGTATTGCTCGGCTCACCCGCGACGAAATGCCTCGTGTCCATGAATTTCCCGAATAATCCTACCGGTTACACGCCAACCGTTTCGGAAGTTGCGAGGATACGGGACGTGTTGGTCGAGGCTGCAGACGGCGGACGGGATATTGTCGTGATGATCGACGATGCCTATTACGGATTGGTATACGAGGAAGGTATCACCAGAGAATCGATCTTCGCTGCATTAGCCAATGCCCACGAGCGTCTGCTGGCGGTAAAGATTGACGGCGCGACGAAGGAAGATTATGTTTGGGGGTTTCGTGTTGGTTTTCTCACGTATGGGATAAAAGGCGGAAGCAAATCGGTCTACGAGGCGCTCGAGGCGAAAACGGCGGGTGCTATACGCGGCACAATTTCGAATAGTTCAAATCTATCGCAGTCGCTGCTGAATGCCGCTTATAAGGACGAGAATTATAACCAGCAGAAACAGGAGAAATACCTGACATTGCAACGCCGGTACACCAAAGTGAAGGAGATTTTGTCAACACATCCTGAGTATGAGGAGTATTTCACCGCCCTACCCTTCAATTCCGGTTACTTTATGTGTTTGAAGCCGGTTGCTGTGGATCCAGAGAGAGTTCGTCAGATTTTGCTGAGTGACTATTCCACGGGAATCATAGTCGCCAGCGGTGTCATGCGCCTGGCGTTTTCATCCACTCCGTTTGACTTGCTGGAGAAGTTGTTCGACAATATCTTTCAGGCATGCCAGAAAGCGAAAGCCTGAGTTTACGGTTGTAGACACTGTTTTTTTAACCGCGAGTTGGTCGTAACGGCAATCGCATATTTTCAATAGATCTCAGTAAGGAGCGTATACAGCTAGAGTCCTGGAGATAATAGGGGCAGATCTTGAAAATAGAAAATGCTTAGCATACAAAGAAATAGGAAGGATTTCTATAATCATATTATATAGTCTTGCCATTCATTATTCATTCCATTTTTCGGTAAGCAGTTCCTCAATCCTGGATTTTAGAAGAGCGTAATCACCATCTCCCTTAACATATTGACCGCCCGGATGGATATAACGGATGATACCTTTACGGTCTATTAAAAAACTGACACTCGTCCATCTGGCTTTCCGGTTCTTATTGAGCCACCAGTTCCTTAACGTAATCCACTCTCTGTCAATGGCAACAGGGAATGTAAATCCGAAATTCTCAGCATAATCTTTTACCTGTTGTATTTTTAATGGAGTGGAAGACTTGTGATGGTAAAGACCAATAATTATCATACCTTTATCCTTATATGCTTCGTACCACTCATTTAGAGCAGGAGCAGAAGCTGAACAATAGGGGCAATGGGGAGCAGTCCACCAGCGTACTAGGACTACTTTTCCTGACAGGCCTTCCAGTGACAGTGGAAATGAATTAATCCAGTCTGAAACAATCCATTCGTCAGCCTTTGTGTCAGCAATTTGAGACTCAGCAGCGAGTAAGATCGTGCTATTTGCCAACAGGAATAAGATAATCAATATTTTTTTCATGAATTTCATGACTTCCTTAGCGGGCATTCAGTCTTTATAACCAGGCCTGTTTGCCCGCCTGAATGACTATAAAGTCGGGCAGGGGAAACGAGTTCTACATTTAAAATACTTCTGGATTAAGGTGTCATTTTTCTTCAACTACAATTACCCTGGAGTCTTGATGTTTAGTGCCTTTGCTGTCTTCCACTGAAAAGGATATTGTATAAGAGCCGGGTTTAGAATAGGTGTTGTCAGCTTTTATGATACTATAATTGTAATACATATTTTTATATGGGGTGCATCGGCCTGGATTTGCGTATACATCTTTAGCTGCGGCTAATTTTCCTGTGGCAACATTTCCATCCCCGAAATCCCAGACAATGGAGTATTCTTCCATGGCTCCCGGATCTCTGAAAGTGCCCTTAAATGAAATTTTTTTGCCAACAATATTATGAGAATGAACTGTCGTAACGGAATCAATCGTTGCCAATCCACTGTTACTGGTATCTTCTGCAAGTAAAGCAGTGTAATAAACGAAAAAACAGAAAACGAATATCAGTAAAAATTTCACTCTTAACATTGACATAATTTTGACCCAATATTATTTTAGATAAATATTCAATCTACAATTATCCTCCCGGCTTTTCCAGAAAAAATATAAAAGACGGGATAGCTCCTGTATTATTGTATACTAATTTATAATTAATTAGAGTTGAGTAATACTTAATATGTTTATATGATAGCAATCACAGCCAGGTTTGAAGTGCCTGAAATGCAAAGTGAACTAAAGTGACTGAAGTTAGGAAAAAGGAGCACGTGTTTTGTCTACTAGAATAGTAACTCATGGCGGTAGTTCTCACATGGACGAACTGATTTCGGTCTGCATTGTGCTGGCCATGGAAAAGGATATAAAATGTGTAGAGCGTCGGCCTGCAGAACCGGAAGAGATTACAAATCCTGCAGTATGGGTGTTGGATCAAGGGGATGTTTACGATCCTGAAAACAGGAATTTTGACCATCACCAATTTCCTGAAGGTACAAGGAGGTGTACATTAAGCCTCGTTGCTGATTACTATGGCCTCAAGGATGATCTTGAAGAAATGGTCTGGTTTCGAGTGCTTGTGCTTGATGACACTCTGGGCCCGATCAAAACTGCCGGTGAGCTTAACTGCAGTGCCACTCTGCTCAAAGGTTTGATGAGGGGACCGGTAAATGAATTTGTTTTAACCAGGTTCGAACAGGTAAAAAAGCTTTACCCGGATGATGAACTGGTAAAACTACTCTCTGCCATAGGTACTTACATAGTCACAGACATCAGAAACAAGAAAGAGCGTATCCAGCTCATTCGGGAAAAATCTGAAATTGCTGAAGTTAACGGTCTGAAAGTACTTTTCTTCATGGAGGATGTACCTGATCCGAAATTGAGTATTGCTGCGTATTTAAAAGAGACGGGTAATAATGTAGCTGCTCTGGTTGTCAATAATACTCGTGAAAGTGGGTGGTCTCTCAGCAGGGTCAGCGATCACCCCCGGGTTGATTTCAGGCGTATTAAAGGTGCGAATGACGTGCTCTTTGTACATACAAACGGTTTCGTTGCAAAAACCAGGCGAATTGAGAAACCGGCAATCATTCGCCTCTTAGAGGCTGCAATTGTATGATTACTTTTTTTTCTCCTTGAAGAATTTTTTAGATATGGACGGTTTTTTTAAAAGTTTACAGGCAGTAGATTTAGATAATATATTTAATCCATGGTTTTGCCGGGACGAGGGAAATGACATTGATTCGGGTTCACCGGTTGTAAGGCTGTTGCAGCTTAAGCAATACCTCTTAGAAAGGAAGAATGCAAGGTATCTTCTGGTAGGGGAGGCTTTGGGGTATCAAGGTGGACACTTCACCGGAATTGCAATGACATCTGAACGAATCCTGCTCGGCAAGATGAGGCATAAATCAATTACTCCAGGGCATGTGTTTTCAGGAATTGAGCCGCAGCGCACAAGCAGACCTTCTGTTAAAAAAGATGGTTTTACGGAACCTACCGCAACGATTGTTTGGGAGCGGTTAATAACGTCTGGATTTGATATGAGAGACTTTATTTTATGGAATGTGTTCCCATGGCATCCTTACAAACCAGAGAAAGGAATTCTATCAAACCGGACCCCTTCTGATAATGAGTTTGAAAGAGGTAAACCTGTAATGTTAGAGTTGCTTAAATCGGTAAATGTGACCAAGGTAATTGCCGTTGGCGAAAAGTCAAGAATTCAGTTGGGAGAAATGGGTATTGATGCTGTAATGGTAAGACATCCTGCTAACGGAGGTGCACCAAAATTTAGAGAACAGATCATACAAGTAATCAAGAAATAATGTGTTGTAGTTTGCGGTATTAGATTATTTGTTCTGGAGATATAATTAATCATGAAGAAATTTATAATTGTTGTCATAACGATATTTTTATCTACAGCAGTATATGCTGAATCAAGTGTATGGAAATTAGAAGCGGATAACGTCAATTTTTACCTGGCAGGTTCCTGTCATGTCTTAAGAAAGTCTGACTATCCGTTACCGGAGGAGTTTGAATCGGCTTATGATGCTGCTGATCAGGTTATCTTTGAGACAGATATTGAGGCTCTTATGAGCCAGGATGTTCAACTCCTACTGTTAAGCAAAGGGGTGTATACGGGAGGTGATACCCTGGAGAAAAAGCTTTCAAAGACGGCATACGAGTCTTTAGTTAAGTTTTGCAGGGACAGGTCTATGTCCATATCTCTGTTTCAGAACTTTAAACCATGGATGGTTACCATGACTTTGCTGACCTTTGAACTGGAAAAGAACGGGATAACAGCCGCAGATGGATTGGACATGTACTTCAGCAATAAGGCAAAGAGGGATGGGAAACAGACAGGAGGACTTGAAGATGTTTATAAACATGTTGAGCTGGTTTCATCGCTTGAGGAAGAGTTTGACGAATCAATAGTTGAGAGTTTTATTAGAGAAGTAGAGGAATTGCAGGTAGTTATGGAAGGTTTGATCAAGTCGTGGAGGGCTGGGGATGAAGCAGGGATAGATAAATATTTATCAGAAACAATGTGCAAGGAGTTCCCTAGATTATATAAAAAACTCATCGTTGACAGGAACAGGGCCTGGATTCCTCGCCTGGAATCCTTAATGGATTCTGGTAAAAGAACGCTTGTTGTCGTTGGTGTTGGACACCTGGTTGGAGAAGAGAGCGTTGTCTCTCTATTGAAATCAAGAGGCTATAAGGTAAATAAAATGTAACAGTTTATCAGACCTTGGTAGGAGACAAACTTATGAGTAACAATATTCCAGAGGGCGGCATGAATCCGGATTATCTCAAAAAAGCGTATAAGACATTCAGAAAGCGCCTCAGACTAACACGGCTTGACGCGGAGTCTACGCTTGGCAGCGGCGCCCTCAGTGGCGGTCAAAAGTCTGGCATTGTAGCTATTAGGCCGCCGAATAATTTTCCTCAGGAGGTGTGGGACAAGCTCGTGGAGATGGGTAAACTTCGTACTGAGGGAATGGGCCTTTACGAACTGGCTGAGGACCTTGATCCTCCCAAAAAGAAAGGTTCAAACGAAATTTATGACAAATGAGTGTTAGGGGCTGCTGGACTGAATTCCTTGAATAAAGTAGAGAGGCATTATATTAACAGGAGGTTGGTTTAAACAACTAGTAAGATACGGTCAGTTTTATTCCAGCCTGTAGAAACAGGCTTCCAGCTGGAATCAGCGACAATACCTGATTCTTATAAGATGGTTATGGAAGAGCTGTAAAACAAACTAGAGATTACAGATACAAATAAAGACTTTATAAAGCCAGACTTAGCTAAACCAATTCCCAAGGCACGCCTGTGCCAGGATCGCATTTTGCGTTGTTAAAATTAATCTTTCTTGAGTATTTCAAAAATTTTTGTTGTTATCGTAATTATTTATACTATACTGAAACGGTTAGTATAATCAAACGTTTATTATAGAGTTCACTATCTAAAGACAATACAGGTTTCAGAAAGTCAGTAAGCAGTGTATTGTCATTTATCAGGATTTTTCGGGAGGGGTGTTATGAAAAAAGAACACAATGATTTTCAAATACTTAAGACTGTAGAGGCAGACTCATCAGTTTCACAGAGGAAGCTTTCTTCTCAAATGGATCTTAATGTAGCATCGGTGAACTTTGCCCTGAAGCGCTTAATTAAAAAGGGGTTTGTTACCAAGGAAGGTGAGAACCCGAGGCGTGTTAAGTATCATATCACTCCAGAAGGATTGAAAGAAAAGACACAACTGGCGTATAAATTCTTTGATCGAAATATTCCTTATTATCATGAGGTCAGAAAGGACATAGAAGCCCGTATTGTAAAAGCTACTGCTGGTAAAGGTGTCAATTTAGCTATTTATGGTGCAAGTGAGCTTTCAGAGATAGCCTACATGGTGGTTACAAAAATGGGTTGGAATTTTCTTGGGTTTTATCTTGAAGGTTCGAAAATCACAAAAGATAAAATACTGGATTTCAATTTTCAAAGTCTAGACATGCTAAAGGGTGAGCAGAAATGTCTATTGCTGATTACAGATAAATGTCCTGCAGATGTTTTGAGTGGTATGGACAATAAGAATATTGAGACGTTGAGTTTAGTGGATTTCAATATTTAAATTGAAATACAGTTATTTGAATAAACCGCTTTGCATTGCAGATTGTCTGTAATGATCTTTTACTGGTAACGATTGAAAACCTGTTAATAGTTTGTCTTTACAGGGGCGTAAATACGTGACCTTTCATTTCTCTTAAATCATTCTTACATCACAAATTTCCTTTTTACAGGATTATTGGTAATAGATGTGTCTTTTGTGTAATAACGTTGCAATATCGTGGTTATTGCGCTAACAATCAAACAACATATTCAGGCATTAGAAAATGAAGTATTCATCGTATAAAACAGGTATCTTGGAAATTGATGTTCAGCATGCCAATATTGATTATCTTCTTACGGAACTTGAAAAAGAAGGGTTAGAAAAGGATGTGAGTGAAGAGAAGTTTGAAATATTAAAAAATACCCTCGTTCAACATTTTGATTTTGAAGAGAAGTGGGCGCAAACGAATAATAAAAACTTTGATGCTGACCATCTGAAATCTCACAAACTAATTCTGGAAAAACTGATCGAGCTATACGGACAATACACAAAAAATAAGCTGAATATGTACGGAATTAGTTTAGCTGTTAAAATGGAATTGTTGAAACATGTACAAAATCATGATATGAAGCTGAATTCATAAATCGTGGTAAACAACAATATTGTTTTACACTGCTCAGTCAATTTTCTTATTGATTGAGTTTGGTATTTTGTTTTTTTAGAGAGTGAAGTATCTTCATGCAGAACTAATGGCTTTTCCGCCTGGTTACCGTATTATTAATTATCCCTCTCTTTTTCCCCCTACCTGGAAACATTTCTGGTGATTTCGGTCCTGTTCTATTAGCGGATCTTACTTGCCGGTTTAATTTCTTCTGGTCAGAGCCGAGTAGTCTTTTTAGCAGATCCGGCCTTTTAACATCATTGAGCTTCCTTTTTATCCAATTCCGATTCTCTTTCTTGTACCAGAAAAAGAATCGGTGTTGGCTGATCTTTTCCTGCTTTGATTTAGGTATGTAGTATCGTTTTAAAGTATAAGGATGGTAACCGGAATAATATATAACTGTTGCAACTGTCATGGGGGTGGGTGTAAAATCCTGTACGTGTTCTAATCTAAAACCAAGCTCTTTGGTTTCTATCGCGAGGTTTATCATGTCATCTTCTCTGCAACCGGGATGGCCAGATATGAAGTACGGAACAAGCTGCTGGTTAAGTCCGAATTTCCTGTCAATACTATCAAACTGTTTTTTGAATACTTTAAAATGGTTAAATGATGGTTTTCTCATTATTTTCAATGTTTCTGCAGATGTATGCTCCGGAGCTACTTTCAGCCTCCCGGAAACATGACGGGTTAAAAGCTGTTCCATGTAATCGTTAATGGATGTATCCGCCTTTTTGTTATAGCTTCTTGTCAGTAAATCATGCCGGATTCCACTTCCGACAAATGCCTTCTTTACTTTTGGATGCTTATCAACTTTACGATAGATTTCTGTTATTTGAGTATGGCTTGTGTTCAGATTGCTACAGATAACAGGGTGAATGCATGAAGGAGCGATACATTTGTCGCATATTTTCTGTACCATGCCCTTCATTTTGTACATATTGGCAGACGGTCCTCCGAGATCAGAAATATAGCCTTTAAAACCGGGCATATCAACTACCAGATCAACTTCTTTCAGAATAGATTTTTGTGAACGGCTTGCAATGAACTTTCCCTGATGAGCTGAAATAGTACAAAAACTGCATCCACCAAAGCACCCCCGGTGCATGTTTATAGAGAACTTTATCATTTCATGTGCGGGTATGGTTCCGCGTTTTTTGTATTTAGGGTGAGGGAGTCTTGTATAGGGTAAATCAAAGGAAGTGTCTATCTCTTTTTCTGTCATCGTTTGAAAAGGTGGATTTATTATCAGGCTGTTTTCTCCAATATTCTGGATAATTCTGTTTGCAATAACTTTATTTGATTCCTGTTCTACCTGTTTAAAATTTTCCGCGAAGGCTTTCCTGTCTTTCAGACAATTCTGATGTGAATTAATAGTAATATCTTTCCAGTTCTTATTCTTTGGGACATCTTTATTTTGGTCCAGAATATATGCCGTTTGCTTTACCATCGTCAATTGATGAAAAGGGACTCCTCTTCCCAGAAGTTTGAGAATCTCTTTCAGCGGTTGTTCCCCCATTCCGTAGACCAGCAAATCAGCACCGCTTGTTTCGAGAATAGAAGGTGTCAGTTCGTCAGACCAGTAGTCATAGTGCGTGACTCTTCTTAAAGAAGCTTCTATACCCCCAATTATCACTGGAACATCCGGATAAATGGATTTTAATATCTTTGTATATGTGTTAACTGCATAATCCGGACGAAAACCGGATTTCCCCCCGGGAGTATAGGCATCTGTTGAACGAATTCTTTTATTGGCTGTGTAATGGTTTACCATGGAATCCATGCAGCCGGCTGTTACTCCAAAGAAAAATCCCGGTCTGCCAAGTTTTTTAAAATCACGCAAATCGTCCTGCCAGTTGGGTTGGGGTATGATGCCGACTCTGAATCCTTCGCTTTCAATAATCCTGCCAATTACGGCAGGTCCGAATGCCGGATGGTCAACATATGCATCGCCAGAAATAAGAATAACATCAAGCTCACCCCAGTCGCGCATTTTCACTTCCTTTTTTGTAGTAGGAAGCCATTTTGTTACATCCTGTAGTTCTCTCATGTTATTAAAAGCGTTTAAGAAATAATTTTAAGTTTATTATATCTGAAATAGAATGAGAATAAAGTAAGTTCTCAATAAGCGGGAGGAGTCCTTACTTTTTTGAAAACTTACTGAATATGAACAATAACTGTAATTAATATCTGTTCAAAATTATACTTGAATTGGCTTTTAAGTGCCGTTAAGGTAAACTTCTAACAGAGCTGGATTTCATTTTATACTTTGGATGTAATGAGGTGTATAAGGATACCTTTTAGTAATGTGCATGACCTGCAGATTATATAATAAATAGTTTTTATTATTTACGTTAAAAAATCATGTTTGGAAAATATGTTCGTAATTTAATAGAGTACAGGATTATATTATCAGGTATTATCTTAATAGCCGTTGGAGCTTTTCTAGGCTACATCGGTCAGAGTGGCGGAAGCAGAGTTGATGATAAACCACTTCATCAGAGTATAAGAGAAAAGACTTCTCAGATTGATAAACTTGTAAGCCGAAGAAAGGAGCTGCTTTCCCGGATAGACGAATATCAAAAAACCCTGTCGGAAAAGAACAGTGTCATTCAACGGCTTGAAGGCCATGTTTACAAAACAAAAGTATCCGTACCGAATGAATCTATGGACGAAGAAACGGAAACCGGTAGTCAGGACGTCACGGAAAAGGAATCTTGAAAATGCAGATATAATCAACAGAACATCGTGAGAATGATGTTTCTATCAGTATAATTAAAAAGTATGTTTTTGAGATAATTATGCATTGGATTACCACATTAGGTATTATCTTAATTGCTGTTGGAACGATTCTGACCTGCTTTGGACAGAATATCATGAACAGGTTTGACAACAAGAAGCTTCTTCGAAGCGTAAGTGAAAAAACCTTTCGAATTGATGAACTTACCACCGGTAATAACAAGCTGCTTGCCAGGATTGATGAATATCAAAAAAGCCTGTTGGAAAAAGATAAAATCATACAACAGTTAGAAGTTCGGAATGATGGCCTGGACGTTCTTTCTTCAGGGCAGGATTTTAATGAAGTAATAGCGAAGGCCAGCCGCCTTTGTGACGAAGGCAAGTATGATGAAGCTCATAAAATTGCGGATGATCTGAGACAAAAAGATCCTGAGTTTGGGCTGGCATATCTCGTTCTTGGGGCGATTGAGGTACGTAAAAAAAATTATGATAAGGGGGAGGAGCTGTTAAACAGAGCGGCCCAGCTTGTTCTAACAGATAAGGATAAAGCGTGGGTATCGCATAATCTTGGTATATCATCGATTCAAAAAAAGGATTATGAAAAGGCCAAGATGCATCTGGAGAAGGCGATAAAGCTGAATCCCGGTATGAAGAATAGTAAAAAGGCCATAGAAGCGCTTAATGAGCATTTACGTTTGAAACAGGCAACTGTACAGGTAAAAAGCTATTTCAATGAGGGCAAGTATGATAAAGCTTATAAAATTGCGGATGATTTGAGGCAAAAGAACCCTGAACTTGGTTTGGCATATTTCATTCTTGGTACAATTGAGTTGAGCAGGGAGCACTACGATAGAGGGGAAGGGCTGTTAAAAAAGTCTGTCAATCTGGGACTTCCTGATGAGGATATGGCTTGGGCATTTCACAATCTTGGAATTTCCTCACTTAGAAAGAAGGATTTTAAGAAAGCAAGGGATTTTCTTGAAAAGGCGATTTTGATGAATCCTGATATGGAGGAAAGCCGGAAGACTCTCAATGAACTCGATAACTTACGAAAAAATGAGAAACATGAAGAGAGTTGAAAAGATGGTAAGAGGAATGAAGATCTATAATATTTTCTCATGACAAAGATATCAAACAATCATGTCCTTGCTGCAGATGTAGGTGGGACGAATACGCGGATAGCGGTTGTAAATGAAAATGGAGATATCCTTACGCTCTTGAAAAAATCTACGTATTGTGAAAAGGGCAGCGATGAGATGATCAGGTTTATTGTCTCTTTTGCAGAAGAATCAATAGAAGAGTCAAAGCTGCCAAAAGAGACAATATGTGGGATGGGGATTGGGTTTCCAGGCCCCTTAAATGCGGAGACAGGTACGGTCTTCAACCCGCCTAATTTAAAAGGTTGGGATAGTGTACCACTAAGAGATATTCTTGAAAAAGAGTTGGGAGTACCTGTTGCAATTGACAACGATGCGAATGCGGCAGCGCTTGGAGAATGGTGGAAAGGAGCAGGGTCAGGGACAGACAGCTTATTTTGTATTACTCTCGGTACAGGCGTTGGGGGAGGTATTATCATAGATGGAAAAGCCTGGCATGGTGCATCATCCATAGCAGGCGAAATAGGACACACGACGGTTATAAGAGATGGAATGAGGTGTACTTGCGGAAATGTCGGATGCCTCGAAAGATATGCCTGTTCTGGAGGTATTTTGAAAAGAGTAAACGACGCATTATTGAAAGAGGGAGGTAACGGCAGCCTGCAACCGCTTACGCACCTTAAACAGGCGTATCAGATGGTAGAGCAAGGCAATAAAATTGTTCTTAATGTAATTAATGAAACCGGAGTTATCCTGGGAATTGCAATAGCAAATGTTGCAAACCTTCTTAATCCAGAAATAATAGTTTTGTTTGGTGGTGTAACTAATCTGGGAGAGTTTCTTATGGTACCATTGAAGGAAGAGGTTGAAAGAAGGGCATTTAAGCAGGCGACGGAATCTCTCAGGATAGAATTTTCACAACTGGGTGATAATAGCGGCATACTTGGTGCGGCAAAAAATATTTTTTCAAAATTGCAAAACCAGGTATATCCTTGAAACTTCTGTTTGAGAATTAATATTTTAGAAAGTGTACTGGGGAATATACTGTTTATCCGGTTGCATAAAATACTTTGGATAATCTGGTGCTTCTCTGGATGTGGCGTTTAAGATTTGTGTCAGTTTCTTCAAGCCGATGGGCAAGAGTCTCCAGAATGTTTCTCATAAACGTTACGTCCTTAGAGAGATTGAATTCAAATGCTTCTTTATCCATAGTATGTAACCTGCAATTTGTTTGAGCTACTGCTGAGGCACTTCGTTTATTTCCTGTTATTAAAGACATCTCTCCAAAAAAATCACCTTCATCAAGTGTTGTTAAAGTGATATCTGTATCTCCGACTTTTTTTACTATATTCACCCTTCCGGAATCAATAACATACATTTCTTTACAATCTTCTTCATCTTCTTTAAAAATGATATCACCCTCTTTAAAGTGAATTTTTTTCTTTGTATATAATAAACCTTTCGTGCTCATTTTTAAGAAAAACCCTGAACAATATAAGAAAAACGAAATGCTACATCCCCATTGGATAAACTGCATGTGGGATTGTGTAATCGGGTTATTCTATTAGTTTTATCATAGTGTGTCAACATAGTTTTAAAGTGGTCAGTATCTCTCAATGGAGTGTGGACATGGAAAATACTTATAAGAAACTACTGCAACAATTTCCCTAAATTTATTACCAGTTTTACCGAAAATTACAATAATCTATATATTATTAATTTTATTATTCTATTGATATTCTTTTGGTTTTTTTTAGAATGCCGGTGAAGAATGTTATTTTTTTAATACATTGAATTCATTTTTCATCTAGAAATCAACGACTTGAGGTAATCTGTATGCTACTGAAAAAAATGTTGGGTGAAATTCTGGCGGAAATGGGATTTGTTACAAAACAGCACCTTGATGAGGCTTTAGCAAAACAGAACGAGATACTCAAAGAGAGAGCGTTACCTGAACGGCTGCAGAGAGCCAGTTTAATCTCTGAAGCACGATTGGCTACAAAGACAACTCCAGCATTGGGTCAGATATTGATTGATATGGGGGTTACCACAAAGGAGCAGCTTGAAAAGGCCGTGAGAGCACAGGATGAAATGGCTGAAGTGTATAAGTTGTTGCAAAGTGAGAAGCTTGGGGCCGTTGTAGAGAAATGTACAGTAGTTAGTTCTACGCTGAATATAGCTGAGGTATTAGATAATATCATGAAGTTCACAAATCTTGTTACAAATTCATCTGCAAGTACGCTGATGCTGCTGGATGAAGAAACAGGAGAATTGGTATTCAGTGTCCCAACCGGGCCTAAGACTGATAAGCTGAGAGATATTCGTATTCCACCCGGAAAAGGAATTGCAGGTTGGGTTGCTGCAAATGGGCAACACCTTTTAATCCCTGATGTCAGTAAAGACCCGAGATTCTATGGTAAAATTGATGAAAAAAGCGGGTATGAAACAAAATCAATACTTTGCGTTCCGCTTTTGGCAAAATCAAAATTGATAGGTGTATTGGAGGTTATAAACAAAACCGATGGTGATTCATTTACCGAAGAGGATGCCGTACTGCTTAACTTCTTTGCAAACCAGGCTGCTGTGGCAATTGAGAATGCCAGATATTATGGTGAGTTGAAGCGTAAATATGAAGAAGAAAAAGAGATTCAGGAAAAACTTGTAGAATCGGAGAAGCTTCGGGTCTTGGGTTTAATGACATCCGGTATAGCACATGATTTTAATAATATGCTGGCTATAATTTCAGGGAATATAGAGCTTATTGAGATAGAAGAAGACAAGGATAAGATATTACAAAGAGTACAAATAATCAAGAAAACTGCAAAAGATAGTTCCAGAACGATAAAAAGGTTACAAAAATATGCAAGGACAAAAAATGATAAATTACAGCTTCGGGGAGTCGAACTTAATGATCTGGTAAGAGAGGCTAAAGAGATATCCGTTCCGATGTGGAGAGATGGCCCACAAGCTAAAGGGCTTAGTGTAGAAATTATAGAAAATCTTACAGAAGATGAATCAATTATACTTGGAGATGAAACTGATTTGAGAGAGGCTGTAATCAATATGATATTCAATTCTGTAGATGCAATGCCGCAGGGAGGGAAAATACATATAGCAACGTATGCAAAAGATGAGACTGTATATTTGGAATTATCTGATAATGGAACAGGGATGACTGTGGAAACAAAAAACAGAATATTTGATCCATTTTTTACGACGAAAGGTATGGATCATAGTGGGCTGGGGATGAGTATGCTGTATGGAACAATCAAGAGGCATAACGGATCAATAGATATCAAGTCAGCTCCAGGAGAAGGTACAACGTTAACGATAGTATTACCAAAGGGAAAAGAGAAAACAGAAAAAAGAGACGGGGCCCGGGATCCTGTTGTTGAGATAAAAGGTGCAAACATACTGATAATAGATGATGAACCGGAAATAGGCACATTGCTGTCAGAAATACTGTCAAAGCAGGGTCATCAAACCTCTGTTTTCTACAGTGGTAAAAAGGGATTAGAAGCCTTTAAAGACGGTGGCTATGAGGTGGTGATAACAGATTTAGGAATGCCGGATATATCGGGATGGGAAGTAATTAATACTGCCAGACAGATAGAGCCTGATGTAGTAACCGGTGTTATAACCGGGTGGGATATATCAGAAGAAGAAGCAAGGCAGAAAGGGGTGGATTTTTTAATAACAAAGCCATTTGAATCAAATCAAATAGTTCAAACAGTAGCAAATGCCGTTAAACTTAAAAGCTGGTAAACAATAGTATTTAATGTTTTTCTCATCATTAAATTGATTTACCTGTTTATAAGAACCTGCTTTTGCCGGAACTTTACATTCTTCTCAATCACAAAACCCTCGACTTAGTATTTTTAAGTCTCTGGTTTTGTTCAATCAAGAAATCAACATTTCACGTAAATTCGTATCCTGAAATTCCAATATAAATTATACTTTTTTAATTTTATTATTCTATTGATATCCTTCTGTTTTTTTTTAGAATGCCGGTGAAGAATGTTATTTTTTTAATACATTGAATTCATTTTTCATCTAGAAATCAACGACTTGAGGTAATCTGTATGCTACTGAAAAAAATGTTGGGTGAAATTCTGGCGGAAATGGGATTTGTTACAAAACAGCACCTTGATGAGGCTTTAGCAAAACAGAGTGAGATGTTCAAAGAGGGAGCGTTACCGGAACGGCTGCAGAGAACGAGGTTAATTTCTGAAGCACGATTGGCTGCAAATAAAACTCCTGCATTGGGTCAGATATTGATCGATATGGGGGTTACCACAAAGGAGCAGCTTGAAAAGGCTATGAAAAAACAGGATGAAATGATAGAAGTATACAAATTGTTGAAAAGTGAGAAACTGGGAGCAGTTGTAGAGGAGTGTTCGATAATTAATTCTACGCTGAATATAGCTGAGGTATTAAATAATATTATGAAGTATGCAAATCGAGTGACGAATTCGTCTGCAAGTACACTGATGCTGTTGGATGAAGAAACAGGAGAATTGGTATTCAGTGTCCCAACCGGGCCTAAGACTGATAAGCTGACAGATATTCGTATGCCACCCGGGAAAGGAATTGCGGGTTGGGTTGCTGCAAATGGGCAGCACCTTTTAATTCACGAAGCCAGGAATGACCCGAGGTTCTATGGAAAAGTTGATGAAATGAGCGGGATTAAAACAAAATCAATACTTTGCGTCCCACTTAAGTCAAAATCAAAATTGATAGGTGTATTGGAGGTTGTAAACAAAATAGATGGTGATTCATTTACCGAAGAGGATGCTATGCTGCTTAACTTCTTTGCAAACCATGCTGCTGTGGCAATTGAGAATGCCAGATACCATGCTGAGTTAAAGTATAAATATGAAGAAGAGAAAAAAATGCAGGAAAAACTTTCAGAATCGGAGAAACTTCGTGCATTGGGTTTAATGACATCCGGTATAGCACATGATTTTAATAATATGCTGGCTATAATTACAGGGAATATAGAGCTTATTGAGATAGAAAAAGACAAGGATAAGATATTACAAAAAGTACAAATAATCAAGAAGGCAGCACGAGGTAGTGCCGAAACAATAAAAAGACTACAAAAATATGCAAAGACAAAAAGTGATGAATTACCTTCTCAGACAATCAATCTTAATGATCTGGTAAGAGAGGCTATGGCGATATCCGCTCCGATGTGGAAAGATGGCCCACATGCTGAAGGGCTTAGTGTAGAAATTATAGAAAATCTTACAGAAGATGAATCAATTATACTTGGAGATGAAACTGATTTGAGAGAGGCTGTAATCAATATGATATTCAATTCTGTAGATGCAATGCCGCAGGGAGGGAAAATACATATAGCAACGTATGCAAAAGATGAGACTGTATATTTGGAATTATCTGATAATGGAACAGGGATGACTGTGGAAACAAAAAACAGAATATTTGATCCATTTTTTACGACGAAAGGTATGGATCATAGTGGGCTGGGGATGAGTATGCTGTATGGAACAATCAAGAGGCATAACGGATCAATAGATATCAAGTCAGCTCCAGGAGAAGGTACAACGTTAACGATAGTATTACCAAAGGGAAAAGAGAAAACAGAAAAAAGAGACGGGGCCCGGGATCCTGTTGTTGAGATAAAAGGTGCAAACATACTGATAATAGATGATGAACCGGAAATAGGCACATTGCTGTCAGAAATACTGTCAAAGCAGGGTCATCAAACCTCTGTTTTCTACAGTGGTAAAAAGGGATTAGAAGCCTTTAAAGACGGTGGCTATGAGGTGGTGATAACAGATTTAGGAATGCCGGATATATCGGGATGGGAAGTAATTAATACTGCCAGACAGATAGAGCCTGATGTAGTAACCGGTGTTATAACCGGGTGGGATATATCAGAAGAAGAAGCAGAGCAGAAAGGGGTGGATTTTTTAATAACAAAGCCATTTCAAGCAAATCAAATAGTTCAAACAGTAGCAAATGCCGTTAAACTTAAAACCGATAAATAAATGTGCAATGGGTATAAAAAAAACTTTGCTCATAACTACAGTACTGTTTTTTGCCGGTTGTACTTACCGTCCATATCAATATAGTTTTACCCTTATAGATCCTTATACAGAAGACCTCAGATACGAAGACAAGGACGTTTCATTCCAGTTTATTCCTGCTGCAGAATACATATGGGTGTCTATTTATAACAAGACTGAAAGCCACATATATTTTGATGTGGACAAAGCGGAATACATCAGCCCTGTGGGAGAATCTCATACTGTTTTGTATGGATGGAGATATGCGCATGCAATGAAAGAGTTTGTAAATAACTTCCGTTATATAGACCCTGTAAGGATTGATTCAGGATCAGAAAATGAGGGAAATATATGGATTAATATATGGCCGGGACCCGGAGGGGAAATTGCAGATGGGCGTACAGCTAATAAAGATTCGGACATTGACTATTTGGATCATGGTATGCTCCCGGAGTACTCGTTTCAGGGCAATGGAGAAGAGTTTATAGACTCTACTTTTTTTCTTATCTTGCCTATTCAATTTGATACTTACATGAAAAACTATGAATTTATCTTTATGATAACTGATGTAACACAAGAAAAACCCGAAGATTAAACCGTTAAATTAAAGTTTTATGATTTAGAATGCGAATTTATAGCAGAAAAACGGAGCATTTGTTTAACCAGATAAGTTCGACTTACAGCAGATTTAACTTGACTTTTTGTGCTCTGTTTAGTTATAACCCCTGATATTTATGAGGTTTATTTAAATTTCGTATCTAAAAAAGGATGATAAACTGAATGCATATGCTTAATACATGGGTTGGATATTTATCGCTATTTTTATTTACAATAGCTTATATTCTCATTATTTTTGAGGAAAAGATTCATCTAAAGAAGTCCAAGCCTATTGTACTGGTTGGCTGCCTCATGTGGCTGATTATTGGTATTTATGAGAGGCAGCACGGGGGAGCACATGGAGGTGGGGCTCACGAATTTGTTGAACATCTTATTGCTGAGATTGGGGGTCTCTTCTTCTTCCTGCTCGTTGCAATGACGTATATTAATACATTGACCTCTTTAAATGTATTCCAGGCTTTGCGAGCCTGGTTGTTATCTAAAGGTATGGGGTTCAGGTCTCTCTTCTGGGCAACAGGGATTTTGACATTTTTCCTGTCTCCACTGGCAGATAATTTAACCAGTGCCCTCCTTATGTCTACCGTTGCCTTTGCGGTAAGTGACGGTAACAAGAAGTTCATAGTACCGGCCTTTGTCAATATAGTTGTTGCTGCCAATGCAGGCGGAGCCTGGAGCCCTTTTGGAGATATTACCACACTGATGGTGTGGACAGCCGGAAAGGTGCATACCATTGAATTTATCTATCTTATCCTGCCTTCTATTGTCAACTGGATTATCCCGGCGTTTATCATGAGCTTGTTTATTCCAAAGGGAAAACCGGAGGCCAGAAAAGAGGTAATGGCTTTGAAACCGGGAGCCAAGAGAACAATGGTCTGCTTCATTCTGACTATAGCCACTGGGGTCTCTTTTCACCAGTTTCTGCACCTTCCTCCTTTTATGGGCATGATGTGCGGCCTGGGTTATCTTATGTTTACATCCTTCTATATGAAAAAGTGGGGAATGAAGAGATATCTGCAGAAATTGGGTCTGGAAAAAGACAGACGTAAGGTTGATCGTGTTGACTTTTTCAAGCAGGTGGAGCAGGTAGAATTTGACACCCTGCTTTTCTTTTTCGGAGTTTTGACTGCAGTAGGAGCATTACAGTACATTGGTTTCCTCAAAATTGTAGGAGGAGGGTTTTATGATTTGACCGGATTTACTACGGCAAACACATCTATAGGGATCTTCTCTGCTATAGTTGACAATATTCCCATCATGTTTGCCGTCTTAAATATGGATTTGTCAATGGGACTGGATCAATGGCTCCTTGTAACGTTAACATGCGGTGTGGGTGGCAGCTTGCTGTCGATAGGCTCTGCGGCAGGAGTAGCGGTGATGGGTATCAACAGGGAAAATTATACTTTTATGTCACATCTTAAATGGGCACCCGTTATCTTATTGGGTTATTTAGGCAGTATAGCAGTCTGGTGGATAGTGACAATGACGCTACGCTAAGTAACGAATATACCAGAAATACTCAGTTCTCATCTTCCTGATAAAGTAAAACATTTTCATACGTCATACCATAAATTTCCACATAGTTAGTAAGATTATTGTTAGAGAACTGACATATGTCTATGCAGTTTTGTAACAAATCCCATTTCCGCCAGAAATTACTGCCAGGAAGCACATTGGCGTATTACGCTGAAGGCTGAGTAAATCTATGAGGATATGGGTAAAACGTTAAAATCAACATAAATCATTTTTCTTGACCTTGGAAATTATATCAATATAATTGAACAGTTTCTTGTCTTTACATTTAGTTAATATTGTTCAGTTTGCCGTATTTTAAATGTATTAACAATAAACGTTGATTTAGTTAATAAATGATAACGTGTTGTGTAATTTGCGGAGTGTAATAGTTTATTAGTATATAAAAGAAAAGGAGGGTAAATATTATGGCATTGGATCCCACTAAACATGCGGATTGGGAGATTGCGGAAGATTCTGAGGCGGGGATGAAGACCGTTTATCAGCTGGCTGAGGAACTTGGTATTGAGAAGGATGAACTGCTTCCTCACGGGCATTATGTAGCAAAGATTGACTTTAACAAGGCAATTAACCGGCTTGAGAGTAAGCCGGATGGAAAATATGTAGATGTGACTGCAATCACACCAACACCTCTGGGTGAAGGAAAATCTACTACGACTATGGGCCTGGTACAGGGCCTGGGAAAAAGAGACAAAAATGTTGTTGGTGCCATTCGTCAGCCATCCGGTGGGCCTACCATGAATATCAAGGGTTCTGCTGCAGGTGGTGGACTTTCACAATGCATACCGTTGACTCCTTTTTCACTTGGTCTGACAGGAGACATTAATGCAATAATGAATGCGCACAACCTGGGTATGGTGGCACTTACATCCAGAATACAGCACGAGTATAACTACAATGACGAGCAGCTTGCTAAAAGGAATCTGAAACGCCTCAACATTGATTCCAATAATATTAATTTCAAGTGGGTTATAGATTTTTGCGCACAGGCGCTTAGGGATATCACTATCGGCATCGGCGGAAAGATGGATGGGTTTATGATGCAGTCAGGATTTGCCATTGCTGTATCTTCCGAGATTATGGCTATTCTCTCAGTTGCAAAAGATCTGAAAGATATGCGTGAGAGGATGAGTAAAATAGTACTGGCTTACGATAAATCAGGCAATCCTGTTACAACTGCCGATATAGAAGTTGATGGTGCTATGACTGCGTGGATGGTTGAAGCTCTTAATCCAAACCTGATGCAGACCATTGAAGGCCAGCCGGTATTAGTCCATGCAGGGCCATTTGCCAATATTGCCATTGGTCAATCTTCGATTGTGGCAGACAGGCTTGGGCTAAAGCTGGGTGATTATAATGTAACCGAATCCGGTTTTGGGGCAGATATAGGATTTGAGAAATTCTGGAATCTGAAATGCCGTTTCTCAGGAAATAGGCCTCATGCAGCGGTTCTTGTTGCTACTATCAGGGCGCTTAAAAGCCATGGTGGCGCTCCGGTTCCTGTTCCTGGAAAACCGTTGGACCCAATTTACAAGGAAGAGAACGTTGAATATGCTGTGAAAGGGGCGGAGTCGAATCTGCTTCACCTTGTAAATGTGGTTAAGAAAGCAGGTATCAACCCTGTAGTCTGCATAAATAATTTCTACACAGATACGGATGCTGAGGTAAAAGCGGTTCGAAAGGTGGTAGAAGATGCCGGAGCCCGTGTCGCTCTCTCCAAACATTGGGAAAAGGGCGGCGAAGGTGCCCTGGAACTGGCTGATGCGGTGATCGACGCATGTAGCGAAGAGAACAACTTCAAGTTCCTCTATGAGCTGGAGACCCCATTGAGTGAGCGCATACATATGATTGCTACAGAGGTATACGGTGCTGACGGAGTTGATTATTCTCCGACAGCTCAGGCAAAGATCAAGGCGATGGATGTTGATCCGGAAGTTTCCAAGCTTGGGATATGTATGGCCAAGACGCATCTTTCCCTCACGGATAACCCAAAACTCAAGGGTGCTCCGAAGGGCTGGAGATTAAATATCCAGGAGATATTAACATTTAATGGAGCCGGATTTGTTGTACCATTTGCGGGAACAGTGAAACTCATGCCTGGTACCTGCTCTGATCCTGCTTACAGACGTGTGGATGTGGATGTGGAAACCGGCAGGGTAAAGGGGCTGTTCTAGGTTAGATTACCCGGACATAGTTAATATTAGGTAGTATTGAAGGTGTTAACCGTAAGAGGGCTATATTTTGTTGTATACAAGATATAGCCCTTCTTGCAAAATGGACTCAAGGGCCTTGACTTAAAACGGATATACTTTTGGTAATTAATTGATGAACTGAATTTGCCATGACTGTATATAACGTTTCGGAATATCTTTGTGATAGAATCTAATGTCAGGCTCACCACTTTTAGTGTACTTGCAGACAATATAATTAAAAAACTGGATATTTTTAGTAGGAAGGATTTGTTTACATCATGGAAATATATAGGAGCAGATTTACAAGAAATATTTTGAAGCTTTCAATCATTGGTTTGATTTTTATCCTGTCTTGTGGCAAAGCAGAAGAACAGGTAGTTGTAAATGATGGTGATGAGACTGTTCAATGGTACACTAAACTCGGATTTAAAGAAAACATGAAACAAATAAAGAGCGATACAACTCTACTGACACGTAAAATGGGTGAAGGTGATTGGGACGAGGCGGTGGAGTTATGTGCCAGTATAGAGAAGTCTTTTAATGCACTTAATCTTTCTTCAGATGAAATTCCGGAAGATTTCTTTGAACTTCAAGGGATGTTTAAAGATCAATTGGCCAGGATTACTCAAACATGCCGGGATAAAGATTTCGATGCGTCTACTACCCGGCTGAGAGCGTTAAAACAGGCCTGTACTCACTGTCACCGTGTACTCCGTAAAGAATATGACAGGATGAATACCGCAACCGATTATGATGTGGCGGTTGACAAGATATATAAAGACAATAAACCGAGCGGAAATTAAAGAAAAACCATGAAAATACTGGTAACTGGCGGTGCCGGGTTTATTGCATCTCATCTTGTGGATAATTTAATTTCTCAAGGGTACGATGTTGTAATAATTGATAACCTGACTACCGGTAAGGAAGAAAATATTAATTCAAAGGCGACTTTCTATAAAGATGATATAGGTAATACAGAAAGTCTGGAGAAAATCTTTGAGGAGGAAAGGCCCGATTTTGTCAACCATCATGCTGCACAAGTTGACTTGAGAAGGTCTGTCAGGGATCCGATATTTGACGCACAGGTAAACATAATGGGTTCCCTGAATCTGATAAACGTATCAAGAAAGTATAATGTAAAGCGTTTCATATATGCTTCTACAGGTGGTGCTGTATATGGCGAACCCAGATATCTGCCAGTAGATGAAAACCATTTAATAGATCCCCAGTCGCAGTACGGTGTGAGTAAACACACAGTTGAACATTATTTGTTTGTTTTCAGGCAAACGTACAACCTTCCATATATTATATTGCGGTATCCGAACGTTTACGGTCCCAGGCAAGACCCTCATGGCGAAGCCGGTGTTGTAGCCATATTCACAGAACAGATGTTTGATGGTAAGCAGCCGACTATTTTTGGTGATGGGACAAAGACAAGAGACTATGTCTATGTAGGTGACCTGGTAGATGCAAATATGAGAGCTATGTTTGGCCAGATTCAATCGGAAGGGGAGTGTTATAATCTGGGTTGGGGTAAAGAAATAAAAGATATAGAAGTCTTCGAATCAGTCAGAGACGCCTTGGGTCTTAGCGTAGAGCCTCTGTTTGACGAGAAGCGCCCGGGAGAGATCGACAGGATCTGCTTAAATAACTCTAAAGCAGTTAAAGGCCTGGGTTGGAGCCCTAAAGTTGAATTTAGGGAAGGAATAAAGCTGACAACGTCATTCTACGAGGAAAGAAGAAAGCAGCTGTCCTGAGGTAATAATTTATGTGTTGAAATGTAAGCCGTTATCTCTTTGTCCACTGGAAGCTTGCTCTTGCACCCTTTTTACCGTATTTTTTCCGCTCTTTCATCCTGCTGTCTCGAGTCAAGAGGCTGGCATCCCTTAAGCTTTCCGCAAGTTCCTGATCAGCTTTGAAAAGGGCCCTGGAGATTCCCAGTGAAATAGCTCCAGCCTGACCAGTCAAGCCTCCACCCTGGACATTTACGAAAACGTCATACTGCCCGTCAGTTTTAGTAGCCTTTAATGGTTGGAGGGCTACAAACTTATCACGGTCCCTGCCAAAGTATACATCAAGTTCTTTGCGGTTTACCATAAACTTTCCGGTACCTTTTCTGATTCTGGCCCTTGCGACAGATGTCTTGCGTCTGCCAGTGCCCCATATGAATTTTGTTTCGTCAGACATTTTGTTCCTTATAATTATTAAATTTCCAGAGTTTTAGGTTGTTGGGCCTCGTGAGAATGATCCGGACCTGGAAAAACCTTCAATTTTTTAAGCATTGCCCTACCCAGTTTTGTTTTTGGCATCATCCTTTTTACTGCTAAATGCACCACTCTATCCGGATGCTTTTCCATCCATTTCTTTATAGGATGTTCCTTGAACCCGCCAGGGTAGCCTGAATGTGTATAGTAGACCTTATCATTCATCTTGTTACCGGTTAATTTGAATTTTTCTGCGTTGGTAACAATAACAAAGTCACCGGTATCAACATGCGGTGTATATATAGGTTTTGTTTTTCCCTGAAGTATCATAGCAATACGGCTAGCCATTCTTCCCAGGACTTTGTCTGTGGCATCAATTACATACCATTCTCTTTGTACATCTTCCTTTTTTGCTACAAAAGTCTTAGTCATAATTGTGTGAATCTCAAAAAATTGAATCAAACGTGTCAATATTATTATTTTATCTCGAAGAATTTAAACATTATCATATATCATACAAGCAGGGACCTGTCAATGTTTTTATTTGATTTAATCAAGAAAGTTACTAAAATAGCACTTTTAAAAAGAAAGGAAGTGTATTTTGCAAAAAATAGATATCTTTATTCCATCTCTCAGACATCAGATATGGCGATGGTGTTATTACTTCTTTCATAAAAAAGAGGTTACACGATCAGTAGAGAAAAGAAAAGGAGAATGTAAACGATGTGGCGGTTGCTGCCATACTTCGATACGATGTCCCAGCCTTTTATTTGATGAAAACGGCTATGCAATCTGCAAAGAGCATGATCGTAGACCCCATATGTGTAAATTATACCCATTCAGTAATAGAGATCACTTTTCACATCTGAAGGATAATTGCGGGTTCTGGTATGAGTAAGTAATTTATCCTGCTCGCAATAGTTTTTCCGCTTTTTAATGTCAAATGAAGGTTTGTAGGTGGTTATCGCAACTTGGCGGGGAACTTTATTTGTGAAACTGTTGTAGCAATATTTAAAGTCTTGAAAAGATAGAAAAAGTGGAAGTTTATATATACTCCCTATTCACTCCTGCAATAAATCAATAGAGAGGAGAGCTTTTAGATGAAGAAGTTCAGAATAAAAATTCTTGTAGTTTCAGTAATACTCTTTTTTTGCGTAAACACCTTTGGCCAAAAACTGAAACTTGATGTAAGAGAGCACACACTCGACAATGGTATAAAATTATTAATGCTGGAGAAACACGATGTTCCAATAGTTTCACTCCGAATTGTCTACAAGGTTGGCTCTGTAAATGAACATCCGGGGATCACAGGCGCATCTCACCTGTTTGAACACATGATGTTTAAGGGTACAGAGATTTTCGGGACCAAAGATTATGATAGCGAGAAGCCTCTTCTGGCAAAAGAGGATGAACTCATCTCTGGAATTACAGCTGAAGAGTCTAAAGGAAGCGATACAGATAGTGAAAAATTAAAAAGATTGCAGGAGGAATTGGAAGAAGTCTGGAAAAAACAGAAGGATTTAATCGTTAAGGACGAAATGTGGTCTATTTATCTCAAAAATGGAGCTACTGGACTTAATGCATCTACAGGGAACGATGCAACGTACTATTATTGTAACTTGCCGGCAAACAGACTTGAATTGTGGGCGTTTATGGAGTCTGACCGGATGAAAAACCTGGTTTTGAGAGAATTTTATTCTGAAAGGGACGTTGTAATGGAAGAGAGGCGTCTTCGTACGGAAAACAGTCCGTTCGGCCTGTTACTAGAGCAACTGAATGCAGCCACTTTTACGGCTCACCCATACGGCTGGCCTGTTATAGGTTGGATGTCAGATATTGAAAATATGAAAAAGTCTGAAGTTGCCAAATATTTTAAGCAATACTATTCACCGAACAATGCGGTTATAGTTGTTGTTGGGGACATAAATCCGGATGAAGTCATCAGGCTTATTGAAAAATATTTTGGTGACATCCAGCGCCAGCCTCCACCACCGGAAGTTACGACTGTGGAACCTGAACAAATTGGAGAACGTAGAGTTTATGTGGAATATGACGCTAATCCAGTTTTGTCTATTGCTTACCATAAACCTGCAGTTGGCCATCCTGATCAATATGTATTTGATGTTATCTCGGCAATTCTTTCAAATGGGAGGACTTCTAGGTTATATAAAAGCTTGATAGAAGAGAAGCGTATGGCAATAATGGCTCATGCGTATGGTGGGCCATCCAAGTATGCCGACACTTTTATCTTCTTCGCTTCACCACGACACCCTCATACGGCTGAAGAGGTTGAAAAAGCGATTTACGAAGAGCTGGAAAAGCTGAAAACAACACCTGTAACTGACCATGAATTACAAAAAATTAAGAACCAGTTAGAAGCCGATTTTATAAGGAGTCTGGAATCAGCATCAGGACTGGCAAGTGAAATATCTTCATACGAAGCAATTTACGGATGGAGATACATTAATACGCTTGTTGAAAAAACTGTTGCTGTGACTCCGGAGGATATTATGCGTGTTGCAAACAAATATTTTATCAGGACCAACAGAACGGTAGCAATCTTAGTGAATAACAAAAAGAAAGGAAAGGAAGCAGCTCATGAAAATAAGGGGAGTTAATTTTTCACTAAGCCATCTATTTGTTTTGATTCTCATATTGTCAGGTTTTGCTGTCGGACAGGCGAAAATGCTTTTTGCGTATGATGAACACAGCGGACAGGCGATTGAGCCTGTTATGACTGCTCCTCAATCTGAAGGAGCGAAGATAGTATCTGAGTTTGAATACATACCGGTTGAGTTTACTCCACCAAAGCCTGAAAGATTGGTTTTAGACAATGGCATGATCCTCTATCTTCTTGAAGACCATGAATTGCCTCTATTTAAAATTTCTGCTCATTTCAGGACGGGTGCCGTTTATGAGCCTGCAGAAAAAGCAGGACTTGCAAATCTGGTTGGCAGTGTAATGAGAAGAGGAGGTACGAAATCAAGAACACCGGAACAGATGAATGAAGAGTTGGAATTTATTGCCGCATCTGTTGAGACGGGGATTAGCAGAGAATCAGGCAGCGCGTCCCTCTCTACAATGAAGAAGGACATTGACAAAGGTCTGGAGGTTTTTGCGGATGTGCTGATGAATCCAGCTTTTCGGGAGGATATGATCAGGAAGGAGAAAGATGAAATACTGGAAGATATCAGAAGAGAAAATGATACTCCCAGAAAGATCATTTTCAGAGAGTTCAGGAAGATAATGTATAAGGCAGACCATCCGTACAGTAGAAAAATTATAGGGTATAAAGATACCGTAGAAAACATAACCAGAGATGACATGATCGCTTTTCATAAAAAGTACTTTTGCCCAAACAATGTTATTATGGGTATATCAGGCGATTTTGAGACTCAGGAAATATTAGAAAAGCTTAAGGTAGTTTTTGCAGATTGGGAAAAAAAAGAGATAGATTTTCCGGAAGTGCCAGCAGTAGAGAAAAAATTCCAGAGGTCCATAAATTATATTTACAAAGATGTAAACCAGGCCAGTGTAGTTTTTGGCCACTTAGGCATCAACCGGTTAAGTAAAGACTATTTTCCGATCAAGATAATGAACTTTATCCTTGGGGGGGGAAGCTTTACTTCCAGAATACCAAGTAAAGTCCGTTCAGACGAAGGGTTGGCATATTCAGCGTACAGTGGATTTCATACGCCGAGGGATCTTGGTTTCTTCTTCGCATCGTGCCAGACTAAGAGTGAGTCTACAGTAAAAGCTATAAACTTTGCACTGGATGAGGTAAGGAGAATAAGGGAGGAATACGTTGATGATGATGAATTAGAGCTGGCAAAGGATACATATATAAACCAGTTTATCTTTAAATTTACATCAAGTTCCAGTATTGTTGGCCAAATGGTAGGGATAGAATATGAAGGTTTGCCATTAGACTATCTTGACACCTATGTAGATAATATAAAGGCAGTTACTAAAGAAGATATAGCTCGTGTGGCAAAAGAGTATTTACATCCTGATGATATCAAATTGCTCGTTATCGGCGATAAGGGACAATTTGATAAACCATTGACTGAATTTGGAGAAGTAAATACTATTGAGTTGAAAAATGAACAGGAATAACTGATAGACACTTGATGATAACGGATATTTGTAGCCTGGCTGTCTGCTATCAACCTCAAAAGTTCTCTTTGATATCTAGCATTTACAGGATTAGAGACATTAAATGCCCCTCCTTAAAAAGAAAAACATTCTTATTACAGCCGGTTCAACACGCGGCTATCTGGATGCTGTTCGTTATATAACTAACACGTCAACAGGGAAACTCGGCAGTGAAATAGCGTATGTAGCAATGAGTTACGGTGCGGTTGTTACATATGTATACGGAGCCGAAAGTATGCTTCCTGTTATTCAAGACCGTAATGACATTAAACCTTCACAGCTTAAGTTGATCGAAATTGAAACGAATGATGATCTGGTTAATGTTATTCGGGAAAAATTGAATAAAAAGAAATTTGATGCCATTGTGCACGCTATGGCAGTAGCAGATTATGTGCCTTTCAGAACTAAACCCGACAAAACACCTTCAAAGAAGAAAGAATGGTTGCTCAGGTTGGTAAAAACACCAAAGGTTATAGCTATTATCAGGGATATGTGGCCGGATGCACTGCTTGTGGGTTTTAAATTAGAGGTAAACAGGACAAAAGCTGATCTGATAAAAACTGCCAGAAGATTTTTGAAAAAGAGCAGAGCCAATGTGATCGTGGCAAACGATTACAAAAACATTTCCAGCAAAAGTCATATCGCATATATGGTTGCTGGTGACAGTAAAACACCTAAACCATTAAAAGGCAAATCAGAGATTGCAAAAAACATAATATCCTACCTTGAAAATACCCTCAAATAGAATGTACTTCTAGTTTTTGTTTGACTATAAGTTAGTATAAAATATAATGAAGTTTTTTATAATTTCCAGGTATACGACTGTAAAGGCGTTGTTTTTAGAGTGTTTTCCGGTTTTAGTGGAGTTAAAGTTTCATGGAATGGGATGAAGAGGCAAGTTTAAGGCTTGAAAAAATACCCGTATTTGTACGGAGAATGGCCCGTTCAAAGATCGAAAAGCGTGCCAGCGAAAAAGGGAAGAGTATTGTAACCGTGGAAGACGTTGAAGACGCGAAGGCAAGCTTTATGGGTACCGGAAGTGTTAAAAGTGATAAAGGTGTGATTAACACAAATCCGTTCTCTCTGGACTCAAAGGCGGGTGAAGATAAGTATGAAATCCTGAAAAGATCAGATGAGTATGTTGAGGAAGACGGATATCCGGCTATGTATAACATCGAAATATGCCGTGGAGAGGATGTTGAGTGTCCGTTTCTGATAGCAGGCATCAAAGGGCTTCAACAGAAAATTAAGAACAGGCTCAGAGAGATAGAATTCAGTAAGAAGCTGATTAGCAGGATAGACGGTAAAATCCTGCCTCACCAGAGATTGAAGATTGCGATATCCAGCTGCCCGAATTGCTGTTCGATGCCCCAGATCAGGGATTTTGGCGTACACGTTAGAGCTAAGGTATACGTTGATGATAATTTTGAGTGTAACGGTTGTGGGAATTGTCTAAGGGCTTGCAAAGAGGGTGCTATCAGGATCTCTGGAATGTCAAATCAACCGCGGGGAGAGGCAGGAGACGGAAATACCGAACAGCAGGAGAACGGAAAAAAGGTTGTTACAATTAATTATGATCGTTGTCTGCACTGTGGTCTGTGTGCCGAGGTATGCCCGACAGGTACTATAAAGACAGAGAAAAAATGTTTCCGTGTAATGATTGGCGGCAAGCTGGGCAGACATCCTCGATTTGCAGAAGATCTCATCGATTTTGCAGATGAAACTGAAGTGCTTAACGCTCTTGATGTGTGTGTAGACGCAATACTGAATGAAAAGAAAGAGAAACGTTTTGGAGAACTGGTGAGAAAAATTGGTATTGGAGAGTTTAAAAGAAGGTTAAAGGGTAATAAAGATCTTTCACGTGAACAGGTGGATGATAAAGAAATATTACATTCGGGAATACATAATTAGGCGTAAAATAACTGTCGAGTTAATTCCTTACATTTTTTCTAAAAGGTGGAAAATTTAATAAAATGTCATTAAGTGAAACTGATAAAAAAATACTACAGAGGCTTCAAACAAATATTCCGTTGACACACAAGCCTTTTCTTGATATTGCCAATGAACTGGACCTTGATGAAGATCTGGTTATTGAAAGAATAAAAGCCATGATTGATGGTAAATATGTCCGCCGTCTTGCTCCTATCATAAATACCCAGGCTGTTGGAAACTCTGCGACACTTGCCGCTATGCAGGTACCGGATGAAAGCATTGATGATGTCGCCGAGGTAATAAACGGATACAGTGGCGTTTCCCATAATTATTTAAGAAAAGGGAAGAACAAAGAACTTCCCCTCAATATCTGGTTTACTATGTCGGCGCCATCGCAGGAAAAGCTTGAAGAAAATATTAAAGAGATAGAGGACCGCACAGGCTTTGATGTCCGCATGCTGCCAACGACTAAGAAATTTAAAATAGGCGTGAAGTTTAAAATATACTAAAACCGTTGTTTCTGCGGGAATGACAAATATACAGAAAAGGATTATATATGACAGAAGATTTAGATATTAAACTGATTAAATATACTCAGGAAGGTTTGCCCCTGACAAAGACCCCATACAAAGACATAGCCGATGCATTGGGCATGACTGAGGAAGAAGTTATAGACAGATTAAAGGCTCTCTTGGAGAGCGGAAAGATAAGACGTCTTGCAGCTTCTATCGCTCACAGGAAGATAGGGATAAACTCCAATGCAATGACCGTATGGAAAGTTCCTCAGGAGAAGGTGGATGAGTGCGGAAAAATCATGGCAGCCTTTGAAGAGGTTACACACTGTTATGAACGTCCGACATTTCCCGGTTGGGAATATAACGTATTTACCATGATCCATGGTTACACGGATGAGGAGTGTGAAAACGTTATAAACAGCATAAAAGAGAAAACCGGCCTTGATGATTACGTAATGCTGTACAGTGAAAAAGAGTTTAAAAAGGTTGGAGTAAGGATATAGGGATAGAGTTTATGTAGGCTTTATTTGTAATTTTCGAATTGAACGGCAAAGTCGTAATCCTGGTCTTTGATTGACTGCATAACAGTCTGAAGATCATCTATCTTTTTCCCTGACAACCGGATTTTGTCTTCCTGGATTTGTGACTGTACTTTCAGTTTCATACCCTTAATGAATTTTACCATTTCTTTGGCCTTGTCCATTGGTATACCTGACTGAAACGTGATAACCTGTCTTAAAGTATTTCCCAGTGCATTTTCGGTTTTTCCAAAAACAAGTGCTTTAGATGGAACAGACCTCTTTGCAAGTTTTTCTTTTACTATATCGGTTAAACTTTTAAGCTTATAATCATCATCGGCAATCAAAGTTATGGAATTATCTTTGTTTAAGGTGATTGAAGACTTACTTCCTTTGAAATCATATCTAACCGCAAGCTGTTTTCTGGCCTGATCAACCGCGTTCTTAACCTCGTGCATTTCTACCTTGCATACAATGTCAAGTGAATGTGTGTCTGCCATAATAATGTCTCCTGAATTGTATAATAGACTTTTGTTTAAATAACTTTTCTCTCGTATGAATTTACAAAAGTTATTTGATACCTAGACGATGCATAATACAGGAAACAGGACAGTTCGTCAAGAAGGAGATAACACGGGAAATACAGATTGACTTTTGTATAGATGAGTGGTACAAATTAGTAAATTGTAACACGATGGGAAGGGTCGAATTATGGATGATCTGGTCAGGTTTGGGGTTTCAATGGACTCCAGACTTCTCAAACAATTTGACAGGTATATAAACCAGAAGGGCTATGCAAACAGGTCAGAGGCCATTAGAGACGTGATAAGGAACAATCTGGTAGAGGAGGAGTGGACTGTTGGTAAAGGAGAAACTGTTGGGACCGTTACAATCATTTACAACCACCACAAACGTGAATTGACAGATACACTGACAAACATTCAGCATAAATACCACGCATCCATGATATCCACTATGCATGTGCATCTGGATTCTCATAACTGCCTGGAAGTTCTGGTAGTGAAAGGCAAGGCTAGCGAGATAAAGGTAATTGCGGACAGGCTTATCGGTACAAAAGGCGTAATACATGGAAAATTGACAACGGCTACTTTAGGTAAAGATTTCAGGTAAATTTTTTTTGTACATGAGTGTTACAAATATTGAAATTATGCTACTGGCAGGAATATGCTGATGAGAACAAATGTCATTGAATTAAGAGTTTTTTTATTACTCTGGTTTTGAGAGGATACATAGTTGCACGAGATAATTCTTATTACAATAACGGCCGCATCAATAGGCCTGTTTCACACAATGATGGGGCCTGACCACTATCTGCCTTTTATTGTAATGGCACGGGCAAGGAAGTGGTCATTACCGAGAACAGCATCTATAACTGTTTTATGTGGAGTAGGTCATGTATTAAGTTCTGTTGTCTTAGGCATTATAGGAATTGCTTTAGGCATTTCGCTGAATAAATTAGGGGCGATAGAATCGTTCCGTGGCGGATTTGCGGCATGGCTGCTCATTGCCTTCGGACTGGGGTATTTTATCTGGGGAGTGATTACAGCACGAAGGAACCGGCCGCACGTACACTGGCATGCACATGGTGACGTGAGTATGCCTATTCACAAACATAAACACAAACATAATAATGAAGAACAACTACATGTCCATAAAGGTCAGAAGGCAAAGAACCTTACTCCTTGGATACTCTTTACAATTTTTGTGTTCGGGCCTTGTGAGCCGCTGATCCCATTACTGATATACCCTGCGGCAGAGCGCAGCACTTTAGGCCTGGTGCTAGTAGCAGGTGTATTCGGTGTCGTGACAATTGCTACAATGCTGAGTATTGTTATACTCCTCTCTCTGGGAGCAAATCTCCTGCCTATGGGCCGGCTGGAAAGATACACTCATGCCCTGGCAGGTGCGACCATCTGCCTATGTGGAATAACAATTCGATTTCTTGGGTTGTGATTTTGTCAATATGTAGCTTCCCACTTATCATCTAACCAGTTATAGTGCTCACTCGGCTTAAAATTACTCTTATATGCCATTCTCTGGCACTCTTGAACGTAATAACCAAGGCAATAGTATTTCAATCCAAGAGACCGCGTGTGCTCTATCTCCTTTAAAATACTGAAGGTTCCCAAACCCAGGTGTGAGAACTTTGTATCATAGATAAAGTACACGCTGCTCAAACAGTCTATTCCTTTGTCCAGAAAGCCTACAGCGATCAACTCTCTGTTAAGATAGTATTCTGATTGAAGGCATGGGGTGGATGGTGAAAAGAAGTTGAGAATAAACTCCTCCAGATTGCATTCCTGTGAGAAGCGTTGGCTTGAATGGTCCTGGTAAATCTCAAAGGCCCTTCCACTGAATTTAAGCGGCCCGAAGACTACCTCTATATTTCTGTTCTTCTTCAGATTGCGCCTCTGGCTTCTGGACGGTTTAAATTCATTCGAAATCACCCTGATGGGAATACACTCCTGGCAATCCGGGCAGGAAGGCTGGAAAAAATATACTCCAAACTTCCTCCAGCCTTTTGCAAGCAGAAATGAAATGTCGGATTCGTTAAGCTCACTTGCAAGAAAGTATCTGATCTGCTTTTTTCTGTCAGGCAGATAAGGACAGGAAGAAAGTTCTCCTATATCCAGTTCTCTATGCAGGATCATAATCAACTCCTCACACGAAGTCACGAAGAACAGAAAGGCAAAAAATATTATTTTTTTATTTAGTTTTCTTAGTGATCTCTATGTCTTTGTATGAAATTTTCTTTTCTTCTGTTTAAAATATTTGTTTAAAATATTTTTGTGATAAATATGCCGATTATAACAACACTGATAACCAGCTTTACTACTACGCCTCCAAGAAAGCCTACTAATGTGCCCACTCCGGATTTGAACGCACTTTTTAAATCTTTACCAAAAGTTAATTCAGATAATACTGCTCCAAAAAACGGTCCGAAAACCAGCCCAACAATTCCACCCGTAAAAAAACCGGCTATACCGCCGATTACGGAACCAATCAAGCCCCATCTTGTCGCTCCATATTTTTTTGCCCCGATGACTCCTCCGAGATAATCCAGGATAAGAGAAACGATCGTCAGGATACCGAAAATCAGGAGAAGAGACCATCCTATAGTCTCAAATCCATCACAAGCGGCATATATAAAAACGCCAGCCCATATCACTGGAGTGCTTGGAATTATAGGCAGTATAATCCCGGCAAGACCCCCAAGTATGACTAGTAAAGAAATGATTAAGATAGTTATTTGATATGCGTCCATTGTTATGAAATAACTTGGAACCAAACAGGGGATTAATAAATTACAATTCTCAAAGCTTCATTCGCTTCTATGTAATTGGCACCAACAGATCCAGATGCCCTTATTACTTGCTTTCCATATTCAATATTAGAAATAGTTTTAGAAAAGTTCTTGATATAGAGAGAAACATTTTTAGCAAACTGAAATGTTCGTTCTTCTAAATCATATTGTTTGGACATTTTGAATTTTAGTAATTAGAATTTGTTTGTTTTTTTTGATTTTATTTTTTGGTGCTTATCAACCTACCTGAAAAACCCTATTAATAAATATTTTGCCGAAATGATCAAAAAAATTTGCACTAAGAATCTATATCGGCATTAAATCTCTGCCAGCCAGTCTCGCGCCCATCCTCCATGAAACTGATGTCTGTTTCCTCTCCCGTTTTGTCAAATCTGTATATAACTCAAGTGCGTTGCTACCTGACTTAATGCCGCTGCTTATTGCTTCGGCAGCAAAGAGGCCCGAAGTCAATGCGCATGAAATTCCCTCACCAAATGCATTGAGAAACCCTGCCGCTTCACCTACCAGAAGAACGTTGTCTTTGCCCAGGTAAAATTTGCCTTCAGGGCACATGTTGTTTCCAATACATCCCGATTTTCTGACCATCTTTCCGCACTTAAGATCAAATTTTTTCTCTAATAACTCTGTATATTTCAAGAGATAGGGTTTGATTTTTTTTCCTTTTGAAGCTGCAGTACCAAAGACCTGCAAGCCATCCTTAACGCTGAACCACGCGTAGACTTCGCCGTATTGGGGTTCAAGGAAACCGTGATAATAATCAGGGTCCAGGTTTGAACTTCCCTCATAGTAATTCTGGTAAGCGGTAAACCACTTCAGACCCTTTTCAAATTCGGGATCAAGCTTAGCTCTGATTAGAGACTTGCTGCCTTCCGCACTTATCAAGTACCTGCACTTAATATCTATTACGGTGTCTTTTAGATTGTCATGAGCCTTTAGAAGGATATCACCAGTGTTGTTAAAGTCTGTTAATGCACAACAATCTTTAATCTCCGCACCTGAATTTTTTACAAGCCAGTGATCATACTCAGAACGCCATATGTTAGGTGCTCCGCTGCCGCCTTTATTGAAAGGATAATCTTTATAGCTTTTGTCGTCAGACCAGAATCTAACTCCCTTTAAAAGTTCGGGAGTAACATACGCTGACTTTGGGATCTCTCCAAAATATTTCTCGGTAATATCCTGAGATTTTTTGAAGATGATACCGGAGCATATCTTGTACCTGGGGAGTCTCTTTTTCTCAAGTACGAGGACACTTAGTCCCTCATTTACCAGTCCCTTTGCGGCTGCCGCACCTGAGGGCCCTGAACCTGCTATTACAACGTCATATTCGTTTTTCATTAATTAGTCCTTACATGTTTCCGCGAAAAATAGTCTTTGGTCAAACTTATAACAACACCGCTTAAGGCAATAATGGCGAAGAGGTTTGGAAGAGACATTAAACCAAGAGTGATATCAGAAAAATTCCAGACAATTTCCAAACGTACCACTGCGCCCACAAAGAGTGCTACGACGTAAATCCAACGGTAAGGCAGGATTGCCCTTCTGCCAAATAAGTATTCTGCACAACGGTCTCCATAATACGACCAGCTTATGGCCGTAGATATGGCAAACAGTATCAACCCCACCGCAACTATAACACCTCCAAAATATGGAATTCCTGCATTGAATGCATTTTTTGTTAAAACCGATGAATCCGCTTTGCCCGTCCACTCTCCCGTAATAATGATCACCAGTGCAGTCATGGTACAGATAACCAGAGTATCAATTAACGGGCCCATCATTGCAACAAGTCCTTCACGTACAGGTTCTTTTGTTTTTGCGGCTGCGTGGGCAATCGGAGCACTTCCAAGTCCCGCCTCATTCGAGAATGCAGCTCTTCTAACACCCCAGGTTATTGCATACAAAACCGTAGCTCCGGCAAAGCCTCCGGTTGCGGCAGTTGGTGTAAATGCATGTTTGAAGATCAGATAAAATGAATCTACTATTCTATCATAGCTCCAGAGAATTATAAAAAGTGCTCCTGCAACATAAATTGAAGACATAACAGGTACGAGTCTGCTTGCAACCTTTCCAATCCTCTTGATGCCTCCGATAATCACCATGCCAACGATTACGGAAATTACTACTCCAAGTATAGCTTTCAAAACAAGTCTTTCAGGTATAATAGTAGATATTTTACCATTACTTAGCTTATTGATGGCGCCTTCATTATTTAAAAAACCAAGATTTTTTATGAGATTACTTCCATCTGGAGATGCAAGCGTGAACTCATGCTTACCATCTGTTAGATCTGTAAACTCAATGCTGTTTCTATCTGTGGCTATTTCTGCCATGACGACATGGGACATATTTTTCGGATGATAATTTATGATATCTAAAAAACCACCAACCGTTTTGGTCCGGGAGATGTCAATCTCGATTGTTTTTCCATTATGTGTTTTTATAATAAACTCTGTATCCCCTGTCTTGCTGGTCTCTTTTCCACTGTTCAACTTAGATAATGGGGTGTCGTTGTAAAATTTTTGTGTAGCAAATTGATCGGTAAAGGCGATAACCATTGAATTAGATTGGACCATGTTGCCACCACCAAATGTGGCGATAAGGCCACAACTGGCAAATACTATGGCCAGCCATTTAAATCTGCTACCCATTCCCTTCTCAATATAATACATTGGCCCACCGCTTATGGAACCATCACTGTGAATAACCCTGTATTTCTGAGAAAGAGTACATTCGGCATATTTAGTAACCATGCCGAAAAGCGCGGCTACCCACATCCAGAAAATTGCTCCCGGACCGCCGGCGTGTAAGGCGATCGCGACACCGGCGATGTTGCCGACGCCGACTGTTGCGGAAAGGGCTGCACAAAGCGCCTGAAAGTGAGTTATGTCTCCCGGATCATCGGGGTTGTCATATTTGCCCCTGGCAACAGCTATACCATGACCAAGCCTTCTAAACTGTGGAAAAACCAGCCTTATACTGAAATAAACACCGGAACCAACAAGCAGGATTACCAGTGGCATACTCCAGATATAGCCGGCAACCTTTCCCAGGACCCTGGTTGCGTCGTCCAGTGCTGAAAAATTCATGAGTGGTAAGGGAATATTATACATATGAAAAAAAACCAAAAATTTAATATTGTAATTAAAGAGTCAATAAAATTTCAATCCTCAATAGTCAATCTACAATCCATTAATCCCTTTCAATCCATCCGCCACCAATAACGATATCGCCATCATAGAAGACGGCAGACTGCCCCGGTGTTATGGCGCGTTCAGGCTGCTTAAACTCTACTCTGACGCGAGCGTGTTCCAGTGGATAAATTATTGCCGGTGCTCCGTCATGTTTATACCTGATCTTTACCGAAGCAGACAACTCCTTATCCGGTTTTTCAATTGCAATCCAGTTCACCTTATCTACCGTAAAATCGGTTTTTAAAAGTTTTTCTGCAATTCCGACGGTAACGGTATTTTTCATGGGATCAATATCAACTACATATCTTGGCTCGCCAAATGCCATACCCAATCCCTTTCGCTGGCCAATGGTAAAATTGTGAATACCATCATGTGTGCCCAGAGTGTTATCATTTGTATCCTTCAATTCACCGGTACCGATTTCTGTCCCTATCTTTTCAGCAATCAAATCGCTGTAACTCTTGCCGGTTACGAAACAGATCTCCTGGCTTTCAGGTTTGTCCTTTGTCTTCAGATTTACTTTAGAAGCCTCTTTTCGGACCTCTTCTTTGGTCATGTTTCCGAGTGGAAACAGGGCCCGGGACAGTTGATTCTGGTCAAGTGAGAAGAGAACATAAGACTGGTCTTTTTTTTCATCAATTCCCTTTTTCAGAACGTACCGTTCATTGAGTCTGTCTATTCTGGCAAAGTGGCCTGTCGCTACATAATCGGCTTTAAGGTAATCTGCAAACCTGAGCAATTTACCGAACTTGAGTTCCTTGTTGCAGATTATGCATGGGTTGGGAGTTCTCCCTTTCATATACTCATCACAAAAATATTCAATAATACCATTAAACTCATCCTCAAAGTTAAGTACATAAAATGGAATCCCGAGAAATGATGCTACGTTTCTGGCATCTCTGGCATCTTCAGCACTGCAGCACGTTGCTGTTTTTCTGTCGGCTGGAGGTGTGTCTGCGGTGTTTCCAAGACGCATGAACAACCCTATTACATCATACCCCTGTTCAATTAAAAAATGAGCGGCGACGCTGCTGTCAACGCCACCGCTCATTGCAATCACTACTCTTTTTTTCATTATTCTTTAAAGTATAGGTGAATTTTCATATCTTAAAAGGAATTGGAGTGAAACAGAGAAAAAATATAGCCAGCATTAACACTCCAACGCATTTGCGTTTAAAATCAAGTGGTGTATACGGATCTGCTGGAGGAGGATGTTTGAATCCAAACAGCAATAACAATATGGCAATAAGGATCCAGCCCTTAAAAACAAATACCGCAAAAAGACAAAATATTCCAATACCCACTTTATATACAATAGTGCTATGTTTTCCCAATAATGCATAAATGACATGACCGCCGTCAAGCTGTCCGATAGGCATCAGATTAAGTGCCGTAACAAAAAAACCCGCCCACCCTGCAAAAGCAATTGGATTTAATATAATATCAAAACCTTCTGACACCTCACCTATCATCATTTTTGAAAAAAATGAAAAAAGTATGGGCTCTCCCAACCCTAAATAACTGGTTGCATCCTTTGGTATAGGCTGAACTTCCGAAAGGTTCAAACCTATTAGAGTGATTGGTATAGCAAAAATCAGGCCTCCTATCGGGCCCGCAACTCCAATATCAAACAGAGCACGTTTATTTGGAATATGGCCTCTCATTTTGATAACAGCGCCTAGAGTACCAAAAAAAGAGGGAAACGGAAGGAAGAATGGCCATGATGCATCAACATGATACTTTCTACACATAATAAAATGGCCCATTTCGTGTGCAAATAGAATAATCATTATGCTGATGGCATAACCTGGGCCATTCATAATGTAAGTGGTGAAAAACGTCGCGATAAAAAGGAGGATATTAATCCTGGGTATTCCAAAAAAAGAAGGTGTAGAAAGGAAGCTCTTTGTAACGCCCCAAGTCGCCTTTATTATACTTCTGGATGAGGCTTTTTCGTCCATAATCTAGCTGTAAAATAATTAATTTATTTAATTGTTATTTGAGATAAACTCAGGCCAATTATAACTTTACATGAAAATATTGTCAAGGCAAATTGCAGTTCAAGATGTATGATCATTGAGCCGGTAAAGTTATAATTGCGGCAATCAGTAATCATCTTGATTGATAAGTGCGCCATGTTACAATAGTGTGCGTCACACTACTGTAACATGGCGCACTTATGGTATGCTGTTCAAAGGCATTATTGGCAAAAAAAGGCTTTGACAGTACGGGAGAGAATTGTGTAAGCGACTATGTGTTAAATGCTTAAAAGATCTGTTAGAACGTCTTAGCAATTTTGCTATTTATTAAGTTTTTTTGGCACATTTTTTGTCTTTATAGAAAAGTTTTAGCTGTTAAGAATTGTTATCAGTATAAAGTAGGAGAATATTTCACCGGGTCTGCTGGATGTAACTTATTAACTCCTGTTTGGTTATGGCTAAGCCAGGTTGGATTTTAAAAACAAGATGTTAACAAGGAAAAGATAATGGCAAAGATTCTTATAATAGACGATGAAGAGAACATTAGATTTACATTTGAAGACTTTTTTTCAGACGAAGGGTATGAGGTTGCTACTGCCATAAATTACGATGATGCTCTGGAAATGATTGAGACATCTGATATTGATTTAATCCTGGCGGATATTAACCTGAAGGGTAAATCCGGTATAGATATCTTAAAAGAGGTTAAAAATAGAAAGCTCAATTGCCCGGTTGTTATGATTACGGCAGCACCTGATTTTGATACCGCATCAGATGCACTTCGATTGGGAGCCTTTGACTATGTATCTAAGCCTGTGCGACTGGACTCTTTAATGCACATAACAAAGACTGCATTGAAGCATAAAACGCTGGCAGATGAAAAGGAAAAATTCCGCTCAAACCTTGAGGCTATCTTCAAGAGCGTAAAGGATTCAATTATAACGGTAGATAAAGACTTGTGTATTATAGAAATCAATGAAGCTGCTAATACTATTTGTCATCTGTCTCGTGATTCTGTCGGAAAATCTTTTAAATCTCTCCAGACACATTGTGAGGGGAGGTGTATCGATGCTCTTTCAGAAACCGTTAAGAAGAAGAAGCCAATTGAAATATACCATTTGGAATGCAGGCATAAGTTGTGCCCTCAACAGGTTGTAACAGTTAATACATATCCGCTCATTAATAATGTGGGTAAGTTTACCGGAGCAGTTCTGGTAGTAAGAGACGAGACTCATCTGGCAGGTCTTGAAAGAGAGATGAAAGAGCGTCAGCGTGTTCATAACATCATTGGTAAAAGTGAAAAGATGCAGACCATCTATTCATATATAGAAGATCTTGCTGATGTTCAAAGCACGGTACTGATTACTGGTGAGAGTGGTACAGGCAAGGAGCTGGTGGCTGAAGCATTACATTACAAAGGGGGGCGGAACCACAAGCCTCTTATTAAGGTAAATTGCTCTGCACTATCTGACAATTTGCTTGAAAGCGAACTTTTTGGCCACATCAAAGGTTCCTTTACCGGTGCTGTAAAGGACAGGATTGGTAGATTCAAGATGGCAGACGGCGGCACAATTCTTCTGGATGAAATCGGAGATATGCCACTGAAGATTCAAGTGAAACTATTGAGGGTGTTACAGGAGAAAACCTTTGAGCGTGTAGGAGAGTCAACTTCCATTAAGGTTGATGTCAGAGTAGTTGCCTGTACAAATCAGGATCTTCGTAAAAAGATAGAACAGGGAGAATTCCGTGAAGATCTTTACTATCGCCTTAATGTAGTAGAAATACGCGTACCTCCATTAAGGGAAAGAAAAGAAGATATCCCATTTCTCACAGATCACTTCGTAAAAAAATTCAATAAAAAAATAAACAAAGATGTTCTGGGCATATCTACGGATGTCCAGAGAGTGTTTATGGATTATTCCTGGCCTGGTAATGTGAGGGAGATGGAGCATGCGTTGGAACATGCATTTATCCTGTGCCACCAGAAAACGATTACTCTTAAACATCTACCACCTGTTTTTGGAAACTTTTTTTCATCTAAGACGACTTCTTTCAAGAATATGGGCGTTGACGAAAAACGGATAATTATACAGGCGCTTGAAAAAACAGCCGGGAATAAAACTATGGCAGCCAGGTTGTTGGGCATTAGCAGGCGTAACATATATAGAAAGATTAAAGACTATAAAATCGAGATGGCAACAGGTAGATAACACGCCGTCCAGATTTGATCAATACCACCTGCTTTTATTTAAGTGTGCCACGGCACACATTTGTGGCGTTCATTGTTGTGCCATTGCACATGGGTTATTTGGGTAATCAACTTCGTTTACTTCACATACACAACGTTTAATCATCTTAGAGTATTTGCAAGTCGTTTTAGGTTCGAGAGTTAATTTTTGCAGATACTTGAAAATGTAAATATCAAACAATTTTCTGTCTTTGGCATATGTTTTGATATCTATACAAACCTCCAAATTATTTATTTAGTATTTGTGAGTAATGTGAGAAGGTTTTTGGCAATCGGGCAAATTGTAATGAAGGTTGCGTTATTAAGCTGCTGGTTCAATCACAATGTATTATGGCAGGGAGGCCAACTTTCAAATACAGGAAGAAAGTCGTTGAACCAGCAGTTACTGATTTTTGTAGTTTATTAATAGTATCCGAATGTTTCATGAATTAGCTTCTTTGACCAAATCCCCCCGGGATTCTCCTCGTCCTCCTTCTCCACAAGGGGGTTTATCGGGGGATTTGGTTTTTTCTAAGAACAATATCATGCCTGCCTTAGGATGAATGACCCCATTCTTATATAATCAACATGCCTTTCACCGTCTGCTCGTTCAGAAGCATTCGGAAGTGCTACTACATTCTTTCCAATAGAGTTTTGCTTAGGATATATCATTTATAAACGCATAAGTGTAAACCATCTGCCACTTTTTAAAATTTGTTTGCAAATTCTTACAATATATGTATAATTCCGCCTATAAGTTGAGATCCACACAACAGTTGTAAATACATACCAAAATTATATACCTTGTATGGTATCACAGAATAGTATTTAAGCTGGGTTAATACTGTCTGCTCTGGATGGTTATCTGACGGAACGTTTTACCCGGGCATTCCTTTCACAATAGTTCGTACTATCTGGATTAAAGTTAAATAACACTTTATCAACCTGAAAAAATTGTTTTAAAATTGATTTAACAGGCCTGCATGGATTTGCATAGCAGATTATCAGTTTTTCGAAAAATTAAAGGTTAGGAGTTATAATGAAGATAAGGATCGTTATTTATACAATTCTTACGGTATGTCTGATACAGACAGTGCAGACAGTTTTCCTTAAAACCGTTAGAGCGGATGATCACTCTATTGTCAAAACTCCGGATCTTTCAAATCACCCTGTCTACTCCAAATACAAATTTAATAATACAGAAAATGTCATCAATCTGGGCGTACAGCCTATGTATTTGCCAACCGGCTTTATCACCGAAGTGATTAAACGTGATGGCGTTTTGCAGAAGGTTTTGGCGGCATTGGGAATGAAAACCGGATTCTACCCATTTTTCAAGGGAGATGATGTAAACTATTTTCTACGAAAGGGCGATATTGATGTCGGCATAGGCGGTGACATGCCTTCCATAACTGCTGCGGCAACTATGGACGTTGTTATTCCTGCTTTAATCCAGCAGGGATTTACTTCTGTTGTAGCTAATCGCTCCATGTTAATCAGAGAATTACGCGGGAAGAAGATTGGCTACGCCTTGGGCTCTAATGCGCATTATGCACTGTTAAAGGCGCTTGCTTCCGGCAGGCTCAGCGAAGCAGAGGTCAGCCTGGTACCAATGGAGGTTTATGAGATGCCAGAGGCGTTGCAGTCAGGAGAGATTACAGCTTTCTCTGCATGGGAACCAATTCCTGCTATCACACTGATGAAGTATCCTGATAATGTTGTAATCCACCGGTTTCTCAGTTCAGGATACATATATTTTGCAAAGTCTTTTTCTGACAAATATCCTGAAATTGTCCGGCAGATAATAGCAGCCGAAGTTCGCGCACTTCGGTGGATGCAAAGTAGCAGAGAAAATCTTTTAAAAGCCAGTGAATGGGCGCTGCAGGCATCTGAAAGTTTAACAAACCAGAAGCTCGAACTCACTATAGAACAATATGCAACCCTGGCCGGGAATGATATTCTGGGTATAACTTCAGCACCCATAATTCCACAAAATGATCTCAGGCAGAACGGCCCACTGCACACGGAATTTAAAATACTTAAAAGCCTGAATAAAATTCCCGCAGCTACAAATTGGGAAATAGTACACAATAGCTTTGACTTTCAGATCATAATAGACGTAGTTACGCACTCTGAAGAGTATAAACTTAATCAATTCAATTACGGTATTGAATAAAAAGTAATAATGAGTGACAAAGCACCAGACAATAATGCAGAAGTTTCTGATAAAAAAAGATTCTTCATCAGTATTCGATCTAAGATGCTAATCTATTTTGGATCTATATTTTTAATTATTCTGGTAATATATATTTTGTCGGAATTATTTGGTATACCATTTACAATTTTCAAGGGGGAATATAAACAGTACCAGACCGAAGTCTTTCGGAATCTCAATCTGGTTGCAGATTTGAAGAAGGAACGCTTTAAGCGTTGGATGGAAGAGCGACGAGATGATGCGAAGGTTCTGTCAGAAAGCAACATACTAAGGTCTTACGTAGTGTCACTATCTCCCATAATTGATAAAAACATTTCTAAAAATTTAAGGGGTAAAGAACTCTCTGCTAAAATGCAAGGGGAAAAAACTCACCAGGAGCTCACACAGCACCTGAAACTTGTTAAAGAGTCGTATGCTGTATACGATAAAATACAAATTGCCAATGCTGCAACAGGTACAATTATAGCATCTACCGAAAATGAGGAAGCGGATGTGGATATGGATATTTTCCCTCAACGCTCCCTATCCCAAATCCTTCATCAAGGTTATAATGAAATAATAACTATTGGCAAAGATCCTTTGAGCGGTGTCCTTAAATTATTTGTTTTTCGCTCTATTAATCTTTACGATAAAGATCAAACATCTGCAGTACTCATAATGCAGATCAATTCTAAAGATTTTATCAAACCAATGCTCCATACAGGCGGAGGTCTGGGCAAGACAGGTGAAGCGCTGCTCATTAACCAGGATGTAAAGATACTCAATACACTTAAGCATACTCTGGCAGATGGGACTACCGCCATACCTTTGGAATACCAGATTAATGCCAAACCGGCCGTACTTGCCGCTCAAGGTCAGGAAGGTATAATTGCGGCAGAAGACTATCGTGGCGAAGCTGTTCTGGCTGCATATCGGCATATCCGCCTCACGTCTGATCTTGGATGGGGGCTGGTAGTCAAACGTGATCAGGCAGATGTCTTTGCACCTTTACTAAAGAGTATTTACTACCGCATTATTGTCGGTTCTTTCTGTGCCGCTTTGATGTTGGGGTTAACAATCTTAATCGCACGAAACCTTTCACGTCCCCTCCGGCGACTGAGCAAGGCTGCCCGAGATGTAGAGAAAGGTAACCTCGCTGTCAGGACATCAATAAAGTCATCGGATGAGGTGGGTGTCCTGGCGTTGGCATTTGATTCTATGGTTCATCAGATTCAAGACTGGGATAAAGAACTCAATAAACTTGTAAAGGACCGTACATCTGAGTTGGAGGCAAGAAATGCCGAGCTGGAGCGATACGCTTATACGGTTTCTCACGATTTGAAAAGTCCTCTGATAACCATCAAAGGTTTCCTGGGTATGCTTGAGAAAGACATAAAGAAAAGAGATCCGGAACGTATTAAGAAAGATATAAGTTACATACATAATGCAACCCTGAAAATGAACCGGCTCCTGGATGATCTGCTGGAATTGTCCAAAGTTGGGAGAATCGTAGGGACAAAGGAAGAGGTTTCTTTGAATGACCTGGTAAAAGAAGCGTTAAGTCTGGTTGAAGGACAGATCAAAGAGCTGGGGATACAGGTGAAAACTGCTCCTGGCCTACCTATCATCTACGTGGATCGGCATCGTTTAGTGGAGGTATTACAAAACCTTATTAGCAATGCCGCAAAACATATGGACAGCCAGCCGGAACCGTGCATTGAAATAGGAGCTAGACAGGAAAACGGAGAAGATGTATATTATGTTCTCGATAACGGTATGGGGATAGAGCCACGCTTCCATGAAAATGTCTTTGGGCTCTTCAATAAACTGGATCAGGATAGTGACGGAACAGGGATAGGGCTGGCAATAGTAAAGCGTATCATAGAAGTACACGGTGGACGTATATGGATTGAGTCTGAGGGCAAAGGAAAAGGCAGTACTTTTTGTTTTACAGTTGCGAAGAAAGGAGGACCTTCCGAAAATGACAGATAAAAAGATTAATGGAGAACCTGTCACGGTTTTGCTTGTAGAGGATAATGTAGCACATGCCGAATTGGTAATGCGCAGTTTCGAAGATCATCGAATAGCAAATAAAATTTATCATGTCTCTGATGGTGAATTAGCTCTCGATTATCTGTTCAGGAAGGGAGACTATTCTGATCCTTCAAAGAGTCCATTACCGCACCTGGTCCTTCTGGATCTGCGGTTGCCAAAGTTAGACGGTCTTGAAGTCTTGAAAGAGATAAAGTCAAACGGGGAGCTGGAAAAGATACCAACCGTTATTTTTACTACATCCACTGCGGAGATGGATGTGGCAAAAGCATATGGGTATCATGCAAACAGCTATCTGGTAAAGCCGGTTAACTTTGAAAAGTTTAATAAGATAATGGATGATATCGGTTTTTACTGGCTGGCATGGAACTACCATCCGTGGAAGTAAGCAGTGTGTAGCTGCGGCTCGGTATCAATCGTATGAATATACGGCCTGAAGAAGTAAAACTCCAGAGGACTTTATCCATATCCTGCAGAAGTTAAAAAAACTCACACATAGACACAAAGAGCACAAGAAAAACAGAAGTTAACAATTTTTACACTTTGTGTTCTCTGTATCGTTGTGTGAGGATTAGTATGTAGGTTGGGTCTACTAGAGGAGACTCAAATAATTAATCTGAAAATCCGAACCAATGAATGTAAAGAAGATTAATATCCTGCTTATTGAAGATGAAGATGCTCATGCAGACCTGATTTCCCTGGCTTTTGAATCAACAACCATACCAATAATCTTGACACGTGTACGCAATCTCGACGAAGCACACTCCAGAATTGCAGAGTCCAGTCCTGATTTGATACTTGCCGACTATATCCTGCCGGATGGTAAGGGAACCGAACTGATACCTGCCGACACGGAAGAGCCGCCATATCCCGTTGTTATTATGACAAGCCATGGAGATGAGAAGATAGCGGTCCAGGCAATGAAGGCAGGTGCTTTTGATTATATAGTGAAATCTGCAGTTGAGCTGGATAACTTGCCCAATATCTGTGACAAGATTCTGCTGGAGTGGGATTACACCGTCAGGCATAAGAGGATAGAGAAGGAGTTGAAGGAGAGTGAGGCAAGATTTAGGAGCATACTATCTTCTCTGTATGAAAGTGCCGTGATAATTTACGATCGTGAAGGTAAAATAAAGGCACTATGGGGCACACCGGAGATGGATAAACGATACGGTTTGCGTGCTGTTGATGTTATTGGCAGGTCAATAGTGGAGTTTGTACTCCCGGATCAGGCAGAGTTGAGACTCGCAGAAATTAAGCGTGTTTTTGATGTGGGAGAGAAAATACTCACGGAGCATATAGTTACATTGCCAAACGGTAATTTCTGGCATGAGATTTCGCTTAGTCCAATGCGGGATGCCAAGGATAATATAAATGCTGTGGTAGGGTTTATCCGTGACATCACCGAGCGCAAGAAATCAGAACAACGGCTCCAGGCAAGTGAAGAGCGTTTCAGAGAGTTGGCAGAAAATATACCTGAAGTCTTCTGGATAGCTTCTTCAGATTTCACCCAGTTGCAATATATTAGTCCTGCGTATGAGAACGTTTGGTGCCGTACATGCAAAAGTTTATATGAAAATCCGAAGTCCTGGATGGATAGTATTCATCAGGACGATCTAGACAAAGTAACTGCCGCTCTTGAAGGTCATATCCGTGGTAAAACTGACTTTGCAGAAGAGTATCGAATTATTCGTCCGGACGGATCGGAAAGGTGGATTCGGGACCGTGCTTTTTCTGTCAAGACACCGACAGGGATGATAGACCACATTATTGGGATAGCAGAAGACATTACAGAACACAAGAAAATGGAGGCTACACTTTTACAGTCGGAAAAATTGAATTCACTGGGGACAATAACAGCAGGAGTTGCCCACGAGTTTAATAATATCCTTGCGGTTATCATGGGGAGTGCGGAGGTGCTTGAGGGCTGTTCTAACGACGATAAGGCATTAAAGAATGGCCTGGAAGCAATTATTAAAGCAAGTGAAGATGGAGCTGAAATAGTTAAAAGCATGCTTACATTTGCCAAGTCGGAATTAAAGGTATCAGATTACATTTTTGTTGATATACAGTATCTGATAAAACAGGCAGTTGAATTCACAATGCCCAGATGGAAGAATATTGCACAGTCTAAAGGATTAACTTATCATATAGACACCGTAGATGTAAGAAAAGCAGAAGAGGTATTCTGTAATCCGACAGAGTTGAGAGAGGTGTTTATAAACCTGATAAATAATGCCCTGGATGCTATGCCAGGTGGTGGTACCATCACTATATCAACACGATCAATCAGCCAGGCGGACGAGCTCAAAGATGATTTCATAGAAATTACCTTTGCAGATACCGGTAAAGGTATGTCTGAAGAAATCAGGAAGAAGGTATTTGATCCGTTTTTTACGACACGCAGGCCACATGGGACAGGGTTGGGTATGAGCGTCGCCTATAGCATCATAAAGAGGCATTACGGTAAGATAAAAGTGGAAAGTCAGGTTGGAAAGGGTACAACATTTAACCTGAGCATTCCAGTCCGCAAAGATGCAGTTCAAAAAGCAGCTCCGTCTGAACCGGTCCGGGAGATTACGACAAAAAAACTCCGTATTTTAGCAATAGATGATGAGCAGCAGATATGTACGTTACTGAATGACTTTTTCTCCAGGGAGGGCCATGCTATAAAGACGGCTGACAATGGTGCAGAGGCTATAGAACTGACCAGGAGAGAAGATTTTGATCTCGTCTTGTGTGACCTGGTCATGCCGGATGTCACCGGATATGATGTAATCAGGGCCATAAATGAGCTGGATAAAAAGCCGAAAATCGGCATCGCAACAGGTTGGGGTGAAAAAATAAAGATGATAGAAGAAGAGGATTGGAAAGTTGACTTTATCATCAAGAAACCATTTAATTTTTCAACGTTAAGAAAGAAAATAAACGAATTAGGGATTTGAGGAATCAAGGGATCAAAGGATTGGTTTGTTCTGAAGCCCTAACGAAAGTAAGGTTGCCTCACTCTCGTGAGGATTCCTAAATCCGAAAAGTAATCTATTAATATGTTACAGCAATCCAGACCAATAGTTCTCGTAATTGACGATGAAGAGGTTATTAGAAAAACCATTGAGACATTTCTCTTGCGGGAAGGGTATGAGGTGGTTACTGCCGGCACTTACGAAGATAGCATGAGCAAGTTGTCAGTCCTGAGCGTAGACCTGATACTTACAGATATTATGCTGGGCAGCAGGACAGGGATAGATATATTACGGGAAGTAAAAACAAGAGGCCTGCTTTGTCCGGTAATTCTTATCACAGGTCATCCCAATATCGAAACAGCTTCTGAAGCAGTTCGGGGGGGTGCCTACGATTACTTAACCAAACCTGTGAAAAGGGATGATATATTACATAAGGTTGAAATGGCATTACGGCACAAGGCCGTTATCGACGAAAACAGGAAATACCAGTCTAACCTTAATGCGATCTTCAAGAGTGTTAAAGATGCGATTGTTACTGTAGATGATGAATTAATCGTTCTGGAATCCAATGATGCGGTTAAAGACATTTGTGGTTTTGTGCCAGAAGATATTAAGGGTAAGCCATTTAGTTCCTTACAACTACACTGTGGCGGTAAATGCAATGATGCTATTAATGGGACTATCAAGACAAAAAATCCTGTTGAAAAGCATCGTTTCGAATGTAAACACCAGCAGTTTCCGGACAGAGTTGTCAGTGTATCCACATTTCCACTGAAAAATCCTGAAGAAGGTACTTACGGTTGTGTAATGGTGTTGAAGGATGAAACCACTCTGGCCCGCCTGGAGAGTGATCTGCGCGAACGTACACAGTTTCATAATATTGTAGGCTCAAGCAGGAAAATGCAAAGCCTCTACTCCCTGATTGAAAACCTGTCAAATGTCCGGACTACCGTTTTGATAACAGGTGAAAGCGGTACAGGAAAGGAGCTGATAGCAGAGGCTTTACATTATCATGGAGAGCGAAGTGATAGCCCGCTTGTTAAGGTAAATTGTGCCGCTTTGTCTGACGAACTGCTTGAAAGTGAACTTTTCGGCCACGTTAAGGGAGCTTTTACAGGGGCGACTAGCGAAAGGGTAGGCAGGTTTCAAAAGGCTGATGGGGGAACTATTTTCCTGGATGAGATCGGGGAAATATCCAGTAAGCTGCAGTTGCGTTTATTAAGGGTTCTGCAGGAAAGAGAGTTTGAGCGGGTCGGAGACTCTGATTCGATTAAGGTGGACGTCAGGGTTATAGCCGCCACTAACAGTGAACTACACAAAAAGGTAAGTTCCGGGAGCTTCCGCGAAGACCTTTATTACAGATTGAATGTAGTGCAATTGACTCTTCCTCCACTCAGAGACCGGCGTGAAGACATACCGGCAATGCTGGATTTCTTTTTAAACAGGTTCAATAAGAAACTTAGCAAGAATATCACGGCAATATCCGAAGATGTTCAAAGGATGTTTATGGGTTATTCATGGCCGGGAAATGTCAGGGAGCTTCAGAATACACTTGAGTTTGCAGTCGTACTCTGCAGTGGTTCTGCTATCACTATTGCAGACTTGCCACCGGAATTTGTAGATAGAAATAAAACCATACTTGATACTTCAGATAAAAATGCAAATGAACGACAGGCAATTATTCAAGCTCTTAAGGAAACCGGCTGGAACAAGGCCAGAGCTTCACGACTGCTCAGCATAGACCGAAAAACTATATATACCAAGATAAAAAAATATAATATTGTTGAAGATAGAGCGTAATTTAAAAGTGCCTAAAGTTATAAGGATTCCCACCTGGCAAACTGACGGGCAGGGAATATTTAACTATTGTAGATTGAAAATAGAGATTGGCCACTTCCCGAACGAAAGACGCCGATGATTTTCCCCAGACTATTACCTGCCCGCCCCAGAAGTGTGGAATTACACACTTCTGGGGCTCCACACTTTTGTGGAGAACCACATTTCTACAAGGAAGATTTCTCCATGCTGTAATACTGAAAACAAATTTATTATAAAAAAATCTGTGAATGGTGGGTATTTCCTGCCGTCATCACTCTTCCGGCCAGCTCAGTAGCACATAAATACCTCCTGCACCCTCCTACTGCCATATTTTGTGCATCACCTCGTTAAGAGAATATTTACACTGCTTGTGATTAAGTCTGTTATTTTACTGATAAGCAGCTTTGCTCTTATACAGGAGCATGTTTTTGCTGTTACTTCAAAAGCCATTCAATGATACGGCACGTGGTTTGATACTAACTCTAAAGACTGTTGCTATTCCTGAATTGAGCGATTCCCTGATATCCGAAATATATAGTTTAAACTAAAATAGCAACAATTCTATTTCAAGATAGCGCCATTATAAAAAAATTAGAAGAGTTCTCCCCCTTTCTAATTGGGAATCGTTCAATCAGGTACTGACTCTGTAATATCTCTTTCGTAAGTAAATTGAAAAAAATGCTCCTGGTTTGAGCATAATGAATAATTCTTTAAGTGATAATATACTTAACGAGAATTTAAGGAGACAATATTTGCGGGTTTGAAAATATCGGTATTCTGAAATTTTATTTTTTTTACGAGGAGAATTGCAGTTATGAAAACGATACAGTCTAAGTTAATAGTGGTATTAGTAATTTTTGTGGCCTTGAGTATAATCGGCGCCTGTATTACCGTTTCTTTCCTGAACAAACAGAGGGCTGATGGTGTGGTGATCAACCTTTCAGGAAAACAGCGAATGCTTACCCAGAAGTTGTCCAAAGAAGCACTTGCTTTGAGCCAGGGCACAGGTTCAAAAGAGTCTTTGGAAAAAACATCTAATTTATTTGACAAGACATTAAAGGGCCTGATATCCGGTGACAGTCAGCTGGGACTCCCGCCAACTCAGAACATCAAAATTGTAAATCAGCTGAACCATGTCCGGAAACTATGGAAAAATCTAAAAGTTAATCTGGATATTGTGCTGGCAAACGCATCATCTACAAATACATCTTTATCATATATCAATGAAAATAACATTAAATTATTGAAAGAGATGAACAAGGCAGTAGGCATGCTGGAGAAAAACGGATCTGACCCGGTAACAATCAATCTTGCCGGTAAACAGCGAATGCTTACACAGAAAATGACAAAGGAGACATTGGGTCTTGTACAGGGTGCTGAATCAAGCGACGCTCTGACAGGTACTTCCCTCCTCTTCGATAAAACACTCAAGGGACTTATTTCGGGTGACAGTGATCTTGGACTGTCTGCAGTTAAAGACAGTGCTGTCCTGGCGCAATTAACGGTTGTGCAGACACTATGGAAGAGCTTTAATGAAAACGTAGGAACAATACTGAAACTTGCTCAGAAAACGAACGAAGCTCTGGCCTACATAAACGGCCACAATGTAGAACTCTTAAAAGAGATGAACAAGGCTGTTGGAATGTATGAGAAACAGTCAAAGGAAAAAGTGGCTACTCTTAAAGTAATAAGTATGGTTATTGCAGGAATAGTTGCTGTAACCGCACTTATGACATGGCTTATAATAGCACGTCCTCTTGTAAAGACACTGAAGGGGCTGATTGAGAATATGACAACCGGTTCAGAACAGATAACTTGTGCGACGGAAGAAATATCATCTGCGAGCCAGAGTCTTGCGCAGGGTTCTTCCGAACAGGCGTCCTCACTTGAAGAGACCTCTGCATCGATGGAAGAGATGTCATCAGTGACAAAGCAGAATGCCAATAATGCTGAAGAGGCTGCAAAACTCGTAGATGTATGCAGCGCTGCCGCAGATAACGGCAACAAGGCAGTTGGAGAGATGACAAATTCGATGGAAGAGATAAACAGGAGCAGTAAGGAGATTGCGGAGATTACGAAAGTGATAGACGGTATCGCATTCCAGACCAATCTTCTGGCGCTCAATGCGGCAGTTGAAGCGGCCCGTGCAGGTGAACATGGAAAAGGCTTTGCTGTTGTGGCGGAAGAGGTGCGCAATCTGGCCCAGCGCAGTGCGACTGCGGCAAAGGATACTACATCCCTCATAGATGATTGTGTTTCCAAGGCCGAAAACGGGGCACAGATTGCCAGCAAAGGCAGAGATGCGCTTCAGGAGATTGTTACTAATGTCAAGAAAGTGACCGACCTGACGAAAGAGATAGCGAATGCTTCAGTAGAACAGTCCTCAGGAATTGATCAGGTGGGTACTGCAGTACAGCAGATGGATGCGGTTACACAGCAGAATGCTGCCAATGCAGAAGAAACTGCATCAGCAAGCGAGGAACTGGCCGCACAGGCACTAAACCTCAAAGAGCAGGTCAGTGTATTAGCAGAGCAGATAGGTGGCCGCTCTGATGAAACGTCAGATACCCGCAAGAAAACACCCGTTCATGCCAAGGCTGCAAATGTACCGGCTGTTAGAGTTGCCGGCAATAGTAACGGTAACGGTAACGGTGCAACAGAACCTGAAGAGTTAATTCCAATCAGTGAGAACAGGATTGAAGAACATAGCGAACACATGAACGATTTTTAATTACAGAACTATTGCAGGTTTATTGAAAGTCCGTAAAACGCAATGCGTGACTTTTAATAGTGTCCCTCACCCGTCCTCTCCTCTCCTCTTCTCGGGTGAGGGACAAACATTTAAAAAACAAATCAGAATATACACAATTCTTTTTTTAGTTATTGTGGATTCGTGTCAAAGATAGAAACAGATTAAAAGGAGAAAAATAATGGAAGCAGTTGATGCAAAGAAGGAAGTTAAAGAGGGAAAATATTTAACTTTTGTCCTGGGTAATGAAGAGTATGGTATTGAGATTCTCAGCGTCAGAGAAATCATTGGCCTTTTGGACATAACAACCGTACCACAGACTCCGGATTATATGAAAGGTGTGATTAATCTGAGAGGAAAGGTTATACCAGTAATAGACTTGAGGCTGAAGTTTTCGATGCAGGAGGAAGAACATACCCAGGAAACGTGTGTAATAGTAGTAGAGGTCAATAATAGATCTATCGGAATTATAGTTGATAGTGTCTCAGAGGTGTCAGACATAGCCGGTGAAGAGATAGAAGAGGCACCAAGTTTCGGACAGGGCATAGACACAAGCTTCATAATGGGCCTTGGTAAGGTGAAAGAGAAGATAATAATATTGCTTGATATAGAGACGGTATTATCATCTGAAGAATTTGAGATGGTGGAAGAGTTAGCGAAAGAATAAATATTCGGAACCAGAGGTTTTTCCATAAACATGATTGACGAGAATGACTATAAGCTTGGCATTGCCTGGCAGGATATTCAGCACCGAAGGATTATTAATTTAATAAGTGACATCAGTAATAATCCACATATTGACTATAAGTTTATTTTTGACGAGTTGGATTTCTATACTAAAGACCATTTTGAAACCGAAGAGTTATATATGCGTGAGTCTAATTATGAGAAGGCAGAATCACATATCGAGGAGCATAATAATTTTATAGTAAAACTTGCAGAAATCATGCAGAAATGTTTTGCCGATAATGAACTGCATTCAAGTTTGTCGTCTTTCTTAAATGAGTGGTTTACCAACCACATATTAGTAGTAGATAAAGAACTTGCAGTATTCCTGCTCAACTACAGGAGAGACTATTCCTGAAAATTAAACGGTGAGCAAAAATGATTGAATGGAAAAATGAATACAATATGGATATATCGGTAATTGACCGTGAGCATATGGAATTCATCGATATTATCAACAGGGCCATTGCCGCAAAGCAGGAAGATAAAGCACCGGATGAAATACTGAATGTGCTGAATGAGATGACTGCATATGCACAAAGGCATTTCAAGACAGAGGAAGATTATATGATAAAGTTTAATTTTTCTGAGTATCAATACCATAAGGAAGAACACCTGGATTTCTCTTTCAGAACAATGGCTTATCTTAACAGAGTTGTTAATTGTGATTTTCAAGTTTCAAATGAAATCCTTGAGTACTTAAAAAGGTGGCTGGTAAGGCATATTCTGGGAACTGATAAAAGATATGTAAAATGTTTTATCAAGAATGGTCTTAAATAATAATCAGCACAACCCACAATTTTTTTCTCTTTTTCAGTATGAGGTAGGTAATCGGGAAATCAGTAATTTCAGGCTGTAGAATTTTGATGCCTGGGTGTTTATGAGGGTTGTACATAACAAATGAGTATAAGAAAAAGAATATTATTCTGGTTTCTGTTTCCAACAATCTTAACGGCAGGCATGATTGTATCAGTCTGTTATTTTTATGTTAAAAGAACGACAGAACAAAATATCTTTGACCAGTTGGAGCTGGCCGCAGCTGAATCACAAGAGCATATTCATATGTTCCTGGATGAAAAAAAAAGTAGAATCGTTGATTTCAGCACTGACGGTTTTATAAAAACCTGTACGGAAAATATAGCTCATGGAGTAGAGGTGCCTTCAAATACTTCCAGGCTGAACAGCCATCTCATTCTTAATAAAAAACCGGTAGACGAGAAAAATATAGTGGAAGTTTTTGTTGTTGATCTGGAAGGTAAGGTCATAAGCTCGACAGAGGCAGGTAATATCGGGCATGATGTTTCAGACGAATCCTTTTTTTCAAGGGTAAAAGAGAAAGGTATTTTTGTAAACGACATACATTATACTTCACAGTTTAGACAGAATACATTCGAGGTTTCAGGAATACTTGGTGTTGGCGAGGGGAAGCGACCGGTAGGTATTATAGTTAACAGGTATAGAGGCGACAGTCTTATGGGGGCTATCTGTAGTGAAATATCCGGTAAATCAGGAGATGGAGAAAGGCTGCATGGAATGGGAGAAACCGGTGAGGTCTTTATTGTTAACAGTGATAAGCTGATGATTACTGAGTCGAGGTTTGTAAAGGGTGCAATTCTTAAGCAGGTTGTTAACACAGAAGGAGTTAATGCGGCATTTGAAAATCGTGGAGGAATGGTTGGAATATACACAAACTATAGAGGGATCCAGGTACTTGGTGTATCCCGGTATATTGACGAGATGGGCTGGGCTGTACTGGCAGTCAAGGAAGCCACTGAGGCTTTTAGTCCACTTATACAAATTAGAAATCTGGCCATCATCATCGGGGTTATAGGAAGTATGGTTGTCGCCATTATTTCAATAGTTGTCTCCAGAGAGATAACAAGACCTATAGATATGGTAATAAAAGGGACGAAAAGGATAGCAGGAGGTAATTTAATACAACCTATAATGATAGGTAAAAGAAAGGATGAAATCAAGGTATTGGCCGAATCATTCAATTTGATGATGGGCAAGCTGAAGATATCAAACGAAGAAAATACCAGGCTAATGAAGGAGATAGAGAGAAAGGGGAAAGAGTATATAGAGAATCTGTTAGAGACAGCACATGATGCCATAGTATGTGTTGATGAAGAGGGTATTATTAATATTTGGAATCAGTCGGCAGAAAAAATCTTCGGATACAAAAAAAGTGAGATTATAGGACAGGGGATAGCAATAGTTGTTCCCGGAGATATACTGGATGGATTCCTGCAGATGAGCAAGATCATAAAATTCAGTAAAATATTAGAGGTTTCAGGAAAGACAAAAGATGGAAAGGTGATTCCGTTGGAAATGTCTATATCTTCCCAGAAGGTTGAAAAAGGACTGCACACTTTTACGATGATCATCAGGGATATTACTTTTCAAAAAGAGGCAAAGAAACAGTTGGCTGAAAAGGCTGACATGCTGGCAAAGATAAACAGAGAGCTGGAAGAATTTGTTTATATTGTCTCTCACGACTTGAAAGAACCGTTATTTACAATTGAAGGTTATACATCAAAGTTGTATAGAAAGTATAAAAACATTTATGATGACAAAGGAAAAATATTTACTGATAGGATCAGGATAAATGTGCAGTTGATGTCTCGAAAAATACAGGAGATTATGAACGTACTGAAGATTGGAAGGATAGATTACGATTTCAGGAATAATAATAGTGGGACTATAGTTAAAGATGTAGTGAGCTCGTTAGAAGGAAGGATAGCGTTAAACGGGATAAAAGTCGAAATCGAGCAGAATTTGCCTACGGTATATTGTGATGAGAGACGCATGAAGGATGTGTTTTCAAACCTGGTTACAAATGCAATCAAATTCATGGGTAACGGTAAGGCTACTGGAACCTCTTATGATCAGCCGATTGAAGAACTGGATGGCGGGTTAAGGTCAGTGAAGATTGGGTGCCGCACAGACGGAGATTCTTACAAATTTTTTGTAGAGGATACCGGTGTTGGAGTCAGAAAAGAGTATCAGGAGCAGATTTTTAAGATCTTCAGACGGCTTGGAGACATAGAGTCAGAAGGCACAGGTGTAGGGCTGGCTATAGTGAAAAAGATTGTTGAATTGCATTCCGGTAAACTATGGGTTGAAAGTCCGGTTGAAGGAGGAAGGGGTTCAAGGTTCTGCTTTACAGTACCAACGGCCAGGCAGATTTCTGAAAACTGAATGTACTGGATTTTTGTTACTGGAATTTCAAAGGCGACTCAAGGTTGTCGGCCAAAAAGTTAGATACCTCTTTTACTAAGTTTCAGAAAAGGAGTTTGTCGTTGAAAGAATCAAAGATCGTTATTATTGAAGATGATCCGGATCATGCCGATCTGATTCTTGACGTATTCGAAATAGAGAATGTCGAGAGTGAAGTAGTTTTAATGAAGGATGGAATGGAGGCTGTAGACTACTTTCAGGAAGAGTATCTCTCCAGCCACGCAGTACAATCAGATATTGGTAGTGTTAATGGTAGATGTTCGCAGGTTGATCTGGTCATTTTAGACCTTAATCTGCCTAAGGTTGATGGGATAAGCGTACTCAGATATTTGAAGAATGATTCTAGGTACTCTTCAATCCCCGTTGTTATCTTGTCCACAAGTTCTGATCTGGATACTATTTCAAAAGCTTATAAAAATGGGGCTAATGAGTATATTGTGAAACCTGTCTCCTATGATGAGTTTGTTGAGAAGGTAGAGTCGTTAAGGAGGTACTGGATTAAAACAGATATTCTGTTCGAAGAGAGATAATCTGTTGGTAGCTATTACAAATATTACAAAAAAAAATTGCAAAATGGATTTACTTTTTCCTTTTTCTATTTGAGTAGACAATAGTTTTATTAGAAAGATTTTATTAATGTCAAATAACGGACTAATTTTAATTGCCGACGGAGATGACGCATCGCTACTTCCAATAACAGATCTGTTACGTAATGAAGGATTTGAGTGTAATTACGTACCCGATGTAACGACTGTTATTAAGATCCTGAAATGTATAAAGTTCGATCTCCTGGTTGTAGATAGTGGCGTGTTTGGAAGCAGCACATTAGAAATTATCAGAGAGCTCCCTGGTGATGCAGAAGAGTTACCAATCATACTGGTGTCAGATATTCCTCTCTCCGACTCACAGATCCAATTCCTGAAACTTCCTGTAACATCCTGCCTTACTAAACCGTTCTGTTTTGAAGAGCTATTGAGGTGCGTAAAGTGTTCAATAAGTGGTAATGTTAATAGGATCGCAGCCCCTCAGGCAGGTTAATGAAGAAGGTTTGGTTATACGATAGCGATCTCAGTAAGCAATATTATGGTTTGCAAATCCAGTTGGAGTTAAGGACAAATTAATGTCAAAATGCTCATACCAATTGTGTTTAGTAGTCAACATAGGGCGTGATAACCACCACTCATTTTTCTGTTGACTTAAATATATGACGATATTACTCTAAAGTATTGAGTAGATGTTTTATATATTTGAAAACGTTCAATAATTACACACACATTCCATTCCTCATAGTATCATAGCCTGCAGGTTTTGCTCTGAAAAGTTCTGTACTCTGGCTGGTTAGAGATAGAGACATGTACATAAGTAATGAAGATAGGATATTATGAAGATTACAAAATTTCAAACTCTCAGGTTTCAAACCACACTTGTGTCTGCACTATTACTCTTCGTATTGATCGTATTGTTAGGGATATCAATAAAGAAAGCATTTGATACAAAAAAGCAGACAGGTGAATATGAAATAAGAAATAAAATTTCCGGGCTCCTGAATGTTGCGGCAGGATGGCAGGCTATTGAACGTGGTTATGGCGCTACGATCATAGGAAGCGGTAAAGGTGAATCATCTTCCTTCTTTTCAAAATTCATTGAAATGGCTAAGAGAGGGGATTCCAAAGTTTTTCTAATCGAAAAAGAGTTAGAGAAACTTTTAAGTGCAAGAAGCGACAAGGCCTTAGAAAAAATATTAATCAAATGGAGAAAAGGATATGAGTCTCTGATATCTGCCCGCCTCAAAATATCAAGTAACGATATTTCCAAAGACGAATGGCTAGATATTGCGACCCTTAACATCCGAAACGAATTTAACCTGCGCAACACTGCATTTACACCGCAGCATTCAGACGAAAAAATACTCTATTTGAATAATGTTCTGCGTCCCAACATTGCAATCTTATGCGAATACGCAGGGCTGGAGCGTGCCCTAATCAGTAATACTATTGAATCAGGTATGCCGTTTTCTCAAGAAACTGTCAATAGAATCAAGCGTTATCGTAGCATAATAGACCAGTCTCTTGATCAGATAATGGTCTTGAAGGAATCACCATCTACTTCAATCCGGATGAAACAGGCTATAGATGTATTTGAGAATGAGTTCCTGCAATCATATGATACCTTAAAGGAGGAAGTTTTTGCATCTAGTAAGAGACTGGAGAGCGACATAAAGATAGTAAAAGAGAAAGTAGACAAAAGAAATATAATATATCTAAATTATTTACATGGAATAAAAACTGATTTACTTAATATAAGCAATAATAAGAACGTAATAGCATTGGCAAGGTCTTTGAGTCTGAGTGCAGAGGAAGATATCAGGCTGCATGATCAGTTAGGTGTTGTGGAGAACCTATTTAACAGTTTTTCTCAAGTGAAAAGAGTTTATGACCAGGTCAGGTTCCTGGATAATATCGGGTATGAGCGTGTGCGTGTTGATTTTGATGGGAATGCCACCAACATAATTCGTGGTGCGAAATTACAGGACAAGAGTGAAAGATATTATTTCAATGAGACCATAAATCTGCCACAAGGGAGTGTATATATTTCTCCACTTGACCTTAACATAGAGCATGGGAGTATTGAACTGCCATACAAGCCTGTTATGCGTTATGCGACTCCGGTTTTTGTAGATGGAGAACGGGCAGGGGTTATCATTTTTGACCTGCTTGCAGATACTCCATATTTTTTGCATAAACTTACAGAGAACGAAGGTGAATTAGATTATATTCTGGCTGGCCAGGATGGCTTTTATCTGCACCATACAGATAAAGCTAAAGAATGGGGCATGATGGAGTTGCTGAACAGATCACATCAAAATATAAGAGAAGACTACCCTGATGAAGCAGGTCAGATTCTTTCAGGTGGGGAAGGGAGTGTGCATATGGCTTCGGGATCAGTGATGATTTACAAGCCGTTTTTTTATAATTCTGAGGCCGGTACCGGTAATTTCTGGGTTATTATCAAGCAGGTCAAAGGTGTGGACTATCCGGTAAGTTCTTCAGTCTGGTTTAACAAAGCAACAGAGGTAATTGATAAGGGATTAGCTATATCAAGCATTGCCGGAGATGAGGCAAACTCTATCATGTTAGAGATGGAATCTGCTGCAAAAAGAAATATGTTGATCAGTTATTTTATTCTAGGTTTTGCAGTTTTTGTTTTCGTTTATTTTTTCAGATGGTCACGGAATCGGGTTTTAAAACCTATACAGAGATTAACCGGAATTACACAAGAAATAGCTGAAGGTGGCTTTTCGTATAGGGCTGATGTTAAACTGGGAGATGAGATTGGCGTTCTGGCCGAAAATTTTAACTTAATGGCCGATGAACTTACGAATGACATCACTCTGCGTAAACAGGCGGAAAAGCGCCTTAGTGCTCAGTTCTATATAACAAAAGTATTGGCAGAATCAGTAACCATTAAAGAGGCTTCACCCAGAATCCTTCAAGCCGTATGTACGGCACTTGAATGGGACCTTGGTGAAATCTGGGAATTTGATCGGCAAGACTACATGTTACGGTGTTCGGAAATCTGGCATATTGCATCCCTCAACATAGAAGAGTTCAAAGAGGTTACAAGGCAAATTACCTTTGCTAAAGGTGTTGGCTTACCTGGCCGCGTTTTTAAGAGTGCACAGCCTGCCTGGATCGAGGATGTTGTTCGGGACACAAATTTTCCGAGGGCGTCAGCCGCCGACAGGGCTGGGTTGCATGGCGCTTTTGGTTTCCCAATTCTAAGCGGTAGCGAGGTGTTTGGCGCAATCTGTTTTTATAGCCGTGAGATAAGGCAGCCAGATGAGGATCTGCTTGGTATGCTGTTATCTATCGGTATCCAGATAGGGCTCTTCATCAAAAAAAGGCGGGCAGAGGAAGAGATAAAGAAGATGGCAAAATTCCCCAGTGAAAATCCACACCCTGTGATACGGGTACATAAAAACGGAGATGTACTCTATAACAATCAGGCCAGCTTAACTCTGCTGGGTTTCTGGGATTATCAGACAACCAGAATAGTGCCTGATAAAGTTCTTACAATGGTTTCGGAGGTCCTTCGTACCGGGATAAGTAGAATTGTAGAAATGGAGTTCAACAATTGCATCTTCTCTTTAACTTTCGCACCTGTAATTGAAGAGGGCTATGTTAATATTTATGGACTGGACATCACCGAGCGCAAGAATATGGAAAGCGCCCTTGTACACACAGAGAAGCTGAAGTCACTGGGAGAAATAACTGCAGGTGTTGCCCATGAGTTTAATAATATCCTTTCGATCATCATTGGCAGTGCAGAGGTTCTGGAAGGAGGCTTTAAAGATGAAGAATCGCTGAAGAGGGGGCTGAGTGATATTATCAGGGCAGGTGACGATGGGGCTGAAATAGTAAAAAGAATGCTTACGTTTGCCAAGGCTGAAGCAGTAGATACTTCCAATTACATTTTTACTGATATAAGGCATTTAATAAAAGAGGCGATTGATTTTACGGCGCCTATGTGGAAGAACATAGCCCTGTCTAAAGGAATAACCTATCATATTGACACCGAAGGTATAAAAGAAGTGCCTGAACTGTTTTGTAATCCTACAGAATTGAAAGAGGTACTTGTAAACATGATAAACAACGCAATGGATGCCATGCCTGATGGTGGAAGTATAACATTTAGTGTGAGGAGTGACGAGAACACCGTGTTTGTAAGCGTATCTGATACAGGCAAGGGCATGTCTGAAGAAGTGAAAAAACAGATGTTTGACCCGTTTTTTACAACTCGAAGGCCAGAGGGAACCGGACTGGGTATGAGTGTCTCTTATGGTGTAATAAAAAGGCATAACGGTAAGATAGAGGTGGAAAGCGAGGAGGGAAAGGGTACAACATTTAACATGAGCATTCCAATCTGTAAAGAGGCGGTGCAGGGAACAGTAATAAGTGAGCCGGCCCGAGAGATAAAGAAAAAACTTCACATTCTGGTGGTAGATGACGAGAAGGCTATATGCGAGAACCTGGATGGATTATTTTCGAGAGAAGGCCATAGTGTTAAGTCTGTTAATAACGGTGCAGAGGCTATAGAATTGGCCGGAAAAGAGGCCTTTGATCTTGTTTTATGTGACCTGGCCATGCCTGAGGTTACTGGGCACGATGTAATCAGGGCTTTGAATAAGTTAGAGAAGAGGCCAAAGATCGGTATAATTACAGGCTGGAACGAAAAGCTCACACTTGAAGAAGGGGAGTCGGGGCCTGACTTCATCGTCAAAAAACCTTTTAAATTATTAGAATTAGCAAAACAGATAAATGATGTTTTTGGTGCTGATTAGTGCAAGCTAAACATGCTTCTACATGCGTACAGTGTCTTTGTCTGTTGAGTATATATTCCCTTCCCGGAATTCCATAAACCCATCCCTGCATCACTTAATGTTTATGGCGTTCAAATCGCTTGTCTTATCCTGCAATTTTTCATATATCTTCATGAGTCCTGCACATAGTCTTATGTCTATATATTCTATTGCTTCCCGTCATTTCTCAGGTACCAATTGTACTATATGAGCCACTTTTTTTACTAAGTTTTCTCTGTTTTTATTTTTCTGTATCAATAAGCTTAAACAGGCTATCAGAATTGAGTATAGATTGTAAGAGTTGTTGTAATATATGTTTAAGTTTGTATGGGGAAAATGTAATTGATAGATAAGATGAAAAAATATACAGAGAGTGGCAAATATCAACAACTTTTTTCAAAAAAAACATAATGAATTTTGAAATCAATCCGATAAGAATTATAACGAGCTTGTTTTTGAAGATATTCAGAAATTAACAAAAAAAAATAAAATTAGAGGATTGCATAATTTATTTTCTAAAGCGCTGTGATTTCAAGACCTAAGAGTCAGCATTTATTTGTTCGCTTTTAGAGGTCCAAACACTGAACAGTTGGCTCAGGATTTTTCGGTATTGGTTTTGCGAAATGCAGTCATTACTCCCTGTTCATAGTTATAAATCAATTTGTTAGTAGGATCTGCATGTAAGCAGCAGCTGATTTATCAATGAAGTTTGTTAAACATTGAAATAGCATTCATACTAAACATTAAAATTTGATCAGGAAAAGGAGAGAAAAATGAAGATTGGGATGAGCACGAAAGTAATCACTCTGTTTTTAATAGCAGGTCTGGTACCATTGGGGATATCAGGATTCATTGGACAGAGAACTGCGGACAAAGCATTGAAGGAGCAGGCCTTTAACCAACTCGTAACCATCAGGGAAACTAAAAAGGAACAGGTAGAGGAGTATTTCTCTAATATTAAAAAACAGATAACAGCGTATTCTAAAGATCAATTAATTATCAATGCGATGGAGGAGCTTAAGACTGCTTTTAATATGTTTCGCAAAGAAAATGACATAAATGACTCTCAGTTACAAGGATATCGTACAGCATTAAAGACTTACTATACCAGGGATTTTACAAAAGAATATAAAAGGCAAAATAATGGGCTGAGTCCTGATGTAGGAAAGTATTTTGATCAGCTGGATGATGATTCTGTTCTATTACAAACTTTCTACATTAGATCAAATGATTATGTATTAGGAGAAAAACACAAACTGGATTTCGCAAGTGATCAGTCCACTTATAGTAATCATCACGGCTATTATCACCATAGAATAAGAGAATTTCAAGAGCAGTTCGGTTTTTATGACATATTCCTCGTTGATCCAGATAGTGGAGATATTGTCTACTCAGTTTTCAAGGAAGTAGATTTCGGCACCTCACTTAAAGACGGGCCATATGCAGACACAAATCTTGGAAAGGTGTTCAGGGAAGCAAATAAGAGTACAGACCCTGATTTTGTAAAATTAGTTGATTTCGCACCGTACGTTCCTTCTTATGAAAATGCTGCGAGTTTCATAGCATCGCCTATCTTCGATGGTCAGAGAAAAGTAGGTGTCCTGATCTTCCAGATGCCCATTGACAGGATTAACATGGTCATGACCAATAATCATAAATGGAAAATCTGTGGTTTGGGAGACTCTGGAGAAACATATATTATCGGCAGTGACTATACTATGAGAAGTCAGTCACGTTTCCTTATAGAAGATAAAGATGGTTATTACGCACAGATGGAAGAATTGGGTATAGACAAGGGTCTTTTAAATATAATACATGCTAAAGACAGTACCATCCTCTTGCAGAAGATAGAAACTACGGGAACGCATGCTGCCATTTCAGGAGAGACCAATATTGAGATCTTTCAGGATTACAGGAATGTTCCGGTCCTCAGTGCATATGCACCTTTAAATATTGAAGGTGTAGACTGGGCTATTATGGCAGAAATAGATAAGGAGGAAGCGCTCAGAGCGGCCACTACTTTAGGAAAACGGATGATGATGCTTTCTGCCATTCTTCTTGTTCTTATTATAGGATTGAGTATTCTGGTCATCAGGATCACAGGCAGAGTAACTAATGTTATTAAAAGGATGGTTGCAAGTTTGACCGATTGCTCTATCCAGATATCCGATGCGTCTGAACAGATATCCAGCACGAGTCAGGCCCTTGCACAGGGAGCAACAGAGCAGGCTTCTTCTCTCGAAGAGACGTCGGCATCTATGGAAGAGATGTCATCAATGACAAAACAAAATGCTGATAATGCAGACGAGACGTTGAAACTGGTAAACATATGTACTGCTGCTGCAGAAGAGGGCAGTAAAGCAGCTGTGGAAGTGAGCAGTTCGATGGAAGAGATAGCTGCCAGCAGTAAGAAGATTGCGGAGATTACAAAAATAATAGACGGTATAGCTTCCGAGACCAATGCTCTTGCACTTAAAGCCGGGCAGGATACATCGCAGATTATTAAGCAGGGAAACAGCTTTGCCGTAGTTGCAAAAGAGGTAAGAAACCTTGCAAATAAGAGTACGTCTGCAGCAAAGGAGACAAGGGTTATAGTAGAAAATTGTATTGCCAGTGTAGATAAGTTTGGAAGCGAAATAGACAAAAATGAAGAGTTTAAGGAAAACATAAAAAAGATTTCCAATGGCATAAGGGATATAGAAACCATAGCATTTCAGACTAACCTCCTGGCTCTCAATGCTGCAGTTGAAGCGGCTCGTGCAAGTGACAACGGGGAAAAATTTGCTGCTGTCACAGAGGAAGTGAGCAATTTAGCCAAAAAGAGTTCGGATGCAGCAAAGGATACTTCGTCACTAATCGGTGAGTGTGTTACAAAGGCGAGTAACGGTACCAGGATTGCCGGTAAATGTAAAGAAGCCACGGAAAACATTGTCAGGGACGTAAAGAAAGCGTCAGTTCTGACTAAAGAGATAACAGAAGCATCTACAGAACAGTCCGAGGGTATAACTCAGGTCAGCAGTGCGGTGCATCAGATGGATGGTGTTACACAGCAGACGGCTGCAAACGCTGAAGAAACAGCATCGGCAAGTGAGGAGTTAGCGGCCCAGGCACAGACAATGAAGGAACAAATTGAAATATTGGCAATGCAGGTTGGCGGTAAAGGCAGCGGAAAACCTCCCGTACAAAAGGCTGGCAAACCTGGCAAAAAAATAATCGGTAAGGTGTCAGAACAACAGATTGAAGAAGAAAAAATATCAAACAGCATCATTTCCAAATTACTCTTTTCTCCAATATATATATTCAAATCAATTTTTAAGCGGAAAAGGGGCAATGATTCCAACAAAGGAGTAAAACCCGAATCAACGGGTTCATCTAGTACTCCTCTAGATGTTGATAACAGGGTTGGAGGCAATGGAAACAGCGATGGCAACAGAGAAGACATTTTAAGTAAAACAGTTTCTAATGAAAATGTAATTCCAATAGGTGAGAATAGGATTTCAGAGCATAATGAAAGTTTTGGTGACTTTTAGTTGTAGAGGTCATGCCCGGCATAATTACACTGCATACCGTGAAGGGAAGGCATTGTAATACAAACTTACTGACCGGTAAATATGGTTACAGGTATCCAGGGTTTAGCTGACACCTTTCACTCTAGATATGTTCCCCTCCATGGGGTGAAGGGTGTCAGTAAGATGTATAGGGGAGAAAATGTATTTTGATGATTATTTAAGGAATATTGACGAATACAGATTCAATCTGATAGTTTGTAAATTAGATTCTATATTATATGCATAAGTTGTAGTTGCCTTCTAATATAGAAACTATCTTTTCAGTATTCTCCTGACCCTCCTGTCTCTTTCTAGCGTCTATTGTATTCAGTTTCCTGTTTCTCTCTTCTTGTCTCCATATTTATCTTTGACTCACGTTCATAGCGATGGTAACATGTTGCTTTAACTATTTTTTATAAGATTGTTGACTCAAATAAGAAGGCCGGAAGACGATTTTGATGGATTCCAGAGATAAACTTACTCCCGAGAAAAGGGTCGGGCTTACAGCAAATCTAACGATTTTTCTTGGTATTCTTTATACAAGTCTGAGCATTGCCGCCATTTCAGGAATAGCCTCTCTATCAACAAGGGGGTATGGGGTAAAGAGTATTATCATAGGGTGTGTGATAATCGGGTTAGGTTATGGTACCCGTTATGGAAGCAAAACCTGTCTATATATTGCAACTGTTTTCTTTGGGCTGTTAGCTGCATATTTTATGTACAACTTCCTGTTAAGCAAATCAATTAACCCAATAGTTCGTTTTGCATTCAGTATATGGGCAGTCAGAACACTTGCCATTACTATACCGTCAATGGTCAAGCTAAAGGCGGCAGGCTCTTTACCTGACAGGAGCAATCGTTACAGGGATTTTTTTCTAAAGCGTATACAAAATAAATGAAACAATTGACATATATTGACATTCAGATATCAAAAAGGAGGAAAAATGGGAACTGATAGAAAGAAGGTGGTCTTGGCGTATTCGGGTGGGCTTGATACTTCTGTTGCCATAAAGTGGATACAGGAAAAATATGATATGGATGTAATAGCACTGACCATTGACCTGGGAACGGACAAAGATTTAAGACCGGTAGTGGAAAAGGCAATACAGACCGGTGCTGTCAAATCCATGATTATAGACGCAAAAGAAGTTTTCGTTTACTATTTCCTTTTTCCTGCGATTCAAGCCGGAGCCCTTTACGAGGGAACATATCCTCTTGCGACAGCACTGGGCAGACCGTTAATAGCAAAGCTGCTTGTTGATATTGCCTCAGCGGAAGGTGCCTGCGCAGTAGCACATGGTTGTACCGGGAAGGGAAATGATCAGGTTAGATTTGACGTTTCCATACATACACTGGATCCGTCTTTACAGATAATTGCTCCACTTCGAGAGTGGAATATGACCAGAGATGAATCAATGGTTTATGCCAGGGAAAACAATATCCCCATTGACGTAAGCACCAAGAACCCTTACAGCATCGACGAAAATATTTGGGGACGCAGTATTGAGTGCGGAATACTTGAAGATCCATGGGAAGAACCACCGGAAGATATATATAAAATGACAAAAAATGTAAAGGATGCTCCTGACAAGGAGACATACATAGAAATAGGGTTTGAAAACGGCATTCCGGTAACACTGGATGGGCAGGAGACTGACGGAATCACTCTTATTGATAAATTGAATACGCTGGCCGGTGATAATGGTATTGGAAGAATTGATCACCTTGAGAATAGAATTGTCGGTATTAAATCTAGAGAAATTTATGAATCGCCTGCCGCCGTAGTTCTCTATAAAGCCCACCAGGCGCTTGAAGAGATTGTTATGACTAAAGAAACTCACCGATTTAAGGAGATAGTTTCAACTCAGTATTCAGATATGGTCTATAATGGTTTGTGGTTTTCAACTTTTCACCAGGATCTGGCAGCTTATATCTTAAGCAATCAGAGATTTGTTGTCGGTACGGTACGTCTTAAGCTTTTCAAAGGGAGCTGTACTGTTGTCGGAAGAAAATCGCCTCTATCATTATACGATCACTCGCTGGCAACTTATGATGCAGGGGATACTTTTGAACATAATGCGGCTCTCGGTTTTATTAAGATCTTTGGTCTGGCGACAAAGACACAGGCACAGATACAACTTAAGGCACTGAAAAAGGGCGAAGTGATCCCGTCAATCATGCCTCCCAAGGTCAACCCGACTGACGTAATGGAAAGATAGAAAATGTAGATGTAGATGTAGATAGCGTGTGAGTGGGCGGGGTGAACAATATCGGCTGCTACTCACACCTTGCAAACTAAAAATTGCTGTATTTTTCTAATGCCCTAATCAGTTCTTTTGCCTCATCAGGTACATCATCCTCATTTTCGAATATTTCTCTTGCAGATATTTTCCTGCCGTAGAATACTCTGTTAGCACGGTCATCCTGTGAGATGAACCCTCCCTCAAAAGAAAGCCCTCCATATAAACCTTTCGACTTTGAATATACCAGAAATGCAGTATTAGGTCCTATTTTAGCTTCTGTGTCTCTTCCAACTGGGCCTAATGCAAGAGATGCGTCTACACCTAATTTAAATTTTGTAAGCAACAATGACTCAACTCCATATTTGTTCATTATCAGGATAATTGCATCAGCCATTTGTCCTCCAATCTGCAGCCCGAAGCTCGCCTCAGCGCTGGCAACAAAGGAAGGAGCGCTCCATTTGCGTGTTTTTATGTCCCTCTTTAATGCGATACCCTGTCCTACCTTGCCACCAAAAATAAATCCGGCATTATACCGACGCATTATTATGATACCCTGGCAACTCTTCATAAGAGTTGATGGTATCGATGTTTCCGGGATTGCCATTATCTCTTCAAGATAATTGTTAGATCTGTCAATTCTATTAACCAATTTCTCTTTTGATATTGCGTAGGCATTAGAAGTAACCACGAGAAATAAGCAACAAACGACTGGCAACACTAATTTTATTTTCAACTCTTAAACCCTCCTTTGTTTTTCGAAATCATAAAATAAAATTCCCTTTTTGCAATTGGTCCTGTCTACGTTTTTTCTATCTGGAATTCAGGAAATTTGAGATCTTTTTTAATATTATTTCTGGTAATAAATTCCTGTTGTCCACGGTTACTTCACTTACTTCAATATCTTCTCTTTTTTTTATTTCCCTTATAAAATTGTCTCCACCTAATGTAATTGTACCAATGACTATATTTGATGCATCTATGGCGTTGGTAGCTGCCTGTTTGAAGGCCGTCGAGAAGCATTCCATCTTTCCGATTTCATCGAGTATTATGACATTATTTTCTACAGGAATAATTGAAGGTACGGCAATGCTTTCGATATTCTCAATACTAACGCCATATCTTCTTATGTTAAATTCAGATTTAATATCCTGATGAGCGAGATAGCCTTTCATGCCGTCAAGTGTCTTCATCAGGAATCCTACTCTTTTGCCATCTACCCTTTCTTCCTCTGTATAAAATCCGTTTGCGGGGTAATTCAGGCTTTCAATTATTTTCTTGATTACAGTAGTTTTTCCGGAAGAAGGAGCTCCTGTTAAAAAAATATTCCGCTTTTCATTCATATGTAGTCTTGCTTTAGTAAAAGTTGCATGACAATTACCAGGCAAATGTTTTGTTGTCTGATGTTTTAAAATGATAAATACGGAGTTTTCATTAAATTTTTTTGATCATCGTAATGGCTGACGAGAATCCCATAGCACGCGGTAGAAATTGAAAAGGTAGTGGGCACCTTCGTATTCCGGTAGCAACGAAACCATGGTTTTCGTAAAAACGTCTTGCATCATGATTAGTGTCCACTACGTCCAGTCTTATTGTGTTGAAATCATGCGCCCACGCAAAATCTGAGATACCTGTTAAAAGGTGTGTACCGATGCCTCTGCCCTGAATTGAGTGTTGGACCATAATGGCCTTCAAGTATAACTCGCCTTCATGGTCAGGAGAGTTAAGCATACGCATCCTCATTATTTTCAGAACACCTCGAACCCACCCGAATTCACGAGCTAAATCAGATAGAGATGGACTGAAGAAATGGCACCCTTTGTACTGTAAGCCGGCTATACCCAGTAACTTTTTTCCCTTTAAGGCCACCATAGTTCCCCTGGGATTCATGTGTTTCTGCAGGAAAGAGACACCCTGTTCCCTGGTGCTCATGATCGGATAAAACTTCTGTTTAAACGAATCATAGAAAAGTTCAGCAGCCTCCTCAAGATATTCTTCAGGAAGTCCGATATGTATTTCTATAGTGCCTGCAATATTCATATTTTTGTATATGGCAGAAAGCGTTTACTCCATTTAAAGGATGAAGCCGCTTCATCTTCCCATTTTTATTTGTGCCAGCGCCAGGACCTTCAGTTTGTTTTCTACTAAATATGTTAACTGGTCTTTTGCATCCTCTTCGTTTCCTGCCTCTACATTAACAATGAATAATTGTTCTCCGTCGCCTTGCCAGCTAACTGTTAATCTGAATTCGTACATATCCATTTTTTCTTCTCTCTCCTGTGTAGAATTTCAAAAATATTGTTAATAACTTTTATACTGTTTTGTGGCCATGTTGAAAAGTTTTTTAAGCATGACCATCTGTAGCTACAGCTATATACTCTTTCACTGGGGTGTATGGATTCTGTCTATACAGGGGAGATCCATATTCAGGTCTTTGAACCTCTGTACCAGCTTCTTTGCGCCGGGTATGAGCTCCTCAGTAGATTTGGCTGATTGAATTAATTCCCAGAGTTCATGAATAATACCGCTGTCATATAATTTCCTGTAGCGATCACTGTTGCATCCTTCCGCTACGTCCACATCAAACAAGGCGTATTCAAGCTCCTTCCAGAAATAATCAGCACCTATTACTCCACCCACGGTAGCGCCTTCAATACCTTCCTTGTAAAATCTATTTATGGTTACTTCAAATTTTGGAAAACGCTGGCAAAAGTGATAATTGACATATGCCTGTTCTATAGTATCCAGTGACATGGATACTTCGTATTCCAGGTTACTTTCGGGGACTTCAGTACTGAATAGAACATGAGCCGTTTCACGTAAAGCGGCCCTGAATATCAGCAGAAAATCATATTGATACAGAGGAAGTATAATTTGCTTTTTATCCGGTAACGAATATCCGGATGGAACATCTTCAAATTGAATTTTTATTTCCGGATCTAATACTTCAACACATTTGACTACCATTTCATGAACCTTTTCCATATTTCAAAACCTTTCAACTTAATTTTGGTTAATTCCAGCTGATCTTATTTACTATAAAATTCTTACAAACAGATTCTACCAGATTTGGTCTAAAAATTAAAACTCAATAGTTAATACAGGACATGTATGTTTCGCTTTTTGCAGATGTCCTTCAGAATTTCCGGCCATACGGTTACACTGACCTCTCCGAGATGCGCTTTTTTGAGCAGGTACATAATGGTTCGGGATTGTCCGATGCCGCCGCCAATACTGAGCGGAATTTCGCCGTTAATGATTGCCTGGTGATATGGCTGCTTCAGGAAATCAAGCTGTCCGCTCATTTCAAGCTGTTTTTTCAGGGTATCTCTGGTGACCCGTATACCCATAGACGTCAGTTCGTGACGGCGTTCTGTAACAGGGTTCCAGACCAGAATATCACCGTTAAGGCCGTGCGTGGGCTTCCCCGTTTCAGAGACAGTTTCCGTGACCCAGTCATCGTAATCCGCCGCACGCATTTCATGAGGATAACCGTCTGAGAGAGGCCAGCCTATTCCAATGATAAAGATTGCAGGATGTTTTTTCAACACTTCTGTTTCACGCGCCTTACGAGGAAGGTCCGGATACATGTCAAGGATCTCTTCAGCGTGGAGAAACGTAATCTCATCCGGCATGTCAGGATAATTGTCAGTCTTCAACTTCGGGAATATATTCTGTACATGAGATTCAGCACCTTTGAGAACTATCCATATCTTCCTGACTATTTCCTTCAGGTACTCAAGCGTTCTATGCTCTGCGGTAATCACCTGCTCCCAGTCCCATTGGTCCACATAGGCACTGTGGTCGTGGTCCAGGAAATAGTCTTTGCGTACAGCCCTCATATCCGTGCAGATACCCTCACCCACCTCACAGCTGAATTCCTTCAGTGCAACACGTTTCCACTTGGTTGCAGCCTGTACAATCTGAGCATCTACAGGATTCTTGTCCAAGTCATTTGTGATATGAAACTGAACCGGCATACGTGAACCATCACGGTCCAGCATATCATTTACACCGCTCTTATTGTCTACGATAAGAGGTACTGTTGCCATCATGAGATTGAGTTCTCTGCATAGATTATGTTCGATGTAATTTTTAATTGCAAAGATCGCCTTTTGCGTTTCCCTTGGGGTCAGCAGAGAATCATAATCCTGTGGAAGTACTTTTTCCAGCTCTTTATAATCTCCAATTCCCGGACCTGCCAGGTCATCCTTTTTGTCTGTCATTCTGTTCTCTCCTGATTTTGTGACTGATAGATATTAATCGAGCTTTACAATTGCCAACATACAAAGTAAATAGAGTATTTTAAAGGTTATGGATAAAATTTCTTTTTCGTGAGGTATCGGTTCTGATTGAGAAACGTGAGAGTGTATTTTTTCCAGAATTCTTACTAAATTTATCAATGATTCTTCCGGATCAGAGTCTCTTGATGATCTCAGCTTTCCTATCGCTCTCATAGTTGAATCTTCATCCGGTGTCCCTTCGGGGTCAGTAAGTATGGTTTCCAGTGGTGGGTCAAGAAAGACCAATGAGTCAACGGATGTATTCTTCAATAAAGTTTTAATCTGCCTCTCGGAAAGTTTTTTTACCAGCAGTGTTATTCTTTGCATACTGTTTTTACCTTCACCAGCATCTTTTATGAGATCTGCTGCCTTTGTCAGTGCTGTCCACAGGACGGTAACTGCTTCATGATCTGATAGAGATACTGCTGATTCAATATTAGATAGAATTTTTTCCTTTTCCATGTTTAATTCCTAGAACGACTTGATTACCCATTTTCCATGTAAGTCTTTTACAAATGCCAATTGAAAGGCAGTCTTTTCTCCTTTCAATTCACTTGTAATTTCATATATTGCGGTATTCGTTACCACTTCTACTATTTGAATATTTGCTAGATCCCTGCTTATTCTTCTCCTGCCGTCAGGTTTCAACGTTTTAAATAGTTTTCTGTACCTGTCACTTGAAGTATGATGAAAGTAGCTTACCGCTTTATCAATATCATCCTGTTCCAATGCTTTAAGCATTCCGTTCCATTTCTCTCTGAGCAGAATATCCAGCTGCTTTAATTCATTTTTTGACCGCTCTATCAGCATCTCATTTTCTATAGCCGGCATTATTGCAGCGATGGATTCCTTAATACGTTCGAGTTTCTCCCTGGACAATCTTTTTTCTATATCTTCAATATTTATTAATACCTCTTTTAACCTGTTCTTCTCTTCTTCTGTAAGCTTATTGTATATCCTTTCTATTTTACAAATCTGTGCGTTGCCAATGTACCCCAGCAGTTTTTCAAAGGATTCATCTTTTAATTCTCCGGAATGCCGGTTTAAGAAGGTTTTACATTGCTGTGTGTATGTTTCCACTTCATTTGGAGAAGAAAATGAATAACCTGGTAAGCCGATTAACAGTATTAAAACTACGAGTTGAATTGCCGGTTTTCTATATAACATACATAAATCCTTAAATTGTGGATTTCTTCCTGTTGATAATTATGTTGAATTTACTGTTAGTATTTGCTTATGACTCCAGCAGCGCTACTTTACCCAGCCACTGCAGGTTCTTTTCCAGTTCCTGCTTTAATATCTTGTTAATGGTTTCTGCATCAGCTGCTTGTCCATCTTTATCTGTAAAGGTTACCGCCTCATTTTGTACGAGATCACGCATGATTTTCAACAATGCGTTACGGTCATTTTTTCCGTTCAGATAGGGTAATAGAAATCCGCTTAAATGCAAAAGGTCCAGCATTTCATGACGCAGATTTGTTACCCTGGTAAGTCCCTGCTCTGCCTGCCATCTTGCCATTCTGCTCGCCTGAGGTTTTTCACTTGCCGTTATTGTGTAACTGGGTTCATAAAACCGCAATTCAACCAGCTTTATATTAACAGAAAAGGCTTTAAGAAGATTATCCAATAAAATAAGTGTCTCATTTTCGATAGCAGTTTTATCTGGAGAGGCCGATTCGTTATCGTACACGCCATGCACTACTTCGTCCAGCAATTCTGCAAGAGAAATAGATTTAGGTGAAATGTGAAACAGGTATGTGAGTGCCGCCTTAGTAACATGATGATCAGTTGAGAATTCAGCGCCAGATGCGCTTTGTAATGTAAGCCTGCTGCTATCCGGAATGTTTACATTGTCTATTACCGGCTGAGTATGGCTGGCAGCGTATAACTTTGAAAGCCAGGATTTGCTTCCCTTTACAAGCCGATTAACGTTTATCTCTTTATGACAGAGCAATATCTGGCGGAAATTACAATTGCGCAGGAAATCCATATATTGTTCCAATGCAACTACATCTCCGCTCATATTGAGTAATGTCTCTGCTGTCTCCTGTTTCATATTGCTGATCATGGATTTTGAGAAATCTGCATCTATCAAATACTGTAGTCCATGCCGGGATGCGTGTTCCACAACCTCATGAAAATAAAATGCGTCGTTAACCTCTTCCAGATCATCATGCAGGAGGCCGAATTCATCTTCCTTAGTGTTCCGGCGTCTTTGAATGTCAAACTGATTATACACATTCAGTAGACTGGTATAAGCGTTGAGGAATACGCCGTACTGATCTTTGACATTTACAGATTTTGCCATAAAGCTAATCAGCTCCTGAGCTTTTGCCAGCCTGTCACTGGGTTTCTCTATATTTCGAGTATGGTACATCATCATGTCCCGCATTATACCCTGCATGCGCCAACCGGGAAATGCGTTGAAACTGATATATACTATTCCGTCCGGTGACAGATTCTCTTTACTGATTTCCATAAGCCGGTTGCGAACAGGCTCTGGGGTCCATGAATAAACACCGTGCGCGATGATATAGTCGAATTTACCAATGTCTTCGCTTAAAGACAATATATCGGCCTGCATTAGATTTATGTTATCCAGCCCCAGGCTGTCAACAGCTTTTTTTCCGGCCTTTATCTGGCCGGGGGAGAAATCTATACCCAGAAATCTGCTTCCCGGCAGTCCGTATGCCATAGGTATTATATTCCCTCCCACGGCACATCCCAACTCAAGCACCCTGCAGTCAGTTACTGGTGCAGGCTGCATTCCCATAATTGTCGCCAGCATTCCCAACCTGTCGGGATGCGTCTGAGGGTAGCTCAAATGGGCGTAAGGTACGTCTTCATAACTCTGCTGTAATTTGTCTCCTGTCATCTATTCTTCTCCTGCATTACTAAAATCCAGCTTGCCTTCCGCGTCTTTATTAAAACTTTCATGACACGCGTCACACGAATATACTAAATTGTTAAATTCTAAATTTGCTCTCTCGGAATAATGTTTTTTACTGGCTAACATTAATTTGTTTAGAGCGCTGTTAAATTGATTACTTAACATGATAAATCTTAATGAAATATCATTTTTCTCCCTCATATATTGTGTTACACAAGTGAAGCCGATACCGTCTTTAATCTCTTGTGTCCACATATCAATTTCAACCCAGTCGTTATTCTTTACAGCCCGTGACAATCTCCTCATAACAAGAGATGCTTTTTTCATTGACCGTGCCAGATCGTCCTGAAGCAGTGTATATTCTTTTGTATCGTCAATTTCCACTTCATCAGGTTTTCTGCATGAAGCGGTGATGGTAATAGTCACTAGAATAAAAACAGAAATTATCAGTGAAGATTTCATTTATGTCTTTCCTTTTTCCCTATTATCAGGTCATACAGATAATGTTAAATATATAGCAACCTGATTGTTATTGCTACAGTAAATATTTCACTTTTTCAGGGAGATATGGGTTGGCATTTATGGTTAAAGCCTCTCTTTATTCATTTCAGTATCTCTTTTAATCTTGATTAATGAAAATACATAAAATATACTTTTTATGGTTTATATTCACTGAAAATTGAATGGATATTTTAGAATGAAGGAAAGGTCAATTTATGAGTTTACGATGAATGATATTGATAGTAATCCTGTCGCCTTTGAAATATTCAGAAATAAGGTTTTACTGATAGTAAATGTTGCAAGTAAATGTGGTTTTACGCCCCAATATAAGGGACTTCAGAAGTTGTATCAGGAGTTTAAGGAGAACGGATTTTTCGTCCTGGGATTTCCCGCAAATAATTTTTTGAGCCAGGAACCAGGGACAAACAGTGAGATAAAACAGTTCTGCTCTCTAAAGTATGACGTCTCTTTTCCACTGTTTTCCAAAATCTCTGTTAAAGGAAATAACATATCTCCCTTATATGAATTTCTGACTACTAAGGATACAAATCCCGGATTTTCCGGCACTATTAAATGGAACTTTACAAAGTTCCTTGTTGACCGTGCCGGAAGTATCGTTGACCGTTTCGCACCAATGACCAGACCTGACAGCAAGAAAGTAAAAAAAAGAATCGAACAACTGCTTATAGATACAGAGTAAAAGGCTACTGCCTGTTACTCTGTATTTAAAATATGCTTTAGGGCAGATTCTAGTTCAGTATATTGAAATTCATATCCGGAATCTGAGAGCCTCTTTGGCGCAACCCTCGTACTTGCGAGTAGCAGATCATTTGCCATCTCTCCAAATGCAAGCCTGGCAGCAAAGGCAGGCATTGGCATTACGGTCAACCTGTTTAGCACCTTCCCAAGCGTATTGGTGAACTCCTTATTTGTTACCGGGTTTGGAGCCGTTACATTTACCGGCCCTTTCAGCAAGTCGGTTGTCAATGCGTGATAAATTGCGCCCGTAACATCGTCCATGGCTACCCAGCTCATGTACTGTGTGCCGCTACCAACTTTACCTCCCATTCCTATCTTAAAAGGAGTCAGCATTTTTGCCAGGGCGCCGCCATTTTTGCTGAGAACTATACCAAACCTTACATTAACAACCCTGATTCCAGCATCCGAGACTTTATTTGCTGCTTCTTCCCAGCCGAGGCATACATCCGGCAGGAATCCGCTTCCTCTTGAACTGCTTTCATTCAAGAACTCCATACCTCTGTCACCATAGTAGCCTATTGCTGATGCACAGACAAAGACAGAAGGGGGTGTAGGTAGTTTTAAGATATGCTCGCAAAGTCTCTTGGTCCCTTCAATTCGACTCTTTCTGATTTTTTCCTTTTTAGACTTGGTCCATTTCCCTAATGCAATGTTTTCGCCCGCCAGGTGGACAATTCCGTCAATACCTCCGGAGAAAGCAGAATCCCAATCTCCACCTTCTGGTTTCCAGGAAATATCATCATCTTTTGGGTTTTCACGTACAATTTTACAGACAGCAACATCCTTCTTTGATAAAAATGATACCAGGCTGGTACCTATAAGTCCTGATGAACCGGTTACTGCTACTTTCATAGTAACACCTCCTTATACTGAATTAGTTTATCTTTACATTTCATTTTTCTCTCTTCTATAAACTTAACCTATATTGATTCATCCGGTAATATCCCTTTTAGGGCCAAAATATTCATAGATAATATTGTTTGGAGTGACACCCCAATTAATTAATTCCAGGTATAAATCTCTCATCATTTGTGCCGGGCCGCAGAGATAAAACTCCGCGTCTTTTTGATGGTTTACAATCTCTTTTACCGAGTTCATAGTAATTCTTCCAGGTGCAGTATCAACAGACTTTACCGAATTTCTGGAATAAAAAAAATGGTGGCAAAAATTCTTGTGATCTGCTGTAAGAGTTACAACATCATTCTTGAATGCGTGTGTACCCTGGTTACGTGTTCCATGAATAAAGTATACCTGTCTGGTTAGCTTTTGATCAGCAGCATTCTGTAAGATACTCATCATCGGGGTTATCCCGACACCTCCACTGATAAGTACCGCCGGCTTATCTGTTTCGTTAAGACATAAAAGGCCGTAAGGGGGGTTTACACTCACTTTGTCTCCCTGACAAAGCGTATCGTGGAGGTAATTTGATACCAGGCCGTTTTCTTCCCGTTTTACTGAAATTCGATAGTAGTTACTATTCGGGCTGCTTGAGAGTGAATAGTTGCGAAAAACAGTTCCTTTTTCAGGTAACTCCAGCATAATACTGATATACTGGCCTGCTTTACTGGTTACAATTGTCCTACCGTCTGCCGGCTTAAGGTAGAATGAGGTTATTAAATTACTTTCATTTACTTTGTCAGTGATGATAAATTTTTTGTAACCTTTCCAACCACCCTCTTTTGCCAATGTCTCTTCGTATTTTCTGGTTTCAGCTTCAATGATAATATTTGCAAGATTTTCAAGAGCCTCTTCCCAGGCTCTCTTTGCCGCATGGGTCCCTTTAGTTCCAAGTGACTTTCCAATCACTTCCAACATGCATTTAATAACAACAGAGTATTGTACAGGCTTAATGTTCAATGAAGCGTGTTTTTCCGCTATATCATTTATAAGCGGTTTAATTGCGTCAAGATTATCGATGTTATTGGCATACTCTATAATTGACGCAGTCACTGCTCGTGGCAGTGTACCGTTACGCACATGCTCCCGGTTGAAAAAGATTTTTATCGTAGGATTACGAGTGAACAGAAACGGATAAAACTTCTTTGTCAACTCTGCCGTATTTTGCTCAATTATAGGTGCCGTTGCTTTGATGGTCTTTATTGTCTTGTCTGTAAGGTTCATCTTCGGTTTCTAAAAACAGTGTCTATTTCTGCTTGTTATGTTGAATGATTCTCATCAATGTATTTTTGTTTCAAAGAAGGTTACGTCTACCGTAATTTCTTCTTTCCCGCGCAGTATTTCAATTCTGCAGGTGTCTCCATCCTTTTTCTGTCGAACATGATAGATTACATCAAATACCCTGTTTACCGTCTCACCGTCCATTGAAAGAATAATATCACCTGCCTGCAGACCGGCCTTTCCGGCAGGACTGTCTTCTCGTACGCTGTCCATAACAACCTTATATTCCTGCTCCTTTTCATCTTTGCTGCTACTCTCCTCTTCTGTTTCTCCTTCAGTCATATTTCGAATCATTACTCCCAGCACTATCTTGGTTCCCTCCGGTTTGGGCAGCTGAATAACCTTCACATAATCTGCCGGCTGAAGGGGTATATCCCCTGCAAACAGTGGGTGGTCATTTTCCGGATTAAGAGGTCTCTTCTCATAGGATTGAATAGTTAGATAGGGGAGACGGTTGGCCCGGTAAACTCTTTTTGGAACACCAAAATGATAAATGATATGACCCCCTCCTACGAAAACCAGAAACTTTTTGTCTTTTGCCTCTGGAGAGGATAGATATCTGGTTATACTATCGGCCATAACATCTTCCCAGACACACTGTACCAGATAAAATTTCTCAAAGAGGCCACTCATATCTGTATCGCCATGGCCGTGGCTCTGTAATATCCTTTCCAGGTACCTTCTGTGGTAGACGTCTGTAGTGTCAATTTCAGGCAGAGTTTTTCTCTCCTCTTCACTCAAACCTTCAATCCCCTTTTTCCTTATTGTTTTACCGAATCCTTTTGTAATATTCAGTGCAACAACCGGGATCTTATTGTCACGAATAAAGTCCATAATTTCTTTGTAATGACTATAGTCATATCCCCACTCGTAATCCCAGTCGGTTGAATAAAGCAGGTCTTTCTCACTGATCTCACCGGATGTCCATTTATCCAGAATGTCCTGATGCGGTCTCTTAAACATCTCCATTCCAACCGCTAAATTACCATCGCTTCTCTTATAAAACTCCTTAAGAACCTGCAGCTCTAATTCATGAGATTCCCTGTTTGAGTGAATCTCTCCTACATAGATTATCCTTGCACCGTCAAAAGAATCGGCAAGTTGTGAAAATGTTATCTTCTCACCTGTTGCGATATGAATAATATCCCCTGTGCTTATTTCAGCAGGAAAGTTCCTCAGCCTGTCGCTCTTAACAGTATTTGCAACCGAACGGCATCCCATGCTCAATACAACAATTGCCGCAATAAATAATAGTTTTTTGTTTAACATTGGTTTTTACAAAATGTCTGAACTGTAGAATTTCAAGTATATATACTATTCATTTTACATAATTTAATTATTGATAGGAAGTTAATAAAGTATAAAATATGATTTGAACGCCGAAAAAATAGATATTCTGGTTTTATATGCTTAGTCATTAATTAATGGAAGGAGCTGCTTAAATGAAGACGTGTAGTTTAAATGATTTTATGGAAATAATCACACCATGGCTCTCCAGTGAGTATCTTAAAAGCGTCTATAAGGATGATAAAGACCATCTCCTCTTACTGTTCAGGGATGGAGTAAAAGACGTTTACCAGATTGAAGATTGTACGGAAGAGCAATTAAGAGAAGTGCTTGAACACTTCAAAGGAAATGGTATCCAAGTGGAAGAGTAAAAGACTATTACAAAAATCTATTATTTATCAACGTAAAATTTGTGAATAAAACATCCTTCAACAATCATTCATAGATTAGCAGAAATGTGTACACCGCTACTAATTTTCAGCCTTTTACAACCGCAGGGATTAATAATATGGAAAAGGCCGGAAAATAAGTATCCTGGTAAATCCTTCTCTATTTAGTTGTTATAGAAAACTACTCCTTCAATCTTTTTGCTTTTATCTCTGATTTTTTCCCCTTGAACAATTGAGGGTAGATATGAATGTCCAGATGTTTATGACACAGCGAGCATGACTGTCGTAAATTTCTTACGTGCCATTGTGCATCTTCAACAGCACCGGGTTTCTTATCATCTTCTGCCAGCTTAACTAATGCATTTGCAGAGTCCTGCATCTTTTTCATCAGTTGTTCATATCTCCGGTCTTCCGGCCTTGCATAATCCCTTCTTAATACCTTTGCTACTTTTAAGATATTTTCTCCTGACTGCTTGATTAGTTTCCAGTCCTCTTTTTTGTATTTGGTATATCCTGATAAAGCCCGAAGAGCTTTATAATCCTCATCCACATAAGACAACAATTTTGCCAGTTCACTCTTTTCCTCTTTCTGTTCAGCAGGTGCAGTGCCAGACTCTTCTGCTCTGACTTCAACCGTAAGACATATAGCCAAAAAGACCATTAGTATAGCTAATTTTTTGTACATAACATCCAGCCTTTCTTAATAAAAAAAGTTCAAATTCCATAAAAAATAATGAGATCCTTGTCATAAATAATTATTATGCTGATAACTCAATCAGGTTCCGTCCTGCAATGATTACTACCATTTGTTTAATTTTTCTTTTCTTTGGAAACTGCAATTTTTACCGCGTCCTTAAATGGTGTTCTTTCTATAGGAATATATTTCGTAATACTGTCATCAAGACATATCACCTCGTTTTTCAATCCTTCTATCAGAGGATGTGCTATCCCTGAGGGTACCGGAGTAACAAGGTCCACCCAGTAGGCGGCAAGACGGGGTGACAAAACAGGTGCACGAAAAATAATCCTTCTGGGAATTCCTACGGCATCTGTATACTGCTGCATCATCTCCCTGTAGGTAAGGACCTCAGGCCCACCGATATCAAATTTTTTACCTGCTGTGTCCGGATTAAGCAGGCATCCTGTAAGGTATGCCAGTACATCCTTTACCGCAATCGGCTGAATCTTAGTATCTATCCATTTTGGACATATCATAACAGGCAGGCGTTCTACTAAATATTTCAGCATAACATAAGACGCACCTTTTGCCCCTATAATTACGGCCGCACGAAGTATTGTAGCCTTAAGCTTTCCAGACGAAAGTATTTCGGCGACCTCTTCTCTGCTTCTGAGATGTTCCGAAAGATCTTTTCCGGTCTCTCCAAGGCCTCCAAGGTAAATCACCCTTTTAATTCCTGCTGTATCTGCAGCTTTTATAAAATTTTCGGCAGCTTCTTTATCCATCCGGGCGAATTCGGTACTTTTAAATATACTCTTGCCGCCCATGGAGTGAACAAGGTAGTATGCAGTATGAATTCCACGGACAGCTTCTCCAAGTCCATCTCCAATGACTATGTCACCCTTTACAATTTCAATATCTCTGTTTTTCAGAATATTGGCAGGCACTCTTGACGGGTTACGTACAAGCAGCTTCAGCCTGATGTTTTTCCCGGTAAGTTCGGAAACCAGCCTTCTGCCTATAAAGCCGGTTCCCCCGAGAATTAATACTCTGTCATCTGGCTTGAGTGCTAAGTTATCCATACCGGTTTTTTATCACAAATATAATAAATGAAAGAAGCATTAGCGAATATTTTTATCAATTAAGACTCTATGGTGAGCTTCTATCAGGTTCCGGTCCTTGCGTTTTTACAAGCAGCTCAACAATCACTGCCGCTTCCTCAGATCCTATTCTGATTCTCGGAGTTGCATTTTTTGCAAATTGCTGTCTGTCCTTGACAATTTCTTCCCATTCTGCTTTAGTGTGTTTTTCCAAAAGAATTTTTTCACCTGGAGGGTGGCATACTAGACATTTGGCTACAAATAATTCACTTCCGGCGTCTTCCTTTAAGACTCCTGATCTTTCAGAAAGAAATGCTGCTATGCGGGCTGCGTCCTCTTCAGTTATGTATCCACCGGATTCAGTGCGCATCCTATCTACAGTTTCCTTCCACTCTTCGGAAGACCTGTTCTCCTTCAATATACGATTTGCAGGATGACACATTATGCAGCGGTCAAGGAACAGTAATCTGTTATCAGCATAATCCTTTCTCTCCGCGGTCATTTCCTGTACACGTTCCTGCCAGTGGGTATTAATTTCTGTAAAGATCTTCTTCGCATCTTCCGGGCTGATCCATCCAGGAACTTTACTCATCATTTTTTCAATAACGGTGTGCCACTCTTCCTCTGTCCTTGCGTGGATAAAAACACGCTTTATCGTGTGACATTTTGAACACTTTGTATCTACCAGTAATGATTTATTGTCATTGTCAACAGTTTCCGCAGTAATTATTCCAGTGACTACGGTACATTGACAGAGCAGCAGAAAGAAAACGAAATAAAATATTTTCATAAAATAGCACCTTTAAGCGGGTTTTTAATTAATATGTAATTCTTAATAGTAAATCTATGTAATTATGAAGTCAAGGTAAAAGAGAGGTTATGAATGTCAAGCTAAGCAAAGAGATAAATTATTGAGTATTCTTTCTCAAACTTCCCTAAGCGAATCGACAATGTTCATGCGTGATGCTCGGAAGGCAGGAAGAAGTCCTCCTGCAAAACCCATGAAGATTGAGAACGTCATGGACTTGATGATAATTCCGGGTGTAATAGAAAAACTGAATGCGAGTTCTGAAAAGGTTTGAAAGTTCATTGTGGAAACTGTTATAAGCTGAAGTAATGAAGCAAAAATGAGACCGGTACATCCTCCAAAAAGACCGAGGAAAAGTGATTCCAGGAGGAATGCGAAGAGAATACTCTTGCGTTGAAAACCAAGGGCACGTAGTGTACCAATTTCCGCTGTACGGTTAGCCACAGCCGCAAACATTGTTATCATGGCTCCGACCACTGCACCTATGGAGAAAATGAGCGTTAACGAAATACCGAGTATACGCAGGAAAGTGGCCATTGTTTCTGACTGTTTCAGGTAATAATTCTTCTCCCGAAGTATACTCAGGGTTAACCGGGGATCCTTTGAAATAGACTCCTTTAATCCTTGAAAAAGATTAGAATAACGTAACCGAAAAATGACAGAAGAATAGGTCTGCCTCCTGAATGACTGCATAAGCTGGTTCGCGTCTCCCCAGATTTCTGAGCTGAATCCCGTCTCTCCGGCATCGAAGATACCGACTATGTTCCATGATCGCATGGCAAATAAAAGTGTCTGTTGTAAATTGGCATTTTTAAAGCGTTTTGCCACACTCTGTCCGACTACTATCTCAGATGTGCCCCATCTTGGCAAGCGCCCGGCAATCAATTTTACCTGGGGCCGTAAAGAAAGTGAGTGTTTATCTATTCCCCGAATAATCACATTAGCAATACCATCGCTGTTTTTCTTCTGCATTGTGATGAGTACCAGCAGCTCTTTCGCAATCAGTCTCTGCCCATCCTCACCAAGAGCTATTTCCGGCAGGGTTTCAAGAATGGATGCCTGGTGTCTGTCTATCCTGCTCTGCACCTCTGTCTCTGCAGACTTTCTGAGAATAACCACGTTGTCACTCGATCCTGTTTCTACGAGGGTTTTCTTCAGCCCTTCTGCAAGCATAATGATAGACGCGAAAACGAAGACCACAAGCGCCATGCCCAATGCGGTAAGGATTGTGGTTAAACGCCTTGTGAGGAGATTACGCAGGCTGTAGAAAAACAGAATATTCACCTATCCAATCCTCCTCAACCCTTCGGCAATCCGAACGGTAACAGCTCTATATGCAGGAAAAATTCCTGCTAAAAGCCCTACAGTTAAGGTAACTGCCATATCCAGATACATTGTTTCCCATGTTATATTAAATACAGGAAAGTATTTACCCACGGCCAGCGAAAAGCCCCTGGCTGCGGGAAAAGTCAGGATAACACCGGCGATTCCGCCAATGACCGTTATCACCATTGATTCCCCCATAATGAGAAAAGTGATTTGTCGAGCTCGAAAACCCAGGGTTTTAAATACGGCGTATTCCCCGATCCTTTCACGTACAGACATACCCATGGTATTGGCTACTACAATAAGGATAATGAATATAACAACAAGAGAAATAAGTTGAATGGCCTTGATAATGGCTTCGCTCATGGCAACGAAGCCCAGCTGAAATTCCTTTTCTGTTTCGGTAAGGCTCTCTGCAAGTGAATTCTTGAAGGAAATGTCTATGGCTTCTGATGTTTCGGCCGCAATATACGGATTTTCTATGCCAATAAGATAGAAACCTACATGGTCTGCCGATGTGGACTTATTTTTTTTTAATGATTCATTGAGATAGTTCCAGTGGAAAAAGAATAGTGTTTCGTCTATATTCTTATCTCTTCCTTCGTAAATGCCACGTAAGACAAAATCCCATTTACCCGGAAAGATGGTTCCGGTAAGCGTTATGATATCTCCGACATTCCATCCGAAACGATCTGCCAGTTTTTTCCCCACCAGACACCCTTTTCTATCACTTATGAACTTTAACCTCTGGTCATCGGGGATCACATATTCAGGATAGAGCTCAAGATAGCTCTTCGGTTCAACGGCAAAGTTGGCAAAAAAATCCTTCTCGTCGATATAATATCCACCGAACCAGTTGCCGTAAGATACAATTTCAACACCATCGACACGACGTATCGTGTCTCTATAGGAGAGAGGTAGTCGGAAGACGAGGGAGATTGAGTTCCTTGTTACAAGGCGTGTCGAAGAAGAGGCCTCAACTCCAACGTACCACGCATCAATTACCGTACGGAGCAATCCAAATGAAAGGATAGCTACTGCCATTCCACATACGGTAAGAAATGTACGCAGCTTATGACGAAAAGCATTTCGAAAAAGGACCTTAAAGATCATGAGTGAGCACGCCTTTATCAAGATGTTCCATATAGTGCGCCCGTTTTCCTGCCCATGGGTCATGGGTTACCATAATAATGGTCTTTCCCATGTCACGATTCAGGCGGTCCATAAGATCGAGAACATTCTCTGCAGATGTTCTGTCGAGATCACCTGTTGGTTCATCCGCTACTAAAATAGTTGGATCTGTAACGATTGCCCTGGCGATAGCAACGCGCTGCTGCTGGCCACCTGAGAGCTGGCTTGGGTAGTGACCGATACGGTCTTCCATATTAACTACACTCAGGGCTGCAGAAACATGGTCCTGTCGTTCACGTTTGGAAAGGCCTGTCAGGAGGAGTGGTAATTCAACATTCTCAAAAGCATTGAGTACCGGAATAAGATTATAGAATTGAAAAATAAAACCCACGTTAAATGAACGCCAGCGAGCGAGATCTGTTTCGGAAAGTGTTGTAATGCTCACCCCGTTTATTTCAATCGTACCTTGATCCACATGGTCTAATCCTGCAATCAGGTTAAGCAGTGTGCTTTTGCCGGAACCTGAAGGGCCCATAAGAGCAAGAAAAGAACCTTTCCTTAATTCCAGTGAAATATTCTCCAGTACACGTATAGTCTGACTATCCCTGTGATATGACTTGTATACGTTATTTATAGATACAATCAGCTCTTCGTTTTGCATTTATTTCTCAATAATTTTTACTTTTTTCCCATCTTTTATTTTATCCGGAGGTGACAACACTATTCTGTCTCCTGCTTCCAGTCCGGAAATAATTTCGACCATATTATCGAGTCTTCTGCCGGTATTAATTCTCATTTCCTTTACACGATCACCCGCAAGGACATAAACTGAATCATGCCCATTGTTTGTGACTACAGCAGAAACAGGTACTGCCTTAATAGAGATATGCTCTTGTTCTGTAACCTCTCGTTTGAGAAATGCTACCTTGGCGCTCATTTCCGGAAGGATGCTGGAGTCTTTATCTATAAATGCTACCTTGACAAGTACCGATGCCTTGCTCCTGTCGGCAGTAGGTACGATCATGTGAACTTTTCCGTGAAATCGTTTATCCGGTAATGCATCCAGTTGAATCTCACAAGGTTGACCTGTTTTGACCTGTTCGATATTTGATTCGGAAACATCTACTTCTACCTGTAGTGAATTCATATCTGCAATTGTTACCACAGAAGCACGGGCGTTTGTTGCTGCACCCACAGGTGTTACGATATCACCCACATCCGCGTTTTTTGTCAGAACAACGGCATCAAATGGTGCACGCAAATAGGTATATTCAAGGTTAACCTCGGCTTCATTTAGTGCTGATCTAGACGCCTGCAGAGCTGCTTTTTTAGCAGCAACAGTAGCAATAGCACTTTTATGTCTGGCCTCAGCGACATCGTATTCGGATTGGGAAGCAACTTCATCTTCCAGTAAGTCGTTAATACGGTTAAAAGCAAGGACTGCCTCGGTAAGTTCAGCCTCTGCCTGTTCCAGCTCAAAACGGGCAACTTCTATATTGGCCTTTGCTTTTTCAAGAGCAGCCATAACGTCCTTGTTTTCCAGTGTAGCAATAATTTCTCCTTTTTTTACAATACTTCCTTCCTCAACAAGTAGAGCATCAAGCCAGCTGGTAATTTTTGAGGAGACAGCGGACTTGCGCTGGGCTACTACGTAACCACTGGCGTTCAGTAGTGTAAACGTTTGAGAGGGATATATTGTAGTCACATTGGAAATCTCCACCTTGACAGCAGGTTTCAATATACCGGTCCCATATAAAATTCCTAAAGCGGCAGATACTGTCAGAACTATAATCAAAATAAGATGTTTTCTTCGTGTTTTAAGCTGTGTCTGTTGTTTCGTTCTGTCTATATGCAGCTTTGAAAGGTCATCAATGCTCATGCATTTTCCTTACTCCCAAAAGGGATTTTTTCAGCATTTTATTCTAAACTGAAATCCCCCTTGGCCTCTCCAGCAGAAAGAGGGAAGGGGGATTCCATGGATAAATTTGTTTCAGCTTTAATCATTCAATCTAACCATACTCATGTATGTACTGCAAGAGTAATTTTAACTTGACAAGGCATGATATTATGTTCTGTATCTTAAAGCTTATGTCTCTTTTTAAGATGCTTCGATGATTCGTGGTTCATGATGTTACTGCTGATATAGATATACTTAATGGAAATAGCTTGATTTCCATTTAACATTTTACTACTATTTTTTGTTTATTATTTCGTGGTCTTTCTTGAAGATACAGTACAGAATTATTTTATTAATTTAAATTAAATGATGATTAAAACAATCAATCCGGCAACAGAAGAGGTGATAAGAACATATAATCATATGTCTGAGAGTGAGGTTATGTCGGCCCTTGAAGAGGCGCACAGGGCCTTCCTGGAGTGGCGGAAACTGTCAGTAAAACAGAGGGGAGTCTATTTTACCAGGCTTGCGGAAGTTCTCAGGAAGAATAAAGAACGGTATGCTCAATTAATAACGGATGAGATGGGTAAGCCAGTTACAGATGCAAGAGCCGAGGTTGAAAAATGCGCAAGAACGGCAGAATTTTATACAGAGAAGGGTGAAGAGTGGCTGCAGGATGAGATTGTGGAGGCGGGCGGTAGGGAGCATCGCATAGTGTACCAGCCATTAGGTGTTATATTCTCCGTTATGCCGTGGAACTTTCCTTTCTGGCAGGTATTCAGGTTCGCCATTCCTACGCTCTTAGCCGGTAATGGCTCTTTTCTTAAACATGCCAGCAATGTAACCGGGTGTGCACTGGCAATAGAGGATTCATTTAAGGAGGCCGGATTTCCGGACAATATTTTTCGTACAGTTATAGCCGATCACAAAACAGTAGAATCGGTTGTATCATCCAGCCTTATTACAGGAGTTTCATTAACCGGGAGCACTGAAGCTGGAAAAAGGATTGGTGAATTGGCAGGAAGGAACCTTAAAAAGGTGGTACTGGAGCTCGGGGGCTCTGATCCGTTTATTGTGCTGGAGGATGCAGACCTTGATAATGCTGCGGAGCAGGCGACAACCGGACGTTTTTTGAACTGCGGTCAGAGTTGTGTCGCTGCGAAGAGGTTTATTGTAATAGAATCTGTTGTGGAGGAGTTTGTTCAAAAATTTGTTGAAAACGTGAAGCAGAGGGTGTGTGGGGACCCATCAGAGGAGACAACCCATATAGGACCATTAGTTAACAGGGAGGCCGTAGAGCAGATAGAGGATCAGGTAAATGATGCTGTGGCTAAAGGTGCAGCCATCCTCACTGGAGGTAAGCGTCCTGAGCGTAAGGGGTGTTTTTACGAGCCGACTGTTATTACCAATACTACGGCGGACATGAAGGTTGTTAAAGAAGAGGTATTTGGCCCTGTTGCACCGATTATTGTAGTTGCGGATGAAGAAGAAGCCGTAACGGTGGCAAATACTACCGAGTTTGGCCTTGGTGGAAGTGTCTGGACGGGTGATTATGAACGGGGAAATAGGATTGCAAGTCAGCTTGAGTGCGGCTGTGCATTTGTTAACTCATTTGTAAAGTCGGATCCGCGTGTGCCTTTTGGGGGTATCAAGGAGAGTGGTATCGGCAGAGAGCTTTCAAAGTATGGATTAAGGGAATTTGTCAACATTAAGGCAATTAATATATATTAGTAATGAATGCATCTGATCTTTTTGTAAAATGTCTGAAAGAGGAAGGGGTGGAGTACATCTTTGCCGTACCCGGTGAGGAAAACCTTCACTTGATGGAAAGCCTGCGGAAGTCAGATATAAAAGTTATAATTAACCGTCATGAACAGGCGTCAGCTTTTATGGCCGCAGCATACGGGAGACTGACCGGTAAAGTGGGTGTCTGTATGTCTACACTGGGTCCGGGTGCAACTAATCTGGTAACAGGTGTTGCGCATGCAATGCTGGGAGGGATGCCTCTCCTGGCTATTACTGGCCAGAAGGGGATCCGTGACAATGAGCAGGCAAATTTTCAGGTATTGAACGTTGTCAGTATGATGGAGCCGCTTACAAAGAGAGCGGTGCAGGTGAAAGGATCAAATTCAATTCCGAAGGAAGTACGAATGGCTTTCAAGGTGGCGACTACGGAAAGGCAGGGAGCATGCCATATTGAATTGCCTGAGGATATTGCCCATGAGGAGGTTGATGATTCTGCCCGGCCGCAGAAGGTAATAAAGCTCAGACGGCCAATTGCCGACCACAAAGCTATCGTAACAGCGGCAGAGATGATAAGGGAGGCAGAACATCCTATTATTATTATTTCCAGCAGGGCCCAGAGACATACAATCCGTGACGCTCTAAGGAAATTCTGTAATCAGACCAATATTTACGGCATTCATACACAACTGGGTAAAGGCGTTCTCGATGCATGCCACAAAAACAGCCTTTACGCATTTGGTATTCACAAAAAAGATTATGTTCACTGCGTAGTTGACAGGGCTGATCTGGTTATCACAGTAGGGTATTCTACACGCGAGCATCCACCCAGTGTATGGAACCACCGGGTGGACAAGAAAATTCTCCATATTAATTTTAACGCTGCGAGGACTGATGCGTTTTATAATCCGGATTGGGAACTCAGGGGTGATATAGGAGCCTCTCTGGATGCGTTGGGCAGGGAACTGAAGGGTTACCATTATGACGGGAGATATGAAGAGGGTATAAAGAGTGAATTGAATATTAAACTATTTTCTGAGGGTGCCCATGATGATGCCTTTCCTCTCAGGCCGCGCCGGATTGTTGCTGACTGCAGAAAGGTGCTCAGGAATAAGGACATTCTCAGTCTGGATAACGGTATATATAAACTCTGGTTTTCCCGTCATTACGATACCTATGATATAGGTACCTTTCTACTGGACAACACCCTGGCTACTATGGGTGCCGGACTTCCTGCTGCGATGGCGGGTAAGCTGGTGCATCCGAAAAAGAGGGTACTTGCCGTTGCCGGTGACGGCGGCTTCATGATGAATTCTCAAGAGTTGGAAACTGCTGTAAGACTTGGCTTGAATGTGGTTGTCCTTGTATTGAATGACAATGCCTATGGCTTCATAAAATGGAAGCAGCACATTCACGGTTATGAAGAGTTCGGTCTTGATTTAGGCAACCCGGACTTTGTCAAATATGCCGAGAGTTACGGTGCGAAGGGGTACAGAATTAAATCAGCGGATGAGCTTCTTCCAACACTGGAAAAGTCGTTTGAAGAGAAAGTTCCGGTTCTAGTAGAGTGCCCGATTGATTATGCTGAAAATAAAACGGTATTCAGTGAGGAGTTATCCAGGTTAAGCTTTCCCGGATAGAAGGGGGGATAGTTTAAAAAGTGCCAGCTGTTTTATTCGTCTCTTTGTTGAAATTCCTGATCCTGCTAATCTAAATTCCTGATCTTCTTTATTGCCTCTTCATGGATTTCATCAAACATTAAATCAGCCTTCTTTTTTATCTCAGGTTGTGTTATCTGCTCATTCAGCTTCTCTTTAAAATCCTTATGAATAGAAGTCATATTCATAATCCCTTCAATTTTCTTTTGACCTTTTTGTACCAGGGTCTCAACGTCTATCTGATTCACGTGTGCTTCACTGCGTTTTCTGGCTTCATGTAACATGGTATCGTTTACAATATTTTTAGCCACTCTCTTACCTTGCCTGGTCAGGTAGTGAGATTTTTTAATATTTGTTATTGCAAGTTTACCATTTTTGCCATTATCAACTTCACTTATTTCATGTGACATACAGCTTTCCTCCCTATCTATTTTTTCAAAATAGTTGGTCGCTTTTCCCTCAGTTTTAGTAATCTGGTATCTAATTTTTTGGCAGTTTTTAGAATCTTTTTGTACTTTTTTATATTTAGTCTTAACTCTTTAGATATCTGTTTTTCTATATTCATACAAATCCGCTACTGTTTATTATAGCTTTTTTTCACACTTTACAATATCAATAATAATATTAAATGTAGAGAAACTGCAGGTAATATACAATATGTTGATATATGACACAAGCGATATACTATATAATACCTTGTTAATGTCAAGTATTATTACCTTTTAATTTGCAGTTCTCTGTATCTTATCTAAAAGGAGTTTCCACCTCTTCTGAGAAATATACAACCTCATCTCGAATAGATTCGGGTAATATGTCAAGTTTAGATAATAATAAATAACGCTGAGCAATATCCCGGCCAGGGATTTGAGTGACACTTAACTCAGGTTTTAGTGACGAAGGCATCAATTTACCTGCATAGGGGTAACCATAAGTTGATACATACGCAATTTTAGAAGTAATATTTTGTTGGAGACTGATATGGATTGTACCTAAATTCACAACGGTATCAGAAATATCAACATTTATTCCGGAGTCTTGATGTACAGGAAAAAGGAGATGTCCGTTGAGTTTATTAAATTTAATCCTTGAAATATAATATTGGCCTTCATCTACAGGTATATATACATATCCTTCCTCATCAGGCTGAAACATTGTGAGTTTATCATCCTCTCTCTCTTTAAAAAATACGGAAAATCCTTCACCATTTTCGATATGTACATCGTCATTATAGAAGACAAATCGACAGGTAAGTAATTTTTTGCCGCTTAGTTCTCCGGAAGATTTAATATTAAGTGCCGTTGTGCTGCAGCCAAACAGGATGGTTGCCAGCATCAACGCCACCAATATTTTACTCAGATTAGCTATACCCGTGTTTGTCAATTTTGATGCAGGAAAACGGATACCCATTTTTTCAACTAACATTTTTTTATTCAAAAAGATTCCTATATTCACCATATCCCTCTTTTTCCATATCCTCCTTGGAAATGAATCGTAGAGCTGCAGAGTTTATACAGTAGCGGAGACCCGTAGGTTCAGGGCCATCTTCGAATACATGCCCAAGGTGAGAATCCGCATGCCTGCTTCTTACCTCTATTCTCTTCATAAAGAACGTTCTGTCTTCCACTTCAACAAAATTTTCAGATTCAAGCGGTTTTGTAAAACTTGGCCAACCGGTTCCTGAAGCGAACTTGTCGTGTGAGCTGAAAAGCGGTTCACCGGATACGATGTCTACGTAAATTCCCTCCTTCTTATTGTCCCAATACTCATTATCGAATGGTCTTTCCGTACCGCTCTCCTGAGTCACTTTATATTGTAAAGGGTTCAATTTTTTCAACCGTTCTGCTTTAGTGGATTTATCAAATTCTTTATAATTTTTGCTCTGTTCTATATTCATCTTTTTACCCCAAATCCTTTCCAGGAATTTATCACGGCCTGAGCCTCTTCTATACGCCTTATACCTTAGCGGGCTCTTTTTATAAAAGTCCTGATGATATTCTTCTGCCTTATAAAATGGAGTTGCTTCAATAATCTCTGTGACGATCTCTTCGTCAAATCTTCCTGATTCGTTCAACTGCTCTTTCGATTCCTCTGCCAGGCGTTTCTGTTCTTCATTGTGATAAAAAACAGCGGTCCTGTATTGCATGCCTTTATCAACGAACTGGCCGCCAGGGTCTGTAGGGTCTATCTGCCGCCAGAATGTATCAAGCAGTTTTGAATAACTTATTTTAGAGGGATCGTATGTTATCTGCACCGATTCGTAATGAAAAGTTGCTCCCGCCGAAACCTCTTCATACGTGGGGTTTTTTTTACGCCCGCCTGTATAACCGGACAAAACCTCTGACACTCCTGTCAATTCCTCAAATGGGTGTTCCATACACCAGAAGCAGCCACCTGCAAAGGTCGCTTTCTCGTATCTGGTTTCAGCAAGCAAGCTGTATGGCATAAAAAGCAAAACAAGAATTAGAAGGAAACCTTTACTACATTTTACAGACATAATTGCCTCCGTTATGGTAGTTTTAGATATATCTGTATTTTCTCATTAAAAATGTATGAAAAAAAGTTTTTTTTTAAATAAATATTCATTCATCAAATTAATTTACTGCATAGGAAATTCAATGATTATTAGATTCCCAATTAAGTTGGGCCCGCCAGAGAAATCGTCGGGTAAAAATGACAGGTTTAAGATTATCATTCCCGCAAAAGCGGGAATCTAACTTGATAGTATACGGTATTCAGTCAAAGGGGAATGATGTGACAGGGTAGCTTAGACCCTGCGAATTACGCTCTGCCATAGAGGAACAGAGGGTTGGCGAAACAGGTGCTGGCCAGTGTACAGACTTCAAATCTCAAATTCATGAATACCTTTTTCTGAGATAATCCTACTTCACTATCCCGGTTAATCCAGTAATAACAAATAGAGCTAGGGCATAACCTAGTATTTGATGTACATAAAAGTATACCCTCACCCACCCTTGCATCTCAATCTTATCATAATGATGTTTGCGGAGGTGTATTATTGGCAAAAGCATGTCAATGCTATACGCAAGACCCCAATATTTTAAATCTTTTTTATTACTATCTTTTTTACAATATTGTCTGGAAACCCTAAGCACAAGTACGCCTATTATAACTAAACCAAAAACAAAGTAGAGCGCTCTAAAGATACGATGTCCATAGCCATAACCAATTACATAATTCAGTATACTTAAATAAGTCCACTGTCGCCATGTAGCCATTTCCTTTCGCTTACGTTCTCTTCCATCATAAAGAATACTATTTGCCATACTTACATGGCCTGATTTTAGCAAAACACTAGCAAGATGTTCATAAGGTTGAGGACTATATTTTTTTTGTTTATTCAACCATTTTTTTAGCCAGGTAATATCTCTCTTCGCAAGGTCTTTATTATTATCTGCAATAAAATCACCCAGCCTACCATAGGTGAAGCCGTTAAGCTCCACTTTTAAATATTTAGGCCATGAACTTATGGAATCCTGCAGCACTCCTACTTTAGTGTTAAGAAGTGTCAATTTAGATTCTTCCTGCCATTTAGCAGGACCCGCGTCTGTTCTTTTATCTAAATGTTTGGAACTAAGCCTGAATTCTTTACTAATACTAGTGCCAGTTAGATCAATTGATTTGAATGTACTGCCGGTAAGCTCTAAATTCCCTCCTATTTTCGAGCGATTTAGAATTACATCTTCAAACTCTGCCCCATACCGCATATATAAATTATTACCAACCTCTAATCTTTGCATAAGCAGCTTATCTCTAAATTTAGAACCGTCCATTTCCAGAGCACTATCTATTCTGGCGTTTAGAAGACTTACATAACTGAATTCAGCATTACGCATCTTAAGATATCCACTAACATGTAATGAATCCATAATAAGTTTGTCAGTAAACTCAGAGCCATCCATATTAAATTGCCCCTCTATATCTGCACCGATGAGATCTACCGCCTTAAACACTGCCACATCTTTCATATAAAGATAACCACTTATATTAACCGAGTTCATATGCAATTTGTCATTGAAATAGGATCCATACAGAGAAATTCCGCAATCGGTTTTCAGAAATGGTAAATATAATTCTGAGTCAAAGCGTGACTTTTCCAACCGTAGTGGGTGAGCAAGAGTTGCATCTGACAGGTCTATAGTGTCTTTGAACCATGCACCAACGATTCTTACACCGTGGTGGGTTAATGATCCACAAAAAGGTTCATGAATAAGTATTGTCTCAAGAAATTCAGGAGTAAGTAACCGGCCTTTAGGCTTTCGTTTATAGTTTTTCGGATCAAAGACTTTGTCATACTCTTTATCCCTCTCATTGAAATCTGCTATTTCTCCATTACAAATTTGATTCCATACCCATTTCTCCTGCGGAGTCCAGTCGAATAGAGGTTTTGTCTGGCAAGCTTTGCCAGGTAAGGCAGGTTTTCCCTTTATGATATCTTCCTTCGCATACAAAGAAAAAGTGCCTGAAGTGGCATGTAATAAGAAAGCTATAAAGATTAGAATTGTAATTTTGTGAGAATGCATAATAAAACTCGAAATTTGCAGAAACTACGCTGTAAGTGTATATTGTGAATGTTGTTTTGTCAAAAAGAATGAAGGTATCAAATCACCTCTATCAACCTTGAAGCATAACACTGAACGGGATAAGACTTTCATTATTTCAAGCCAAGCAATCTTTCTGCATTCTTAAAATATATTTTCTCTAAAACTTCATCAGGCAGAAATATTCCATAAATCTTCCACTCACCGGTTGGCGGAAAAGGATGATCGTAATAGTCAAAGTATTCATCCTGTGTTTGAAGGAATCGATAGTAGATTTTATATCTTGGCTGAACAGTTTTACCCGGATAACGGTCGGTCCCGAACAGTATGCGATCCTGATATTTTATAAGAAACTCTCTTGCGGTGTAAGGCTGCCGTCCGAGTTCTGCTACTCTACCGGCAATATCCACATATAGATTCGGGCAGGAATCAAGCAGGTTGCCAATGGCCGTTAAATCTTCGGCACTATTACCGACATGGGCTCCGATAAAGGTCGTATCGGGATGTTTTGCAATCACCCGATTTCGTTGTTCGATGATGGTCTCACGTCCCGGAAATTCATCACCATAAAAACTCCATTCCGGATGTCTTTTTAACTGCATCAAACGTTCGTTAAATCTATCAGCCGGTTTAAAAAAGGCTACCGGGTCCGCTGTGTGTATCAGTACCGGCATCCCGAGTTCTCCCGCTTTGGCCCAGACAGGATCGAGCCGGGCATCATCAATAGAAACAATCTGACCTGTTTTATCTTTCTGGGTCAATCCCAGGCTCTTAAAAATTTTCAGGCCCTTAGCCCCTTTTGCATGTGCGCTACTCAGAAATGAAACCATCTGATCACTAAAATCTGAATCATCTATCTTTGAAAAATCAAGATTACAGAAAATTATCAATCGATTAGGGCTATACCGTGAGAATATCCCAAGCATTTGATCCAGCTTTGTCCCATACCCACCGCTCAAATTGATGATGGCTCTAATCCCCAGTTCATTCATCTTTTCAATCAGAAAAGCCGGGGATAAGTCACTTGAAAAATGTGTATGTACGTCAATGACCGGATATTTCGGTTTGTCGGGGGTAGCTTGTTCCTGTACAAGGTTAGACCTTGGCTGGTAACCTAATACCAGCTCTCCTTTATAATATATTGCCTGACTTATTTTGACTGGTTTGGTACACCCCAGCATCAAGCTGGCAACTATAGCAATAATGCATGCATAATGTTGCAGTTTACGGCTTGTATACTCTTTCCGGACAGGTTTGTAATACATATCTGGTTTGAGGACTGTTGTTAATTTATTGATATATCCGGTAAGCTTTTGTTTCATGCAATGTATTCAATATTTAAGCCGATAGATTAATAGGAAAACTGCTTTCTAAAGATTTAATAAGAGTAGTAAAACAGTCAATAAAACTCAAGTATTTATTGGGGGTTATATCCCGAATTGATTTTTTACGTGATTATGTTTGATATGTGAGCGGCTTTAAAAAACATGACTATGCGGTTTAACTACATAAGCCTTTTATTATATCGCCTGGAAGGCACCAAAAACTTAGCTACTGGGGATTGATGGGTCATAGCTGAGCTTTTACCCCTGCACACTCCTGACTGCCTTCCAGGAAATCTTTCTTCTACATATATTATAAACTAAATTTAACTGGCTTTCAAAAGCGGAAAAAAGTATAAAGGTTTCCGGAAGAATGAACATCATTCGGAATGATGAAATTATCTCTTTTTTATATTCAGTGTCGAATTCTGTTTCATTTGCCGAAACCAAATAAACTTAGAATATATAATAAAAAAATTGCACCAATAATACCTGCTATTATTTTGACAAACATTCCGGGCATACAAACTACATTGGTCTCTTCTTTTTTTCTTACATTCTCGAAATCACATTCAGGACATACCAGCTTTGTGGTTGAAAGCCTCCAGAATGAATAGACTAAACCCGGAAACATAAATAGCAGCCATAGTGCCAATTCCACGGCAACTGAACCTCTGGTAATATGCTTACCGATTCCTTCATACTTACAATTGGGGCATTGTATTTCCATCATAGCGTTTTCCTTAAAAGATTGTTTTTTGCAAGGTTCTCAGGTTTTTGTATCTTTTAATCATGTTTTCATAACCGGTACAGCATAAACAGCAACCTTGCGATTTCTTCATTCATACTCTTTTATTGCCTTTCAACAGGGAGCCCATCACGATTTCGGTTAAAATCTTTTGACGGATCTTCTGGGGTTACACCGATTACAATATCGAATTGTGCTTTCAGTTCTCCCGCTGTAGTACCTTTGATTGCCCTGAAATCAACTAGAACAGCCTCGCGGGCCTCTTTACCTCGAATACTTTGAAATATAAAGTCACGCTCATTCCACGGATGCCCCTTAATATACATCTGAGTTGTGAGCAGTCTTTTATCACCTTGCCTGACAATAAAGTGGATGTGCGGAGTACGCGTTACCCCCAGGTCATAAGGCACTGGCTTGATAGTATGAAAATAATAGTCACCGGATGAGTCGGTAATTGTACGTCCGTATCCCTGGAAGTTTCTGTCTCGCTGATCTTGCTTTGGACATCTGGTATGGTAATAGATACCGTTGTTATCAACATGCCAGATTTCAACGACCGCATTTTGGATAGGTTTTCCTGCCGAACTGATAACACGTCCAGTGAGGTGTGTGATCTCTCCTGCGGCGGGCCTGGTGGAATTGTTTATGATCAACAGATCGTTATCGATATCGGACGGAAGCCTGTCCGGGTAGAATGGGCCCTCTGTCTGCCGGGGTGTAATAGTAAGCTCTTCGGCTAATGCTTCAGCCTGCGTTCTAATAAGGTTTTGAGTAAATGTCCCTGCCGTAGTTAATGCAATAGTGCCGTACGAAACGTTCCTTAGAAATTTCCGGCGACTTTGAATAGAATTATCAGGCTTCATAGTTATACTCCTTTTGCTTTATTATCAATACTTAACACATCTGCCTGCTGTCGTGTGTTGAAAGGCTTTTTGTTGAATCACCTGGGTCTCAAAATTAAAAAGAGGTTGTTTCATGGATGTGTTTAATCCATTGTGAAAAGAAGTCAAGACAGTGTCCCCGCCATCTATTCAGCGGATTATTAATATCCATGTTTTTTGGAAACTCAACATCTTTTCTTCCTTTCTTTATGTCTCTATTATATTCTTCAACAAGCCTTTCTGCGGGGTATTCAGGATGGCCGAGGTGTGCAATAAACTTATGGTCAATACTTTCAAAAATTATATATCCCGCTTCAGCTGAATGGGCAAGGAGGTTTATTCTGCCCTCATCACGCGCCGCTTCCATGGGTTTATCTGGCAAACTGGAGAAGCTGGAAAAAGGGCACCAGAACATATCGTCCAGTCCGCCTACAATCTTGTGATGGGGATAGAGGTTTCTGGTCTCAAATACACCGAAGATCTTTTTTTTGAATACCTCTTTTTCAACTCCTATAAATTTTGCGAATGCAAGCCCGCCCCAGCATATACCGAGAGTTGATGCAATATTATCTTTAGCATAATCAATTATTTCACAGATTTCGTCCCAGAAAATTACCTCCTGGAACGGGATATCTTCGACAGGGGCTCCTGTCAGTATCAGGCCATCAAGCTTGTTTCCTGATACGGCTTCTTCAAAAAAAACATAAAAGTTTTCTAGATGAGAATCTTCAGTGCTGTAGTAGTTATGGGTCTTTAACCGTATCCATACCGGTTCTACCTGGAGAATAGACCTTCCCAGGGGATAAAGGAGGTTAAATTCGTAGGTCTCAGCTTCAGGCATAATATTTAATATTCCAATGCGAAGTGAAGGGAAATTCTCCTTACGCGCCTCCTCCTGTGATTTACACACAATTCCGTGATCTCTAAGCAGATTCTCTGCATGATAATTTCTTGGTATTACAATGGTCATTTTTCTATCATCCTACAGCTGCTTTCAGTGCCGTATCTATTGCATCAATTATATCATCAATATTCTCGATTCCAATCGAAAGCCTGACAAGATCTGGCGTGATTCCACCCGCCTGCTGCTCCGCTTCAGAAAGTTGAGAGTGGGTAGTGCTTGCGGGATGAATTGCGAGTGATTTAGCGTCACCGACATTGGCAAGGTGGGAAAACAGCTGAAGGTTATCGATAAATTTTTCACCACTTTCTCTGCCGCCCTTAATACCGAAAACAACCATTCCACCAAAGCCATTTTCAAATTGAAGTGATGCGTTTTTGTATGCATGATCTCCCTTCAGTCCCGGGTATCTCACCCAATCGACAGATGTATTATCTGAAAGGTATTGTGCGACTTCCAAAGCATTTTCCGAATGTCTCTGCATTCTCAGATGAAGGGTTTCTATGCCCTGCAGGAACATCCACGCATTATCAGGACTAATACATGCCCCTAGATTTCTTAATGGAACAAGTCTCATCCTCAGGATAAAAGCAAGGTGGTTTAAGTCACCCAGATCATGCGCATACCTTAAGCCGTGGTACGAGTCATCAGGTTGGTTATAGAGCTTGAATTTTTCATCGGTCCAGTCAAATTTCCCGCTGTCGATTACAATGCCTCCGATACCGGTACCGTGACCTCCAAGCCACTTGGTAAGGGAATGGACAACAATATCGGCACCGTCTTCAATTGGACGGTAAAGATACGGCGTTGTGAATGTAGAGTCGACTACCAGAGGTAGGTTATATTTTCCGGCTATTTCGGCAATTTCCTTGATGTTTGCCACATCAAGTACCGGGTTCCCGATTACTTCAGTAAACAGCAGTTTTGTCTTATTGTTAATTGCCTTTTCAAAGCTATCAGGTTCGAGTGGATTAACAAATTGAGGTTCTATCCCAAGGCCAGGCAGAATGTTGTTGAACATGGTATATGTACCGCCGTAAAGATTATTAGCGGACACAAACTCGTCTCCGTTACTACAGATATTTATAATGGTATAAAATATTGCAGACGTTCCCGAGGCAAGTGCCAGCGCTCCTGCCCCTCCCTCAAGAGCAGCCATTCTCGTTTCCAGGACATCATGAGTGGGGTTCATGAGACGTGTGTATATATTTCCCAACTCTTTTAATGAGAACAGGTCTGCAGCGTGTTTCGTATCCCTGAACACATACGAACTGGTCCTGTAGAGAGGCACACCCCTTGAAGTCGTCTCATCTACTACAGCTCCCGCATGAAGCGCCATTGTTTCGATCTTATATTCCTTTGGCATTTAATTCTCCTTCCTTCTATCTAATGTTTATTATTGAATCAACCTGCCTCCAAAACAGGAACATCATACTAACTGTGAAATGTGGGCGCTGTTCATCAAAGATCCATCGGAACAGGTGAAGATGTCAATTTAAGAGTCCTCCTATGCAGACACGACCCTCATTCAACAGTTTGGATTAAAAATTGTCAATATTATTTACCAAAGTAAATACAAAAGAATTAAATTGTTATTTTTTTATGCTATGTTGTATGTTTAAAGAGTGTTATGAGTGTAAATACAGGCATTGATAAGTCTTTAGCAAAAAAAGGGAGTTTAAATCTACCTGTTATCATATGCAGGGCAAATCTTTTCAACGTTAACTATTAGGCAAAATCTTGTTTTGATAGTAGAAACCTATACGAAAGGTATGATGCCATGTATGAAGAAAAGAGTGTATTTGTCTCATCTATTATGACAAGAGAGGTGATTACTGTAGAACTGGATGATACACTTGAAACAATTCGTAAGATTTTCGGAAATTCCAGTTTTCACCATCTCCTGGTTCATGAAAGTGGAAAGCTTGTTGGTGTGATTTCAGATCGTGACCTTCTAAAACGATTATGCCCCTGGCTGGGAAAACTTGGTGAAAAGGCTCACGGCACAGATTCCCTGGTAGTAAAAGCGCACAGTATTATGAGTCGTGAACTTGTAACTGTATTTAAAGATGATAGTATCAAGAATGCGGCCAGATTAATGTTGGTTCATAACATATCATGCCTTCCGGTTATTTCACAAGCTGGTGGTATTGATGGTATCGTTACATGGAAAGATATTTTGTCTTTTTTCTTGAACACTGATAACTAAAACATATGATTTTCAGTTATCATTCTTTGTGTGATTACTTAATCCCTTTTGAGCGAATTTTTTTTGCCTGTTCTGACAATTCTTCAGCCTCTTCAGTTCTTCCTGTTTTCTGATAAAGTGCCGCCAGGTTCTCCAGGGTATATGCAACATTCTGATGGTCTGGCCCAAGGGCTTTTTTCAGTATTGTCAACATACGTTTATAAAGAGGCTCAGCTTCATCATACCGTTTCTGATCGTTATATAGTTTAGCCAGATTATCCAGTGTTAAAGCCACATCCGGGTGCTCCGGACTGAGTATTTTTTCGTCTATTTCAAGTGTCCGTTTATACATATGCTCGGCTTCGGCATACTTGCCCTGGCTATGATAAAGCTGCGCCAGATTGTACAGGGCCGTTCCTACTTTGGGGTTATCTGCACCGAGGGATTTCTCTAAAATTGTTAACGCATGTTTATAAAAATCTTCTGCAGTGGAGTGCTTCCCCTGGGCTTTATATATTAAGGCCAGATTGTTAAGGGATGTTGCAACCCTGGGATGCTCAGGGCCAAATGTTTTTTCTGCAACTTTTAATGCTTCATTGCCTGTACTTATCGCTTCCGTGTATTTATCCTCCTGATAAAATTTAATCAGCTTTCTATTCAGCTCTTTCCATAACTCTTCCTGTGCATATACCGGAAAGGCAAACAATAATCCCATAGTCAATATAAAAATGATCCTTAACCGGTAAGTAGATGGAAACACTGCATGCTTGCTCAGTTCCTTCTTCCGCATAATTTCTCCTTTTTTTTACTTTGCAACCTATTTCAATACATTTTTCGCTGTTCTTACTTTGTATAGAGATTGATCTTCACTGATCTTCATTTTACCAGAATTGCCTTTAGTCATCTTTTGAAAAATCAACTCAGTGTTGATTGCTGAATTATTAATTTCCGCCTTTATGTAGCGTGCAGCCATTCGGCAATACTCTTTGTCGATATCTATGCCAATACTGTTTCTGCCGTTTCTTAAGGCTGCAATCATTGTTGTTCCTGAACCGCAGAAAGGGTCCAGCACGGTATCATTATAAAAGGAAAACATTCTGACCAGGCGGGTTGCCAATTTGAGAGGAAAGGGGGCAGGGTGGTTCTTTGTAGAAGCACCGGTTATGTTCCATATCTGCTTAAACCAATCGTTAAAATCACTTTTACTGATTTTACTATGCTTTCTCTGTTCTGTGGAAGGCTGTCTATATCCTCCCGGTTTCCGCTGCATTAAAATGTATTCCATATCATTTTTGATAATAGCATTGGGCTCATACGGTTTGCCCAGAAACTTTGTGCCGTTTGACACCTCAAAGTTTGCATTTGATATTTTGTGCCAGATGATGGGATTGAGATTATCAAATCCAAGTTTCCTGCAGATTACAGAAATATCGGCGTGTAAAGGGAAGACCAGATGCCGCCCGTATTTTCGCCGTGAAACACAGACATCGCCCACGACACATACTAATCTGCCGCCCGGGACCAGAACCCTGAATGCACCTTTCCATACTTTTTTCAGCTCTTTTAAAAATGTCTCATAATCATCTATATGGCCCAATTGACCGGAATTTTCATTGTAACGTTTTAGGTTCCAGTATGGGGGGGATGTTACTACGAGATGAACAGATTCGTCCGGCAGGAATGAGAGATCTCTTGAATCTCCATGTATCAGTCTTTGATTTGTTTCGTTAGTGCTGATCATTCTGCAAAAATCCTTACATGAGAAGAGAGAGATTTCGCAAAGTTAGAAAAGGCAAGATCCTTTGACGGCTCTTTATAAATACCTTTAACTCCGCCAACACTGTCAGAGGTAATAAATGATGCAGCAGTATAATGACGTTCACGAACAAGTCTTTTGCAAAATAACTCATATCGCTTCATATATGAAGCACCTGCAAATTCAGGAAATACCTTAAAGTGGGGTTCTTTCACCTTCACCGGGCGCCTAGATGCTTCACACTCTTCAAGCATAAAAAAATAACCAAGAAATGGTTGAGTATTTCCTTTAAATGCACCTTCTCTGAATGCTGTCCACAGGTCAAGAGCGGTCCCCATGGCTTCTTCTGTGCGGTTGTTAAAATTGTTGCCAAATGAAGGGCCGACTTGAGATTTAGCCTCTACTGCTGCGATTAGATGACCATCTTTGATAACAAGTAAATCCCACTCCTTGGTTGGCCGAAAGAATCCCGGCAACTCTAAAGATTTCTTTTGATAAACATACTTACTTTCAATACCGGTATCCAGGATTATATCTGCAACAAGGTTTATGAATTCATCCATTTGTGCCCCGCCGGTTACAGCACTTCTCAGGCCCGCATCAGGGCTTCCCTTACTCTTCTGTCTTTCCCCTTGTGCAATCCGGGTATCCCAGTAATGAGCTACTGCCGCAGATACCTGCTGGTCTAAATTGTCAATGACTTTAGACATGGAAACAACCGGCTTTTCAGATATTTCTATAATCCTGATAATAAAGAGAGTGTTAAACTGGTTTATAAAAACAATTACGGATAGATCTCCATCTTTTTCCCGATAGCATAGAGTTTGCCGTCTGTTGACGGTATATAAATAGTTCCGTCTTTATCTATCGCTGCGGATGATTCAATGGCACCGCCTGTTTCAATAAACCACTTCATGGTTCCGTTTGGGTTTATGGCATAGAATTTCTTGTCACGTGACCCTACGTAAATAACGCCATTGGCATCTATGGCCGGTGAAGACATTATTGAATATTTTGTTTCAAATGTCCATTTAAGAGTACCGTCAGAATTTATAGCATAGAGACGCCCATCTCCGGAACCTATATAAATCGTCCCGTCAAGTGCCAGGGCAGTGGATGAATCAATATCATACTCAGTTTTAAATTGCCATTTAAGATGGCCGTCAGGGTTAAGCGCGAAGAGGTATGCATCTTCAGAGCCGAAGTATATTGTTCCGTCGTCTCCGATAGAAGGTGATGATTCCAGTAGATAATGAGTGCCAAATGACCACACCGCCTTGCCATCAGGCCGGAGAGCAAATATATAGTAATCCTCTGACCCGCAATAAATCATATTATCGTCTCCGATAGCAGGTGATGACCATATGTGATCCGCTGTCTTGTACTCCCACCTGCGCTTGCCTTCCGAATCAACGGAGTGTATCCTGTCGTCCCAGCACCCGAAATAGAGAGAGCCGTCATCTCCGATTGCCGGTGATGAGATAATGCCTCCGTGTGTTTCGTATTTCCATTTCAGAGTGCCGTCCGGATAGAGTGCATAGAGGTTTCCATCCCAGGAACCGAAATATATAATTCCGTCAACATCGATTGCCGGTGTTGAGTCCACTTCTGCCCCTGTTTTAAACTTCCATTTCAGAGTACCGTCCGGATTGATGGCGTAGAGATATTTGTCTTGTGATCCGAAATATATAGTGCCATCTATGCCTATCACTGGGGAAGATGATATTGGCGCTTCGGTCTGAAACGTCCATTTTATATCGTTTGTATCAGACCCCGCGTATGGACTGCGTCCTGTATGGTGCAGGTCATGGCGATGCATAGGCCAGGGAGTACGGGCAACTCTTTCTCCGAAGTATTGTGGAGCAATATTCTCTTCATGTTTATCTGACCATACTGTCTGTGTCGAGGAAAATAAGAAAATGAATATAATGTAAAAAGCTAAAGATATTGTGTTTCTATGAATTAAAACAATCTTGTTGTACATTGCTGAAATTATTTCCTTTCGATATTATATTGTTGGTTGTATTAAGGGTACGCTATATATTGTGAAGTAATTTTAACGAACCCTTAATTGCGGCAGGAATGTTTATAAAACACCCTTTGTCGAGGGGACTTCATCAGTCCGTTCATCGATTTTAGTTGCTCTGTCAAGGGCCTTTGCTACGCCTTTGAAAATTGCTTCCGCAATGTGATGTGCATTTTCACCGTATGGAACGTCCACATGAAGGTTCAGACCGGCATTTATGGTAAAAGCCTCCAGAAATTCTTTAATCAATTCGGAGTCAAAATCACCAATCTTCTTTGCATCTAACTTTGCGTTGAAGACAAGGGCCGAACGTCCGCTGATATCAAGGGCTACATTTGCAAGCGATTCCTGCATTGGTACACTGACGTTGGAGAAACGGACTATTCCCGCCTTATCGCCTAATGCTTCTTTCAGCGCCAGTCCCATACAGATTCCCACATCCTCGACCGTATGATGAAAGTCTACATTTGTATCGCCGGATGCCTTAAGCTCCAGATCAAACAAAGCGTGCTTTGCAAGCAGGTCCAGCATGTGGTCAAAGAAACCTATACCTGTAGATACTGAACGCTTGCCTTCACCATCCAGATTTAGTGACAGAGTGATATTAGTTTCATTCGTCTTTCTGTCTATGTTCGAGGTTCTTTTTCCCATAATCCAGCCACAAAAAGTTAATTAAATAAAACACATAATAACGATCATAATTTACAAAACGTCAGGTTTTTATCTCTGCAAGCTTTTCCAGTAATGTGTCTATTTCTTTGTCTGTTCCTACCGTAATTCTCAGACAGTCATCAATCTTCGGCTCATCTATATATCTGACAAGTATTTTTCTCTCCCTCAGTTTCCGATAGATCTCTTTCGCCTCATAGGAGCCTTCGCATTTGATCATAACAAAGTTTGCTTGAGATGGATACACAAAAAATCCAAGTTTTTTCAGTGAGCCTGTCATGTACTTTCGCGTTTTTATTATCCGGGAAACGTTTTGTCTGAATGTTTCCTGATCCTCCAGTGCGGCAACTGCAGATACCATACTGAGCCTGTCCACGTTATATGAGTCTTTGACCTTCATCATGCCTTTAATCAGTTCTTCCTGTGCTACGGCAAAACCCAGGCGCATTCCGGCCAGGGAATATGATTTGGAAAGTGTACGCAGGACAATGAGATTCGGGTGTTTATCAACCAGCCTCATACAATTATCCTCGGCAAAATCCGCATATGCTTCATCAACTACGATTATACCGTCTATCTTCCCTGCAATTTCCGAAATTCTTTCTACAGGTATCATTGTTCCGGACGGTGAGTTGGGGTTACACATAAAGGTGACGACAGCACCTTCTACCAGAATCTCATCCGAAAGAGAATAATCTTCACGGAAATCGATAATGCACTCTTTAGCATTTTGAATCTCTGAAAGTATCTTGTATAAGAGATAGGTCGGATACGGATAAACAACCTTGTCGTCTTTACTGACAAAGCTCCGGGTAATAATGGTTAAGAGATCGTCAGATCCGTTGCCAACCATAACCCTTTCCGGCTTTGTCCCAAATACCTCTGCTACTTTTTCCCTTGCACCGGTAGAGACCGGGTCAGGATACAGCCGCAAACTCTCATTTATTTCATCCTTCAAGGCAGAAAGTACTTTGGGGGAAGGGGCATATGGGTTTTCATTAGTATTAAGCTTGATATACAGGCCGTCTTGAGGCTGTTCGCCGGGAACGTACCCGGTCATTTTATCAACATTTTTCCTGAAATAACTTGTCTTTTTTTTAGATGTCATTTTCTATTAATTAATAAGATACATATAAGCACAGATTGTAATATTCGTTTTCAAAACTTAAACCGGCATCTTATATCTTCTTTTTTTTTCTAAATTGTAAATTTCTGGTTTAATCAGGCAGGGTAACTTGCAAATCACAACATCCTGTTACAGGTAACTCTTCAGTCTTCTATCCTTATCCGTACCGAGTCAGCATGGGCCTGCAGCCCTTCTGACTCTGCGATTGTAATAATGTCATCGGCTGCTGCTTTCAGGACGTCCCCTGAATATGATATGATACTTTTCCTTTTAAGAAAATCATTTACTGACAGGCCGGAGAAAAATCTTGCCGTTCCTCCGGTTGGCAATACATGTGATGGCCCGGCAAAGTAGTCGCCGACAGCTACCGGTGTGAATGGCCCGGCAAATATAGCTCCCGCATGTTTCAATTCCGATAAAACCTCCTCTTCGTTTTCCACAATTACCAGTAAGTGTTCGGGTGCCAGGGTGTTTGAGATTTCTACTGCCTCATTTATATCTTTTGTAAGGACGATAAATCCGAATTTATCCAGTGATTCCCTGATCAGGTCACTGCGAGATGAGGTTTCGACTTGTCTGGATATTTCCTGTAATGCCCCGTCTGCAACCTCCTGAGAGTCGGTAACCAGTATTGAAATACCTGGGGCATGTTCTGCCTGCGACAAAAGATCAGAAGCGACAAAAGCATGATTAGCAGATTCATCAGCTATTATAAGTACCTCACTTGGTCCTGCCAGCATGTCTATACCGACGTGACCATATGCTTCCCTCTTGGCAAGTGTTACAAATTGATTACCCGGCCCGACAATCTTGTCTACTTTGGGGACGGTTTTGGTGCCAAAGGTGAGTGCTGCTATAGCATGTACTCCTCCAATCATGTATACTTCATCCACATTTGCCTCTCCGCATGCGACCAGCCTTTCAGGAGAGATAGCCCCCTCTCTGCCGGGTGGTGTTACAACCACGATTTTTTTTGCTCCCGCAACCCTTGCAGGTACGGCATTCATTAATACTGAAGAAGGATATGATGCTGAACCTCCAGGGACGTAAATTCCAACATTTTCTATGGCATTATATTTTACTTTTATCCTGGCCCCGTTTGAATGAAAGGGTTCAGGTTCACGTATGCGAATGTATTCTTGAAATTCCCGGATATTTTCCTTTGCATTTTTTATAGCGCTTATTAATTCAGGAGAAACTTTTTTGTAAGCATCTTCAATTTCAGAGGTTCTAATTTTAATATTTTCTGCAGACAGGCTTACACCTTCAAACTTTTCTGAATAATATTCCAGGGCTTCATCACCCTTCTCTATTACATCATCAATTACACGCCTGACACTTTCAGATGGGGATAATGGCTCTCCAAAGACCTCTTTCGTTTTTGCTTCCATTCCTTTGGTAACCGTCTCAGCAAATATGCTCATTCCCTGCTTGAGTTTTTCAATTTCCTGCGTGATATTACATTCCTGCGATCTTAATATTTTCATGTTTTCTCTGTTCTAAGGTTATTCCTTTCACACCGGCCAGGTAACAGTAATATATCGTGTTCTGTTCCTAACCATTTACCTCAACTGCACGTACCATATCGCCGACTGATATCGGGCCTAACTGTGGAATGCCGCTGATCTGAGAGGTATTTACATTCAGTTTTTCATTACTGAGCTTATTGTTTCCATGGCTTCCTGTCATGGATTCAGCCATCATGGCCCCGCTGAGTGTCTGTACACCCTGAGATTCATGTTCTCCGCACGGTACTTCTTTCTCACCGGCAACACAGGTTGAGAATTTGTCCTGTACATGTGCCACAAAGACGTGTTCTTTGATATTTTCCAGTTTGCCTAGGGTTTCGCCACTGTCCGGATCCTTTACCTCCTCATCACTCTGTACGAAGACGGCAAATACCATCCCATTTACTACACCGTTATCTCTACCGACATTAATTACTATACTGTATTCGTCTAGTATTTTGGCGACTTTACCTTCTATTTTTTCCATATGTACACCTCTCAGCTGATACTGCTTTAATTATACTTATTTAAAATAACATTTTCTTACTATAACCTATTGCTTACTGAAAATTTGAGATTTTTTAAACACTTATGACGTATATTATAATTACGTTATATCATAAAGTGTTAAGTAATTATATTTTAGACCATTTTTTTGTCAAGGAGAATTGGATTTGTAGAGTTGCGTTTGCTTTTTTTTGACATTTTGCACCCAAGGCTCAAAAATCACTTCAAGTGCTTACCCTCAAGCACTTAAGGCATTAGACAGCCACCTGAGAAAAAATGCCTTGACCTCAATCTCTTTCAAAAAGAGGTGGCTCAAAAGATTGGTGTTGGTGAGACCTCCGTCTTTAACTGGGAAAATAGCCTGACAAAACCAGCTTTCGGGTACATTCTAAAGATTGTTAAGCTCCTGAGAAATGTACCATTGACATATCAACCCTTTCTGTCGGGGAGAAGAGATAATTACCTACTGCCGACTACTTGGCATTAGTCTAAAGGAGTTGGCCCATCATCTGGGTATTGACCAGTCTACTCTCAGTAAGTGGGAAAGGAACAAAACGGCAATCTCATGAAAAGTTTTCAAAATACTGAATCATTTCCTTCAAGTCTTTTCCTTATGATACCTAATAACCTTAAGAATAATTAAGGATAGATCAAGATAAGATGTTTACTTTAACCATCTTTTTTATTCTTGATTTTAATATTTAATATTGTAGGGTTACAAATTTGACTTCCTGATAATAAGATGCAATAGATTTAGTTCTAAGGTTGCTAAACATCTTTCTTCTTTACGAGCTTGATAGTTACTGCCTGATGGATCAGGCTATAAAACAACAAACCGTACGATCTGGAGGTTCTTCGATTATATCGAAATACAAATTCATCTAAATAATAGTCCAAATGAGAAGGACGTGGCGAACCTTGCAACCATCGCTTCAATAAGGGTGCTATGCGATTAGCTGAAGGCAAAGAATGTTCACCAACATCGATGCAGCTTTCTATTCGTGATTCGTACTCTCTATTTGACTGCAATATGGGCAACAAATTCCTTCTGTCCAGCGCAATTGACAAAGAAAATCTCGACATGCTTCTTCTGTAGTAAAACGTATAACCCTATAAAAATATTCAGGATGTCGTTTCGATGTTATTGAAAATGTAAGGAGGCGAATGGGAGTGGTGGACGAAGAAATTAAAATTTTATGTGTAGACGATGACATAGAAGTCCTTCAAGTGCTTGCGCTAGTTTTTAAAGATTGTGGGTATACAACTTTACAGGCAACGTCAGGAGAGGAAGGGCTTGATATTCTTGAACAAGAAAAAGTTCAGGTTGTTCTATCAGATTATCGAATGCCGGGTATGAATGGCGTTGAATTCCTTAAACAAGTATACAAACGCTGGCCTCAAATAGTAAGGATTGTTCTTTCAGTACATAATGATACTCATGTCGTTATTCCAGCTATAAACGAAGGACATATATATAAATTCATTACAAAACCCTGGAATGTTGAAGAGCTAAAAGTGTCTGTATCAAATGCTATTGAAAGGTATTTCCTTGTTAAAAGAAATAGCAGACTCACTTCAGAATTAATGACAAAAAATGAAAAACTCAAGGCATTCTCAGAAAACTTAAAAAAGAGGACATTTGAGTTATTTGCAGAGAAGTCGAGGATGGAGTCTATGGTGGAAAGTATGGGTGGCGGTGTAATCATGTTTGATGAGTGTAGTAATATAGTGGTTTTCAATCAATGGGCAAGGCGTATGTTGGGTTTCAAAGAGCAGGTAGAAATTATTGCCAAAGATCTCTGTGATAAATTGCAGGTAATGCAACAGGATAAGGACATTAATAGATGGTTGGCTAATCAGACTCACTCCACTGTTAAAGAAATAACTATACATCAAGAAGAAAACAAAGTCTTACATTGTGAAATCACGCCTGTGCATAGTGAAGGAAAGGTTTTAGGTGTATGTATACTTCTAAGAGATATCACTAAGGAAAAAGAGCTTGAGAGCGTAAAATCGGAATTTATCTCTACGGTTTCTCATGAATTACGCACCCCGCTTTCTATTACGAGGGAAGGAATAAGTCTTGTTCTGGATAAGATACCCGGCAAGATAAATGATAAACAAAAGGAGATTCTTACTACCGCAATGGACAATATAGATAGGTTAGCGCGAATAATAAATAGTCTCCTTGATATATCCAAGATTGAGACAGGCAAGGTAGAGCTTAAAAGATGTTTGATTGATTTAACAAGACTTGTAAGACAGATTATGTCCTCTTTTGAGTCTAAGGCGAGAGAGAAGGGTTTAGAACTGAGAGTAATATTGCCTGATAAAGCAATAGATGTCTATGCTGATGCTGATAGGATAATCGAGGTCTTTACCAATTTAATAAGTAATGCGTTGAAATTTACCAAAGAAGGGTATATAGAGATTTCAGTCAGAGAGATGGAAAATGAGATTGAATGCGCAATTGTTGATACTGGTATAGGCATCTCTAAAGACGATATTCTTAAGGTGTTTGACAGGTTTCAACAGTTTGGACGCATTGAAGGAGGAAGTGAAGCAGGAACGGGATTAGGACTTTCTATTGCCAAGGGAATTGTAGAGATGCATCAAGGCAAGATTTTTGTTGAGAGCGAGATTGGCAAAGGGAGCAGGTTTTTCTTTACGCTTCCTAAGAGAAACGAAGGGAGTAGAGAGTAGGGCTTCTCTTAAAAGGAGTGAAAATTGAAGAAATGAGTCATTCTTTTTTGATGTCATGTATTGACGGTGTAGCGTCGTGACTATTAATGATGTCAATGCCAAATGACAGTGACGCTTTATGATACAAAAGTGAATGGTCATTGATTGTTACGGATGGAGGTTGTGAATAAAAAAAACTGGAAGATATTAAGGATTTTTAACTTTCTATGGTAATTGACAAGAATAATTTTTAGTATATCATAACAATTTTCAACATAAAATATACAATTGGTCCATGGCCTGAAACCTGACTTCTCAGAGGAAATGTTAAATGGTAAAAAAGAGAATATTAGTTGTAGATGACGAAGCTCAAATGGTGGATATGATAAAAATGAGATTAGAAGCAAACGGATATGAGGTTATCTCTGCCTATGATGGTCAGGAAGCGCTTGAAGTAGCCAAAAGCGAAAACCCCGATCTTATCATTTTAGACCTTATGCTACCTAAGATGGATGGGTACAAGGTTTGTGGATTGCTTAAAGCGGATGTAAGATATAATAAAATTCCTATAATTATATTTACCGCTAAAGCCCAGGAAGCAGATATTATATTAGGTAAGGAAGTAGGCGCCGATGCATATATTACGAAGCCATTTGAATCACAAACACTGCTTTTGAGGATTAAGGAGCTGTTTAAATGATTGAAGATTGAAGATTTGTTGGAATACAATGGCCGTGTCACTGCTTTATACACAACGTTACTGACTATATACCCCAAAACAGATACCAGGAGATTGGTAAGATGATGAAAGGATTATTTGAAAACAGGAAAACGTCTTAGAAATAAATTTCTTATACGTTTTGTTTCTGGCTTCTTGCTTCATACTTCTTGTTAAATATTCAATTCTCAATCTACAATTTTTTGAGATTCCAAAATGGTTAAACAAAAAAAATCCTTAGGCGAAAGTTTAGTAGAAGAGGGGGCTATAACTCCAGAGCAGCTTAAGCAGGCGGATGCAGAAGGCAGGCGCGGGTCTCTTCACTTAAGGCAGGTTCTTGTCAGGATGGGCTTTATTTCTGAAGAGGATTTAGCAGAGTTTTTAAGTAGTAAATATGGGCTGCCCAGGATTGAGCTAAGCAACTATTTGATAGACCCCAAAATAATTGAGTTAGTCCCTGCAGAATTAGCGAGAAAATGTGAATTTATTCCTGTACTAAAGATAGGAAATCGCCTTACCTGCGCCATGGTTGACCCATTGAATATATTTGCATTAGATGAGATAAGGATGAAGACAAATTTAATTATCGAACCTGCCGTGACAACAAGTACTGAGATAAAGAAGGCCACGAATGAATATTACGGTACTAAAGGAACTACGGAAGAGTTAATTAGATCGATTGATAAAGACAGGCTCAATATAAAAGAGGAAAATGAAGAAGACATTAAGAAACTGGAGGGAATTGTTGAAGAGCCTGCGGTTATAAAATTAGTAAATTTGATTTTAATGAAGGCAGCTCGCGAGGGGGCAAGTGACATACATATAGAGCCGGAAGAAGAAACACTTAAGACGCGATTCAGGATTGACGGCATGCTGCGCGAAGAGCCCTCTCTCCCTAAACATCTTCAACCTGCAATAATATCCAGGATAAAGATAATGGCAAATCTGGATATTGCCGAAAGAAGGATCCCTCAGGACGGAAGATTAACCATTAAGATGGAAGGTAAAGAGATTGATATTCGTGTTTCCTGTATGCCTACAATATATGGAGAAAACATTGTATTGCGTCTTTTAGATGTATCAAACGCTCTTTTAGGACTGGGTCAGCTGGGGTATTCTAAAGAGGTTTTAGAAAAGTATCAAAAAATCATTTCTCGTCCGTATGGCATCATCCTGGTTACGGGCCCAACGGGTAGCGGAAAAACCACCACACTCTACGCATCCTTAGATAAAATAAATACAGTTGAGAAGAATATCATAACCATTGAAGACCCTGTTGAATACAAGCTCGCAAGCATCAGACAGATACAGATAAATCCAAAGGTAAAATTGACGTTCGCCAATGGTTTACGGTCAATTTTAAGGCAGGATCCTGATGTCATAATGGTTGGTGAGATCAGGGATCTTGTGACCGCAGAAATTGCAATTCATGCTGCGCTAACAGGGCACCTGGTCTTTTCCACGCTCCACACAAACGATGCACCCGGTGCAATAACCAGGATGATTGATATGGGGATTGAGCCGTTTTTAATCTCATCTTCTGTTATCGGAGTTCTGGCACAAAGGCTTGTGAGAACCATCTGCAAGGATTGTAAAGAGGAACACACACCAACAGACGAGGCATTAGGATCTATAGGATTATTGGACGAAGGGCGCAGGAAGAAGATAAAATTTTATAGAGGAAAAGGCTGTTCTAAATGTATGAATACAGGTTATAAGGGTAGAATTGGTATTTTTGAATTGATGATTCCAAATGAGAAAATACATAATTTAACCATTGCCAAAGCCCCTCAGGAAGAGATTAAGAAAGAGGCTGTAGTCTCAGGTATGAATAATCTAAGGGAAGATGGTATTCAAAAGGCAATGGAAGGACTAACCACCGTTGCAGAGGTGCTGCGCGTGACACAGGAAGAATAGGGGGGTGTGAGATTTAAGACAGGTGATTAGCGGGGATTTTAATCGATAAATTTCTCAACACCAGATTGGGATAATACATTCAATCAACAATAAGCAATATACAATTAAACAAGATGCCAACTTATATCTACAAAGCACGAGATGCAGCTGGTAAGTTAGTCAAGGGTGCTATGGATGCTGCTGACAAGGACGAGCTTGCGGAAAGGCTTCATAGAATGGGATATATGGTCACCAGGGTTGTAGAGGCCCTTCCTGGGAAAAAGATAGAATCGGTATTTGAAAAATTAAATAAGATTAGTGCCGAAGATATGATTATGTTTACTCTTCAGCTTTCTAATTTGATAAACGCCGGAATAGGCATCTTGCCCAGTTTAAACACACTCAACAAACAGATTGAGAATAAAAGGTTAAAAGAGGTTGTAGGCAGTATCTCAAGGAATGTTGAAGCAGGAGATAGTTTTTCTCAGGCGTTATCAAGACACCCCCACATTTTTTCCCGGCTGTTTGTAAGTATGGTAAAGGCCGGGGAAGCCAGCGGGAGATTAGATACTATTTTAGCAAGATACGCCAATTATTGTGAACAGCAGCAGGATTTGAGACAAAAGATAAAAGGCGCGATTTTCTACCCAATAATACTCTTATTCACTGGTATAGCCGTCACTATTTTTATAGTCACATTTATCATCCCCCAGTTTGCTGAGATCTTTATTGCAACAGGTATAAGCTTACCCAAGCCTACGCTAATCCTTTATAAGACAGGGACCGGGATTAAGCATTACTGGTATTTAATTCTTTCTGTTATTATTATAATCTGGCTGGGCATAGGATATTATATAAGTACAGAGCGAGGAAGACTAAACTTTGATAGATTTAAATTGAGAATCCCCGTAATCGGCCCGTTATCTCGAAAAATTGCAATATCCCGGTTTGTAAGGGCGTTAAGTACTCTTGTAGCAAGCGGGGTTTTTATTCTGGAATCATTAGATATCGCGAAGATGGTGGTGGGAAATGAAGTCTTAGCGCGTGTTATTGGAAATGTACGTAATGCCGTGGAAAAAGGAGAAAGGGTTAGCGAGAGTCTAAAAATAAGCGAGGAGTTTCCTGTGGATACGGTCCAGATGATCTCGGTAGGAGAAGAAACAGGCAATCTGGATAAGATGCTGCACAAAGTCTCGGATTATTATGATATTTATGTAGGATATGCCGTTAAGAAATTGACGTCTGTTATAGAACCATTTTTTTTAGTTGTAATTGGTGGTTTAATAGGTTTTATTATGGCATCAATACTATTGCCCATTTTCGATATGATGAAGATTTTGAGACATTAGACTATTTTTACCTGCCTATCGGCGTATCGTACACAAACAGGATAAAGTAACGATTTTAATACTCATCTCTCTCCTCACTGTAGCGAAAGGAGACTAGGGGGGGTAGAAGCCGCAATTCGTAAATCTAAGGTGTTTTTGTTCTGATTTGTACAAAGTAGGGAAATCAAAATGGAGATGTTCTTAGCTATATCGGTATTAATTTTTATTTTCTTTGGATCGATACTTTTATTTGTACCAGCAATGTATGAAAAATGTTCTAAATACGCAAATATATCACTGTTTAATATCGAAGGAAAAGTATTATCCTGGAGAATACCAATAGGGATTTTGTTTCTTGTATTATCTACATATTTGTTGCTTATTGTTTTATTACAATAGCTTAGGAGGAAATTTCATTATGTGTAGAAAGCAGAAGCTACGAGAAGGGTTTACTCTAATAGAGATTTTAATAGTAATAGCTGTAATTTCTATCTTGGTCGGTATTACCCTTCCGCGTTTCAGGGGCATGCAGCAAGAAGGGAACATTGCCAAGGCAAAGGCAGAATTGCGATCGCTTCAGTCTGCAGTAGAAACTTACTATGTTCATAATAACAACACATATCCAGACACTGGTTCATCAGCCCTTCAAACAGCCTTAAATGCCCAGGTTCCTCGCATTATGCCCAGCCTGACAGATTCTGTGCCTACAGACCCCTTCAGTACTACCGGAGCTGATTATGTATATGTAATGGGTGGGACCAACAGCAAGTTCTACATTATTTATTCAGCAGGTCCAGGTGGAAATGGCAGCGCTGTTATCACGGACGATGCGGTTGTGGAAACAAATGGTTCAAGCTGTATCTATGTCTCTAATATAAGTCAGGACGCGCAACCGTAGAAAATAGAATGTTGTATATTGTTGATTTATGACCTGCCTGCTCGGCGACTCCGTTCGGACAGGTTTTTGATTGACGATTGGATCTGGGGAGGTAGCAGTTGGAGATTTTAATCAAAAATTACTACAACAAGGGAAACTCTTAAGAAAGATAAATTAAGTTAAGTCGCCCATTCAGGGCTAAATGTCGCAACACCTCAACCCACTTGGGGTTTTTTACCCTGGGCTCTAATAAATCAGCCCTGCGGGTTTTTAAAAGAAACCTTTATAATTAGCTACCTTCAACGGCCTTCGGTTGCCAACCCGCCATCTTGTCCGACTAGTCTTTTGGTGTAAACGGCATTGACAGGCTTACAAGAGATGACTCTTCCCGAAGTCCATAATTTATTGTGTATATTGCATTTACAATACCAGTCATACACTGGCCCTATTAAAAAAGTAAATCCCTATATGATTTCACTAATAAGAAATTACCATAAAAGAGTAATGTTAAAAAATCGTGGGTTTACCTTATTAGAGATTCTTATTACCTTAATTATTCTCACCTTTGGTGTTATTGCTCTATCCAGAGCAATTAGTACGGGTCTGTTCGCTTCTACAGATGTTGAGAATGAAGATTTGGCTTTGAATATTGCCCAAGCAAAGATGGAGGAGATAAAGAATACTAATTTTGCCAGCATGGCTGACAGCGGCCCAACGGCGGATACTGACTTTTCAAATTTCAATGTAACGGTAGATGTGAATAAGCGCAACAAACCTATGATGGTGGATGTAACCGTCGCCTGGAACGTAAAGGGAGGACAAACCAGTATTACATTGACGACTTTGGTGGCAAACTACTAGAAAGTGCCATGGGCATGCCCGTGCAAATCAATTTGTCTTTGGCGGATTACCCTACGGATTTTCTGGCGCAAACATTTTGGATTGCTCTGCGGGAATACTACTCGCTATTTAAATTGGTGTTTATCATGTCGAGAAAAGGACTGACGTTAATAGAGCTCATTATTACTATTGTAATGTTTGCTATTTTAATAGTCGTTACAACGTATGTCTTTCGGGTAATATTGTTAAGCTGGTCCAGCCAGGAGACGAGAGCAGGGATTGATATAAGCCTTTATAGAGGGGTAGAAGAGATGGTCCGGGATCTAAGAGAGGCTAAAGGTGTCAACACTCTCAACAGCGATGAGATACGATTTACACAAGATCAGACTACTTTTTATATCCTTTACTTTTATAATGCAAATGATTCATATCCGCCAAGCTTTGACCAGGCTACATACGAGTTAAAAAAGGCAACGCTTTCTGGAAGTATTAGTGGGACCTTTACATATGGTGACGGTCAGATTATTGTAACCGGTGTTGTGCCACCACCTACATCGGATTTATCTCTAAGTGGCAATATAGTAACTATTGATTTAAGTATAACACGTCGCGATGAAACAATGAGAACAAGAACTGAGGTAGGGCCGAGGAACTTGTAGAAGTTATGAGTTATAAGTTATTAGTCAAAGATGAAAAAGGGTCGGTGTTGATAGTAATGTTTATAATTATGACAACACTTACGACCATTACTGTTGCTTACCTATATATGACCTCAATCCGGCTTAGAGGGTCGGCATATGATGTAGTAAGTTCGAAAGCACTCTGGCTTGCTGAGGCGGGGTTACAGGATGTTATATATAGACTTAATAATGACTCTGAATACAGAGATAGTCCTACAGCAGTAAATGAGAATTTAGGGGATGGAAGTTATTCGGTAAGTGTCAGTAAAAATGTAAACACCTATTCCCTAACCTCAACCGGTACAGTGGATGTCTTAAATAGAAAGATAACCCAGAACGTGATTGTTGCTGAAGGGACGCCGCAAGCCTTTAGTTATGCCCAACATAGCGGAAAAGACATAGATTATGGGAATTCTGTGGGGACTATAAATGGTGATATAAGTGCTGTAGACCAGGTTACAAATGAAGACGGCATGACGATAAACGGTAACATCGCTGAGCGTTCGGGTATAGCCACACCATTTGTAAACTTTGATTCTTATTCAGCCATTGCTGATAATGTTGTACATGGACGCAAGACATTTGAAGAGGGGCAAACTTATAGCGGAATATGGTATGTAGGTGGAAATGCTATAATAAAAGATAATGTTACCATTAATGGATCGATTATCGCGACGGGAAATATTGACATGGAAGATTCTGCAGGTATAACTATAAATCCTGGATCAGGCTTTCCTGCCTTAGTCTCTAAAAAAAATATTAAAGGCGATAGGTTAGAAGATAGCACAATCAACGGTTTAACTTATGCAATGAAAAAAATAGATTTAAATCAAAACAAAAGAAACACATTCAACGGCACACTAATATCGGGTCAAGAAACTAGTATTAATATAATAGGTGGAGAAGACTTTACTATTACCTATGACGCCAATCTACAGTCTAACCCACCACCATATTTTGGCCCAGAAACAACAGTAACGGATTGGGATGAGATTGTTCCGGCTACATGAAATAGTAAATAGTACTTGCACATGGTGGGCATTGCCCACTGAAAATGTTTTGTAAATTGAAACTACAAATTAAAAATATAATGTCTTTACAGAGTGGGATTCCCCGCCTGAAAGACATAGTCGGAAAGGCTACTCGCCGACTTTAATTTTCCTATACATCAAGATATGTTTAAAAAAGATTACATAGTTGGATTGGATATAGGTTCTTCTTCTTTAAAGTTGGTCGAGTTTATGAAGAAAGAAGATGGCCTCCATTTAGTTAAGGCTTGTCTAGAAGAAATTGTTCCTGCAAAAGATGAGTCCTTTCGCCGGAAAGAAATATTACCGGCGCTTAAAAAAATCCTCAGAGAGGTCGACACTAAAAAATCTAAGTTCATCATAAACATTAATTGTCCTGAAACGGCAGTAAGGACGATAACCGTGCCCCGTATGCCTAAAGGAGAGTTGCGGGACTGTATAAAACTTGAAGCAAAAAATTATTTCCCGTTTCCAATAGATGAGGCGTTGTTAGATTATGAGATATCAGGAGATATTGTCGAAAATGGAGTCAAGAAATATCAGGTGGTAGTGGCTACCACACCAGGAAAAACGGTTGACGAATACTTATCCTTATTAAAAAAGGCGGGTATAAAACCAGGCGCATTTGTACCCATTCCTTACACGTTACAGAAATCAGCTCAGGCCCTTTACTCTAAAGGAGACAAAATAGTCCCCGTTAAACACCCACTGTCTAACGGGGTAAACTGTTTTGTTGAGTTAGGGTACTATCACACAGAATTGGTTATTTTAAAAGGAAGAGATTTACTGCTCTCTCGCAAAATCCCTGTAGCTGGTAGCGATCTTACTAAAGCGATGACAGCTGTTTTAGTTTCTGACAGAGGCAGGACTGAACTCACACTGGAAGAGGCGGAGAAGATAAAACGTGAAGTTGGAATACCTGGCGGTGATGAGTGTAAAGTGATAGATGACAAGATTTCAACAACTCAAATCTTACCTATGGTCAGGGCTCCATTGGAACAACTGGTAAGTGAAATAGACAGATGTTTTGATTATTACAGGGAAGAGACAGGCGATAGAAGAATCGATTCTTTGATGTTACTTGGCGGTGGAGCGGCGCTTCGGGGCATTTCGAAGTTTCTTTCTGAAGGATTGGGGATAGAAGTTACGATCGGCGATCCTTTAGCTGGCCTCAAAACCGACACTGCTGCAATTGGTGACCCATTTACATACGAGACCGTGGCTTATCGATTAGGGCCGGCAATAGGAGCAGCCTTAAGCAGGGGAAAGGGTATAAATCTTTTGCCTTCGGAAATCAAAGATGTAAAAAAACGGATATTTATACGCACAACAGTTGAAATTGTAGTTGTAGCAGTTATTCTAATCCTGGAGTTTGTATATATAGGAATGAGAACACAACTTTCTAATTACCAGAAAAAAATCGACGTTGCCAGGCATGAACTTTCGAATTTGCAACCTCCACTTGAGAGGATAGCAACGCAAAATTCAGCAAATAACATATTGGCGGAAGAACCATACTGGGAAGATATTTTTAAAGAGCTAAGCAATATTACTCCAGGCGATGTTTACATTACCGAGTTAGACATGGAGAATAAATCCATTAAAGTGAAAGGAGTTATCTTTTCAGAAGAGAGAGAGGAAGCGCTCTCCGGTTTTATATTCGCTTTAGAAAAAGGAATTTTTAAGAATGTAAAATTGGTCACAACGAAAGAGGTAGAAGGCAAAAAGGCAAATGAATACGAATTAAGATGCTGGGTGGACTGAGGTGATGCGGAGGGTGGGGAGAAGACGAGAGATGAGGAACAAGAGTAAAAAAGTTTGAATATTGTCATGAGTAAAGTATTTTTTACCAAAACATCCTTTAATATTAAAATATTCAATTGTCAAATGACCAACCATCTATTAAATACTATCAATAGAGATTCGCGTATATTATGGAATTAACGAAGAGTAGGTTGTTTATAATTATAGGCGGCGCCATTACGATTATTCTCCTGGGAGTATTTTCCCTTTTATATGCGCCATTGATCAGAGACTTAAGAGAAAAAAATTTAGAATGTAAAATGTGTGAAACTGATCTGTTTGATGCGCGAAATCTTATAGAATCTGTAAAAACAACAGAGGTAAAGGGTACTCTCATAGCGGAAGAAGAGATTCCATTCACCATAGAAGAATTAACGAGACAGGGCAGATTGACAGGCATTAATTTTATCTCTGTAACGCCAAAAGAAATAGAGAAACCAAAAGATTCTCAATATAGAATTCTTCCTATAGAGGTCCGGATAGAATCTTCATATAAGAAATTGGGCCTGTTCTTAGGTTCATTGGGTAAACTGGAGAAGAGTCTGGTTACAATAAGAAGCTTTAACGCGGTTACTCTTAAAGAGAACCCGTCAATGCTTAAGACGAAACTGGTTGTGAATATGCATCTAACAAAAAACAATGCGGAATAAAAAATTATTAATCCTGACTATATTGAGAGTGGCAGCTGTCTTGAGTATAATTTATGGAATATTTTTTATTTCAAGAGGGAGATGGGAATCTACATCAAGGCCGGCAGCCGTATACCATGATGAAAAGACTCAATTGACAAGAAGAGTTACTCCGGCAATCAGAGATGCAAAGAGAACGGAATATGTTTCCTGGGGCAGAGATCCGTTTTCATTACCACAGGATTCTGCCATAACACCCATAACACCCATAACACCCACAACACTAAATCTTAATGGTATAATCTGGGTAAAAGAAAGTCCAGTTGCAATAATAAATGATAATTTTGTAGGAATAGGTGATAGGATTGATGGGAACACGGTGGTTGATATCACAAGAGACCGTGTTATCTTAAACGACGGCACTAACGATTTTGTGCTTAAGCATTAAAATGGGACCTCTTTTTAAAATTGGAGACCATCTGAGAAAAAGACGCCTCACTCTAGATTTCCTTTAAAAGCAGGTAGCTCAAAAACTCAGTGTCTATGAGCCTTCTATCTATAACCGGGGGGAATAGCCTGGCAAAACCAGCTATAAAATAGATCCCAAAGATTGTCAAGTTCCCGTGACACATCAAACGTGTCTGTCGGTGAGAAGGTAGTCGCTTGTCGATGCCTTCTAGGCTTGAATCAAAAGGGGTAAGCCCATCGCCTGAGCATAGATCCTTCTACTCTCGGAAAGTGGGAAAGATAAAAGGCAGCTCTATCTGCAAGGTTTTCAAAATACCTGACCACCTTTTTCAAGCATTATCCTTCCGGCACCCGATATCAAGGAATTTACGCTCAACCATAGTTTTTTTACTTTGATTTAAATACTTAATATTATAAACTTTGAATAACTGAGACACGGAAAATTGACAAGCTCTCTTTTCTTTAGTTTGATACTATCTAGAAAAACCCACAGTAGCAAAATAGGCTTTTCATCCTGAATACCTTTTATACACGAATCACATTACTGGGCAGTAATTAAGTGCAATGGAGGTAATATGACAGTTGTATTCTTCTTTTATGGCTTAGCCTTTTTCATTTTAGGTGTCTCAATATTCCTCTATCCAAAGAAGCGTAGTAGATTTATATTGGCAGACAGCTTATGGTTAATTGCTGCCTTTGGAGTCATCCATGGAATTAATGAGTGGATAGATATGTTTACGCACATTCAAAGACCAATGGAAATAATGCCACTAAGAATTACACGTATGATTGTTATGCCGGTATCGTTTCTGTTTTTGCTTTACTTTGGCACAAAAGTTATAGCTGAAACCAAAAAGAAATATTCAATATTAAAGCGTCTGCCAATAACTTTATTAATAATCTGGGCAATAATAATTGCCGTAAGCAGTCAACAATACTTAATGTGGGATGTATGGGCAAGGTATTTACTTGGAGCTCCGGGTGCATTTTTAACTTCCTATGCCATGTTTATACAAGTATCTGAGTTTAAGAAGACAAAGGAGTTTGGCGTTGTCAGAAATCTGTATATAGCATTAATCTCTTTTGCCATTTACGGTATATTTTCCGGATTAGTTGTCCCCCGGGTAGAATTCCTCCCGGCATCTGTCCTCAATTACACATTGTTTTTGGACAACATTGGTATTCCTGTTCAGGTTTTCCGAACCTTATGTGCTGTTATCATCGCTTATAGCACAGTACTAGTCTTAGAAATATTTAATTGGGAAACTATGACGAGTATTGAAAGTTCGTTGGATGATGCTCTAATCGCTAAGAACAAGTTAGCAAAAGCCAAAGCCTATACCGACAATCTTATAAAATCTATAACGGATACACTGGTTACAGTTGACCGGGATTACAAGATAAACTTTGTCAATAAAACGACATTGGACGTCTTGGAATACACTGAGAGTGAACTTGTCGGAAAGTCGGGCAAAATGATTTTTGCAGAAAAAGAACTGTCCGTTAATAATATGTTTCGTGATATAAATGAGAAAGGTGTACTCCTTGGTTTAGAAACAAATTATTTGACAAAAGACGGAAAGAGAGTACCTATACTTTTCTCAGCAACTACAATGCGCGGCAGCGATAATAAGATAGAAGGTGTTCTCTTTGTAGGATCGGATGTCTCCAAACTTAAACATGCAGAGGAAGAATTACGCATAGTCAACAGGGCGCTCAAGGTACTCAGTAGCTGCAATAAAGTGCTGATACATGCTTTAGACGAATCTTATTTACTGCAGAATATATGCCAGACCATCCTGGAAGTAGGTAAATATCATCAAGTTTGGATTGGTTTTACCAAGCCGGGTGAAGATAAGGCCATACGGATATACCCAATGGCACATAATGGATATGAGAAAGGGTATCTCAAGACAGTCAATCTCACGTTGGAAGATACCAAAAGGCAATTTGACCCTGTCTGCACAGCTATCCGAACAAACAAACCCTGCATTGTAAGAAACATCATGACAAATCCAGATTACTTCTCTTTACGTGCTGAAGCAACTAAGCTGGGTTATTCATCGCTAATTGCTCTCCCTTTGATCAAAGACAATCAGACATTTGGAGTTCTGTACATCAATGCGGAGTTGCCGGATGCCTTTGATGATGAGGAAGTAGAACACTTAATAGAATTGGCAGACGACCTTGTGTACGGCATAGTGTCGTTGCAGATACGTGCCAAGCACATTCATGCTAATGAAATGCTGCAATAAAGCGAGGAAAAGTTTAAAGCCATAAGCTCCAAAGCCAACGATGGAATTATCATGCTGGACAATGAGGGAGAGATTACATTCTGGAATAAGGCGTCGGAAAAGATATTCGGTTACTCAAGTGAAGAAACAATAGGGAGAAAAATGCACGAAATAATTATTCCTGATAAATTCAGGAAAGCCCATTTAGAAGGATTTAGTAGATTCAAAAAGACCGGACAAAGTCCTTTATTGGGAAAAACAGTTGAATTGACAGCTCTTAAGAAAAACGGATCAGAATTTCCTATAGAACTATCCATCTCTGCTGTACAGATAAAAGGTAAATGGAATTCGGTGGGCGTAGTAAGAGACATCACAGAGCGTAAGCAGATTGAAATGAGTGCAAGGGAATCGTATAAGATGGCATCCCTTGGACAATTGACAGCAGGTGTGTTTCATGAGGTGTTAAATCCTCTAAATATCATCTCCTCTTATACTCAGTTAATGCTGATGAAAGAGGAAAAGGGTTCAGAGAAAGAGGAGTACTTGAAAAAGATACTTGAGGAGGTTGAACGTATTGTTAAGATCTCGGACAGTTTGTTATTATTTTCAAGGAAGGGGAAAGAAAATGTTGAATGTGTTGAAATAAACAGTTTCTTAGAAAAAGTAATATCCATTGTTGAGCCTGATATGAAATTAGAAGATATAAAGATTATAAGGGAATTTGGGGAAATACCTGAGATTATGGCAAATAGTGATGAGTTAAGACAGGTGTTTATGAATATTATAGCAAATGCGGGTCATGCTATGCCAAATGGTGGAAAACTAACAATTAGTACATTGAGTAAAGCAAAGCAAGGAAAATCCTTTGTAAATATAAAATTTAAAGATACAGGCAATGGTATTAAAAGTAACGATCTTGACAAGATATTTGATCCCTTTTTTACTACAAAGAAGGAAAGCAAAGGAACCGGCCTTGGCCTAAGTATATCATATGGAATTATAAAAAACCATGGAGGGAAAATAAGTGTAAATAGTAAAGAAGGGAAAGGGACGACATTTATCATTAATTTACCTGCTAAGACATGAAATATCGTGGATTAAACAATGGTAAAAAGAGAAAAATTTCCAGTTTTTTAGACAACCATTATGGTTTACTTATCTGGGTTCTGAAAATCAATTTGGGAATAAGTGACTTTTATTGATGAAAGGGAACGGTATATGAGCAAAATATTAATTGTAGATGATGAGGTCTGGGCATGTGATGCAGTTAAGAAGTTTATGGAAGAAAAGGGACACAATGTTATCACGTCATTTTGCGGAGAGGATGCATTAGAAAAGGTGAAGAATGAAATACCGGATATAATACTGCTGGACATAAGAATGCCTGGTATCGACGGTATGGAAGTATTGAGACGTGTAAGGCAATTTGATGAAAAAGTAGGTATCATAATGGTTACTGCCGTAAAAGACGAAGGTGAAGCGAAAGCTGCCATTGAAAAGGGTGCAGATGACTATGTGACCAAGCCTATTGATCTTAATTACCTGGAGACAACAGTACTTGTAGACCTTACAATGAGAAAGAAATAATCTACCTCCACAAATTGCGATCCAGATTTCTGTACTGGACAGCTTCTGATATGTGTTCCATGTGAACGTTCTCATTGTGAACAAGATCAGCAATTGTTCTGTCGGCTTAAAGTATTTATTATATACCCTTGGAAAGATGTAGAGTTCAGTCATTGCCTGATGAAGCAGCTCTTCTGCCTGGCTATCCAGTGAGCAATATTTTTTTATCGTCTTTGCAGACATTCGGGAATTTGTCGAGTATTTGAGACCCTGGAATCTCTCTAACTGTACCTCACGCGCCTTTGTAACTTCCTCTCTGATCTCTTCTTAAGATTCACAAACCGAGTCAGATGTCAGGACTTAAGTACTTAACATTTGGGACCTCAACATGAATATCAGTCCTGTCAAGCGGAGGGCCCTAAATTCTGGAAATATAATTTTGAATCTGACGGGGTGTACAGTGGCACTCTTTTTTTTGATTGATGTGATAACCACATGGACAGAGTTGCGTTGCCTTTTTCCTATATCAGACTTAAAACCAAAAAACCGCTTCCAAGTGCCTATCCTACAAGACTTAAGACAATAGGAGACCATCTGAGAAAGAAACGTCTTGATCTTGAACTCTTTCAAAAAGATGTTGCTAAAATACTTGGTGTTTGTGATCCTTCTATATATAACTGGGAAAATAACCTGGCAAAACCAGCCTTTAGGTACATTCCAAAGATTATTGAGTTCTTGGGATATGTGCCATTTGAGATATCAACCAAGTCTGTCGGCGAGAAGATAGTTATTTACCGCAGATTACTTGGTCTCAGCCAAAAGGAATTAGCCCATCGCTTAGGTATTGACCCGTCTACCCTCAGTAAGTGGGAAATGGATATACGGCGACCTTCTGAAAGGATTTTAAAAGATATTGAAAAGTGCTGCTTAAAGAAAAAGTCTATTAATGGTATCTACCAGCTAATTTCGCTTGATATGTAATCCCATTTTCTGTCATGCTCATTATATTTAAGCTCCTAATTTCTTATCTACCTCTTCAAGTAATATCTCTTTTGTAAGTTTTGCCTTGTTAATATATACAAGCTTTGGATCTATCTTTTTAAGATTATTATATTGTTTTTGTGGAATAGAACTAATTATAATTAACGGGATATCTGATAATTCATTAAAACCTTTTAAGTATAAGAAAAATGTATCTCCCGTAACCATATCCATAATCATATCCAGGATTATTAAATCAGGTACATTACCATCTAACATCTGCATTGCTTCATTGCCATCATAAGCATTGATTAAATCATACCCCCTACCTTCAAGCATAATTGCATAAATTTCATGAAATTCTCTTTCGTCATCAATAATCATTATTTTCTTTGTCATATCTCATTCCTTTTTGATAATACTTGATCTTTTTTGAGTTAATACTCGCCTGTTAACTATTTAATGATAACGCCATTTCTTCCTGCCCCATTTTCGTAAGTTTTAAAGGTAACGTAAACCTAAATGTTGACCCCTTACCTATACCTTCGCTCTCAACCCAAATTCTACCGCCATGCGCGTCCACAATGTACTTACAAATAACCAGACCAAGACCCGTACTCTTCTCATCGGCAGTGGGTCTTCCGCGTGCCTTTCCAAACATTTTAAACAATTTGTTGAGGTCATCCGGGTGTATGCCTTGACCTTGGTCGACCACAGATATTACAGCTTCTTTATCTATCACTCTTACACTAAGAATAATTTCTGTATTTGGAACAGAATACTTCATAGCATTTGTAATAAGATTGTTTATGACTTGGCTAATTCTATTTGAGTCAATGTAAACCATCGGCAACTCTTTTTCTAAATCCAGCTTAAGAATGATAGATTTCTCTTCAGTTATGGATCTGTTGTCTTTGTAGTTGTTTGTTAAAAGTGTATTGAGTTTTACAGGATTTAAATTGAGTTGTAATTGACCTGCTTCTACAATACTGATGTCCAGGAAGTTGTCAATCATAGTCATCATTGAGTTGGAAGTGTTCTGTATTTTTGTAATCCAGATACGCTGATCCTCCTCAATACCCTCTAAAGACTCAACCAATTGGTTTAGATACAACCTTATTAAAACATTAGGATTGCGAAGATCATGTGCTGCCATACCCAAAAATTCATTTTTCAGTTTATTGAGTCTCACCAGTTCCTGATACAAACGGCTCTTTTCTACAGTTACTGCAAGTTCTCCGGCGATCTGCATAAAAAGTTCCACATGGACATTCGAATAAGCGTTAACCTTAAAACTGGAGAAGAACATAAACCCGATGGGTTTTCCCAAAGCGATTAAGGGACATGTGAGGCTTGAAAGCATTCCTTCTTCTACCATCCGTTTGGTAGAATCAGATTGTGGTCGCACTCTTAAGTATTCTTTCAGATTTGGGATAATACGAGACTTACCCTCCATAACAATATTGTTAAGGGTGGTTTCTTCCAGTTTGATAGAATACCCATTTTCAAGCTTGATTTCTTTAGCCTCTGTACGTGTCCATTTATGCTCAACCGTTTTACCGTTATCAACCAAAAATGCAACTCCAATGCGATCATACGGAATAATAGCCCTAAAAGACTCATAGACGTGATTGAGCACTTCTTCTAATATGAGTCCCTTGTTAATTTTTTTCGTTAGGGTATCCAGAATTTTAATCTCGTTAAATTTGCTTTCTAATTCCTGATACAAACGGCTTTTTTCTACAGTTAATGCGAGTTCTCTAGCAATTTGCATAAAAAGTTCTACATGAATATTCGAATAAGTATTAACTTCAAAACTGGAAAAAGACATAAACCCGATAGGCTTTTCTGCGGCAAATAAAGGACAATTTAGACTGGATTGCATGCCCTCTTTCATCAAAAGTGAGAGAGTCTCAGCTTGTGGTTTTGTTTTTAAATATTCTCTTATATCATTGATAATTCGAGGCCTTTTGCTTTGGATAATTTCACCAAATGCAGATCCTTCAAGTTTAACAGAAAACCCTTTGGTTAAATAAGCTTCCTTTGCTTCGGACTGTGCCCAATGGGTCATAACGGTTGTTCCATTGTCAACCAGTAACGCAAAACCAATTCGGTCGTATGGAATAATAGACTTAAAATGCTCATAAACATAGCTGAGTACTTCCTCAAGTGTGAGACCTTTATTAACTTTTTCAGTCAGAGATCCCAGCATCTTAACCTCATCAAACCTGTACTCAAGTTCCTTTGATTCCTTGAGCTTTTCTGTCATGAAATTAAATGATTTCGCTAGCGCTTGTATCTCATCTCTCCGTCCACCAACTTCTATCTTACGTTCAAAATTTCCACCTGCTACCCTCCTCAGACCTATTACAAACTTTCTTATAATATTGCTTATATTGTTAGAAATTACAAAGGCGAATATTGTTACCATTAATAATACTCCCGCTCCTGAAATTGCAAAAATATTCTTAATCCTTGTTAGTGGTAAAAATGCTTCCTCAACATCTATCTCTGCCAGAATTACCCAATGCGTTTCTGGCACAAACAGTGCGGTCCCAAACACTTGAACACCTTTATAATTCTTATAAATACCGGACCATTCTTTTTGTGAAAGGAATACTTCCGGCACTGGCTTTGTGTTAATTATATGCTTAAGTCCAAAAGCTCCGGAAATAGTTGAATTTGCTATCATTGCCTTGTTACTATTTACAATATAAATCTCACTGAAAGGGCCAAGGAAACTTTCTTCATCAGGATGAAATAAATGTTGGCTGAAAACACCCTGAATGATATTACCATTTACCATAGTTGCTATAGCACCGATGGGGCTATGCATAATTTTATCTTTCAAAATAGTAGAAAATACCAGCCTTAATTTATCTGTATTTCCTTTTCTTTCCAAGTCATGCGCAAAGTATGAACCCTTTTGCTCTAACGAAAGAAATGGAATTTTGAAATAATTTTTACCAGACTTATCTTTACCTATTTGTTCTGGAGAAGTTGAAGCAATAACAACACCTCTGGTGTTGAGTATTTCTATATCAAGTATTTCAGAATCCAAGCTTTTCTTGTTATTTTTCAGGTGGAAATTTAATTTGTCACATATAATGGAATAGTAAGGAGTCATTGATGACATCTGTTCTACACAATCTCTGATAAAACCATCAGAACTAAAATCTTCAACCCTCATCCTTCTTTGAGTTAACAAAAGGTCCAATTGTTTATTAAGGCTTTGTGCAGTAGAACGTAGTTGTCTTAATACACCGTCTCTTGTCCTGTCATGAACATATTTGTAGACTATCGTGCCAGCAACGGCAAGTGGAACAAGTGACATCAAAAGAAATATACATAATATTTTAGCTCCAAATCTTGTGAACGTCATTTTTTAGTACCTAAATTTTTTAATGAAATAATAAGGCTTATTCCACCACGGAGCTCTCCCTCTATATATCCAAACGCTTCGTCAAGTGGGTATTTTCTCTTCAAAAAAAGCCTTATTGCAGGCTTAACTTTTTCTTCATTTCCATGACATTGTAAACAAGCAACTTCAACATAGATTGGTTTCATATACCTGTAGATCTTATTACCATTTGTTTTAATGAACTCACCAAAGCCTTTACCATCGGAGTATTCCGGTTTCTCCATGGATTTTAACACCTTTTTTTCCCATTCATCAGGCGCATTAGAGGGATTCCTTACTCTAAGGCTAGTTTGTTTTAACCTGTGACCAGTTATAAGACTGAAATCATTAGCGACCTGTGAACCTGCCACTGCTGGCACAAAACCCTTGACATAATAATTTCCCGTTGTCGGATCCCTGTTTATAAGCTCCTGGTTCTTTGCAATTACACCCCTAGTGGCAATTAACATGTCAATGGTTGTTTCTGCCAGAGTTTGCAAACATATTATATGCGTATCATCCATGTTTTTAACTGTACCAATATTGTCCTGACTTGCATGGCCTGAACTTGAAACCAATACATTACATAAAATAATAATAACGAATAATATCGATGTTGATTTAGGTAGTTTATAATGCATGGTATTTACCTCCCTTAATAGCTGATTACATTTTGTTACATACCGATAGCATATTATTAAGAAACAATAGCTACAGATGCACATAAATAAAAAAAGCCCCGGTCATCCTTGTCTGGATAAACCGCGGCTAAAATATAAAAATCTACTTTGAGGTTGATCTGTCTTTTTGTGCTGGTACTATTCTCACAGGTTACCTCCCTATTATTAGTTAACCTTAAGAATTATGCACAACCTATCATGAAACACTCTTTTTATGTGTGGTACACGTTAGTATAGATTAAACTTAACACAAAATAGAGGGTATTTCAATATGAAAACAGGGGCAAAATTGAAAATATTCGTAACGTTTTAATTGATACCAATATCAAGCCAACAAAACAAGAAAATCAGGACTTAACACTCAAGGTTCCTTTGCATTATGTAGCTGATATTATTTCAACAACAGGCCCCAACACCATTAACAGGGAAAATGTACAGCGAAAAATTGTGGTTTCAGCCAATGTAGCCGGTCGTGATTTAAAAAGCGTAGTAAACCAGATTAAAGAGAGAATAGATGATAATATTCAGTTGCCGGAAAACTACCGCATTCAATACGGCGGACAATTTGAAAGTGAAGCAAAGGCTTCGAAAATATTATTCTTCACCTCTTTAATGTCTTTACTCATCATATTCCTTTTGCTTTATCAGGAATTTAAAAATATCAAGTTTGCAGGAATTGTTTTCCTCAATTTACCTCTGGCGTTGATAGGTGGAGTCTTAAGCATACGGTTTACATCAGGTATCATGAGTATTCCCTCTATCATTGGATTTATTACACTGTTTGGAATAGCAACACGTAACGGGATTTTATTGGTTTCACACTATCAGGCATTGCAAAGACAAGGTGTTGCTTTGTATGAAACTGTTATTAAAGGCTCTTTAGACAGACTAAACCCAATTTTAATGACTGCTTTAACTACTGCTTTGGCATTAATTCCATTAGCAATAACAGGCGACTTGCCTGGAAACGAGATACAAAGCCCAATGGCAAAAGTAATATTAGGAGGTTTACTCAGTTCTACTCTTTTAAATATATTTGTCATTCCTGTTGTTTTCTACATTTCAAATGTCAAAAAAGAAAAATAATGATAAATAAAAATTCCAGAATAAACAAAGTAGAGCATCACATCTCGTCAGTTGACACAAATAGATTAAGCAGCTTTTATGTCTCATCATTTCCATAAATCACGATCCAGATTTCTGTATTGAACAGCTTCTGATATGTGTTCCATGCGGACGTTTTCACTATTATCAAGGTCAGCAATGGTTCTGCCGACTTTAAGTATCTTGTTATATCCCCTTGCAGAGATGTTGAGCTCAGTCATTGCCTGGTGAAGCAGCTCTTCCGCCTTACTATCCAGTGCACAATGTTTTTTAATCGTCTTAGCTGACATTCTGGAATTGGTTGAGTGTTTGAGTCCCTTGAATCGCTGAATCTGTATCTGACGAGCTTTTGTAACTTCATCTCTGATTTCCTCAGACGATTCAGCGGCTGAGTCTGATGCCAGCTCTTTGTACTGAACATTCGGGACTTCAACATGGATATCAATCCTGTCAAGCAGTGGACCGGAAATCCTGGAAATGTAATTTTGAATCTGACGAGGCGTACAGTGACACTCTTTTTTCGGATCAGTATTATATCCGCACGGACAGGGTTGCGTTGCCATTTTCCCATATCACACTGAGAACTCAAAAAAAACCTCTTCCAAGTGCTTACCCACGAACACTTAAGACATTAGGAACCACCTGAGGAAAAAACCTTTAACTGAATTTCCTGCCAAAGATTTTAATCAATTAGATAACTGCCTGTATGCCTTCAATCTAAAACCTTGCCAGACTATAGTAACTATCTTTACTTTTTGTCAAAAGTAATGATATTCATTACTTAAAGTTAATCTATAATTTTATACGATACTTATCTCTGTGTTGAAAGACTTAGTTGTTTCAAAATACTCTATAGTTTTTTTAACATTTTTTTCTAATCTTTTCACTCTTTCTACCGAAAATTATAATTACGTATATTATATTGTTTTTATACGGAAGAATTTACATTATACCTGCTTAACAACTTTTTTTTGTGAAAGGTGTGTGATGAGAAGGGTTCTATTTGTAGATAGTGATCCTGATGAGGCCAGGAAACTGCAAAAGGAGCTTGAGCCGATGTGCCCTGAATGGGAGATGGAAGTTGTGGTAAGTGGAGAAGAAGCTCTGGATGTTATGTCAAGGTCTGCCTTTGATGTTATAGTTCCCGATATACGTATACAGGGGATAGATGGAATAAAATTACTTGATATTGTCAGTGAACGCTATCCCAAGACTGTTCGCATCATACATTCAGAACTTTCTGAACCGGAAGAGGTTTTGACTTCAACCATGTCAGTACATCAGTTCCTGATCAAGCCATGCTGCGCAGAGACAATGAAGAACACCATTGAGCGTACATGTAAACTTAGAGACTTACTGAGAGACGAGACATTAAAAAAGATTGTTGCGGGGACAAAGAATTTGCCTAGTGTTCCTGTTTTATATAATTTAATTATATCAGAAATGCAGTCTGCAGAACCTTCCTTAAAAAGGGTAGGCCATCTCATTTCACAGGACATTTCAATGTCTGCCAAAATTTTACATCTGGTTAATTCTTCATTTTTTGCTCTTCCACAAAAAATTACTGATCCGCAACAGGCAGCAGTATTTGTAGGGATAGAATCACTTAAATCACTTGTGCTTTCTATTCATGTGTTTTCTTCAATTTCAGAAGATGCAGAATTATGCGGATTTTCCTTATTAAAAATGTGGAGACATAGTTTAAGGACAGGCAGGCTTGCCGCAGATATTGCCCGCGCTGAGGAGGCTGATAGAAAAGTGGTTGAAGAGGCAATGATCGCCGGGATGTTGCATGATATAGGAAAATTGATTTTATTGAAAGTACCAAAGCAGTACAACGAAGTGATGGAACTTATTGAAATGACCGGTTGCAGCTTTTCAGAGGCCGAGTATACCGTTATGGGTACTTCTCATTCAGAACTGGGGGCTTATCTTTTAGGGCTTTGGGGTCTTCCCCGTGATGTAGTTGAAGCGGTTGCCTTTCACCACAGTCCGTCAAAGTTGATAGAGAGCATGCCTGTTCCATTAAAAGAGCCTGCACAGGGAAATTCGGATGAAACAGCTTTTAATGATAATGCTCCTGAACGTCAGTCAGGGGAAGTCAAAACAGCCGGGTTTAACGCATTAACGGCTGTACACATGGCTAATGCAATGACAATGCAGGGAAATTGTTCTTCTGATGCATCTTTTCGATTTGTTGATATATTGTATTTAAAAAAGCTTGGGTTGACAGGCAAATTGCCTGAGTGGATTGAGCTTTACAATAATACAAAACAATTGACAGAGATAAATATACCTATTACTTAGAAACGGTTCTAAACCATTTTTCGGTGTGTTAAATAACTTTTTTAAGTAATAAATATATTTAGTCATGAATCATAAACCACTCTCTGACTTTGAACCAATAGTAAACAGGCTGGGGAGGATGGTTTATCGAGATTAATTTTACCTGCCTGACTATCCGTCTGGTAAACCTTAAAAATTCCTAAGTTCAATCTTCTTTTCAAGAAAACATCTCTTCCCGGATAACCATAGATTTTACAATGACAATCATCTGTAGCTTTGTATATGAGATTTTGATGCTGCTCGATAAAGCTCTTAATTCTCAAAGTATTCGAAAGAATCCATGGTACAAAATGGCTTCTTGACACTTTGGGCCCACTCGTTATAATCCTGAAGTATTCTTAATTTTATATAATTTTCACTTTTTTTTCAGAAAATGCCAATAATTGCGGGTATTGATGAAGCCGGTTATGGCCCCACATTAGGCCCGTTTGTACTGTCAAAGGTCGTAATGGAAATACCAGGTAAATGTCACGACGAGACAAACATCTGGCACCTCCTGAAGGACGCTGTTTCTGAGAAAATTCAAAGAGGTGGAAATCGTATAATTGTTGGCGATAGTAAAAAGTTATATCAGCAAAAAACCGGATTGAAGATGCTTGAAGAGGCAGTTTTGTCTTTTGTATGGCACACAAAGGGCCCGGTATCAAAATTCACAGATTTGCTGAAACAATTTTCTGGTTGCGATGAAGCCGTCCTGGAAAAATATCCATGGTACAGGGGAAAGGACCTGGATCTACCTGTTGCCTCAAATGTGTCTGCGATTATGAATTACGCGGATGTGCTTAACGATACGGTAAACTTTCGGGGCGTACGCATACTTGACATAAAAAGCCGGTTTCTCTGTGTGTCAGAGATAAACCGGCAGCTTGAGATTCTTGGTAACAAGTCTCTGCTTCTTTTTAAGAACTGTGTAACGCATCTTAAAGAAATTTTTGAGTATTATGGGACGCATAAACCGAAAGTATTAATAGACAAACACGGGGGAAGAAATTATTACGAAAAGTTACTGGCACAGAATTTTGAGGGATGTAATATAGATTTAATTGTAGAGGGAAACCCCTTGTCTGCCTACAGTATCAAAAATGAGAGTCACAAGATGGATGTCTCTTTTGCTGTAGGTGCAGACTCAAAATATTTTCCAACTGCACTTGCTTCGATGTTCAGTAAATACATCCGCGAGTTATTTATAAGATTATTCAATGCGTTCTGGCTGGAGAAAATAGATGATATAAAGCCAACTGCCGGTTATCCGGAAGACGCCAGGAGGTTTCTGTCTCAGATTCATGACATAAAGAGCAAATTGAATATCAATGACAGTATATTAATAAGGGCTAAATAGAGCGGCATAGCCGTGACCAAGTTTGAAGTGCACTAAAGTGTCCAATGCCAGGAAATAAAGGTTCCTTTTACCACGTTGAACGTGGTCTTCTGCAGCTTCAGCTTACTTTAAACATTAGGTATTTTTAGCTTTTTATGACATACAAAAAATATTCTTAATAAATAGAATTTAACAAAGTAATTAGTAATATAAGGAGCATAATAACATGGGAGTTAATGTTGCGGTAGTGGGGGTTACAGGAGCTGTAGGAACAGAAATGCTCAGGGTACTCGAAAGGAGAGACTTTCCTGTTGATGAATTAAGGCCGCTTGCTTCAAGCCGTTCGGCAGGAAAGAGTGTCATCTTTCGTGGAAAAGAGGTACAGGTGCAGGAATTGACGGCAGATTCATTTGATGGGATGAATATCGGGCTCTTCAGTGCGGGGGGCAGTATCAGCAGGGAATTTGTGCCTAGTGCTGTTGAAAAAAATTGTGTTGTCGTGGATAACACAAGTGCCTTCAGAATGGATGAAGACGTACCCCTGGTAGTGCCGGAGGTAAATGCAGACAGGATTTCTGAACATAATGGTGTAATTGCTAATCCAAATTGTTCAACGATACAGCTCGTTTTGGTCTTAAAGCCGATACATGATGAAGTAAAAATAAAGAGAGTGGTAGTCTCTACCTATCAGGCAGTTTCCGGAGCAGGCTATAATGCTCTGGTGGAATTAAAGAATGAGACTGAGCATATACTTTCTGAGAAGAATGATGAATTTAATCGCAGTATATTCCCTCATCAGATAGCATTTAATGCTATTCCTCAATTGCCACAGAGTGATGCTTTTCACGATAACGGTTACACAGACGAAGAGATGAAGATGATTAACGAAACAAAGAAGATACTGGAGGACAGTTCATTCCGCATAACAACAACTACTGTAAGGGTGCCGGTATACAGGGGCCACAGCGAGTCTGTTAACATAGAAACGCAGGGGCCGTTTAGCGCTGACCAGGCCAGGGACTTGTTAAGCAGGGCGGAGGGTGTCGTAGTTCTTGATGATCCGTCAAAGCAGTTATATCCACTGGCAATTGATGCTGCCGGTAAAGACGAGACGTTTGTTGGCAGAATACGGGAAGACCACTCTGTTGAAAACGGATTGAATATGTGGATCGTAAGTGATAACCTTCTGAAAGGCGCGGCCCTTAACGCAGTCCAGATTGCTGAAAAGTTGGTATAACTTTCCAGTTCCACCTTAGCAAGGGACACGGGAAACCGTTAAGAGCTCCAGCTAAATAATTTCATATTCATTGACTGAGTAGGCGTAAAGTATACCTAAAGTCCGACGGTTCTACAGTCGAACAGAAAAAAAATAGTTCACCTAAGGCTGCAATCCGCTTTAGGTATGAACGTATCTTTCATTTATATGTAATCATCATGGCTCTCTTTCTTATCTGTTCATTTTTCTCTGCTGCTGGAGTTTCTCCTCAGGGTTTCTTTCCTATAACAACCTTTACCAGGAAAGAATTGGCCAAGGGTGAACTAATAGGCTGGAAGAAACATAAGGGTATTTGCAGAGAGATTAAAAGCAGGACTATGCCCAGGCTGATACAGTCTAAAGGCAAGAACATTATTTACATAAATGCCGACGACAGTGGTTCAATAATCTTTAAGCCAGTACACCTCAGTCCTGCAGATTATCCTTATTTAAGCTGGAGCTGGAAGGTTTCAAATATTCTGCCCAATAGCAGAGAGAGAGAAGTGGGCGGTGACGACTATCCTGCCGCCGTATGTATCGTCTACAGTAAATCGTGGTTCTCTCTTCTATTAGGGAAATATAAGATATTAATCTATGCATACGGAAATAATGTAAAGGTGGGAGATCGTTACAAAAGTCCCTGTGAAGCCAGGGCAAGATTTATCATAGTTCAGAGTGGAGATAAAGATGCAGGTAAGTGGTTGGATTATAATGTAAACCATTACAAAGACTATGTCAGGGAGTTTGGAGAAGAACCGCCAAAAGTTACTTACGTAGGACTTCAGTCCAACTCAGACCGATCTCACGGAAAGGTAGAGGCGTGGTACTCAGATATTACACTGAACAGGAATTAATTATACTTAAAATTTGTACCTGGTGTTGTTTTAAAATGAGGAATTTTATAAATCTGATTTGTCTAAAGATCCGGGCAGTGTTAGAAAAGGTGGAGAAATAAAATAAGGAGAATGCCGGATAGAATTGTTTTACATTTCCTACCCAGGCGATTCTCCTTATCATATCTTATGCTTCGGTATAGTACCATCTTGATTTAGCCGATACCGTTACAAGCAATTAATCTTCAATGGCTATGCATTCGACAGGACACTCTTCTGCTGCCTGTCTACAGGTTTCCTCTGCTTCACCAGGAACAGAATCTCCCTTTACAATAGCAATATCATCTTCCATTTCAAAAACTTCCGGACAAGTTTGCGTACAGAGTTCACAACCGGTACACTCATCAGCATCTACTATAGCCTTCATTACTTCCTCCTTTATTAAAAAAATAATAATGTTAGATATTTCACTAACAAAACCATAAACGGTTCTATGTATAAATATATTAGACTACCGAAAATTTAATATAAATAATCCTCATTAATTGTCAAGCTTTTTTATACAGTAATATTTTTTATAATCCTTAACTGATTTTCGATTATAAAATCCGAGATAAGTAGTTATATAGCCTTTACATATGGACATGATTAAAAGTATTTATACAGTTTCTGCTTGACAATAATTTCTCTGTCATTATATTCGGAGATCAAGGCAATTTTAGTTTGTCTGCTGTACTTTGAAAATTTTAAATTCATTTACGGGTGTTCGCTAACAGCAATCAGCTGGTAGCGACTTAATAGGGAAGTCCCTTAAAGGGCACGGACCCGCCGCTGTAATCGGTTACTAAGACTGCATATTACAATTTATTTCGTGATAACAGGCCACTTCGCCCGGCTTTGACCGGGGTGGGAAGGCGCAGTCATTAGGCTGACCCGATAGTCAGAAGACCTACCCGTAGATGCTTCACATTAACTCTTCGAAGGTAAAGAAGGTGGAGGTTGAATACGTTTTTTATTACATAATACATACAACATAAAACCCGGATCTTCCCATCGAAGATTCGGGTTTTTTTATTGCAGTAATAAATCAGCCCTACAAAATAATTTTTTATTGCGTGTGAGATATAAGGGAATCCCTGCCGAGTTGTCATTCGGTTAACGGGAGCTGCCCCGCAACTGTAATCGGTGACGAAATCTGCAAAATGCCACTGTCCGCTTCGGGTGGATGGGAAGGCGCAGAAATGAGGATGACCCGAAAGCCAGGAGACCTGTCTTACATTTTTTTCTAACACTTTTTTCCGAGGGGAAAAGGAGCGATAATATGCAATACCGTTTATATATTTTCTTGTTTTTATCAATATTTTTTTTACCTGCTATCAGTTTTTCTCAGGATAATGTCAAACTTGAAGAAAAAGCAGCTGGTAATAAAGATGAAACCTCAGCGTCCGGGCTTGCTGAAGTTATAGAAGAGATTATTGTAACCGCAACGAGGACAGAAACACCGGTCAGTCAGTTGCCGGATTCAGTTTCCATCGTATCAAGAGCGCAAATTGATCAGCAAAAGGCGACAACTATTTTCGAGGCCCTTCGCAGTGTGCCCGGGCTTAATTTACAGAAATCCGGTTCTATTGGTCGGCAGACTGAGATGACAATAAGAGGTTCCAGCACGAGCCAGGTTTTAGTAATGATTGATGGTGTACAGGTAAACAGCCCAACGACAGGGACATTCAATTTTGCAAATCTCACTACAGATAATATAGAGAAGATAGAAGTGGTTAGGGGCGCTCAAAGCACTCTGTATGGTTCCGATGCCATGGGAGGTGTAATCAATATAATAACGAAAAAGGGTAAAGGTAAACCGAAGTTCAGCATTCGTTCTGAATTTGGAACTCTGGAAAGGACGTATAATGAGTCGATCAGCACAAGCGGCAGTTTAAAGAAATTTCATTATACTGTCGATCTGGCGAGGATTGACAGCGACGGGCGCGGGGCTGATGATGATTATGACAAAACTAATATATCTTCAAGGTTCGGGTATGAAATCAATGAAAAGATAGATATTGAAACTGCCATGAGATACAACGATTCCATGGTGGGTATCGATGACAGAGCATTCAAACAGGATCCAAACAGGTCTTCTCAGAACGAGGACTTTAACATGAATACAATTTTTAATCAGTCCCTGACAGATTGGTGGAGCCACAGGCTGAAGTTCTCGTTTGCTGATTCTGATCTGTTAAGTATTGACAAACCAAGTCCGGGTACTTCAGAAACTGCCAGTTCGCGATTCCGGCTCGATACACAAATTTATACAGGCAACTGGCAGCATACCCTGAAATACAATGATATTGATACCTTTGTAGTCGGCTTTGAATTTGAAAATCAGACTGCTGACAACGGAGACTTCAAAGAAGCTTTAATCAATAGAGGGTGGTACTTCCAGAACCAACTTAAGTTATGGGACAGGTTCTTCTTCAATACAGGTTTGAGGATAGATGATAACAACACATTTGGAAAGGATGTTAATCCCAAGCTTTCGGTTGCCTATCATTTGAAGGAGACAGATACAAAATTCAAGGCTAATTACGGAAAAGGTTTCAGGGGGCCTACATTAAATCAATTGTTCTTTCCAAATTTTGGTGTTCCAACTCTGGAACCTGAGGAGAGTGAGAGTTACGATTTGGGTTTTGAGCAATACCTGTTGGAGGACAAAATCTTCTTTGGAGTAACTTATTTTAATAATAGATTTTCAAACCTTATTCAATCAGTTAATACCGGTGGATTTGTCTTCGAGGCACAAAATATTGGCTTTGTCAGGACAGAAGGTATTGAAGCGGAGGCCGTGATCAAACCACTTGAGGGGTTAACTGTGAGGGGTACATTTACGAAGACGAACACCAGAGACGGGGCAAAAAAGGAATTGAGAAGGCAGCCACGGAAGCAGGGATCGGTTAATGTTAATTACAGATTTCTGGATAAATTTAACATAAACGTTGATGATACAATTGTCGGGAATTCCAGGGACGGTACTAACGGTGGTGGAATAACTCCTACAGGGAGGCCGACCATAAGGACTAACACGGGTGTACACAAACTCGATGCTGCATTGTCATACGACTACTCAGAACACCTGCAGCTTTATACGAGGGCTGAAAACGTTTTAAATATTCAGTATGATGAAATATTAGGCTTCCGGTCGGCAGGTACAAGGTTCTTTTTTGGCATTAAGCTTAGTATTTAAACGGGGAATCAGTAAATATTTATCTGAATACTGTATCATTATACAACTATCTTTTAAATTATTTTTCTAATAGAAAGGGAATGGGTAAATGAAAAATACCATTAAGATCAGTATCGCCTTTATTTTTTTTACCGTTTTGTGTGCAACCGTCTGTGCAGGTGAAAGTGTAAATGTAAATGTGGGAATAGACTATGGGAATATACGTCAGCCTCGTGGAGTTGAGGCGCACTGGCAAGAAGGGATAACAGCACTGGAAGTACTTCAATCAATTGCTCAGGTGGAAACTCATCAGGTTAATGACCATATATTCGTTACGTCTATTGACGGCGTAAAGGGCAAGCGTGGAGATATGGCCTGGTACTATGAAATTAATGGTAAACGTGCCGACAAATTAGCCTTTGAGCGTGTCCTCCATAAAAACGATAGCACAAAGTGGCTTTATAAAAAGGATGTATGTTCTCCCAAGGTGGATAAGTAGTAACTGTTCACTCTTTAATATTAAATATTGTGAGTTTCGGGTTATGCGTATCGCGTTACCCGAAAGCTAAGCTTTTTTATATGTGGCTATTTTCAAGCTTTGTATAATTTTATTTATGAAAATACGGAAATACACATTTATTGCAGGAAACAACATGACGTCAGGTATTGTCAGGGCAATAAAGACTCTCTGGAAGGAGTACCATTTCATGAAGAGTCGAACTATACTGTACTTCATTTTCTGGACTTTCCTGGCAATATGCAGTCATCCTTCGCAGGCAGAATCTGTGAATTCAGAAAAAACCTTTATTGATGATACTTCCTTTTCCTTACATTTTGACAATCCTCCTCAGCGAATAATATCCGTTTCCCCGAGTGTAACAGAAATTATAGGAGTCATTAATGCGGATTCCATGTTGGTAGGAGTTTCGTTGTATTCTTATCACCCTCCTTCTGTTAAAGATCTTCCAAAAGTAGGCAGTTATGTTAATCCCAATATTGAACAAATCATCTCATTAAATCCTGATCTGGTTGTCATGTCCTATGAAGGAGCGCCGAGGAGTGATGTGAATCATCTGCGAAGGTTAAATCTAAATGTCGCGGTTTTACGCAGCGAAAAATTTTCTGATATTATTAAAAATATTAAGTGGCTCGGAGAAGTTTTAGATCATCAACAAGAAGCGAAAGAAGCGGCTGGAGATTTAGAGAGACGTTATCAACAGATTCGATCTCTGGTTCAGGGAATACCAAAGCCACGTGCTTTTTATTCAATTGCCCTGAATCCTATAACATCCGTTGGGGCCAGAAGCTTTATAAACAGTTTAATTCATGATGCAGGAGGAATTAACATTGCCGGGGATATTGATCAGGCATATCCCAGATTAACTATTGAAAGTGTTATTGCCATGTCGCCTGATGTCCTGGTGTTTTCAAGTGGCATGGGTAACGAGCTTGATATGGAAAATCAGTTGCCCTTCTGGAATCGTTGGGAAAATATTCCTGCAGTACAAGACCGGAGGTTCATTGAAGTCAATCATGACGTCATCAATCGTCCCGGACCCAGGGTTATCCAGGCTCTGGCTTCAATAGCTCAACAATTACATCCTGAAAAAGCAGAGGAGATTCAACGGATTATGAAAAATGAAAAACCGTAAAATATTGTTGTTTGCGATTCCGATTTGCTGGGTCCTCATTTTTTTACTCTGTTGGAAATCCGGCACTGTGGTAATTACCTGGGAGCAGCTGAAAAACACGGTCTTTGGGGAGGCAGCTTCTAATCAAACGCACATTATATTGTTGCAGGTGAGATTGCCCCGACTACTTCTGGCCGCACTTACCGGTGCCACTCTGTCTTTAACCGGAGCCGTATTTCAGGCACTGCTGCGAAACCCGCTTGCTGATCCTTATATTCTCGGGATCTCCGGTGGGTCGGCACTGGGTGCAGTGGTTGCTATGGGTTTTGGTTTACATTTAATGATTATCGGGTTTCAAATTGTTCCGATTTTTTCCATATGCGGTGCACTTTTGACTATACTGTTTGTATATAATTTTTCTCGAATCGGGAATTATTTGCCGACACAGACGATGTTACTGGCAGGTATTTCACTGCAGGCAATGCTTTCCGCATTAATTTTGTTTCTGCAAACCCTGCTTGAACCTTTAGAATTAATGCAGGTTTTTACCTGGTTAATGGGTAATATACCAACTCCGGAATACAGAAATTTATTATGGATATTTCTCTATGTCATTCTGGCAATCGGAGTGATCCTGCCGCAGGCACGGCATCTTAACGCGCTGACTCTGGGAGAACGGGATGCCCAGATTGTCGGTATTGATGTGGAGCGATTAAAGAAAATTCTATTTTTCTCCTGCTCTCTTTTAACCGGTAGCATAGTCGCTTTAACCGGGTTAATCGGATTTGTCGGGATTATCATTCCGCATTTATTACGATTATTAATTGGGCCCGACCACAGACGTTTATTACCGGCCTGTGTTATTGCCGGCAGTATTTTCATGGTTGTTGCAGATACCCTGGCACGTGTCCTGCTTGCACCAACTGAAATTCCTGTTGGCGTTATCACAGCACTTATCGGTGGGCCGTTTTTTCTGTTCTTACTATGGAAAAATAAGCACAAGGGAATGCGATGAGCAAAGAATATCAAAATGTAACGGTTGAAAAACTTTCTTATTCATATACAGAGACTCCCTTCATTCATGATTTGTCTTTTGACTTCAGGGCGGGAGAGTTGTTCAATGTTGTGGGTCCTAATGGAGCCGGTAAAACTACTCTGTTATATCTGCTTGGGGGAATACTTAAACCTCATGCCGGTCAGATTTTACTTGGTGATACACCGTTAAGTTCTCTGAAACGTCAACTGCTTGCCAGAATTATGACTATCATTCCTGCTGAATCAAATATTGCTTTTGACTTCACAGTTTATGATATTGTGTCCATGGGACGTTATCCGTACCATAGTCCACTCGAGTCTCTAACCAGTAACGACCGTGAAATTATACGGGAGGCCATCGAACGAACCGGATTAGCAAAATACAAGAATAAAATTTTTAACCAGCTTTCCAGTGGTGAAAGGCAGCGGGTTTTAATTGCTCGGGCTTTAGCCCAGAAAACATCTATTTTGTTGATGGACGAACCGACTGTCCATCTGGACATTCATTATCAATTGGATATTTACCGGCTTGCGCAATCCCTTGCACATGATAAGAATCTATCCATTTTCATGATCTCGCATAATTTAAACTATGCATCGATGTATAGTGACCGTACTATGTTAATGCATGAAGGGCGTATCGTCAAAATCGGTAATCCTGATGATATTTTCCGGCCGGAACTGCTCAGTGATGTTTACGGCACTGCATTATCTGTTTATCCCCATCCTGAAACAGGTCAGCCTACTGTCTGGCCCGGGAAATAACAGGAATGTCATTTACTTAATGGTATTCGGTTGGATTGTTTATGAGTATGGATTTTAGACATACACCAGAAAAAATGAAAATTCCTATCAAGGTAAAAAAGGGTACACGACAATGTTAATAGGAAAATATGACGGGATTGAAATACACCGTAAAGAAAAAATTATATTTGTTAATTTTCTTGCACAGCACAGGGTAATTTCAACCTGTAGTGTCAATGGAGGGTTGCGTGACGATCTGGAGGGTATAGCCAATCACCAATTATGCGAACCTTTGGGACACAATAGAAAGGGTATGGATGTTATAGCTGAAGGCCCTGTTGATTATGCAAGATCAGTTTTTGAAAAATACGGGCTCTCTCCTGATAAAAGAGTGCTCCTTGGTACTGCTGCAAATATGAACTACGCTGCAATAGAATCGCTGGAATATCGAGGTCTTAAGGTAGTGGCGATTAGTACTGGAGGTGTGAAAACAAACGCCGGTAGAGCCGGTGATCCTGCAAATATTTATGAAATGGACGGTAAGTTTATCAGTACAGAAGGAGAAGTAGAAGAACCTCGCGGAACAATAAATATAATAATTATTATAAATAAAGAGCTTACGCATGGTGCTATTGTCAGGTCGCTTGTTACAGCCTCAGAAGCAAAAGCAGCAGTTCTTCAGGAACTTGCGGTTAATTCCCGTTATTCATGCGGTTTAGCTACCGGAACCGGAACTGATCAGGTTGGTATTGCTTCCAGACTGACCGGTGAGATCCCCCTGACTGCTGCTGGTAAACATACTAAGTTAGGTGAACTCATAGGATTGAGTGTTAAAAAATCCATAAAAAAAACCCTGGCGCTACAGGATTCACTTACCCCTCAGAGTCAACGTTCAGCCAAAATTCATTTAGAGCGATTCGGAATTGATAAAAAAATAATGAGGGAAAAGATCTGTAGTTTCCTGAATGAAGAAAAATCTAAACTGTTCGAAAAGAATTTTGCTTCTATCAACCGTGATTCAGTTACTGTCGCTGCAACTTCCGCTCTTGTGCACTTGCGCGATAAAATCGAGTGGGGCATCTTGCCAGAAAACTGTTTGCCAGAAATCTTTTCGTCCTATGGAGCACAGATTAGTGCATCGATTTCAGGAAAGTTTGAGCGATTAGGTTATTATCGGGAATGTCTTTCGCGTGAAGAGATGGGGGCTAGTAATCAAACATTTATTAATTTTATTTGTAAATCATTTGCTCTTGGATTTAATGAAAAGTGGGAGTAGGAGCATTGGAGCTAAATCTTGCAGGAAAGATTAAGAATCGAGAAACAGGTGAATGATCATAAATTTACTTTTGCCTGTTCATTCAGCGGCGGTAAAGATTCCTGTCTTGCCATATACCGCGCGATACATGCAGGAGGTGATGCGAAAAGGCTCATCACAATGTTTACTGAGGGTGGTGAGCGCAGCCGTTCTCATGGCTTAAATCACTCTGTTGTAACTGCACAATCAAAAGCCATGAAAATTCCTCTGCTTACACGAGCAGCATCGTGGAATGATTATGAAAAGCAGTTTACAGCTGCGTTAACATCTGTAAAGAAAGAAGGTGTGAAGCACATTGTTTTCGGTGATATTGACTTACAGGCACACCGCGATTGGGAAGAACGCGTCTGTGACAGCATTGGGATGATCCCTTTTCTTCCTTTGTGGTTGGAAGAGAAAAAAGCGCTCCTGTGGGAATTTCTTGAACTTGGATTTTGTGCGATGATCATTGCCGTTAAAGAGAGTGTATTACCGAAGTCTTTACTTGGTAAAACTCTTTCACAAACAGTGATTGAAGAAATTGAAAGACAGGGTGTCGATGCATGCGGCGAAGAAGGAGAGTACCATACGATTGTATACGACGGACCCATTTTTCAGTCATCATTACAGCTTACGGAGGGAGAAGAGGTGTTGAGAGATGGTTATTGGTTTTTGGATCTGCACGTAGAATAAATATACAATATCTCTCAACTATCACGGAGGCGTTAACAAGGATAATAAATGGAAAATAATATGAGAATATCAATGACATCCCGTAAAACTATCATTTTAAGCATAATCTGTATAGGACTATTCTACTACGGGTGGAGAAAGGGGAGGAGACAATGCTGAATCTCATTTTAAAAGGTGGTCCGGTAATGTACCCACTGCTGGTTTGTTCGGTTATTTCTCTTACGATCACCATTGAGCGAATTATCTTCTGGTCGAACGAATCAAGAAGGACAGACCGTAAACTATTGGATGAGGTATTCGGAGAGATTGAAAAGGGGTTTTATGACAAAGCCATTGCCCTGGGTAATAAATCAAAAGATTATATGATAAAAATAGTCTGTAATGCACTGGCACATCATAAATCCTCAAGGATAAATATGCTGGAAATGGCGGCAGAAGATGAGATTGACAGAATGAAAAGGGGCATGTCGGTTCTGGATACAATAATAACCATGGCACCCTTGCTCGGGATTCTGGGTACCGTTACCGGAATAATAGTCTCCTTTGATTTTCTGGGAAAGGCCGGTGTAGAGGACCCGAAGGCAGTCACAGGAGGGATAGCCCAGGCGTTGATAACAACCGCTACAGGCCTTACTATAGCCCTTGCTACCATAATTCCATATAACTATTTCGTTGTAAAGCTGGAAAGGGCTGCACGAAATATAGAAAAGTGTACAACCAGTTTCGAAATATATCACAAAGAGGGCAAAGATGAAGATAAATCTTAATCTGAGAAGAAAGGGTCCCAGGATAGAGATGATACCTTTAATTGATATTGTCTTTCTCCTATTGGTATTTTTTATTTATGCAATGCTTTCAATGGTGGTTCATCGTGGGTTTAAAGTGGAACTTCCAAAGGCAACAACGGCTGAGGTAGACAAGGAAGACTATGCCTCAATTACAGTAGACAAGGATAACAGGGTGCTCCTTAATAAGGAAGAGATCCTTATAGAAAACCTTTCTGAGGAAGTGAAATCAAAAATTAAAAAAGGGGTTAAGATTTTTATTAATGGTGATAAAGAGGCAGATCTGGGAGTTGTAATAACCGTGCTTGATACCTTGAGAAAAGACGAGGTACAGGAAGTATACTTTGAGACTCAACCCGTTGAAGGAGAAGCTAACGTTACCCCTCACCATTCCCTCTCTCCTGGAGGAGAGGATTAATGTAATGAACTTCAAGATTTTTATAATAGTATATAATTAAAAATGTATAAAAAAAGCTTAATTGTAGCCGGATCAATAGCCTTATCGTTGCACGCAGCGTTAATTATAATGTCGCCGAATGTTACTTCTAAGTCGAAGGTAATATTCAAAAAGGGGGACTCCAGCCTTAAGATGAACCTCGTACCTTCCATAGCATCAATAGCTTCTGCAGAATCCACAAATGATGTAAAGAAAAACATTCAAAATGTGGAAGAAAAAAGGATAGAGAATCCTGAACCGGTAAAAAAACCTGAAATTCCTCAGAAAAAACAGCTAAAGGCTGAAAAGAGAGTAGTGCAGAAAGTTGAACAAAAAAAACAGGAAATAACTTATAGTGCAGAATATTTTAAACCCCAAAAAGAAGTTGATATTAAAAAGTCACAAGTACAGGAAAGAAAAGCAGCTGTTCAAGATTCTAAAGAGATTATAGCAGATGTTAAGGTAAAAGGCGTGACGATTGGTGCCAAGATTAATAATGTTTTTAAACCTTCTTACCCTTCCAGTTGTAAAAGGCAGGGCCATGAAGGGACGACGGTACTGGAGGTAACAATACTCAGTAAAGGTAAGCGTGGCAATATAGAGATAATACAATCTGCAGGTTGTGATTCACTTGATAAAGCAGCCATTAAAGCTTTAAAGAAAGCGAAATATATCCCGGCTAAACGATTAGGTATTGCCATTACTACTACAAAGAAGATTGCATTTAACTTTAAATTGGAAGATTGAGAACGTACTATATGATTAATACTGAGTGTAAAATATAAGGGAGGCCTTTGCAATTTTGACATTTTTTATGCATAGGGATTCCAATGTTGAACAGATTTCTACTTTGCTCAGTGTGATGTCATCCTGAGGTAAGTAAAAGAAAAGGCTTAATTTGCTTTCTAGAGGTCGTATTTGTAATGGAAAATTCCATGAACCTCTGGGTAATTACATACTAACTGACTGACCTTCAGAAATATGTCATGATAAGTATGTAAAATTTTTTTTGAATTTAGTAGCACGAATGGTAAAATAGTAACATTAATTATTCTAAATTACCAGGGAGTTTGTAATGAGGTTGAAGAAAGAAATTCAAATAATCATATTTCTTTTTTTCATTTATATGTTTGCAATTTGCTTACCGGTATTTGCCCATCATGGGGGAGTATCTACTGCATTTGGTCCAGGTGCTCCTGTCGAGACAGCTTCTCCAATGACTTTAGGTAAGCGAAAGTTCCTCTTATACGAAAGGATGGAGTATGTCCCATTCAGAAACAGAAGCAATGCGGAACCTGAAAACATTGACACTTTTACTTTTTTTAACACCCTTGCGGGTTTTGGTTTAACTGATGCTTTGTCACTTTATCTGACGATCCCTGCAGTCATAAAGGATCAAGATAGTTTGGGAAAATCCAGAGGAATTGGTGACATTGAATTCATGGCACAATATGGTTTTAAATACGGGGAAAGAGATGGTATTAGAGGTATCTATCAAAATGGGCCGGAAGACACTAGAGGAGCTCGCTACACTATGGATGATCTGAAGATGTCTTTTACAGCGAGCATTTCTGCGCCTACAGGAACCACTTCAAATCGTGATGATTTTGGCAATAAATTTGATATGGGTATGCAACCGGGTTTTGGGGAACCATCATTCTTTTTTGGATTTTCAGCATCCAGGCTTATGTTGCCTCATTTTACATTGACTGCCGATACTTCGTTTAAAACATTTTTAAAACATAATGACAGCAAAGCAGGTAATGAAATTCGTTACAATATGGCTGGAGGGTATGAAATTTTCGAGAATCAAGATGGTTTTCTTTCCAGACTGGATATTATTGCAGAGGCAAATGTATTGCATCTCACAAAAGACCAGGGAGAAGATGGGGAGACTGACCATGATAGTGGTGGTTCTATCCTCTATCTTTCTCCGGGTTTCAGGGCGTCAATTGGCAAGCATATTAGTTTAGGAGCCTTATTTAAAATGCCAACGTGGCAAGACTTGAATAACGAACATGATCAGCAGGGTTCTGAGGGTCTTGAGGATTTCAGGGCGATAGTCACATTAACGGTATCTTTTTAAAGAGGGAGATATTTTATGCTGAGAAGTAAATATCTAATGCATATTGTTATACTGTTGTTAATCATTTTTTTTTATGATTCACATAAAACGATTGCACATGAAGGCCATGATCATTCTCATGACGCTGCCCCGGTGACTATAGAACGTTCGACATATAAACACTTTAAGTCAATTTTGTCAATATATCTTGAATTATATGACAATTTAACCAAAAGACAATTAAGCCATATTCCGGTCTCAGCACAGATACTTCTGGATACTGCCGGTAAAGGTATCCAGGCTGAGTCCAAAGGTTCAGGTCGTCACTTGATGCAACACATCCACCATGGAGCAGTAAAGTTGAGACAGGCAGAAGGCTTGCAGGAAATGCAAGAAGCATTTGCATCAATAAGTGAGGCAGTTCTTCCCTTCTTTAAATCCTGGCCTAACCAACTTAAGAGTAACAAAGTAAAACTGTATCAGTGTAAGGGACATGAAAATTACTGGCTGCAATATCAAGATTTACTGCCTGCATGTCCGTATACTTTAGATAAATCATCGAACTGTTCAGAGATAAATGAAGTAATAAATGAATAATTTTTTTATTTGAATTGAGTGATAAGTAACTTAAGTTAAAAATATAATGTTTGTTGGCGGACAATGGTAATTCAGGGAATTACATATCACACTGTTGTTCAGATTCATTATCTAAGAAACTGAACACTATCTCACAGCACCGGCATCCAGTAGCATACTGGCGATCTTTTTTCGATTATTTTCTGTTGCAACTTTAAGAGCTGTATTACCTATCTTGTTTTTTATGTTCACATCAGCTCCAGCATTTATCAGGGTTTCCACCACCTTCGGGCGCCCATGCCGTGCAGCAATAATCAAAGCTGTATTACGTCTCTTGTTTTTCACATTTACATCGGCCCCTGCATCTAGCAGGATTTTTGAGATGCGAGCTTTACCGTTCGAAGCTGCATGCATCAGGGCTGTGTTGCCATTTTTGTCTTTTACATTTATGTCGACACCCTCAATCAGTAAGCGCCTTACAGTGATTTCGTCATCATATTGTGCAGCAAACATCAGTGCTGTCCTGTTTAGTTTATCTTTAGCCCCGGCTGCCGCCAGCATACGGACGATCTCTTTTCGATTATTTGATGTTGCAATTTTAAGAGCTGTATTACCCACCTTGTTTTTCACGTTCACATCAGCCCCAGCATTTATCAGTGTTTCCGCCATCTTTGGGCGCCCGTGCCATGCAGCAATTATCAAAGCTGTATTACGGTCCTTATTTCTAGTATGCACATCAGCCCCTGCGCTCAGCAAGAGTTTTGCGAGGTCTACATTACTAGTGGCAGCTGCATGCAACAGGGCAGTATTGCCGTTCTCATCTTTTGTATTTACATTTATATCCTCGTGTTCAGTCAGTATCTGCCTGACAGTCTTAGTGTTACCATTAATTGCAGCATATCTCAAGCGTACTTCTGTATTATTATAGACGGTTGCACATCCGGCTACGAGGATGATTGTGACTGCTGCTAAAAAGCATTGTACAAACCTGAATTTCATCTTATTTATTACCAGGCAAACTAATAGGTTGGTTTTGTCAAATAAGCCGTTGCAGAATGACCGTAACTTCGGCTTTTTTCAGATGGCTTTTATAGAAATTTGGAATATTATGAAAATTCAATACAGGAATAAAGAAATAATGGAGCCATGTTTTTCTTTTCAAGTAGTAACGGAAACATTGTTCTTAACACGTTATACATAGTATAAGGTTAAAAAGTAAAATCAAGAGGAAAAACCCTCAATAAATTGAAGAAGGCATTCCCTTCCACTGACAAAGACGCCGAGTACTTTGATTACCTCCTTTCGAAAGCAGTGTCTTTGGTGCGAATATGATTAAGTTGACAGGATTATGTATTATAAGTAGAATTACCCATTCTTACTTTTGATCTTAAACAATTAAAGAATACGGTTACAGGTAATTCCATTCTGGCATAAAGGATGGAATTTAAAAGGGAATCCCTGGTAGAACGGGGAACGGACCCGCCGCTGTAGTCGATGACGAAAATTGCCAGGCCACTGTTCGCTACAGGCGTATGGGAAGGCGCAATGAGTAGGACGATTCGATAGTCAGAAGACCTGCCTGTAATTGCTTCACATGAACTTCGACGGTAAAGAAGGTGAAGGTATATATGGTAATTAGCAGCAAATTAACTTGTATGCAGACTTACTTACAGCCCGTACCTTTTTAAATGTGAAAAGATGCGGGCTATTTTTTTCATTCTTTGTGACTAGACCGGTTTAAATGAAAAAGATATTATCAGGCATATTTGTTATCTTTGCACTTTTGCTGTTGCCGCATGTCGCATATGCAATGCATATTACTGAAGGTATATTGCCACCAAAATGGTCCATATTCTGGTTTATTTTAATTATACCCTTCGTTGTCATTGGTACGTTCAGGCTGAAAAAGAAGAAAAGGGAAGTACCGGGCTTCCTTCCGTTAGTGGGATTGGTAGGGGCAGCCGTGTTCGTTTTTTCGTGTTTTCCAATTCCGGTGGTAGGTCTGAATGGAATGGCAACTGCGCATCCGGCAGGAACAGGGATGAGTGCGATATTGTTGGGACCATTTGTGAGCGTTGTCATAGCAGGTATTGCGCTTTTCATACAGGCTCTTTTCCTTGCACATGGAGGGCTAACTACCCTGGGTGTTAATATTTTTTCAATGGGAGTTCTTGGTTCCTTTTCAGGCTATTTTGCATTCAGGCTGGCTCAGAGGGCTGGCCTTAAACTGTTCTGGTGTGGTTTCCTGGCCGGAGTAGTTTCCGATTTGTGTACTTATATGGGAACTTCTGTAGGGTTAGGACTTCTGGTTTTTGAAGGGGATGAGTCGTTTCCAATTGCTTTGATGCACAGTGCGAAGGCGATGCTAGAGATCTTTGTTGTGTTTATGGCTACTTCTCAAGGGCCATTATGTATTGCTGAAGGTATTGTAGTTGGATTTGCCCTATCCTACGTATATAAAGTCCGTTCGAGTATCTTATACAACTTAAGGGTTATTAAAGCATAATTTTATTGAATTATAGAACTACTGTTGTGATAAAATATTTAACTGTTTTTGTTTTCATATTATGTCTCTCTCAATCGCATGTCTTGTATGCGAAAGGGCCAGACACGCCTGGTCCGATTGAAAATATTGAAGCTGAGATAACAACAGCATCTGAAGAAGAGGGGAAATGGACAGGAATTGATGTGAGCATTGTTGGGAAATATGCCGAAAATTATGGTCATCCGCCAAGGGATCCTTATATAAACACAGACCAGGGAGATCTCCTGTTGTTTGTTTTTACCTTTTTTGGCCTTGTCGGTGGCATTATCATTGGATACAACTTCAGAAAACTATTTGTTGAGGGAAAAGCTAAGCAGGATTTACAAGAAAAAAACTGACAGGATAACAGTATAAACCAGATTGGTTAAATTCCTTTTAACCTGTCTAAAAAAATAGATATGGAAATATTAAAGCATGTTGTCATGGATCATTTTGCACAAAGGAGCAATTGGCTGGCTAATATAGAGGTAAGGGTCAAATTGTTTTACATTGGCATCGGACTGGTCCTTAATATTTTGTCTAATGACATTACTCTTCCTTTACTGTTTTTTGTGACATCCCTGATATTGCTAATGACCATAAAAGTACCATTTATAACATTAGGCCTTCGAATGATGATTCCGTTTGTATTTGGGGTTTTTATCCTGATTATAATGGGGCTGCACAAAGGTGAGACAGTAATGTTTTCCGGTACGCTTTTCGGTTATGATCTCGCTTTTAAAAGAGAGGGATTACTTGCTGGCCTGGTGCTATTCACAAAGGTGGCGGGGGGGGTAATGCTAATGCTTTTACTGTCCTTTACCACAACTATTTCAAAGATATGCATGGCCGCCCGTTGGATGAAGATTCCGGAGACCATTATTGAAGTTTTGTCATTTGTATATAGATACCTGTTTCTGCTGATTGAAGAGACAGAGACAATGATGTCTTCGCAAAGAAGCAGGTTGGGATATGTTACATGGTTTAAGACAATAAAATCTTTTGGAAGTCTTGGAGGTACACTGATTATCAGATCAATTACCCGGGCGGAAAATGCCCATATTGCAATGGTTTCCAGGGGCTATGATGGGGGGAGGGTGCTTACCGTTCGTCTCACTCCATTAGCAGGAACCGATTATGTGATACTTCTATCATGTGTAATATTACTTGCACTTTTCTCCTGTTTGGGGTTTATCTGGTAAAAGGTTAAAAAGAAATAGTACGAAGATCATAAATGGTATAAACTGCTGTCTTTTGTTTTTGTTTGTGAGCCCTGTTCCTCTGTGTGAGGACTATTAATTATATTATGACGATTAAGATAAAGGTTGAAGGGATAATTCATAAATACCCTGATGGTACGCAAGCACTTAGCGGGGCAAATATTGATGTTAGAGAAGGTGAGTTTCTTGCTATACTCGGTGCAAATGGTTCAGGGAAAACTACATTACTGAAGCATTTAAATGGTCTTTTAAAACCGGTTTCAGGTTCAGTAGCTTTAGATAATAAACCATTAAGTACGTTTAAATCGAGTGAGGTTTTCAGAAAAGTTGGGATGGTCTTTCAAGATCCTAATGACCAGCTCATTTCGCCTACGGTTGAGGAGGATGTTGCCTTTGGACCTACAAACCTCGGTCTAGGTTATGATGAAATTATGAACAGAGTCAATACTGCACTCGAACGGGTTAAAATGAAAGAGTTTGCCGGGAAGGCAATCTACGCGCTAAGTTACGGTCAGAGCAAGCGAATATGTATTGCCGGAATTCTTGCCATGGAGCCGGAGGTACTCATATTAGATGAACCAACCAGCGGGCTTGACCCTGATGGCGTAAAGACCGTAATGAAAATACTGAATGATCTAAACAAAAAACAGGGTATTACCATAATACTTGCCACAAATTCTGTTGACCTTGTACCTGTCCATATGGACAGGGTTGCCATTATGGATAGAGGTATAGTTGTGCAGGAGGGTACTCCGGAGAGTATTTTGACAGACTCAGAAAAACTTAACAATCTTAAGCTGGAACTGCCGCAGATAGCACAGTTAATGGAAGTTTTGCGTGACAAAGAAAAGCTGCCATTAAATCCACTCCCTCTGACAATTGGCCAGGCCAGGCAGGAGCTTGCACATTTGTTCAGAAGGCAGGATAAGGTCCAGCATGCCGGATCTATCTTGCCTGCCTGAATGAAGTTGCCTGCCCGGATGAGCTCTTTCTCTGCCTCTTTATAAAATAGTAATCTGTAGTTCTGGATATATTACAATGAAACGTAGTGTTTCGGTTTTTCTAATACTTTCTGTCCTGAGCCTTGCTGCAACGCTTTTGCCTAAATATATTGATAGAAATAAATTATTACAAGGTTTAAAGGGTGTGCGTTCTGAACAGAAGCAGGAATCGAAACGAGGATTAAGTGATTCCAACTATAGAAATAATTCGATGCTTCCGTTTATGAGAGGACAGACCGAAGAGATTAAGAGGCTTAAGGGTAGTCTTGACAGTGAATCAGTGGCCATTCTGGACTCTGTATCGGAAATTGTTAAAGAGATGATAGCGGTTTGTTCCGAATACGAGAATGCTGTGGTTAAGGTTTTTGCTGCTTTAGAGTTTAACACAATAAATGACCCTGAAGATCTTGGCAAGTCTATAGAGAGAGCGAAGCATGCTGAAACAGCTGCAAATAAACTGGTCAGGCTCAACAATGATATGGTGGCAAAACTCAAAGAGTCTCATATAGGAAGCCGAGTTATATCTTCAGATACCGATTCAACCATGCAAGGTTTTTTTAGAGCCGCAGATATAGAGAGAATAGGTAAGTTGTATAAATTGAGTGCAGAGATAATGAAAGACGTGCAGTCGGCTCTGCTAGTCATGGAAAAAGAGTGGGGTGAGTGGGAGTACAACGAGGAAGGGGGGAGTGTGCTGTTCGAATCTGAGAGTGCAGTAATAGAATTCAATGATACCATAGTACAAATTGGTATTATCTTACAGAAGGCCGAGGAATTGCAGCTTACGATCCTAAAGGCTCAAAAAGGTGATAGCAGCTAACAGATGTATCAATATGAATGAGTTTTGCTTCAACAAAGAGATCATTGATTTGCATAGATGAGAAAAAGTTTACTTCAGTTATCTCTTTGCAAAGTCCTTTCTGCTGTATTTACCTTACAGACTGTCTGATCTGTTATAAAACTAACCACCTGCCTGCCAAACAGATTGGTCAGGCGGGTGGATTTCCGTAATATAGATCACATTTAGAAATTATATCCTATGCTGAGCAAGATGTTTGAATCTACTTCCTGATGATCTCTGCCGAGATTCTGCAGAACGGGCAACATAATGGTAGCCGAGGAGCTGAGCTTGTCAGTTATCTGACAGGATAGTCCCGGGGAAAAGAATACCGTTGTGCCGCCCGAATCACTTATCTTGTCAGAATTCTTATGGTCCTTTTCCGCAAACTGAGTGTTAACACCTGCCAGCAGCTGTACACCGGGGAATTTACCACGTTCTTTGAGTGCATACGCACCCATTAAATTGGCCCTTACTATATCCCCAAATTCATAATCTTGAGTTCCGGATCCCTTAAGTTGGTAGAGTACGCTTCCGTCAACAGTAAAACGGCCAATGATCTTATTTAATGCCAAACCAAACAAAAAATCTGTTGAGCCGGTTCCAGGCTGCTCTTCCGGTTCAAACCTCGCTCCCTGTTTGTCTGTTTCACTGGTTCTTCCTGTCGGTGCCTTTACTCCCAATATAGCAGTGGCACCAAAAAGCTTATCATAAAAACGGTATTTTCCAAAAGCAATTGTATCTCCCTGGCCTGATGATCTTTCGCTCTGTCCAACAAACTCTTCACTCTCCACTTGCCTTGCTTGTCGGATTACATATGGAAACTGAAGCGTAAGTGTCAACTTGTCAGTAACACCATAACCCAGAACGGTGTTATACACTGAGTCACTTCTTCTCGCATGTCCATCACGGCCATCTTCATGTACACGATGTGCTTTAATCGGGGCAACATGCTTCCAGTTTTGATACTCCAAAAAGAATCCGAGTGAGAATTGATTTTTTTTCTGTGTTTCAGCGGAGAATGCTGATTGGCCTTTTAAGCCGCCCTGGCTGCCTCCAAAGCCTCCTATTCCGCAAATGTCACATCCTGTTGAGAGATTCTGGTTTAAAAACAATATGCTACTGATAAATAGTAAAGGTAATATCCATTTAATACATTTAAAGAACACGGCTGACTCCTTTTTGTTTCAAAAAAGTTATATTGCAATTACTGCTGAGACTTAACAACTAAGACGCAAAGAGTCTTTAGTTTGGGCAATACCGTAACCATGCATAAGGTCATTTAAGGGTTACGCCTGTACGACTAAAGTGACACTGCGAGCGTAATGCAAATGCTCCCGTTCTTTACGTACTTTTACTGTATAGTCGTAATTGCAATTAAATCATGAAATAAGAAATGTGTTTTTGAAGAGTCAGGTAATTCTTGGGGGTTTGTATGGGGGAGAATTCTTTATGGAATCAGGAAAGACAGTTTGCAGTCGTTCCATATAATAAAGCAGGAAAAGCCCGGGTGAGGAAACTCCACTCTCGGGAAGGCTGATATTATACGATATTGGTGTGAACTGGTCAGGGACTCCGGCGCATGCCAGGCTTTGTATGAATGAAGTGAATACGTTTTCAGAGTCTATCTCAGGTAAACATTTCGTTTCGGATATACCTGCTTCATTTCCACAGCAGCATTGGTTCATGCTGTGTACTCCTGTCATACATCCGCATGTGTGATAAACATCCGAAACAGCCGCACTTTTATTGTCTTTAACTACCGTACTCAATCCAGGTGTGAAAAGGTTCACGAGCAGACACATTGAAATAACAATACTTACAAAAGATGATGACAGTATGTATTTAGTTGTCTTTGACAATAATAGTATGTTTTTTATCATGGTTGCTGGGGAGAAGCAGAAGCCTGTAATTCTAGTATACAGCTGTACAATCTACTATCTAATGTACAAATTGTAAAGAGATAAAATGTTATTTTAAAAGGGATGATCGTGTATGTGCTTAGGCAAAAAACCCTTAATCCAATAGTATTGCCAATTAATGGTAGGCCAGCGATTACTGCACTCCAAAAAAAAGAGGGTAGAAGTTCTGATATCTCCTACCCTCTCAAAAAACAACAGTTTTCTATTTCGCTTCTGTTTTTTTAATTACATTTAGTGAATCTGTGTATTCACCCTTCTTCCAGAAGTCATACGGTACATGTGTGATACCTACTTTTTCTTCAAGAGCCTTTAAACGCCTCAGCTTGCTTGCTTCGGACTTTACTTTTAAAAGAGACTCGTCCTGTTGGAAGGCAGCCACGTATGTCTGCATATCTGTAGACATATGGAAGGCCGACTTGAAAACAGTAGTTCCCTGGTATACAAGCATATCAAACCATACACGTTCGATTTCCGTAATATTATACATCCTGCCTCCCAGGTTCCATTTATGACCTTCGTCCAGATATGGAGCGAGGTCCTTTGGCATGGCTTCCAGGAATCCATCTTTATGCAGGTCCTCAATAATAGCTTTTGCCTCTCTGACTTTTGTATGACTAACCTTGACTGTCTCATCGGCTCCTCTTAAATACGCAGCTGCAAATCGAGACGAATGGCAATCGTTACAGATGCCTACCCAGTTCTTTCTTTTTTCCGCATATTCTTCAGATCCGCGATCAACCTCCAGCACTCCCATATGGGCATATACCGTGTTCTTAACAGCGTTGTGAGTACCCTTGTACATGTGGCAATAGGCACATGTGGGTGCCCTGTAATTTCCTGCCTTTAGAGTTTTGTTCCAATCCCAGTTATCTCCATCAATCTGTGTAATGACTCCATGCGCAGAAGATTGATAGCACTCTATGTCACGATGGTCAGGGCCGTTATGACAATACCCACATGCCTCCGGCCGTCTTGCTTCTGCGGCCTTGAAAGTGTGCCTGAAATGACATGAATCACATTTGTTCTCAACAGCATGACACTGCGCACACCCGGCAACTTCAGGCTGAGGTTTGCTGATCTGCCATCCCGCTTCAACTACGTCCGGATGGAAAGCTCTCGCATGAGCTGGATGCCCTGCTTCCTTTTCAGATTTAAACTGTTTAACCTGTTTGGCGTGACACCCTTTGGTCCCGCAGGTATCAGGAGTCGGCATAGCAAGCTTCTGGTGGTCATTTCCATGGCATTTGTCACAGGTTACTACCGCACCGCTGTGTTTACTCTCCTTCCAGGCAAGTACAATTCCCGGTGTTGTTACTTTGTGGCATGTAATGCAATCTGTGCCTTGAAATTGACCTTCAACCTTGTTGTCCGGTTCAAAATAGTGTCCCGGATCCCACCAGCGGAACATTTCGATAGGTTTCCAGAATTGGGCCCATTTACCTTCGCCATTCGCAAGTTTCCCGAGTCCTCCTTCTGCGTATGCATTCGTAGAGGAAAAAAGCCCGCAAGCAGCCAGTGTAAATACAAAAAAGAATACGAACATCTTCTTTTTTCTACTCATGTACATTCCCTTCCTTTCTTAGCTTTTTCTACTAGTAATAAATTAGTAATTATACCAGGAAGGCGCATCGGTGGAATTGCCTTCCCCAAAGTGGGTAATGTTTTGGCTTTTACTATAATGTAGTTTTGACCACATATAATAGTATATGGTTAAAAAGAAAATCAAGAAGAAAAATGGTTCCGGAATTGAATCGTTTTAAAAAGTTAGTTGACTGTCTGGTGAGATTTAATAAAATTTTGAGTATGACTATCGTGAACAATCTGGAATCTAAAACAAACAAGAGATACGAGTTTAAATTATATGGCTGGATAGGTATCTTCTTAATCTCAATTGCCGAGCTGGCTGTTATCTTTCAACACAGTTCTTATATAGCACACCGTGTAGGTGTGTGGACAACACCTTTGTGTTGGTGGGGCTACGTTTTCCTGATAGATGCGATAATCTTCCGGCTGAAGGGTAACTCGCTAATAAGCAGCAGAAGAAGAAATTTTCTGCTACAGCTCCCTCTGTCGATAATAATCTGGCTGCTCTTTGAGCTTTATAACCTTCATCTCGTCAACTGGAAATATATTGGCTTACCTACAAATCCGGTAGAGCTTTGCCTGGGTATGGGGCTGGCATTCGCTACGATAATGCCCGGGATGTTTCTCACGGCAGAACTTCTGGACACCCTTCGTATCTTCGAAAGATTTCATATTGCAAAACTCAAAGTGACAAACAGGATAATCTACGGAGGTATAGTTCTTGGCTTCTTTTTCGTCATGGCGCCACTATTACTGCCGCAAAGTTCTGCTAAATATCTGTTCGGACTTGTATGGACCGGATTTGTGCTGTTGATAGAACCGATTGTGTACTCGAGCAGGGGTGATTCTCTCCTAAGGGATCTGGAGAATGGAATGTTGAACAGGATCCTCTCTCTCTTCACGGCAGGATTTATCTGCGGTTTCCTCTGGGAGTTCTGGAACTACTGGGCACCGTCAAAATGGATCTACACAGCTCCTTTCATGCAGAACCTGAAGATATTTGAAATGCCCGTTGCGGGTTTCCTTGGCTTTGGTCCTTTTGCGTGGGAATACTTCGTAATGTATAACTTCGCAATGCTCTTATTGAGACGAGATTCGGAGGAATAGTTTTACAGGTACTATTCTGTTAACAAGTCTTCAGTTCTTTTATTATAAACATGTTAACTATTGTGCCCCTATTAATCCTTTGTATATAGTGACCTCGCGCATGGCTTTTTCTTTAAGGCCCTTGTTCCAGTATGCAAATCCCAGATTATTGTGAGCGTCAGGTAAAGAGGGGTTCAACTCTATCGCTTTTTTAAGGATGGTAATGGCATCGTCGAACATCTCCTTCTGACAATAAACAAGTCCCATATTGCTGTATGCATCTGCGAATTTTGGATCAATACCAATAGCAATTTCATACTCCTTCATTGCCTCATCCAGCTTGCCTTGTTCATAGTAGACAAACCCGAGATTAAGATGTGCTATCTTAAATTGCGGATCGATTTCAATCGCCTTTTTAAGTTCAGCAGCTGCCTCATCCAGACGACCCATGCTGAAATAGACGCTTTCAAGGTAACAGTGAATTTCGGGGTCATTTTTCTCTAACTCCAGGGCTTTTTTGAACTCTTCAAGTGCGTCATTCAGCAGACCTGTTTTATAATAGGCACGTCCCATGTATTTATGGATATCTGCATTCTTTGGGTCTATCTTCATTGCCTGTTTCAGTTCATTGACGCTTTCTCCATACATATTGCGCTCAGAATAGACAAGAGCCAGATTTATTCGTGCAGTTATGAAATCCGGTTTTAAATCGATTGTTTTCTGGTACTCTGTTATTGCATCTTTGAATTTCATCTTCAGTTCATATAGTTTGCCGAGGTTAAAATGTGCGTCTGCATCATCAGGATTGGAGTTGATTGCTTCATTAAATGCAATAATTTTCTTGTCTATTTCCTTCAGTTCTGATTCTGTTTTTCCAAGCTGGCTTGCAAGCTCTTTTGTTGAGAGTTTTGCCCCCTCATGCGCATAACCGGTAGCTATGGTGATAAGTGCAATTGTCAGAGCCAGGTAAAAGATTGAAAACTGTTTTCTCATTGATTAATTCCTGTCGTTTTAAATTGTGATTAATAAAGTCTAAATTTATTAAGTTTTTTTAATGTGGAGGCCCACCCATTATCTTTGCCTGTTGTGCGCTTTTTTCTTTCATTAATTCTTCGTACTTTTTGAATTCGGTATCGGCATCTTTTGCTCTACCCTGCATCAGATAAACGACTCCGAGGTTGTTATGCGGCTGTGGAAATTTGGAGTCGATAGCTATCGAGTTCTTAAATGCGGCAATGGCTTCGTCATGTTTTTCTAATTTTATCAGGGCCAGGCCAATCTCATCGTACGCAAGTGCGGAAAGGGGATTTAACTCGATTGCCTTGTTGAGCTCGTCTATTGCAGCTTCATACTCCTCGTCGTATCGATAAGCAATTCCTAGATTTATATAAGCTTGCGGGTTGGCAGAGTCGAGTTCTACTGCCTTTTTATAGGCATTGATTGCACCTTCTATCATGCCCTGTGTATAGTAGGCACGGCCCAGATAATTATATGCTTTAACCATAGTAGGATCAATTGTTACTGCCTTTTCCCATGCCTGTACTGCCATGGGAAAGTTACCGTCTTTAATTGCTTTAATACCGAAAGTGTAATAATCTTCGGCGTCTGCACCCAGGTTTGGAAGTTTGGCTACAGGTTTTTTTACAGCTGTTTCTTCAACTTTTGCTTCAGTTTTTACCTCTTCCGAAACAACGGTTACTTCAGGTTCTTCTTCTTTCCCGCAGCCATAAATTAAGAATGCTGCCAGTAAGAGGCAGATAATTGGATTGTAACTTGTGATTTTAAAGATATTTTTCATGTGCTTTCCTTTGTTTAAATAAATCATTATAACAGCTCATCTCAAAAACGCAAAGCTCGCAAAGTTATTATTTTAGAATGAAATGTTGAAAATTGTTGAATTATTTTGTTGTATTTGTAGGGGGGTATTGCTATTTACCTCTACGCCTGTATCTTATTCTCATTTTCAAAGGTTTTTCTTTGCACCCTCCGCGTCTTTGTCTTTGCGGTGGGTTAAATTTTATCAATTATTATGTCATACGCTGTGCCATAAAGTTGGCGATATCCCTGAAGACTGCTTTATTGTCAGTCGGTATCTCGTCAATTATACCGTAAGTCTGTTTTATTAAATCATCAGCATACTCTTGTGCATGCTCTATCGCGTCGTGTTTACTGTAAATATTAAGAACGGATTGTACATCATCATCAGTTGTCTCTTCCCTCTGTTTAGTCATTATTTCTATAAGTGATGCTTTGTCGTCATTATTTGCTGATTCTAATGTATATGCGTATAGGAAACTGGCTTTTCCCTCTTTAATATCTGAGCCGATAACTCCTCCACGCCCTTTGCCTACCGTTAAATCAATCAGATCATCTTTTATCTGGAAGGCAGGTCCCATTAGTTTACCTAACGCCCAGATCTTATCAATAGTTCCCTCAATATTTCCCGATGCTACTACGGCGCCTCCGACCATCCCACAGGCGAGATAATACCCGGTTTTCAGCCTTACAAGTTCAATATATTTTTCAACTGTATAATCCGTGGCACCTCTTGCATTGATATCCAGCGCCTGGCCCTCTACAGTTTTTTCGTACGTCAGATTAAATATCTCTAAAAGCTTCAACTTTCTGTCTGATGGAATTTGACTTATAAGAATACAGTGGTATGCCCGTGCCAATAGATAATCGCCGGCATTGATAGCATTTGCAACTCCATATTTAACCCACACGGTTGGCTGGTCGCGTCTCATGGTATCTTCATCTTCTATATCATCGTGCAGAAGGAACATATTGTGCAAAATTTCTATAGCCAGTGCGAAATGGAGTGCATCTTCTGGATTACCACCCAACTCCTTACACGTGATCAGGCATATAGCAGGTCTTATGCGTTTTCCTCCAGTCCTCAGATGGTGCCATATCGGTTCGCTTAAATAATCTTCTCTATCCTGGGGGATGATCTCTTTAAGTAGATCATCAATCTTTTTACCATATATTTTTATAGATTCTTCTATGTTTGTCTGCATTCTCTTGAATTTGATAAAAAAGTTATAAATGCCTATGGTTTGAAATGATTTAAAGTTGTTGAGGAAAACAATTTTTTAACTTTAGACACTTCCCGCCCGGCCAGGCCGTTCTGACTGGTAGTACACTATTAGACACTTCACATTTTCTTATTTTATGCTCGACCCATGAATTCACCGGTACGTGTATCAATTTTTACCGTTTCACCGGTATTTACAAAAAGTGGTACTTTGGTTACATAGCCGGTTTCCAATGTTGCCGGTTTAAATACGTTTGTTACGGTGTCTCCCTTTGTGCCGGGATCTGTTTCTGTAATTTTCAGTGTGACAGATGATGGAAGTTCTATCCCTATGGCATTATTATTGTAAAGCGAAACAGATACTTTGGAGTTTGGTGCTATATATGACATTGCGTCTCCAAGTACATCCTTTGAAAGGAAAACCTGCTCATAGTTTTCTGTGTCCATAAAGCAGTAGTTGTTTCCTTCCTGATATAAATATTCCATGTCTCTGTGTTCCACAAATATATCTTCCACCTTATCTGATGGTCTGAAACGTTTTTGTGTGACATTGCCCTGTTTTAAGCTTTTTATGCTTACCTGCATATGTGCACGTCCCTTACCAGGTGTGACGTGATTAAAACCGGCTACCGTATATAGCTCTCCATCAAGCTTTATAACCAGTCCCTTTCTTAAATCTATTGCATTTATCAATTTATATACTCCTTAATAAAAATTTTTACACAAATTCCATCATTACTGAATCCGCCAGAGACAGCCCTTTTCTGGTTAACTTGACTCTTCCATCACCAAAGTTTATCAACCCTGCTTCGGTGAGGTTGTTTAACTGTTTTTCGAAGAGTTCGTTTAAATCAAAACCGGATCTTTGAATGAATTCCTCTCTTGAGATACCGGACGTCATCCTCAATGCCATAATGAGTATTTCAGATGCGCGTTGTTTTTGAGGCAATTTTTCAGAAAAACATTTTACCATCGTCTTTGATTTTATTGAAGAGATGTAATCTTTTATACTCTTTATATTACAGTATCGTTCACCATTAATATAAGAATATGCTCCTACGCCTATCCCAATGTATTCTCTGTTTTCCCAGTAGACGATATTATGCCGGCACTCTTTACCCTGCTTTGCAAAATTTGATATTTCGTAATGATTATAACCTTTATCACAGAGAAAATCATTTGTGAATTCATACATCTTCAGCTCTTCTTCTTCGCTTAATTTCTTCAGGCTTCCGGAATCAGTCATCTCAACAATTGGTGTCCCCTGTTCGTATGTCAGGCAATAAGCAGAGATGTGTTCCGGGTCCAGCTTGCAGCACTCTCGCAAGTCATTTTCCCACTCGTTTATGGTTTGAGCAGGATAACCGGAAATAAGATCAATACTGATATTTTTAAACCCTTTTTCTCTAACTTTTAAAAATACTTCTTTTGATTCATTTGCAGAATGGATTCGTCCGAGAAGTTTCAGATACCTGTCGTTAAAGGATTGAACACCAATGCTGATCCGATCAACATGACTGTTTTTCATGATGATGGCTTTTTCATCGCTCAATGTGCCCGGATTTACTTCAACTGTATACTCTTTGAGATTGAGAACATCGACATGTCTGGAGATCATACTCAACAGCCTGTCTAGTTGCTTCTCATTTAAAGCAGTAGGTGTACCGCCACCAATAAAGACAGTCCTGAAGGAGTGTCTTCCGGTTGTCGATTGAAGCTCCTGTTCGATAGCTGTTAGATATTCATCAACCATCTGTGATTTAATTACAATTGAGTTGAAATCACAATATATGCATTTGCTTATGCAAAATGGTATATGGATGTATAAAGAAGGTGTATGGTGTTGAGTAATCACTGCTAAACCTAATTGTTTTCGAACTCTTGCCTTACCAATGGAACAAACATACATTGAAAGAGCTCTTCCTCTATTAATTTGCCATTTACTTTTGTAGCTCTGACTAGAGTTTGTACGTCAGTGCCACCTATTGGTATTATAATCTTTCCTTTTTCTGCGAGTTGTTTAATAAGTGGTTCAGGTATGTCAAAGGTTGCTGCGGCGACTATTATACCATCAAAAGGAGCTTCTTCTTCGTAACCTTCGCTTCCGTCAGCAATATGAAGCTTTACTCTGTCACCGTACCCTAATTCGTTCAACTTTGCTAATGCCTTGCGTGCCAGTTTTGCCCTGATCTCTACAGTATATACTTTTTCGTGTATTTCTGCAAGAAGTGCAGTTTGATAACCGGAACCGGTACCCACTTCAAGGATCCGGTCTCCCTTCTTAACCGAAAGGGCCTGGATCATATATGCAACTATATATGGCTGAGAAATAGTCTGCATTTCATCAATTGGCAGAGGCATATCATCGTAAGCTCTGTTCCAGAGATCAGCAGGCAGGAATTCATGCCTGGGAACTTTCGCCATAGCCCGGAGTACTTCTTTATCTACTATATCTCTGGCAACTAACTGCGTTCTTACCATTTGCTCCCGTTTCTCTTTATAAGATAAATTTGTAGAAACCATGTTTTTTAAGAATTTCTTGATTGTGTGCATTAAATAGTTGCAGTTGCCCGAGTTTTTGAGCTTTCACTCATTTCTCTCTTTATTATCTCTTTGTAATAATTAATTCTTGTTGCAGGATTATCAAGTTCTCCGCTAAAACGTTTCTCTGCGTTATTGTAAATAAGTTTAACCGGAATCTCTTTAATGCTGAGTCCCAATTTCCATGCCTGAATCCACAATTGCAGTGGCATGCCGTAGCCTTTTTCTGTCAGCTTCATTCTCTTTATTGCGTCAGTTTTATATGCTTTAAAACCGCAAAATGAGTCGGTCAAGTCAAGCTTTGTTGTCTCATTCAGTATTTGAGTTATTTCCATATTTATTGCATATCTGTCTGGTGGAATTTGCGGATCTAATTTATTGGTTTGTATTAGATATCTTGATCCGGACACAATATCATAGTTTGATATTTGTGACAGGAAGATCTGAACTTCATCCGGTGTGTGCTGTCCGTCACAATCCATTGTAATTATACTCTCATAACCATTTGAAATTCCATATTTGAAGGCATCAATGATAGTCTGTCCATATCCAAGGTTTTTTTCATGGACGATGGTGTTTATGTTTTCTATCTTCGATAACTGTTCTTGCGTGCCATCTGTGGAGCCATCATCTATTACCAGTATGTCTAAATCGTATTTCTTTATTTTCGATATGATAACACTGATCTCTTTTTTCTCGTTGTATGCGGGTAGTGCTATAAGTGTATTCATGGTTAAAAATTTTTTACTGAAAGAGACAAAAGTATAATCTTTTCAATCTTATAAGGTTAACAATTTAAATCAAGAAAAATATACACATGGGATAGAGTGTACAGAAATCATAATTATAGTTTGCAAACGCGCATTTTTTTCTTGACAATAATTAAGTCGCATGATACAAGCCACTTATAGTGTGGGAGAGAGCAAGAGAGTACCAGCAATTATGACTTAAAGAATATTGTAGTTTTTATAACTTTAGTAAGGAGGAGTGTTCTATGGCTGCTAAAAAAACAGCTAAGAAGAAGGCAAAAAAAACAGTTGTTAAATTGTGGACAAAGGCAGAGTTGAGTACGTTGAAAAAAGAGTATCCGAAAAGTGACACACAGAAACTGGCGAAAAAACTTAAGAGAACATTGGAAGCCGTTCGTTTCCAGGCAAAAAAACATGGTCTGAAAAAAACAAAAAGCTATATGCAGTCTTTGTACAAAGCTGCCAGCAAACCAGCTAAAAAGAAGGTCGCTAAAAAAGCAGCCAAAAAGGTAGTTAAGAAGGCAGTGAAGAAAGTAGCCAAGAAGAAGACGGCTAAGAAAACTACAAAGAAAAGGGCAGCCTGCAAGACAAGGCGCTAATAGCAATCAGTAAATGGTAGAGCTAAAGAGAACAGATTTATCAGTAAGGGCTGAACGCGCAATATTGCTATACACGTTATTGCACAAAGACAAAAATGACGAGGCACCACTCGAAGAGCTTAAGAGTTTAGCTGAAACTGCGGGAGCAAAGGTGTTGGATAGCGTTGTGCAGAGAAGGAGAAAGGTGGATCCTTCTCATTACATTGGTAAGGGAAAAGTTTCTCAATTGGCGGAACTGTGCAGGGACAAAAAAATAGACGTTGTAATCTGCGATGATGACCTTGCCCCCGCACAAGTAAGTAATCTGGAAAAAGTAATTGATACGAAGGTGATTGACAGGAGTGAACTGATCCTGGATATCTTTGCCGCAAGAGCGAAGACTGCTCAGGCCAAATTGCAAGTCGAACTGGCACAGCTTGAATATACGAGACCCCGCTTGAAGAGAATGTGGTCTCATCTTTCCAGGATAGAAGGGGGGATTGGAACCAGAGGCCCCGGAGAAAAACAGCTGGAGGTGGACAAGCGGCTGTTGTCTAAAAGAGTACTTGCTTTGAAGAAAAGGCTCGGACAGGTTACAGAACGCAGGAAGAGACAGGCAAAGTCAAGAAAAGAGCATACAACTGTTTCCCTGGTAGGGTATACAAATTCCGGCAAATCAACTTTAATGAACAAACTGACTGAAGCCGGAGTGCTTGTTGAAGATAAGCTTTTTGCCACCCTTGATACAAAAACCAGTATATGTGATTTGGGAAGTGGCAAAAGGGTTATCTTAAGCGACACCGTAGGATTCATTAGAAAATTACCTCACCACTTAATCTCATCATTTGAAGCAACCCTTGAAGAAGTTATATGGGCTGATTTCCTGCTGCATGTTGTGGATGTCAGTTCCCCTGATGTTATCGAACAGGTTAAAGCGGTTGATAAGGTTCTCAAGGAGCTAGAGTGTAGCAATAAACCCTTAATAATGGTTCTCAATAAAGTAGACGTCTTGAAAGATTCGTCAATCATTACTTTTTTTCAAAGTAAATATGACAACGTAGTAACTATTTCTGCATTGACTGGAAGTGGCCTGGAAAAGCTGAAACAGGAGATGGTTAATTTTGCAAATAAAGGTGTCACGGAGATTAAGCTTGAATGTAATGCCAGTAATGGGAAATTGCTGGCATATATTTATGAGCATAGCCAGGTTCTCAATCGCACATTCATTAATTCTGATGTTAATTTACATATTATAATTAATGAGAGAAATCTTTCGAAATTGTATAAGTTGGGAGGGGGGCACTTTAGGGTTACACAGATTTCCTGAACCTGATCGTAGTTTAAAAAAATAATCTGTTATTGATGGGGGGGCACTTCGCTTCCTGCCCGACGGCAGGACGCGAAGCTTAATCCACATTCATTTTGTATAAAATCAATTTCGATTAGGTTCCGGAGTAGTAGATGTTGAAGGTGGCAGTATTGGAAAAGTGATCGAAGGTTGATCACCGGTTAAAGTTCGTAGAAATGCCACAATTTTGCTGGTTTCGTCTTCAGTAAGTTTCATTCCCAACTGATATTCCGCCATGATATTAACTGCCTCGTTCAAATCCCATGTACTTGCATCGTGAAAGTATGGGGCTGTAAGTTCTATATTTCTCAGCAGCGGGACTTTGAAAACAAATTTGTCTTTCTCGTTTTTTGTTACGTTATATCTGCCAAGTGTATGGGTATCTTTGTCATACGGTTTTGCAGTTCCAAATTTCTGATACGAGTTTCCTCCAACACCGACGCCGTTGTGGCAGGCAGCACAGCCTTTCTCCTTAAATAATTCATATCCTTCCTTTTCCGAATCTGTAATTGCATCATCGTAGTCTTTCAGCCACAAGTCAAATCTTGAGTTTGGAGTGATCAATGTTTCCTCAAACGCAGCGATAGCATCAGTGACCTGATCTATGTTAATTTTCTCATCTCCATACATCTCATCTAATCCATATATTTCGCTGAACCATTGTACGTACTCAGGAATTGACTGTAAAACGCTTATTGCCAACTCATGGTTTGAGCCCATTTCTAAAGGATTAGCTATTGGGCCTCCAGCCTGCTCTTTCAAGTCCTTTGCACGGCCATCCCAGAATTGTGCCAGATTGAATTTTGCATTCAGGACGGTAGGCGAGTTTATCGGACCAAAAAACCATTTATGTCCGATGGAGCTGGGTAAATTGTCTGCACCCCCAGTAGAGAGGTTATGGCATGAGTTGCAGGTGATCCATCCGGATTTAGACAGTCTGGGTTCAAAGAACAATTTCTTTCCTAATTCTACCTTTGCTCTATTGTAGTCAAAATTAATTGAGATTGGCTGGATAGGTTCATCCGCGCGTGCTGATTTAGTGCTGCCAGACATCCGCCCTCCTCTGCCATAACCGATCTTGGGCTGAGATTCGTCGGCAATTGTAACTGATAGTATAGTAACATTAATAACGACAAAAGCTAATAAACAGATAAACGTAGTAAATTTGCCTATATTCATTTGCTCTCCTTTACGGTTGATGATTAGAGTATGTGTTCTATTAATTTATTTGCTGTTTTCAAAAATAGAGGTTCTAATGACATCTAGTTTCTTAATAATAATGATATTTATTGCATTTAAAATTGTCAAGGGCATTTAATGCAATGTAATGGCATCGTGGTTTTATGATACATGTAAATATTAAATCATGACCGTCTTCCAGTCCTTTTAGTACAGTTTTCAATGACAATAAAAAAAACCTTGAATTCTACTAATCATTGTCCTACTATTTCATTGTCTGTGTATATAGATAATTTTACGTCTGGACAGGTTTTAGAATAAATACTGAATAGTAAATTATAAATTTCAATATTTTTACTATCTTTACCTTTAATGTGTAGTATCAATTCTGTTGTAGGAAGGGGTGGAAATGAGAAAATTTTTTGTAATAATAACACTCGCTTTATGTACCAGCTTATTCGTGCAATGCAGTTTTCTTAATGATGCAGATGCCAAGACATACGCTGAACATGGCACTGCAGGTAAGGTGGGTTTAATCTCTGCCAGTGTAGTTTCGTCTGCGGTATATTTTCCATTTAAGTTAACTTATGCTGTTCTTGGTGGGGTTACTAGTGGATTAACTTATGCGGTGACCATGGCAAAAGAAGCTGAAACTGCCCATAGAATTGCAACAAAGGCTTTTACCGGAGACTGGTACATACATCCAAACATACTGACAAGCCATGAGTATTTGAACTTCAGCGGGCCGGATGATGTATCGCCATAAACTATGTTACATCAAATAATATATCGGATCACTCTTTACTCTCTTTTTGCAGTACCTGGAGTTGTATTTCCGTTTTCATATTGTCATCAATATCGATTACTATCAGGTAATTTCCAGTCTTCGTAAATTTTAATTGTTGAATATTAAGGATGTGATTTGTAGTAAGGAAGGAAGATGTTGGAGGGATAGCTATCTTGACAGAGGAGTTGACTGCTTTTAGAGTTGGATTGCCATCATCGTCCATAAATCTCGTTTTTATCATGTGAGGGCCTTCTTCCATTTTAGTCCATAATATTTGTAATGCTATTGAACATTGTGATTTGGTGGCAGGGAGTTTATGTGTTCTGATTGTGTCAAAGGTACCAAGGATACAAAGCCTGTTTTGGTACTCTATTGCCGAATCGCATAATACTGCCACTTGAATATTCATTGATTATCTCCCCGACAGTTTTAGAAATTCGGGATCATTTCTGTAATTCTGAAAATCAGGTATCTGCTGCAACATCATTTTATACCCGTGGTTCAATTCTAATGCTTTTTTCAATGAATTCAGCATATTATCCTTTTCACCTAGTAGAGAATATGCGCAGGCCATGTTAAACCATGCGGCATCAAATGCAGGGTTTGCCTGTATGGACTTTTTATAGGCCTCAATTGCTTCATCGTGCTTTCCAAGTTTATCAAGTACGAGGCCCTTGTTGTTAAGAGCTGCAATAAAATCGGGATTGACCTTTACCGCTTTGTCATAAGAGGATGCCGCCTCCTGTAATCTTCCAAGGTCTTCTAATACAAAGCCCATATAATTTAACGCTTCATAGGAGTCTGGCTTCAGCATTGCCGCTCTGTCAAACGATTTCAGAGCTTCATCCAATTTATCAATTCTTACTTCGGCGAGTCCTTTATTCAACCAGGTACCATAGGAATTCGGATCTATGTTAACGGCTTTTTCAAACTCTGCGGCCGCTTCGCTAAATTGCTGATTACGTACAAATGCGAGGCCCTTCTTATTCAACGCCTTATATTTGATCTTTCCCAGACGTGGGATCTCATAGGCATCATTATCAGATATTATATTGATTGTCTTATTATAGGCCATTATAGCACCATTTATCTTTTCCAGATTGACAAGTATATCACCTTTTGCATTCCAGGCTTGTGGATAATCCGGTTTAAGCTTGAGAGCTTGTTCAATAGTGGTAAAAGCATCCGTATACTTTCCGATCTTTGTAAGCTCAAGAGCTTTGTTTGTTATTGTTTCATATGAATCAGGTTGAAGTTTGATGGCGTGATTATATGCATCTATAGCTTTATTGTGTTTGTTTATACGGGAGTATGAGAGCCCCAGATTTGTCCATGCGCCGTATGAGCCCGGATCGATCTCTGATGCTTTTCTATAGGCAGTTACTGACTCCTTATACCTGCCCAGCTTGTCTAGTGCGAGACCTATTCCATTCCATGATGCATAAGAATTTGGTTTGAGCTCCACAGCTTTCTTAAATGCATCTACAGCTTTCTCGTTTTCCCCAAGATCGGCAAGTGTAAAGCCCATGTCTGCCCAGGCAGCATGTTCTTCCGGTTTTATGCCAATAGCCTTGTAATAGGATTCAACAGCTTCCTCGTATTTTCTTATTCGTACGTAAGCATTGCCTTTGTTCACCCAAGCTTCATAATAATCCGGTTTTATACTAATTGCCCTGTTGTATGCTTCTATCGCCTCCTCTCTTTTTTCTGGTATTCGAGCGAGTGTAAGACCTTTATTGTTCCATGCTTCATGTGAATTTGGTCTTAGATCAATTATTCTATTATATGTTTCTATTGCTTCTTCATATCTGTTAATGTGGTCAAGCACATTTCCTTTTTTAAAGAGAGCTTCAATATAATCCGGTTTGAGATGTAATGCTCTGTCAAATGCTGAAATAGATTTATGGAAATTCGTATTATGATCCAATGCGTTACCCTTTACAAACCAGGCTTCATGATTATCTGGTTCTATCTTGACTGCCTGGTCAAGTGCAGCTACGGCATCTTCATACCTGCCAAGCAGGTCAAGGGTTATGCCTTTGTTGTACCATCCTATAAAGGAATCTGATTTTAGTTTTGTTGCTTTATTGTACGCATCAAATGCTTCATTATACTTCTTTTTTGCAATCAGTCGGTTTCCCTTGACAATTAATTCGTCATGTTTGGAGACCTCCTGTGCCGTTGAAACAACTGTATTGAAGCAGATTAGTGCAAGCAGGGTTAAAAATGAGGAAAAAAATCTTCTTTTTGACATAGCACACCTAACTTTCTTTTCATAAAGAGAATATAATTGAGCGATTTGTGCCTGCCCATAACTAACGGTACGGGCGGGTAGCCGCCTTAACTTACTAATAAATTATTCAGTTGTCTCCGGTGCCTTTAAAACATTTTCTATATTGCCATCTTCCAATTTATACGGAAGAATATAACCGCGTCTGGTAATGAGCTTACCGGTATAGGTAATCTTATCGCCTATGTTTGTTCCTAGTACCAGCTCTTCTTTATCGTCAGTAAAAACTAATTCTACATCAGTACCTTCTGTGTGTTTTATTCCCATCCTTAGGCCGCTCACTCTTCCTTTTCCTCTGGACACTACTTCTCCATCCCATCTAATATATTTATTCCTGTACTCTTTCCATAGTTTATCTTTTTGAGATTCTGTCATTCTGTTTTTTCTGCCAAATAGCGCATCGACTTCTTCAAAAGAGACTATTATTAATCCGTCCATAGTATCTTTGATTTCTATATCCTCTTTTTTTGTGACTTTAGGCGCCATTGATTCTTCCATTATAATCTCAGGTTCTTTTATAACCTCATTATCGGCGGTACTATCAGTGCCTGACTCTGATGGTGAAGATGTTGATTCGGATTTTTCAATTTCAGTTACTTCCTTATCGCCAATTTTTTTTATATCTACATCATTAATACTACATAGGAGATTTCTAGCAAACAGCTTAGTCAGTTTGCCTGTGTAAGTAACTTTGTCCTCTTTTTTTATCAACTTAATTAAGTGTTTATTATCTTGATCAAACTTTAACTCGACATTTGTACCGACATCATGCCTGATGCCGACCCTGCTCCAGTCACTCCTCCCTAAACCCTTGTAACTGACATACCCTTGCCATTCTATTTCCTTTCCACTGTAAAAATTCCATAGTTCTTCTTTTCTTGTCTGTGATATGCTGCTATTCTTGCCAAAAACCTTGTTCAAACCATCAAAAGTTATTATATTTTTATTTTGAGACAGCTCTTTTGAGTCTAAACCGGCAGATGTTTCTGAAGAGTTAGTAGGTTGTGAAGATATTGCGACATCTTCCTCCATTTTACTCATTAATTCATCAACAGTTATATCATTAATTGTTTCTATGTTTGCATCTTCCAGTTTAAACAGAAGGTTTCTGTCAAAGAGAAATGTTAATTTTCCTGTGTAGGTGACACGGTCGCCTTTGTTTATCATCTTGACAATACTCTTTTTATCTTCACCAAACATTAGCTCGACATTTGTATCTACATTATGTCTGATACCTGCTCTGTTCCAGTCATCACTAGTCAAACCTTTATAGTTAACAGTACCTTTCCATCTTACATACTTCCCTTTGTATTGGTTCCAAGACTTTTTTCTCTCTGTTTCTGTCAGCTTGCTGTAGCTGCCAAAAATATTAAATAAGTCATCAAATGATTCAGTTACATATACTTCTGCAGTTTTTCCCATTGGGAAATTGAAATTTTCAAACAGGGATGAAAGCTCTTCTTTTGCGGAAATAATGGTTGATATAAGGAGGATTGAAGATAAAATTCCAGATATTAAGAGTGTTCTTTTCAGCATTTTGCCCTGGTTTTATTGATTAATTTGAATGAGACTAATGCGGAATTAATGCTATTGAAAATATACTTATGAGTCAAGGACTTTTATGTATTTGGTTTATTTTTTAATCGCAAAGTATAAAGAGAGAGATTTTTTTCCGTGAAAACTGTCTGGAAGAGAGGTAATAAAAGGATCTGGTATATTAATATGCTGGTGTGCGTTCTGCTTATAGCCTGTAACCTGAAAATCATTTTTGCAAATAGCATCTTGTGGGATTCAAAAACCATCCAATACAACCATGTTCAATATTCAGATAGTGAATTTTTTCACGATCTGATAGAGGTCGACGACGAGTTCCTTGATATTGCTGAGGTATCATTGCTTTTAGCGAAAGAGGAATATTCAAAACTTAAAGTAGAGGATTATATAGATTGCGTTGATTGGTATGCAAAAATGATAAAGGCACGAATTAAAGATAGTGATGATCCCAGGTCGATAATAAATATTATAAATGATTTTCTGTTTGATGAACTGGGATTTGACTATGTCCAAACCGGTAACCTGGAAGATCTATATTTAAATAAAGTGATTGACAGGAGAAAAGGAAATTGTGTAGGACTAACCATTTTATACCTGTCTATTGCGGAGAGATTGAGCTTTCCTCTATTTGGTGTTAATGTCCCTGAGCATATATTTGTTAGATATGACGATGGCAAACAGAGGATAAATATTGAAACGGGTCATAAAGGAATGAGCCTGTCAGATTCATTTTATGTGTCACATGCTATTGAGCGATTTGGCGTAGAGAGCGTAGAACATGGTTGTTATCTACAAAATCTGGATAAGAGGGAGGTGGCTTCAAATATATTATTAAATCGTTCTAAAATAAGACAAGGGGAGAGCGACCATAATGGCGCACTGGATGATTGTGATCTAGCGGTATTATTAAACCCGAAAAACCCTGGTGCTTACTGTAATAGAGGCGTGATATATGAGAAAATGGGAATGATTTCTGAAGCAATAAAGGATTATGATATAGCAATTTCTCTTAACGGTAAATACGCCTCGGCGTATTATAACAGGGGCTCGCTTTTAGGGATTGAGGGTAAGTATGGAAAGGCGATAGAGGATTTTAATGCTGCTATAGCTATTAATCCGGGGTTTACACTTTTCTATTTAAACAGGGCGGTGGCTTTAAAGAAAATAGGTAAGGTGAGTGAAGCAATACAGGATTACAATAAAATAATTGAAATTGACCCCGACTATGCACAGGCGTATTGCAATAGAGGTGTCGCTTTTGCAGAAACCGGAAGATATGATGATGCAATGAGCGACCTTAATAGAGCAATAGAATTGGATCCTTATCTCAGTGATGCATATTTTTCCAGGGCAATATTTTTTGCTGATAACAATAAACTGAAAGAAGCGATTGCAGATTTCGGGAAATGTATCAGCCTGACTCCTGATAAAAGCTTCACATATTACCTGAGAGGGAAGATGTATAGGGCAGTCGGTGAACCTGAGAAAGCCATACAGGATTTCAGCAAGGCAATAAGCTTCATGCCATCTATGGCCGGATTGTATATAGACAGGGGTATCATACTGTTTGAGACCGGCAGGATTGACGAAGCTATAACCGATTTCGATAAATCACTTGAACTGTTTCCCGGAAATCCGGTTGCATTCAGGTACAGGGCAGAGTCTTATAAAGAAAAAGGGCAGTACGAAAAAGCAATAAAGGATTTAGAAACTTTTTTGAAGATTGCTCCAGGTGCGCCCAATGCCAACATTATTAGAAATGAAATAGAGGAACTGAAATTGTTTTAAATTTTTTCAGCTTAAACTAAAGCATGACGTGTCGCTATCGGGTTTCCGAATTACTGAAGGCTGTTGCATGTCAAGGGCAAGCCGAGTCACAGCGCACGCTTAATTTACATGCGCTGTGACACAATGGGAAAAATAACAACCAATTTATTGTGCAGCAGCTTCTTTTGCGGAAGCAGCTTTAATCATGGAAATAATCATACTAATAAATATGAAGGTCCATCCGGCAAAAGCGAGGTAGATAAAATATCTTGGAATATTCATAACGAACGGAATATTCAGTGCCTGTGAAAGTTTTATTGTACAGGCAGTATACATACCTAACGGGAAGACCATGCCCCAGTAAAGAGGACTATATTTAAACTGAGTTTTGTGAGTTATATACTTCCATATACCTAGAATGATTAATAGTGGTATCCACCATGTACCAAATGACCAGAAAAACAGTGTGAACCCTTTTGTGAATCCCGTAAGATCTGTAAACACTCCACCTATCTTTGGGATGGTTAAACATAATATAGACCCGGCCAGTGTTGTAATAGCGACAGCTCCCATATTAATCCAATATGGTGGTATAAGTCCTTCTGGCGGTAATTTGAAGAATACGAGCCTGAAGAAAAGCAAGGTAATTAAAATTACATAAAGGAATGCGCCAATCAGCCAGAACACCAATGAGGTAAATAAAACAAAGCCGTCACAACCAAACTTTGGTGCAAGTATACCGCCCAGAACAGCCACGGATTGTGTTCCAACAGTAGCTATCAGCCAGCCTCCATGCATTATCTTATTTATCTCTTCTGTATTTGTAGTAAATAGTATGGTGACAGTTGATAATGTGATAGCAACCCAGAGGGCTATACCAAAATACCAGAAAATTTTTGCAATCTCCGGTTGGTTTACGATAGAAACAAATTGAGCTCCCAGCACATTTGTACCCGCAACAATAGTAAAAAAGACAAAGCTTAATTTCGGATTGGAAAGGTCTTTATATAAACAGTCCCAGTAAGAAATTACGCGTATTATCAATATGGGTAAAAGTATTGCATATGCAATTATGTTTATATAGAAAAGCGCATATGCAATGCCTGTAAAACCTAAAAGTTTGGCAGCTACAGAAATTATGCCTGTAGACATTACCAAAGCAAAATAGGCTGGGTGCAGTCCTTTGATTGTATTACTGATAATGTTCATTCAGTGTATCCTTTCTTTTAAATTGAATATAAATTCCAAAGAAATTTGTCCACTTCCATGTAAATCCTAAAAACATAAGGGTGTAATATTACATTAACTGCAATAAAAATACCACAAAAATCAGCTTTTGCCGGTTTCTGTCCTGTTCAATATAATAGTAAATCCAATATGAGTTAAAGGTATTTTTCGCAGAAATTATAATCAATTTTATTCATTTTGCAAGCAGTTCTAATAATATGGATAATCTTCATTTTTTACCTATTTTCTTCCTTTTTGAATATTTATGAAGGTATTGATTTAACTTCCTTGACTTATTACCATATCTGGAGTTATATACAGTTCGGGGTACGAATAAATAGTGTTGATAGAGGAGGTTCTTACAGAATGAACTTTTTAGCAGAAGGTTGTATCAGCAGAAATTTGAGTAAGTTTTTGTATGTTCCGGAGATAATAATTTATTCCCTCCTGGGTTTGCTCTTAGTCTTTGCTTCAGTAAGCGATGGGGCACCAGAATCTGGTCATATTACCGGAAATGTAACAGTTTTCCAGAAAAAGCTTTTTGGGAGACTTAAAAAGAAAGGGGATATGAGCGGAGTACTCGTTTATATTACAGGTTTTAAAAGTGGGGCTCCCGGAGAAATACCTGATCTTATTCAAAAAAACAGGAACTTCTATCCAGAAATCCTTCCAATTGTAGCAGGGCAAAAGGTCAGGTTTCCAAATGAGGATGAAATATATCATAACGTCTTTTCTATTTCCCACGTAAAGTCTTTTGACCTTGGTCAGTATAAAAGGACAGAACCTCCAAAATCAGTGCTTTTTGAAAAGCCAGGCCTTGTGTCGGTTTTTTGTAATATCCATCCTCAAATGATCGCTTATGTGGTTGTTCTGGAGAACAGTGCTTATAATATGACGGATAGAGATGGTAAATTTCAGATTTCTGACGTTCCCCCGGGTGCATACACGATTAATGCGTGGTTACCCAATGCGGAAAGGGCCACCAAACATGTACTGATAAAGCCCGGAGAGAGGAGTGTTATAAATCTGGAAATAAGCGAGACTATTAAAATGACGCCTCATAAACGAAAAGATGGTTCGACGTATCCTGAGGCTGAGTACAAAATTTATGAAGATCAATTTTCACACTAAGTTATTTATAGCGTTGGGAGCTGTGGTTTGCCTTTCGACGATGAGTATTCTGTTTATTATTCAAGAGACCACAAAAAAACGTATTCAGGAAAATATCAAGAAGAGGTTTGAGAATACACAAGTAGCATTAAGACACCTTCAAGAATTGAGAACACAATTTGCAGTTGATGCCATTGATACACTTACTCTCAGTAATGCGCATTTCCGATCCGTCCTTTCAACAGCCTCAGTGCATGGAGACAGCCTGGGTTTTGAGGACGCTCACCATGAGGATCAAATCCTGAAGGATTCGAATCTGAGATTGGCGTCAATTCTCCCTTTTCTTACCTTATATGAAAAAGCAGATATCTTCATTGTTACTAATGCTGACGGTATCCTGCTGTTTTCAAAAGCTTTTCCCGGTAAATTCGGAGTAGATGTAACAAATCTTCATTTATTTAAAGAGCTGACAGAAAAACCTGTGGCAGTTGATGTTTGGCATACGGACATTAGCAAAGAAAAGAATTTCCTTATATCTACCCATGAAGGTGATGCTGTTTATCATATGATTGCGAAACCGGTAGTTTTCAGAGACGAAATCCATGGTGTGGTTATTTTTGGAAGCCTAATTGACAGAAATATTCTTTTGCGTCTTAAGAATATTTCTGGAGTAGATTTAGCACTCTATGCCAGTGAAGGAATTCATGCGTCTACCTTGCCAGTGACAAAAGAACAGGCACTATCTACATTTATGAATTCTTCTGACTATGAGAATGAACCTGATCTTCATGAAACCTTTCTGGATAAGGAAACTTTTTTATCAATGTATTTTCCCCTCCTTGTAAATGTAAGCACTGAAGCAGGAGGTTTCATTGTTCTGAAATCTCTCACACAGGAAATGAAATTTGTATCAAAACTTCGCATAACTTTTATTATTGTGGGGGGAATTATTCTTCTGATTGCTGTTGGATTGAGTTTTCTGCTGTCAAAAGGTATTACAAAGCCTGTGAAGAGACTGGCTATAGCTGCAAAAAATATTGGTTCCGGCAAGCTTGATACAAGAGTTGACATTCACACCGGAGATGAATTAGAGAGGCTTGGTGATGCATTTAACGGTATGGTAAGCGGGCTTAAGGAACGGGACTTTATTAAGAGCACCTTTGAACGCTATGTGTCTCATAGCGTGGCAGAGGAGATCATCAAAAACCCTGATATGCTGAGACTTGGTGGAGAGAGAAAAGCTATAACTGTTTTTTTTACTGATATAGGTGATTTTACAAACCTGTCTGAGAAACGCTCACCCGAAGAAGTTGTCAAACACCTCAATGATTATTTTGAGGGAATGAGCTCTGCAATCCTGGAGTACCGGGGGACCATTGACAAATTTCAAGGTGATTCAATCCTTGCTTTCTGGGGGGCACCCATTGCTCAGGAAAATCATGCACTGCTTGCATGCCAGGCAGCCCTCAAATGCCGTAGATTTTTACACAAATTAGAAGAAGAGTGGAAAGCAGGGGGGCTTCCTTCCAGAACATATCGTTTTGGTATTAATACGGGAGATGTTGTGGTCGGGAATATCGGTTCTGCCACTCGTTTTGAATATACAATTATTGGTGATGATGTTAATCTTGCAAGCCGGCTTGAAGGAGCTAATAAGCATTTTGGAACTCAGATTATGATTTCAGAAGCCACATACTCTCTCGTAAAAGATTTATTGGTAGCCAGGGAGATAGACTTTATTCGAGTAGTAGGCAAAACAAATCCGATCAAGGTCTATGAGCTTGTAGAGGAAAAAGAGAAAGTTGATGAAGAGAAAATCCGGATTATCAAACATTTTGAAGAAGGTGTTTATGCGTACCGCAGCCGCAGGTGGGAAGAGGCGATATCCAGATTTGAGAGTGTACTTAAATTTTCTCCTGATGATAAACCGGCAAAGGTGTATATACAGAGATGTCGTGAATATGAGCAGACAGCGCCCTCAAAGGACTGGAATGGAGTTTACACCCTTTCAACGAAATGATAATAGTGAAATACTGGAATTATCCAGATACTGCCGGATTTATTATTTAAAAAACAGCATGATATAAATGATGGATAGTACCAACGGTACTGTTCCCTGGAGAACGAATATCAGGAATTGTCTATTTTTATTGATTTCATTCAGAATAATCCTGTTAATAAGATATCCAGAAATGAACAGTCCCGTGAGAACAGTGAAAAGCTGAAAGGTTGTTGTGAAATTGAGGTTCAGTTTATAAGTATTGAATATCATTATAGACCCCTTCACATTACCAAAAATATCAACAGAAAAGTGAGATATAAATCCAAATAGGATAAGCGGGATAAGCGTATAACCAAAGTGCTTCAGGTGCTCAACTGTTGTCTCTTTTAATATCCGGGAGGTAAGATAGTTGATTGTAAGGCTCAGGGTTAGTACAAAAAGTATGGAAGCGGAGAACAAGAAAATGTAATTTGCCTGGATTATATCTGTTGTAGAGAGGATTTCCGCAATTAATAAACCGGAAAGTATAATTGAAAATATTGCACCCGGTAGGGATGGCTGCCTTAATGAACTGATCTCCGCGCCGGGAATTCTCAGATTTAAGCGTGTCGCGAGATGTGTACAGTTTTTGATACAATTCAGACAGACCTTGCAATCTCTGTTGTCAGACAGGAATTGCAGGTGCAAAAACATCGGACACGGGCCTGCCCTTTCCGAGCCTTTAAAGCAGTCATGTGTGGTACATATCGTGGTACATACATTCCTGTTTGCACGGATTTCTATCATAGACGACATGGAAAAAAGTCCGGCCATTCCACCCAGAGGGCACAGATGGCGGCACCAGGCAGATTTTTCAAAGAGAAAGTCAATAATTATGGCTGAGACTAAAATACTGAATATCAGATAAGCTGTTTTACTGACAGATGCGGCCATGTGGGTGTACTCTTCCAGAAATAAAATAGATATAAATCCGATACCCAGAATCCAGTCATCATATTTCTTTATAAAATCCGGGATTGGTACTTTTAAATTATGTTTGTTGAAAAAACGGATAATTGAGTATACGGGGCATATACCGCATGCAAACCTAGACGCAAAAAGAAATAGTATGAATAAAAGAGGTATGCCTATCTGCCAGCAGAAGATTAAAGTAATGTTTCTTCCGCCTATTGAGATATCAGATTGCATTGCAAGCAGGCAAAGGAGTGCAATGAAAATTATTAAAGTGACTGATTTGGCATATGAAATGAACACGGGACTTTTACATAATCTTTCAACCATGCTTATATTCAAAAGATTGATTCTTTTTTCGTCCTCTATACCAGTTGGATCACCCAGGAAGATTACTTCTTCTTCGATGTCTGTGTCTGCTTTTGAAAGCGAGATTGCGCGTTCAATCACATTTTCCAGCTCTTTAACATTACCGGGATAGTCATATTTTAATAATTTGTTTATAGCGCCATCTGATAACTTTTTTTTAGGCAGGTGTCTTTTTTTACTTATTTTATCTGCAAAATGCTCTATAAGGGGTGTAATGTCTTTTTTGTGTTCTATTAGAGGTGGAATTTCCAGCTTCTGGGTGCTTAACAACAGGAACAATTTCTGACACAGCTGCTTCTGCATTAAATCGATATTCGTAGTAGTAACAATTATCCTTACATTTGATTGTACAGGTTCGCTGCCCCCTATTCTCAGAAATTTACCGGTTTCTATAAATTCTAATAAGCGCTCCTGGATCTTTAAGGACATGTTTTCTATATTTTTGATAATCAGTGTTCCATTGTTTACCAACTCCAGGCATCCTATCCTCTTTCCCTCTTCAGCAGTATACAAAATCTTTTCCTTTCCGAACAATTCACATTCGGTCTGTTCGATTTGTCTTCTTTCATTGTGGATGGGTATCTTTTCCTTCCTTCTCTCCTTAGGGAGTACTATTTCAAATACGGGGAACTTAGCCTTTGTGCTGTCCATATGAATCTTTCTGGCAAGAACCTCTTTTCCGGTACCAGGATTACCGATAACTGAAACCGGGTTATTGTTTTTTGAAAATTTTTCGGCTTCCTTGAATACATTCTGCATTCTTTTAGACTTCCAGACAACTCCGCTATACTGATAATCCTTTGCTTTCTGAAGGTGTTTACTTAATGCAATTTCATGCTCTTTAAGATCAATGTTTCTTATATTCTGCTTTTCAATCCGTTCGGCAAGCAGCTTATTAAAATGTTTGTTAATCTGAGGGTTTTCTTCAACAATCTCATCAAAATCACTCTTTGTAATAAAGTAAAGAGTGGAATCTGCATCTGCTTTTACAGTAGCACAACAAGGTTCGCCGGTCAGCAGAGACATTTCACCAAAGCATTTTCCACTTGGTATAGTTGCAAGGGTGAAATCATCGTATTCTGATTCAGATACTACTCTGGCACTTCCTGACTTGATCAGGTAGAGGCGTTTTCCGGGTGAATTCTTTTTGATGACAATGCTATCTTTGGCAAAGGTAAGTGCCTGAATCTTACCTGAGATTTTTTCTAACGATTTAGATGAAAGCTCTTTAAAAATAGAGACTTCCCCCAGGAATTTTATTATATCTCCAGTCTCTTTTTCAAATATTGTTGATTTCTTTTCCATCTCTCTTACTTTGTAGTTAACTCGTATACGCCGTCCCAATCTTCCGGTGGTGGATCCTGTACGTAAACATTACATCTTTCAAGATATGTTAATGATGGTCCGTCATGTGGATCCTTATCTAGTGCTTTTTTAAAAAATGTTATCGCTTTTTGCCACTCTTTTTTTCTATACAGTTTTAGGCCTTCCTCATAAAGCTTTAATACTTCTCGTTTGGCTTCCTGTAAATGCCCTTTCCTGTCAATGAGTTCATATACCTTGACCGGTTTCTCCTTTCCGACAACCAGTATCTTATCCAACTCTCTAGCCTCTATATGGTCTCTGGCCAGTTCATAAGTTCTTTCGCTTATCATAATATAAGTTCCATAATGCTTATTGGCAGCTTCCAGTCTGGCTCCGAGATTAACTTCATCACCAATTACCGTATATGAAAGCCTGTTTGCTGAGCCAACATTTCCCACAAGCACACTACCGGAGTTAAGACCGATCCTGGCATTTAACTGCAGCCTTCCTTCCTCTTTAAATTTTGAGTTCAGCTCACATAATCTTTTATGATTGTCAATAGTAGCCAGGCAAGCCTTTACCGCATGGTCCGGTTGTTCCAATGGTACACCAAATGCAGCGACGATTGCGTCACCAATATATTTGTCCAGAAATCCTCCATGATCGAGTATCTGGTCTGTCATCTCGCTCAGATATTCATTAAGGAGTTCTATTAATTCTGTCGGTTGCAGCTTCTCTGAAATAGAGCTGAACTCTTCAATATCTGAGAAATAGACGGTAACCTCCCTCTCTTCACCACCGAGCTTTATATCCTCAGGTTCCTTTAAAATTTCATGAACAACCTTTGGATCCATAAAGTTTTCAAATGCAGACCTTACCCCTTTTCTCAATTTTTCTTCGGACATAATACGGTACATAATAATTGAAGCGAAACTCAAAACCACTGTTATACCCGGGTACGTTACGTTCAACCACGCTCCGTCATTTACAAGCCTTTCATAAGCATAATAATTGTACCCGAACCATAAAGATGCGCTTGCCACACCTCCCCATATAGATGGTAACAAAGGAAGGGAAATTCCCATAACCAGACTTATACAGATAATTGCCAGTAAGTCCTGAAACACTTCTTCTCTTCCTCTTGTCAGAAACTTTTCGTGCAGGATGTTCTCAGCAACGCTGGCATGCTTCTCCACTCCAGGTGTTTGTGATGAAAACGGTGTGGCTATATAATCTCCCAGACCGGATGCCGTTGCACCTACAAAAACTATTTTATTGAGGAACGTATCAGAAGGTATTTTACCATCAATGACATCACAGATAGAGTAATATTTAAATGTAGAAGGCGGACCGCAGTAGTTAATCATCATCCGGTTCCAGCTGTCTATAGGTATTTCAATCTCCTTAAAGATCAGTTTTTCTGTCAGCACCAGTTTTAATTCACCGTAATCAAGATTTTTATATACTCTGGCCACTTGGACACCAAGTGGGGGATAAAATTCATTCTCATACTGAATCGCCATATACTCGCTCCTGACTATGCCGGAATAGTCCACGTTTGTATCCACAAATCCCTGGTAAGTTACCCACTCTGCAAACTGATCAATCATATTGGTAACTCCAACAGCTCTCTTTGGCTGATAAATTGCCAATAGATTATTCATTATCTCTTTTCGGTTTTTGGAGGTCAGAACGGTTAATGTGCTGCCGTCAGTACTCTTCTCTTTGGATGTTTCACCTCCCGTACCTACCAGGACGGGGAAATATGCGGACTCCTTCAACAGTTCTCTCCCGAGGATCGATACATCTTTTCCCGCATATTCAGCGTGCTTTATCTGTGCTTCATCAATAAATTCTATAGAAGAGATAATGTCTAAACCGTTTTCTTCAACAGCCCTTCTAAATGATGCTTGTAGCCTGGAATCCTCATCAAAATCTTTTTGTCTCTTCTGTAATGCTGCCAGAAATTTTTCTTTTTCCTGCCCTCCGGGTATGTCATTCCGTATCTGCAAATTATTATACTTTCCCGTCAGGGTATCAAGGGCCTCCAGTATGTCGACGTTTTGCCTCTCGGCGTACATAACATCCAGAGCAAGAAGCCGTGCACCTGAATCAGTAATCCTGTCCACAAATTGTGCAACATAATGCCTTGGCCATGGATAACGCCCCAGTTTTTTTATACTTTTCTCGTCTATCGCAACTATTACAATCTCATCACCCGGATCACGCTTTCCCCTTATTTGAAACCTGACGTCCATCGATTTCTGTTCAATAGCCTTGAAAATTCTCAGTGCCTTGAACATATCACGGTCTTCAAGATTGTAAATTGTAATTACTATGATGAAGACAGGGATAGAGATAAGGATTGAAGTAATCTTCTTTCTGAATCTTTTAAGCTTAGAAAATGAAGGAACCCTTTTCATGGTTTTGATATGGCAACAGTTATTCCATGTAACAGGAGGAAACAGAGATATATAACATATCAGTTATAAAATTATTGAGTGGCGAATTTCTAAGTCTTTTGTGGTCGGCAAATGCCTTATCAGTGATAGTATTGATCTTTTATAGGCTTAATGCCTTGAGCCGAACCTCCCGGCACAATCCTCTCTGCTCTTCCGGATAATAGCTCTTGTAGGGATTATATAGTGAAATCATATAAATTTCATACAAAAAAAGATTCTCTTTTGAGTAGAAATTGGGTGATATTGCCCAGGCTTATGGGGTTTTTCTTAAAACATCACTTAATAGATGTTTGTGCATTAATTAGCAGATATAAATGATTTACAGCTATATCGTTTTCTATAATAAACACTTATGTGGGTTCTTCAATATTATGTTTAAATCGTGCAATGGATTGGCATGCCAGATGCGAGAGTTGTACGAACAAAAAAAATAGGCACAAAGTGTACATGGTGCCGGTATGAGATATCTTGTTAAACCGCTCGGCATCTAATGTCTGGGGAACGTGTTTTTTATATTAGAGCATAGGCTGAATTCTGATTTAACGCTGTCTAAATATATTTACTATGCAATAAATTAATAAGTAAGAGAGTAAATTAGAGAGAGAGTTTGAAATGGAAAAAGTAAAAACATTAATTGTTGAGGATGAGATAATTGTTGCAAGAGATCTGCAGAGACATCTGGAGAATATGGGGTATAAGGTAATGTCCATAGTGTCTTCCGGGGAGCAGGCGATACAGGAAATAGAAAATGAGGTGCCGGACCTTGTATTGATGGATATCGTGTTGCAGGAGAGGATGGATGGGGTAGAGACTGCTGAAATGATACGCTCCGGATTCGATATTCCCGTGGTATTCCTTACTGCAAATGGAGATGAGGCAACATTTGAAAGGGCAAAAAAGGCAGAACCACTCGGATATATTGTGAAACCTTTTCAGATAGATGACCTGCGTAGAGTGATCGAGATCGCCCTGTTCAGACATAAGGCTGAACAGAAAAGAGAGGCGCTAGATCGTGAAAAGAGGAAGGGGCTTAATGAATCTCTGAAAAAACACATTATCAAACACAGGCATGTAGAGAGTGCACTGAGGGAAGCTGAAGAGAAATATAACAAGCTGATTGAAGTTGCAAATGATGCAGTTATTATAGCGGATATTGAAACCGGAGTTATACTTTATGCTAACAGACGCGTTGAGGAGATGATGGGTATGCCAGTTGAAAAAATAGTGGGTATGCACCAGAGGCAACTCCATCCGGAAAGTGAAGCTGAAAATTACGAAAAGATTTTTTGTGACCACATAAGAAGTGGAAAAGTGATCTCTGAAGAAATTTTTGTGTGTCGCAATGACGGGGATGTGATTCCTGTGGAAATCAGTGCAATTGTTATAGAGTGGAATGGTAAAAAGGTTATTCAGGCCATCTTCAGAGATATTACTGAGAGGGTGAGGTCTAGAGAGATGCTGCTGGAACAGAAAGAGTCTTTAGAGCAGAAGAATATAGCCCTTAGTGAAGTACTTGGACAGATCGAGATTGAAAGGAGACAGATGGAAGAAAATGTAATAGCTAATGCAGAGAACCTGATATTACCAACTATACAAAAGCTTGGACTAACAGGGGAGTCACGTAAGTATGCACAACTGCTCCAGAAAAACCTGGAAGAGCTAACATCTTCATTTGGTACAAGACTGTCAGACAAGAAGGTCAGGTTAACTTCTAAGGAGATTGAGATCTGTAATATGATAAAAAATGGTCTTGCAAGTAAAGAGATAGCACGTATTTTGAATACTTCCCTACTGACTGTAGAAAAGCATCGTAACAACATTAGAAGCAAGTTAGGAGTAGTCAATAAAGGACTCAGCCTGTTTACCGTACTGAGAGATTTTTAGCTAGAGATCCCAATAATATTTGTGAATAATGATTTCGGATCCGCGATACTGCAATGCGGGTAAATTTACGATTTTCTTTTTATCCACTGATATCTCACGGAATTTCACGAATATTAAATAAATCCAAATTTCAAAGCTCAATGTTCAAATCAATACCTGAAGTTCAAATGGCCAAACAGCAAACCTGGAATCTGTTTTTCTGCGATATATGCGGTGCCTAATCTATTTAGCCTTATAGCCATAGTTCACTTTTCTCTGCTATTCGTGGCTACATGTGTTTTAAGTCTTGTGGTCCTATTGAGCGTACGGGACGAATATGGCCGGAAACAGAATTTTTATGAATCAGGTTTGCTGTGCCATTTGCGAAATTTACCAACCATGCATATTTTCTGCCATCACAATCTCCGGTCCATGTTCCCCACTGTTTCTTTGAAAAGAGTTTGTCAATAAAAAAACCGTCCCTCTCTGTGGATGATTCGAGTAATGAAGCAGCCTCTTCGACAGTCGGGAATCGCCAGTTGGAATATCCGGCATATCCATCCCGATTTAAGTTCTGCAGCCACTTCCTTGCCTTCTTCAGATTCATATATCCTGATGACCCCGACCGGTGCCACATTAACCCCGTAACATGGTCTATGACCGTCTGATCTTCATCAATCTGCTTTAATTCAAATTCATGATTTATAGTACTGTAACAGAATAGGATTTGTTCAAGTTCTTCACGTATTTTTATGTATGGCAGTGAATGTATCTGAAAAGAGGCCAGTTTACTATATGATGCACACAATCTTACCCGTTTTTTCTCAACCTTTGCAACTGGGGGGCCCTCACCATCTGTACAGACATTAACAGTGGCGTCAAGAGTGTCAAATCCTGTTTCATCTTTTACTATTTTTGATCTATCAGTAAAAGCGGCTCTCGATTTAGCCCTGCGAACTGCTCTATATTTTTCGGCTACAGAACCGGGCGCTTTTATTAGTCTATAAGTAGTCGTTCCAACCCTCTTTGACCTAGGAAGATTTTCAACCGTCTCAAAAACCCTGATGGTAAAGGGTTTTGTTCCGTTCTGTAACTGAGCTTTATACATAAATCAATACCCCAAAAATTGACATTAGTAAATCGTAAACCTTCTTTCTGCGTCACTTGTTATACCACTAAAAACAGCCACGATTTCTCACTTGATAATAATGTTCTAATTTCAGCAAATTAACAAAAACTCGGAAATGGCAAAAAAGAGGGACCGTTCAGATAATCTGCTTGTATTAAAAACATTTCCTCCCTATCTCTGCCTAATTTATTAGTTGCTCATGCATTAACAAATTGTTACTTATTTCAAACAGAAGTCAACATGGCATAAATGTGTATAAAATAGGTATGTATTGTGCTTGGTACATATAGGAGAGCTATCTTGTTAAAGTGTGGAGGATAGGCTGAGGGGTTTTATTGATTCTTAGTGTTACTGAAAAGTCATAAACCTGGAATTGTAATTCGCTTTTACTTTTCAATCTTCAATATTACCTGTCCCCGTTCGATCCGGCACGGGCGGGAGCCAGTTTGTCAGGCGGGAATCCTGAATTTTTTTTCAATACCTGCCAGCATATCACAATCTGCTTCAGCAGCTTTTAAGATGATTTTTCTGACTATCCATATTCTCCTAGCCGGTCAATGAGGGATATCTTGACGATTCCATCTTGCAAAATCATTTTTCTGGCCCAGGCAGCACTTTACCACATAAAAACCAAGTATTTTAAATACCTATTTACTACCAGGAAATACCCTGTTGACTATTTGTAGGTATTTTATATACTTCTTTTCTACATGTTTTTACCTTGTTGTCTTTTGCTTGTAAATTAATTTTTTCGAAGTGTAGAAATGTGCTAGAAAAGCACGGGAGAAATAATTAAACTCCTGAATTTCACAAGAGAGGTAGATTCAAGAAAAAAATAGTCTTACTGATGGAGATATTTATTTAAAGGTAGCGTAACTAGTATTTTCTGCCTTAACGTTTAAACCTTAGTTTTTGAATCAGTTGACAGGTTCAAATTTTTTTGGAGCTATTTATGACAGCCAGGATATATGTAGATCGAAAAGTCAAGACTATTGCAGAGCACGGCCTAAAGGTTTCTGCAGGCAGTAGCATCTATCAGTTCAGGGAGGAGGATGAATGGTTTCTGGCAATTCTGAAAAAGGCCATGAGAACAAAGTTCTATGGTGATCTGCATTTAAGAATTGAAAATGGAGTAGTAGTCATAGTCGACGAGGTAAAGAAGCATAAACCGGAAAGAGTGCATTAGCCAATTAGAATAAAATAAATTTACCAATAATTAACTCCGGTATCGGAACAACCGAGCCAGCGAGTCCCTTTCGGGATCTGCTGGCTTTTTTTTTGGAAAGATACCGGGTTTAGGATTTCTGCCAACATGTTTAATTATAATTTTTGATCAGTTTACAGGTTTAATGTTCAGGGGGGGGGTATTTATGAGAGCCGGGATTTTTGCAGATCAAAAAATCAAGACCATTGATGGGAGAAGCGTACAGATTTCTGCAGGCAGTAACATCTACCAGTTTAAGGAGAAGGATGAATGGTTTCTGGCAATTCTGGAAAAGGCCATGAGAACAAAGTTCTATGGTGAGTTGCGCTTAAAAATTGAAAATGGAGTGGTGGTAATAGCCGACGAGGTTAAGAAGCATAAACCGGAAAAGAGTGCATTAGCCAAAAATAATACACCAAGCTTGCCAATAATTAACTCCGGTATCGGAACAACCGAGCCAGTGAGTCCCTTTCGGGATCTGCTGGCTTTTTTTTTGGAAAGATACCGGGTTTAGGGTTTCTGCCAACATGTTTAATTTTCAGGTTATTTCGCTTCTTATGGATATATCTATGGAGAAAGTAGACATCATCAAGAATACCGGAATGGTTTTCACTTTAATAGTGCTGAATATGATTAATATATCATTTGCGATTGGTAGTGAACACACGGATAAGGCTGCAGAGCGGCGGTATGGACCGGACTCTTATTTTAATCACGGCTATAAACCTGTAATGGATGGTTATTCGGGTCTTGAAGGTGATAAAGAACAACACGATAACTTATTATTTAAAGAGTGGTGTGAAAATACTTTTTCAAACGGAAATTGTATATACGAAGGTTACAAAGATATTGCATTTAATATTAAATATACTCACGAAAAAGCTGGGACTGATAATTGGCAGACACCGTACGAATCTATCAGATTGATGCAAGGTGATTGTGAAGATGCAGTCTTTCTTTTTTTTTTCACACCTTCTGCCCTCTCAGGAAAACGCTGAAATTGTCTGGGGGTGGGTAGTAAATAGACAAAATGGAGTTGTAAAAGCACACGTATGGTATCAACTGAAGGATAGAGAAGAAAAAGAATATATTGTAGAAGGCTTCTCTGGTGATTGGGATGGAATTATGCCAATGGAGATTGTGAACAAAAAAGAAGCAAGGAAGCCGATACTTAGAATTACACACATAGAGGTGCGCTGGTTGTTAAATATTATTTCGAGGCCTGACAGCTGGTATATTTATAAGATTTTAGCAAACAGTTACAGATCAACAAATTTTGTAAAAAATGAGAATCACAGCAAGAATAAGTCTCAAAGTCCGTTTACTCGTTGCCAACTAGATGCTAAACGTATTGGAAACATGAAAACATTACGCGAATATATGAGCTCCTGGAATCAATCGGTAGATTATAGAAGAGTTAATACAATCTCGGGAAATAAAATTTTGAAAATTTTTATAAAACTTCATGAACTTTTCACCCGGTATGCGAAACAGGGAGTAGATAATAATGCAAATCACATTAGAAGAAATCTAAATCATAAATGACAAAGAAGCCTTCATGAACACAACAGAAAATAGTTTTACGAGCTAGTGATATTTTATGACGGAACCAGTAATTTTTCCGAATGAAACAGATATGAGTTAGGCCAAATCATGGGAAATTTGTTTTCTAAAATCTTTTGCGTGGTACGCAAAAGATTTAATTGTTTGAAGTCTTAACCGTTAAAAGCCGGAAACTGTAATCGATACAATTTCTTAGTGTAATTTATAACCAAAATTAAATTCATGTAAAAAAGCATAATTAATAGATGGTGGGTAGATGAACAGGTACGAGCAGGTCGATCAGTGGCATTGGTGGTGGCAGAGTACCGGACTATGTAGTGTTGCCAGAATAAATTAAAGATCAAAAATAATTTGAAAATAGGATTCGTGAGGTGCCATACCTGTTAGATAAAGAGTAGTGGAAACATTAAATAATTTGTTGCAGGAGGAGTGGTGAAATGAGGAGGATTCTTGTCATTATATTCTTTCTGTCCGTTCTGCCGGTGTTAGTGTGTTCTTGTGTTGGATTTTCAAGAGATCTCGTCAGTTCTATGTCAAATATTGAATTAAGTAGTGAATATGAGTCATTATGTAAAAAACTGGACAGAAAAGGTGCAATGTTTACTGCTTATGAGTGGAACAGAATAATGGGCCGACATATGGATCTCGGCCTGGAACTTTCAAATCGGGATTATTGGTCAGTTTCAACCTGGAAGCTGTCAGGGCAAAAGGATAGGGACAGACTCCAATTTTGATTAATGTCTTTTGTGCTACCACGGAAGATGCAATTGTCTGCTCATAATATGTAACAAGTGGTTAGAAATGTATAATGTACAAGCTTACTTTAATAAAATGTTTCCGCATGTAAAGAGACAGACAAAAAACTATTAAATATAAAATGAAGATCTGCCCTACATACCTGCTAGGTAAAGGAAGAGTATCGTTCCGTAATCGGTAATTCAGGCCAGCCATAGTTAAATTTAGAACTCACTTATCATCCATACAGAGAGCGACTTAACAAAGATTGTTTTCAGGTTCTCCCATACAAAACTAGTATATTTTATACCTGTTTTATACCTGTTCATACCCTGTTGACTTTTGGGTTATATCAGATAATTTACTTATATTTTTGAATAATAGGTAGTAAGAGGGTAATTATCGGCTAAATAGTCCTCGGTTCTTTTGTCCGAGAGAAAGAGGGGTGATATGGGAAAGGTCAAGACGTTAATTGTAGAGGATGAGATAATTGTTGCGAGAGATCTGCAGTTGCACCTGGAGCAGATGGGGTATACGGCAACGACTACGGTGCCTTCAGGAGAGCAGGCTATACAGGAGATAGAAAATGAGGTACCGGACCTGGTATTGATGGATATTGTGCTGCAGGAAGGGATGGATGGAATAGAGGCTGCGGAGATAATACACTCCCGGTTCGATATACCTGTTATATTCCTGACTGCCCATGAAGATAAGGAAACATTTGAGAGGGCAAAAAAGACAGAACCGTTCGGATATATTACTAAGCCTTTTGGCGGGAAAGATTTGGGTAAGACTATCGAGATTGCCCTGTTCAGGCATGAGACGCAGTACAAAAGAGATGTGCAGGTTCGTGAACAGATAATGGAGCTTAGCGAATCCCTGGAAAAACAGGTTAGCAAGTACACTCAAATAGAGGAGAAATACCATAAGCTAATTGAAACTACAAACGATGCAATTTTCATATCAGATGTTGAAACCGGAATAATACTTTATGTTAACAGACGTGCTGAGGAGATGATTGGTATGTCTGCTGAAGTGATCGTAGGTATGTGCCAGAAACAACTCTATCCAGAAGATGAAGCTGAGGCCTATGAAAAGATTTTTAAAGACTATATTCAAAGAGGAATAGGGATTACGGAAAATGTCTTCTTATGTCATAAAGACGGGCATAAGATTCCTGTAGAGATTAGTGCAAGTGTTATAGAGTGGGGTGGTAAGAAGGTAGTTCAGGGTCTCTTCAGAGATATTACTGAGAGGATGACGTACAATGAGATACTTCAGAAACAGAAAAATTCTTTAGAGCGAAAGAGCATAGCTCTCAGTGAAGTCCTCAGACAGATAGAGATTGGAAAGAAACAGATAGAAGACAATGTTATTGCCAATGCAGAGAATCTGCTATTGCCCACTATACAAAAGCTTAGACTATCAGGGGAGACGCGTAAGTATGCACAACTGCTTAGAGACAATCTTCAGGAGTTAACGTCTTCATTTGGCTCAAGGCTGGTTGACAAGAAGGCCAAGTTGACCTCAAGGGAGATAGAGATCTGCAATATGATCAAAAATGGCCTTACAAGCAAAGAGATGGCAGGGCTTTTAAATACCGCCCTGCTGACTATAGAAAAGCATCGTTCCAATATTAGAAGTAAGTTAGGCATAGCTAATAAAAAAATCAGCCTATCCTCCATATTGAAAACACTTTAACATGATTTTCTTCCATATACCCCACAGATACCATGTATTTTATATACCTGCTTTGTACCTGTTCATACCCTGTTGACTATTAAGTAATATCAGATAGCCTAAAGCTTGTAAATATCATAATGAAGAATACCTTGATCTTCCAATTAAAACGCTTACCTATCAAAGTAGAGAAGTTGGCGGTGATTATCAAATTCAAAATGAACTTGAGTGACCATTGGCAGAGAGAAAGGTATATCTCTCTAATGTTATGCCTGATGTCTGAGGAGTGTAATGATGAACAGAAAAAACGTACTTATTGTTGAAGATGATCCTGATCATGCATACTTGATTATCAATGCTCTCAATAAGAATAGGTTGATTCTTATGGAGAACGGCCAGGAGGCTATAGATTATCTTCTGGAGGCAGAGTTATCTGATAGTGAAGGGTATAAGGGTAGTAATGGTAGCAATGGTAGCAATGGAAGGCATTCAAGAGTGGACTTGATCGTCCTGGACATTAATCTTTCCAGGATAAATGGGATGTATGTCCTAAAGTTTTTAAAGAGTAACTCAAGATATTGCACTGTTCCTGTTATTGTCCTGTCTACAAGTTATGATAAAGAGACAATCAGGGTGGCATATGAAAATGGGGCTAATGGATATTTAACAAAACCGATATCTTACGATGGTTTTGTTGACAAGATAAAACTGCTACAAAAATACTGGCTTGATACAAGTTCACTGCCTGAAAAGTAATGCAATAATAAGAGAGGTTTTAGTGTATGGAAAAGGTAAAGGCGTTAATAGTTGAAGACGAGATATTTGTTGCGAGAGATCTGCAGATGCACCTGGAGAAGATGGGATATATGGTAGCGTCTATGGTGCCTTCAGGAGAGCAGGCGATACAGGAAATTGAGAATGAATTGCCTGACCTGGTATTGATGGATATTGTGCTGCAGGAAGGGATGGATGGAATAGAGACTGCTGAGATAATACACTCCCGATTCGATATACCTGTGATATTCCTTACTGCGCATGGGGATCGGGCAATATTTGAAAGGGCAAAAAAGACAGAACCATTCGGATTTGTTACCAAACCTTTTCAGGAAGAAGACCTGCGAAAAGTGATAGAGATAGCTCTGTTCAAGTATAAGGCTGAACAGGAAAGAATGGCTCTTGTTCGGGAAATAAAGAAGGTAAATAAGGAGTTGAGGGATTTTATCTATATTGTTTCACACGATTTGAAAGAGCCCCTGTTTTCGATTGATGGTTATGTATCCAGGTTGAGTGGGGCTTACAAGGAAACATTCGATGAAAGGGGCAATGGTTACATAGACAGAATAAAGGTAAATATTGAAGCGATGTCAAACAGGATTGATGAAATCCTGGAAGTAGTAAAGTTTGGGATGGTGTCATATGACTTCCGGGATAATGCCAGTGAAGATATAGTTAAGGATGTCATAGTGTTGCATAGGGTCAGGATAGAGTCAAGCGGAATTAATGTATTGATCAGGCCCGGTTTGCCAAGAGTCATATGTGACAGGAATAAGCTGATGACAGTTATTTCTAACCTTGTTACAAACGCTATCAAGTTCATGGGTGATGATAAGCAGAGGCTTATTACGATTGGTTGCGAAAAGGAAGGAGATAATTACAGATTCTTCGTTGAAGATACAGGAGTAGGTATTCGTAAGGAGTATCAGGAGAATATATTCAGGATCTTTAACAGGCTTCATGAAATAGATGTGGAAGGTAGCGGTGTAGGGCTGTCAATTGTCAAAAAGATTATTGAAAGACACAGGGGAAAGGTATGGGTTGAGAGCCCTATTAACAATGAAAGGGGTACAAGGTTCAATTTTACGATACCGATCACTCACAGGTAAGGACAACATCGCCTGATTTTTTCTAATTAATATAGTGGTGCGGGATGTATGGTTCTTTGTCTAAATACAAACATGAAATTGTCATTATGAAATATTTAATTTCAGGTTTATTACTTTTACTTCCTGTTTTTACTGCTTTCATCAGGGTGGAGGCAAATGAGCCTTCCGGTGGTTATGGTATAGACCTGACAGAACTTGATCTGGAGGAGTTGATGGATGTGGAAATATTTGTATCTACGTCTACACGTACACCGGTGGAGGCGAATAGGGCACCGGGTGCTGTCTATGTAATTACAAGTGAAGAGATTGAGAGATTACCGGTTTTTAATGTTGCGGATATTCTGAGATTGGTGCCAGGAGTATACGTTAATTCAACAAACATGGGTGAAAGGGTTACCATCAGGGGCTTCGGTCAATTTCCCTTTTCAGACAAGGTGCTGTTTCTTATAGATGGTGTACCCTGGAACAGCCCAGACAAGGGCGGATCGCCTGGATTGCCTCACTGGGATATATTTCCTATTGAACAGATTAAGCAACTTGAAGTAGTCAGAACCCCAGGTTCTGTCTTATACGGGAAGAATGCGTTCTGGGGAACCATAAATATAGTAACAAAAAATTCAAAGGATACAGAGGGTATTAAGGCACAATTTCTCACCGGAGAGCGTAATACAAATTCAGGTTACATCCAATACGGAGGTGACTACAAGGATATAGAGTGGTCTTTTCTGGGAAAATCATATAGGCAGGATGGACCGATTAAGGTACTTGAAGATTCGCAGGAAGAGCGTAACGAAGGGTTCCTTAAATTACGTTATAAAGATCTTGTAGGAAGTATCTATTTTGAAAATTACCGTCAGGAGGACTTTCGTTTTATAGGTTCAAGAAGGAGTTTTGATACCCTGGGAACAAGTGAAAATATAATAAATGTGAATATGGAGTACCGTAAGAACATAAGTGAAAGAGTTACATCAACAACAAGGTTCTCACTTCAGCACAGACGTGGTACCGCATGTGCAGTCTGCCACTTTGGGTCATTGGGTACCGATTCATCAGAAGGTTGGTGGGGAAATCGAACTGATGTGAAAGATGATAGGGAGCAGGACAGCCGATTTTATTTGAGCCAGCAGGTAGACTGCGATATTGGAAAAACCGTTATCGGAAGGCACACCGTTTCGGGTGGTGTTGATGGATGGTACGACATAGTTAAGCGGAAGATTTCAGAAACGAATGTTCTCACAACAGTCCCGGATGCACCGGATGACTATATAGATAGTGGAGGTGTCTTTCTGCAGGACCAGTGTAGTCTTCTGGACGATAAGCTTAACCTTACACTGGGAGCAAGATTGGATCATCATGAAAAGAGTGGATACGCGTTTACAAAAAGGATTGCCCTCGTCAGTCAGCCTCTGGAGAGAATGACTTTTCGCGCATCATTCACGAGTGCGTTTAAGGCTCCGAATTGGAATGACATGTATCTGCACCATCTGACTGCCCCGGGTCTAAATTTTGGAGATACGCTCGGACTAGATACATTAGGTGGCGGGTCAGATCTAGATAATGAAAGCATACGTGAATACGAACTGGGTATAGAATACCGGTTTACGCCCAGGCTTACTGCCCGTGTGGATGGATATTACACTGAGGTCCGTGATTTGATTGTCAGCAAGAAAATTTCAAACCTTACAAGCCAATATGATAATTCTGATGAAACAGGAAGGGTCAAGGGAGGTGAATTGTCCCTGGACTATAAATTTGCAGAGGGCTACTCCTTGAGATTGGGTTACGATTATCAATGGACAAATGACTTTCCCAGGAATCAGAAAGATTCTTCAGGTAATAAGATAGGGACCGCCTATGCACCTGAAAACAAGGTTCACGGAATGCTGTTTACTCGGCCTCTTGAGAACCTGGATGTGAATATGTCCTGGTTCTGGAGTGACAGTTTCTGGGTGCAGAGTTTTCTGTATAGCGGAAGTAATCCACAGAGAGAAAAGTCTTCAAGCTACAATCTGCTAAATGCCAAAGCAAGTTATAAGCTTCCCCAGATAAAGAAAGTTAAACCTCAGGTGTTTGTAATCGGCCAGAATCTACTTAATGAAAAGGTTAATCAGTTTACTCATGCACATGATTTCAGGTCAGACTCGAAAGGTACCGGTATGGTGGGGAGGAGAGTAGTAATCGGACTTGAGATAAGGTTTTAGCAAAATCTCTGACTGAAAGTGATAACCAGATATAAGTTGAGATAGTTTATATTTAATCTGACACTTCAGTAGTAATATTGATATGATGGAC
>CAYFOK010000002.1:279261-304123 GCA_964344685.1 uncultured Candidatus Scalindua sp. | reverse complement strand
TGTACGAGAATATGGGCGATACTGGACTCGAACCAGTGACCCCTTGTTTGTCGAATGAGGGCACGGCATTTCTTACAAATTTCATAACTGCCTGATTTAGTGTCGGTTATGTAAATTGTTAAAAATGGTCTTTTAGCGTCTCTTAATCAGAGGGTCGAAGTTTCGAATCCAGTCGCTCCAAGCTAAAATTTTCCTAATATCTCGATGTAGAGTCGATTTTAATTTTGTTTACTAAGCAGCATGCATTAAATCCTTAAATTTATATATACTTTCGAGTTCACCCATGATTTGATTCAAACTGAGATCTATTGGGAGGTATATTACTCTTGCAGGCGTGACAGAGGACAATTACCTATCTAATACTTACGCGTTTAGCCAATGGCATTTTCCATCTTACGTCTACATATTCCATTTTTTCCAGGTCCGCTCCTTCTTCCTTTACAACACTCAGTAAATTCTCAAGTTTTTCGTAATTAGAAAGTTCGTTTACCTGGCCACTGGATGCGGAAAACCCCCATATGATTTTTGCCCCGTCTTTTGTCCATAACTCTACACCAATTTTATCGTCTTTACGCCTGCCTCCTATCTTCGATACATCTATAGATACTATCTTCAAAAGCTTATCTACTTTATTGTGTTTCAAATAGTTCAGAAGGCTTATACCATCCTCAATTGACCTGTCTTTCCACTTATCGCCATATTCAGGCAGCTTTACCGATTTCCTACTGATTATATAAATCGGATCACCCTCTACAGGATAGTTGTAAAACTCCTCCGGAAGCCTTACACAATCTTTATCTACCAGGTATTTTTTCCTTTTCCTCTTTACAAATGCGACTGGCCTGCGCAATTCAAACTTCATTTTAAGCCTGTTAGGCAGTTCACGCTCGACATAGTTAACCTTCGAAATAAGCGGACTGCTTTCATACATGTCCACAATTTTCTTTGTCAAATCTTTCTCAAAAATATTATACTTGTCTTTCGACCCCTGAATACTGTTTATCTCATGAACAAATTTATCTGTTGCCCAGTCCGGGGTTTCAAACGAAAATGTTGCAGGACTTACCAGAAAAATTTCCTGATCGATCAAACGTTTCCATCCAAATTTACTCACCCATATAATCAAAAAAATCGCTATCACAGCCAGGGCTAACTTGAGCGAAAGTGATATTGACATCTTCTGCATATTTTCTAAATACGGTTTTAGCGTTTCAACCTTTTCCTCGATTTTATTAACTATTTGATCGTATTGAACCTTAAGGAATTTCTTCATTGTTTCTGTAAATAAATTAAAAAATAAAATCTCAAGTAATATTTACGGCAAGCAAAAAAGTCCAGCCTACCCCGTTCTATATTCCAGCTGTATTCTTATCATGAATACCTGTCCGAACAGTCTGTTCTGACTTGAAAGAGTGTTTACACGCAGAATTTACAATAGTATTGCATAGTTCTGGAAAACTGATATTTGCTGCAGCTGCCGCCTTTGGCAGCAGACTTCTTTCAGTAAAACCGGGGATTGTATTAACCTCAAGAACGTATATGTCGTCATCTTTATTCAAAATCATATCTACTCGAGAGAAGGTACGGCAACCAAGGCATTCATGCGAACGAATCGCCAGTTCCTGTACCCTGTTATAAACATCGTGAGATAATGTAGTATCTGATGATTCTTCAGCAGGTGTAATAACCTTGTACTGGGTTGTATCGCTTTTATATTTTGCATCATAGTCGTAAAGCCCGGTTGCAGTCCTTATTTCTATCACCGGAAGAGCTTTATCATTCAGGACACTGACAGCCAGTTCCCGCCCCTCAATGTACTCTTCAACAAGAATTTCTTTACTATAGCGGCCCGTATGTTCAATCGCTTTTTTTATTTCTGCATATTCTTTAATTACAGATATCCCAATACTTGAGCCATTACATACCGGCTTGGTTATCACAGGAAGCTTCAAACTTTTAACAGCTTTTGTAATCTCCGATACGCTTTGTTCCGCAGAGACGACTAGATTATCCGGAGTTGGTATATTGCTTTTCCTGAAGCTATCCTTAGACTCTACCTTGTTCATTGCAAGTCTGCTTGCTGAAACTCCGGAACCGGTATATGGAATGCCTTTGGATTTCAGGACCTCCTGAACACCACCATCTTCCCCGAAGTATCCGTGAAGAGCAATAAAAGCCACATCTATTTTGTAATTGTCAAGTTCATTAACCATGTCATCATTAACAATTATTTTGATAACATTGTTATTATCCTTTGACAGGGCATTTGCAACCGCTTTACCGGACTGTAATGAAATTTCTCTTTCCGGAGATATGCCCCCCATCAATACTACAATATATTTTTCATCAGACATGGTTTAGTTTAATTAGAATATATGCACAGAGAATATCAGACTGCACCCTAATATTTTTGCGGGTTTTATTATTTTCTCTGTATTCTCTGTGCATTTTTATTTTTGAGGCAAAATAACCCTAAAAATTTCAGCTCAATATTGAAGTATGTTCAGCCGACAGGCTGGTACAAAATCTCTTTTTCTTAAAATCACAAATTCCTCAGTACTATCTTGTGGGAACATAAAGTCTGTTTTACCGCTTCTCTCAACTTCGTAATATTAAATGGCTTGTTTATATAGTCATTGATTCCGTACCTCAGGGAGAGGGTAACTAGATCAACTTTTGTATTACCTGTAATCATTATAACCCTGATTTCTGAATTCTGTTTCTTTATCTTCTGTATCAGTTCCAGGCCGTCAATCCCCGGCATATCTAGATCTGTTATCAGCAGATGGTAATCATATATCTTTATCATCTGTAGCGCATCAGTACCTGAAAAGCTTATATCAACCGTATAACCTTCCTTAACAAGCACATCTTCTATCAAATGGCATATTCTGGGTTCGTCATCTACAACTAATATTCTTATTTGCTTATCCATTTTTGCTCCTCCCGGATATTCTGTTACTGAATTAGTATCTACTGGAAATGTAAATTGAAAAACATTTTCATCCTTCTTTCGTTTTTCTTCGATCAGGGCCTCTTGTACCTTTTTTATATTGTAATCAAAGGCACAAAAGCCCAAAATCAGCCCCATTTCTCTTTCACTTCATGCAGATTTGTTTCTCTAAATTCAGCTCTATATTCTATGCACAGAGAATTACAGACGGTACCCTAATAGTTTTTTCGGGTTTTTTATGTTTTCTGTATTCTCTGTGCATTCTATTTACTATTTCATTCCTTCTTAACTCGTTAACGCCTACTGTTCTTTGCCTTAATTTCTCAGTTATTACAGCATGATTAGAAAGCCCTCTCTTGTTTGGTTAGATTTTCCATTATTAATAACTAGTTTCTAAATCTGATTTCATTTTGACTATTTCACTGGAAGCAAAAGCGTCTACTACTTCAGGATCAAACTGCTTTCCCGCTACTCTTTTCAGTTCTGATATTGCCTTATTTGTTTTCATTGATGACCGATATGTTCTGTCTGATGTCATTGCATCGAACGCGTCAGCTACAGTCATTATTTTAGTCAATAGTGGCAAATCATCTCCTCCCAATCTATCCGGGTACCCTCTGCCATCAAAACTCTCATGATGACCTCTAATATGGTGTATCGAGTCATCAAGAAAAGTTAAAGGTTTTATAATCTGTTCACCTGTAGAAGGATGGGATTTTATTGTGTTAAATTCCGAATCATTCAATTTGTCTGTTTTGTTGATTATAAACTCAGAAATACCTATCTTACCAATATCATGTAACAATGCGGCATGGCGTAAAGTTTTCATATCTTTGTCAGACACTCCCATTATCCTAGCCATTACAGATGAATATTCCGAAACTCTTTGAGAATGACCGCTGGTATACTTATCTTTAGCCTCAAGGCTTTTAGCCAGAGACGTAACCATATTAAAACAATTTGCTTCCAGTGCCTCGTACAGCCTTGCATTCTCTACCGCAATACTTACCTGCCCCGCAATAGTACAAAGAAGTTTAACATCTGTCTCACAGAAGCTTTCACCTGAAACCTTGTCTATAACGTTTATTACACCAAGAATCCTTTCTTCCACTATGAGAGGTGCAGAAACAAATGATTTTGTTTTGTAATCGGGCCTTTCGCTTCTGTTAAATCTGTTATCACGTCTGATATCCGTGACCAGGATAGGTTTCCTATCTGTTACAACGCGCCCTGCGACTCCCTCATCTATCTTTTGAGTCTTTCCCAGGGCCTGTTTACTTCTGTCACCATGACACGCTTTAACTACCAGGCCGTCTCCCTCATCATCAATAAGCATGATTGAACTGTGTTTTACCTTTAGCTTCTCGTTAATCTCTTTCAGGCACAAGCTCAGTAGCTCATCCATATCCAATACCGAAGTGATAGCCTTGCTAATCTCATTTACCGTTGCCAGCTCATCAATTCTCTGTACAAGCTCTTTCTGGGCCATTGTAAGCTGTTCTCCGGTTATCTGCACCTTTTCTACTAATCCATTCTTATTGATACTAAGCTCACGATTCGCCTTCTTCAAATCCTTTAATAATTGCGCATTTTCCATTGCAACCTGACGGGTATGTAAGGTCTGTTGTACCGCTTTTTTCAACTCAAAAATATTAAATGGTTTTGTAATGTAGTCATCTACTCCATGCCTCAATGACTGCACCGCAGTATCAACAGTAGCATAACCGGTAACCATTATCGCCCTGATATCAGGACGCTCCTTTTTGGCCTTTTTTATTAATTCCAGCCCATCAATCCCTGGCATTTTCAGATCAGTCAACAGCATTTGATAATCTTCTCTTTTTATCATCTGCAGCGCGTCCATGCCGGAAAAGCTTACATCTACGATGAAGCCTTCCAGTCTGAGCAGTTCTTCAATTAAATGGCATATCTTAGGCTCATCATCTACAACTAATATCCTTATTTGCTTACTCATTTCTCCCTCCTGAAAGCATACTGTTACTCAATTAGTTTCTCTTTAAAATGATTTAGCACTATCAATTTTTATATGCACAGAGAATAACAGACTGTACCCTAAAGGTTTTTCGGGTTTTTTTATTTTTTCTGTATTCTCTGTGCATTTTATTTGTCATTCCCTTTGCTCCTTAATTCGTTAATACCACTATCAATGTCACAGACTCTCAGTTATTACAGCCCGATTAGAGAGCCCTCTCTAGTTTTGTATAATTATCCATTATTAATAGCCAGATTCTAAATTTGATTTCTTCCTGACTATTTCACTGGAAGCAAAAGCATCTACAACGTAAGGGTCAAATTGTTTTCCTGACATTCTTTTGAGTTCTAACATTGCATTGTCAATCTTCAATGATTGCCGATAAGTCCTTTCTGATGTCATTGCGTCAAAGGCGTCAGCTACCGTTATGATTTTCGTTAGAAGTGGCAAATCTTCACCACCTAATCTATCCGGATATCCACTGCCATCAAAGCTCTCATGATGGCCTCTAATATGGCAGATTGACTTTTCAAGAAAACCTAGTCGCTTTATTATTTCTTCTCCTCTTGCAGGATGAGATTTTATTGTTTCGTATTCTATGTCATTTAACTTATCAGGCTTATTGAATATTAATTCTGAAATACCTATTTTACCAATGTCATGTAACAACGAAGCATGCAGTAATGTATTTTTTTCCCTGTCAGACACTCCCATTATATTTGCAATAGAAGATGTATATTCCGCTACCCTTTGGGAATGACCGCTCATGTAGTGATCTTTTGCCTCAAGGCTGTCAGCAAGAAACTTAACCATGTCAAAACAATTTTCTTCAAGGACCTTATACAACCTTGAGTTTTCTACCGCTATGCTTACCTGACCAGCAATAGTACAAAGCAAATTGACGTCTGCCTCACAGAAACTTTCTCCAGATATCTTGTCTATAATATTTATTACTCCGAAAACCCTCTCTCCCAGTGAAAGGGGTGCAGAAACAAATGATTTCGTTTTATAATCCGGCCTTTCGTGTCTACTAAACCTGCTATCAAATCTAATATCTTTAACCAGTATTGGTTTTTTATCCTGTACAACACACCCGGCCACACCTTCTTCCAGCTTTTGTGTCTTACCTAAAACCTGCATACTTCTGTGTCCTTGACTTGCCCTGACTACTAACTTACCTCTTTTCTCATCAATTAACATGATCGAACTATGTTTTACCTTTAATTTTCCGATGATTTCATTCAAGCACAAATTCAGAAGCTCATCCATATCTAATACCGATGTTATCGCTTTACTAATCTCATTTATCGTATCCAGTTCATTAACTCTTTGTACCAGCTTATTATTAGCTTCTACAAGTTGTTCGCTCATTATATGAAGTCTATCGTATAATTTTTGCCCATGACTTTTAAGACCGGCGCTTGCAGGCTTCGAATCTTTTAAAATACGTATATTCTCAAGTTCGACTTTACGAATATGCAAGGCCTGCTTGACAGCTCTTTTCAACTCAACAATATTAAATGGTTTTGTTATGTAATCATCTACTCCATGCCTCAACGACTGCACAGCAGTATCCACAGTTGTATAACCGGTAACCATTATAGCTCTGATTTCCGGACATTCCTGTTTAGCCCTTTTAATTAATTCCAGCCCATCAATCCCGGGCATTTTTAGATCGGTTATCAGCAAATGATAATTGCATCTCTTTATCATCTCCAGAGCGTCAACACTTGAAACACTTACATAGATCTGATATCCCTCCCCTTTGAGCAGTTCTTTAATCAGATGACATATCCTCAGTTCATCATCTACCACTAATATTTTCATTAGTTTGTCCATATTTTGCTCCTTAACTGAAACGCCTTAATACTTAAATTGTCTCTATTGGAAGAGAAATTTGAAAAACGGTACCCTTATCCTTCTGGTTTTTTACCGTTAATGTACCTCCATGCTTTTTGATAATATCATGAGAAACGCAAAGCCCTAAACCCATTCCTCTCTCTTCATCTTTTACTACAAAGAAGGGGTCAAAAACTTTTTCAATTACATCATAAGGAATCCCCCTGCCTGAATCGCAAAATGCAATATTTATATTGTTATTCGTTCCTCTTTTAGTAATAATCTCCAGACCTCCTTTTCCATTGATTGCTCTTCTTGAATTATCAATGATGTTTCTGCAAACCATGGAAATCTGTTCCTTATCTGCTAAAATTTCAGGCAAGTCTTCGTCAAGCGATTCTAATATTTGAACCTCTTTTTCATGCTCCTTACCTTTAAAGGAACAAATTACATCTTTCAGGATTTCGTTCAAGTTTACAGTCTTCTTATCTGGTTCTCTCGGTTGTGCAAAGGCGACTAAGGATTTTACGGTGCCAGCAATTCTACGGGACTCCTCCTCAAGGGACCCAAAAACATGATAATCAGGATTGCTGCTATCCATTTCTGCTAACCGCAGCTGTAACTGACCGCTAATCGTTGTTAATGGGTTATTGACTTCATGCGCAATTCTAAGTGCAAGGCGTTCTATGGATTTATGCGTTTCAGGTGATTCATTTAAAACATCCCTGTTTCGGCTGTCCCTCTCTGAAAATTTGTGAATCATGGCAAATAATTCATTTATATAAAACGGTTTTAAAATATAACAATCCGCTCCCCGTTCGATATATTTAATAGCTTTTTCCCTGTTTGAACTGCAAAAGGAAATTAAAATAAACAGATTCGGATTAATCTTTTTTGCAACATCAAGAAACTCCATTTCTTTTAAACCTAAATCATCTATATCAAGAATAATGGCACTAACTTTACTCTCAGTAAGCGTAGCGATTGCCTGAAAGACACTTGTTTCAAAAAAAACATTGTACCCCTTGCTTTCTAAAAGCTTGACCGCCGCCCTTATATTTTCATCTTCTCTGGATACCGCTAAGATTTTATTATTGATTGACATTTAAACATGTTCATCCCAACTGCATTTAGGCAATATAATTGAAACAACTGTTCCTTTGTCTACATTACTTTCTAAATCTATTGTCCCACCAAATTCTTTAATAATAGCCCTGCATACTGACAGTCCCAGACCGGAGCCTCTCCCATCCTCTTTAGTAGTATAGGAGTGATCAAACGCTCTACTTAATTGGTCCCGGTCCATACCACACCCCGTATCACGAAATTGAATCAATACTGAATTAACCTGATAAGTATCCGTACTTATATTTAAAGATCCTCCATTTGGCATAGCGTCCCTTGCATTCTGCATCAAATTTATAAAGACCTGTTTCAGCCTGTTGCTATCTCCATACACCACAATTTCAGAAAGTGTTAAATTCTCTATAAGCTCAATGTTTTCATTCTTCATTGTATATCCGATCATAGTTATTACTTCTTCAACTACTTGATTTATATCAAACGTTTTCTTTGGTTTTGGAATTTGTCTTGTAAAATCCAGTAAGCTGTTAGATAAAGTGGCTATACGTTCAAACTCACTGATAAGAGTTTCATAGGTCTTCTTTTTAGGGTCCGTATCTTGTGTTTCAGCAAGGAACATCTGCAACCATCCAGACACATACGCCAGTGGATTATTAATTTCATGGGCAATCCCAGGAGCAATTTCACCCAGACATGATACTTTATTCAGGAATTGCGTGTAGTTTTCTCCTTCACAATTTTCTTCTACTAAAATATGATATCCGAAAACACTTCCTTCCTTGTCATAAGAAGAGAATACAGATAACTTTTCCCCGGCCCCACATGATTTGAAAACCTGATGGCTTCTTTCTTCCAAAATATGCACTTCTTCAACCGGTATAGAAAAAGCATCGTACCATTTTGTACCTACCAAGCTGGATGGCAAGCTGCCATTAGTGCGGCTAACCGACTTTATAATTCCATGCTTGCCCGCAACAACAATTCCCAATATATTCTCGACCTCAGACATCATGTATAATGCCTCCTTACTATTTTATGCACAGAGAATGACAGACTGTACCCTAATATTTTTTTCGGGTTTTTTATTTTTTCTGTATTCTCTGTGCATTTTTTATTTGTAAGAAAAAACCAATATGCTTCAGTGAAATACTACATTTGCAATTTACTCTACCTCTTTATTCTCAATATAATATTTGTTTGGTTACCAAATATGTATTTCTTCTTCCAGAGAGACATTGTATTTCTGCCTGATGGTTTCTTTAATAATTTTTATCAGTTTAAGTATATCAGTACTGGTAGCATTCCCGGTGTTAACTATAAAATTTGCATGTTTTTCGGAGACAACAGCTCCACCCACTTGTAAGCCTTTTAGATTTGCCTTATCAATAAGTTCTGCCGCCTTATATTGAGATGTATTTTTAAATACACTTCCTGCGTTGAATGTTCCCAAAGGCTGCTGTTCCTGTTTTTCATTATAAATTTCATCCATCTTTTCCAGAACTATTTCTATTTTCGATTCATTAAGCTGGAATTCTACTTCAATAACTATTTGTTCACTTAGATTACACTTACGGTATTCAAACTCTACATCTCCGCGCATATGTTTAATGATATTTCCGTCTAAAGTCATCGTGGTCAGAGAACAAATAGTGTCGCTTATAACACCATATTTTCCTCCTGCATTCATCATTACTGCACCACCAACAGTGCCAGGAATCCCTGCCAATACCTCCAGCCCTCCAAATCCGCTTAAGGCCACTGTACGTATAAGCTTAGGCAGGTTTACTCCAGCCCCCGCTGATACATTTCTGCCATTTCTTTCAACATTTTTAAAATTTATTCCTCCCAGGTGTATCACTACGCCACGGACACCGTTATCATTGACGAGAAGATTGGTTCCTTTTCCAAAAATAAATACCTTCTTCTGTTCATTTTTACAGAACTGGAGCACCTTCTTAAGCTCAGAAGTACCCAATGGCTCTACAAATATCTCTGCTGCTCCCCCTGTCCTGAATGAACAATATTTACTAAGGGAAACATCATGCCTGAATATTTCATTTATAATTTTTGGTTTGCTAATCATTTTCATTCTCGATGTTGTGTTTCAGGCCCTGAGCAGCTTTCCAGATATCACCCGCACCAAGAATCATAATAACATCATCTCTTTTCATACTTAGTCGTAAGCTATCTATTATCTCAGAAATATTTCTAATACATTCTACATCACTCCCCATTGTCTGCAATTCATGTTTAAGGTCCTGCGAACTAACGGAAGCTCTTTCTATATCCGAATCTCTTGCAGAATAAATATCTGCAATGATTACTTTGTCGGCAAGTGTGAGAGCTGCAGCAAATTCCCTAAGTAGTAGTTTTGTGCGATTGTGCTGATGTGGCTGAAACACGCACCAAATACGTTGTGAGGGATAGATCGCCCTTGCAGTTTCCAAAGTTGCTTTTATTTCTGTCGGGTGATGAGCAAAATCGTCAATAATCGTAATCCCGTTTTTACTACTTATAGTTTGAAAACGCCGATTTACACCATCAAACGAAGCCAATGCTTTTTTCACGGTTCTTTCGTTCAATCCTATGTAATTGCATACAGATATTGCGGCAAGTGCGTTTGACACATTATGTAATCCAGGTGTTTTAATATAAAAATCACCAAAATGGTCTCCTTTTTTAAATACACTGAAGTGATTTACGTCCTTGTCTGAATAAGTCACCACAGCGAGCCATTTTGCGTCAGTTTCACAATTAACTCTTTCATAAGACCTGTCATCGATTGGATCTTCCTTAGAATAAGTTTGCAAGCCTGTCCGCCTGTGAGGCACGGCCTTATTGAAGTAATCAGCTGCCGTAATAATTGAGTAACTTTCAACCCTGCATCTTGCGCCCTTGATAGCTTTTTTTATGTTTTCATCATCGTTATTTACAACAAGTAATCCATCTTCCGGGATTAAGGCAACAAACTCTGTAAAAGCTTCTGTTATCCCATTAAGGTCTTTATAATAATCCAGATGGTCTTCTTCAATATTAGTGATTACACCTATCTGTGGTGTCAAATTCAGAAACGTCCTGTCAAATTCACATGCCTCAACAACAAAATGGCGTCCTTTACCGAGACAGGAATTGCCTCCAATCTCTGTCACATTCCCACCGATTACGAAGGTAGGTTCGTGGCCGGTCTTTTTTAATATTGTTGAAATCATTGCAGTCGCTGTTGTCTTGCCATGTGTACCGCTAATGGCAATCCCATATTTTGCTTTCATTAAAGAGCCTAAAAACTCAGAATATTTGACAACCTTTAGTCCCAACGATCTCGCCTTTTGAAGATCAAGATTACTTTCCTTGATAGCAGCCGAAATAATCACCAGATTTGTATCTGAATCGAGATATTCTCCATCCTGTTTTGTATTAATCCTGACACCTAATTTACCAAGTTCATGTGTCGCCGGTGAGCACTCCATATCTGACCCGGACACAACATAGCCTTCATTTATTAAAATCTTAGCAATGGCACTCATTCCCGCACCACCAATACCAATAAAGTAAACATATTTTCCATGGCCACTGCTATGATCAATAAGGTTAAAACCTGCCTGGCTATCTGTTGCATGATGATATTCTTTTGATTTAAGTCTCATTTTTTTCAGTAAAACCTCTTATTCAAATTTTCACTTTACTTCCGTCTAAGCAGGATGAACAATACTAAATAAAGCCTTCTTTGCCTTTTTCTCGTCGATAGTCTGGCAAATCTTTTCAACAACCCTTGTAGCAGCAAAAGGCTTGCTCAGGCTTTTATTTGTTTTCTTCATATTATCCAGTCTTTCATCGTTCATTAGCAAATCAGAGACAAGCTTTATAATTCTTTGGGGTTTCAGCTCCTCTTGTTTAATGATCAAGGCTCCACCTGCACTGGACAGTTCGTAAGCATTCCAGTATTGATGATTATCTGTCGCATATGGATAAGGTATAAGGATTGCCGGAATGCCTACGGCCGCAATCTCAGCAATCGTATTTGCACCGGAACGACTAATAACCAGATCTGCCAACCTGTAAGCAGCACCTATATCATTATAAAATTCGGAAACAAATGAACTTATCTCCATATCATTATAAGCCTCTTTGGTTTCCTTGTATCCATGTTTTCCTGTCAAATGAATAACTTGCAAGTCCGGCACAAGTGTCTGAAGTTCCGGAATACTTTGCAACATTACTTTATTTATAGCCTGCGCTCCCTGGCTGCCACCCATTATCAGCAACGTCTTTTTCTGAGAATCAAGCCCAAACGGATTGTCGCCAGCCAATGTCCCTTTTTCTATAATATCGTTCCGAATCGGCACACCAGTAACACAGGTATGAACCTTTTTAAACTTTTTTTTAGAGCTGTCCCAATGGCAGAGAACAGCATCAGCCCACCTTGATATTGCAAGATTCGCTCTTCCGGGTATAACATTTTGTTCTATTAAAACAATTGGGATGCCAATGATATATGCAGCAAATACAGGTAACACCGAACCATAACCTCCAAGACCAATAATTACATCCGGCTTGATCCTTACAAGATTAATTAAAGAGTGTATTATCCCGATAAGAGATACAATGAGAAAGAGTGGCAAGCGAACAAACGATGTTAACTTACATGCCACAATAGGTCTAAACTCATAGCTACTCTTTTCTATGTATCCTGACTCCCTTTTCCTATTTGTACCAAAAAAAACTATGCGTGTACTGGGAAACCTGAACGATATTTCCTGTGCTATACTTAGGCCTGCCATTAAGTGCCCACCCGTACCGCCACCTGCAAAGACAACCTTCAAGTTGCAAAACTCCTATTATTTTCGTTATTACTTACCGAAGCATCTGTCTTTCCTGACTGCTTCGCAATATTTAAAAGAATCCCTATCCCCAACATTGACAATAGTATTGATGATCCTCCTGTACTGATAAATGGCAAAGGTAGTCCTTTCGTCGGTATGGAACCGGTAACAACCGCTATATTAATAGCCGCCTGGAAGGCAAGTGAAACAGTTATACCTAACGCAAGGAAAAAACCAAACGAATCCAGTGTTGCTTTACAAATCCTTATACCCTGCCATGCTAATATGGCAAACATAACAATGATGCATGTCGTCCCTATAAACCCGAATTCTTCACCTATTATTGAAAAGATAAAATCATTATCACTCATCGGCAGAAAAAACAATTTCTGTCGACTCTCCCCCATACCCAAACCGGTTACACCTCCAGAACCAAGCGCAATCCATGATTGAATAATTTGATAACCAATCCCCGTAGGATCTTTCCACGGATCAAGAAATGCCAGTAGCCTGTTGTGTCGATAAGTTGGAATATTGTGCATTATCTGATAAATATGAGGGATTGAAGCTACCATGGTAAAGAACACATAAATTATCCTGGTACCTCCAACCATTATCAGAATAAACGAGATCATTGATATAAACATTGCCGTACCAAAGTCCGGCTCTTTAAGAATAAGCAAGGAAACAACACCTATTAATACAATAGGAATAACAAATCCTCTTGCAAATGTAGACATTTTTTCCCTGTTTTTTGCAATATATCCTGACATAAAAATAATCATCGCCAGTTTGGCAAATTCAGATGGTTGATACCCAAAATAGCTTCCAAATCTTACCCATCTGCGAGCGCCATAAGTAACTGTTCCTATCTGCGGAATAAGCACAAGAACCAGGCCGGCAATTGCAATGATAAAGATTGCAGTACTGTACTTTTGCAGATAGTGATAATCGATTCTCATCATTATCAACATGCCTGCTATTGCAATGGCCACCCACACAACATGCCTTACAAAAGTAGTGTTCATTGACTGTGCACTAACGGCTACTTTTGCTGAGCTGGTACTGTAAATCATAATTATCCCTATTACTAGCAGAGTCGTAACAATGTACATTATGACGTTTGCCGGCTCTAATCTACCTATAGAGACAAAGCTGAAACCTGCAGACTCTCTAGATTGCATATCTTTGCCGTATGTATTTTGACTTCCCAATACACTCATAATTTCAGTGTTATCAAACTAAAAACCGCCATTATTGCGGCAATTATAAAGAACCTCATTGTAACTTTGGTTTCCTGCCAACCTTTAAATTGAAAGTGGTGATGTATAGGCGCACACAGAAACAGTCTCTTACCTGTGATTTTGAATACACATACCTGTAATAAAACCGAAACAGATTCTACAATAAATATACTGCCTATAAAAAAAATGAGGAGTTCCTGTTTCACTATAATAGCTACAACTCCAAGAATGCCTCCCAGTGGTAACGAGCCCACGTCTCCCATAAATGTCTGTGCAGGAAAACAATTGAACCACATAAAACCCAACCCGGCCCCCACTAACGCAGAGCAGAAAATGCTCAGCTCACCGGCACCTGCTATATAAGGAACCTGGAGATAGCTGCTAAAGTCTACCCTTCCTACAATGTAGGTTATTAAGGTAAATGCCATACCCGCAATCACCGTACATCCAATTGCCAGCCCGTCAAGTCCGTCTGCAATATTGACGGCGTTTGACATTCCTACTACGAAAAACATTACCATCAACACATAAAACGCCCCAAGATCCGGCCTTACTCCTTTAAAAAAAGGTATTACAAGCCTTGTTCCTTCATCAATATCTTTAAAATGAAAGTATAATATTAAACCGATTATCAATCCCAGTCCGCATTGAAAGAATAGTTTTGACGCACTGGTCAAACCTGATGCGTGCTTTTGAGTCAATTTTATATAATCATCAAAAAAGCCAAGAATGCCAAGCCAGACCGCCGTAAACAAAACTAATAAAATATATATGTTAAATATATTACACCAGAGCACGGTAGAAATAATAATTGCTATCAAAATGATAATACCGCCCATGGTAGGTACGTTTTTCTTTTCACTGTGAAGATCTTTTAATGTTTCAGAATCTGTTTTAGAAGTATCCTCCGAGACATTACGTCTTTTAAGCATTTTTATAACCTGTGATCCCACAAGCACGCTTATTAAAAATGCTGTTAAAGCCGCCAGACCTGATCTAAATGATATAAACCTTATTATCTCAAACCCCTGAAAATAATCATGCAGAGGATAGATCAATTTATAAAACAATATTTTTTCTCCGTAGCAACTTATTACACTAAAATGATCTACTTAGTGCATCCATAGCTTCAAACCAGATTCAGCGGAGCAGAATTATTTTCATTCTTTTTTGAGAAACAACTCTCAATCTGCCGCACAACATTCTCAAGTTTCATCCCTCTTGAACCTTTTATCAGTACAGTATCATCTTTCTTCAATTTTGAAGCAACGAAAGAAGAGACCTCTTCCGAGGTTTCGCAGCTTTGAATTCTCTCTTCCGGCATTCCATTAGCAATAGCTTCCTCTGCTACAAACCTGGAAAATGATCCAACTGTCCACAGAATATCAATATCAGCATTGGCCACCTTCATACCAATTTCTCTATGCATACTTTCCGTATAATCTCCCAACTCCAGCATATCTCCGCATACAAGCACCTTTCTGCCATGAGTATTCAATTGAGAAAATTCTTCTAATGCCGCAGACATTGACATGGGATTTGAATTATACCCGTCATTTATCACTACTATACCACCGTAAACCTGCTTCTCCATCCGCATCGGTGGAAGCTTGAAGTCTATGAATTTGTCACAAATATCTTCCAAGCTAATATCAACTGCATTACATGTTGCTATAGCGGCAATGGCGTTATAAATGTTATGTACGCCCAGTACTGGCAATTTGACAGTAAAAGAATCGTTTACCGTAAAGACAAAACCTGAATTATTGCGTTTAACATTAGATGCCCTTATATCGGCGCTTTTATTAATACCAAAACTTATAACCTTTCCGTCAAAACGGCTTGCTATCCGATTGCACCAATCGTCATCAGCATTCGTAATCAGGATACCATTTCCAGCCACATTTCCTATGAATTCCGCTTTCTCTTTTGCAACACCTTCAATGCTGCCAAGCCCTTCAAGATGCGTATAAGATATATTGGTTAAAATAGTAAAATCTGGAAATATAATATCAGACAATCTTCCAATCTCTCCGGGCGCATTAGTACCCATTTCGACAACACAGAAATCATGCGTGGAATCTGTATCAAAGATTGTTAACGGCACACCGATAAAATTATTGAAGCTTTTTCTGGACCTGGTTACACTGTTAAAATTTCGCAGGACATGATAAATCATATCCTTAGTAGTTGTTTTACCATTGCTTCCTGTTACGGCTATAAAACCCGCTCTCAATCCTTTACGATAATATTTTGCAAGATCCCCCAGAGCTTTTAATGTATCTTCAACTTCTATTAAGAAACATTTCTTAAATTCTCTAAGTGAAGAATAAACGGCTTCTTTGCTACTTGATATTACTACGCCGGCAGCACCATTAGAAACAGCTTGATTTATAAATTCATGACCATCGTAATTTTCACCCTTCAGGGCAAAAAATATTTCTCCCTTTTTTATAGATCTTGAGTCTGTCGATACTCCCGCAATGCGTAACTCAGGACTACCACATAACAAATTCCCATTAATTACCGTTAAGAGATTTGAAATTTCTATATTTATCACTTTTCTTTATCTTCTACAATTCAAGTTTATTTTAGAGTAAAAATTAATTATACCTCCATAAGCAATTTTGAATGTCTAAACTAAAATCTTTCCTTTGTTCTTCACATCTAACAAAAAGTTCATGAAGCTTTGTTAAGATACTGGAGATTTCTTTATCCCTGGCGGGAAGCATTTTTGGCCTGTTTGAATGTCTGCCGGATATTGTATCTTTATGTGAATTAGTTTGTGTGTCCAGGAGATATCCAATAAATCCATAATCCGGGTCGAAGTACGGATCCATACCTTGCGAAATGTTTAAATTCCTGGAATAAAATTCGATAAAATTTGCTGACGTACATAAATTAATTATCGACTGGTATGTCTGCCAGCTATCAGGCTTGGAAACCAGGCCGTACAATCTACAGTATTCTGAATGTTTAATCGTAAAAATTGGTTTTCTCAATTCCGTTTCTTCAACAATTCCCAGAGGTATTATTCCATCCCATTCTCTGGAGAATCCTTCTACAACGTATTGCTGCCCCGCCTTATCTGCAAGTTGAGTCCACACATGCGCCCTGGCAATCTTACTGCCTTTATCAATTACCCACCCCCAAATAATCTTTGTATTTTTCTGCATTGAGGAAAGATGTGATGTAAAGAGGAATACGGCATCTTCACAATCACCTTTCTTTGACTTGTTTGTTTCGTATGGAGTCTGCCAGATATCAGTCTTAGGCGGTTCCGGTGTGTATTTCATATTGAAGGCTATATCCCGGTATGCCTCATATATATATTTTCCATTTTCGAATGTTTCTTCACACCAATCTTTATACATGAAGTTGTCAGGGGGCTTACCATTATTATCAGGATATGGACACTCATCCGGCACGGGTTTGTAAACCGGTTTTGAAAAATTTTCTGCACTGAAATATTCAGTTGCATAGGCCTTACCCGCTGAAGCTGCCTGACTACTCTGACCGAATCCTTCTGGCAAAGGCTGCCTACCGACAAGTTTTGACTCATCAGAATATACCACTTCTGAACGAGTTGTTACATGTGATGATGGGTCCGGCTGGTCATTACCAAACATAAATGATAGATCAAAAACGCTTAACATTATGTAGACGCAATTCAGAATAGTAATTATTTTCAGCCTTTTTGTCATCATGTCTTATCTTTCAAAATAAGAATATAAAAAAAGGCGCAGCGATCACAATACAGCTATTGTACTTAATCTTTACTTATACAGCTTTTTTATCAGTTTCTTTCAAAAGTATATTTTTAACTACCTCTCTGTCATCAAAGGGAGTTATGGTATCTTTGATAATTTGATATTTCTCATGTCCTTTTCCGGCAATAAGAACAAGATCACCATCCTTTGCTTCAGAAAGCGCATCCGCTATTGCTTTATGCCTATTCGTTTGAATATGAAATGATCGACCTGGCTTTATTCCAGCCTTGATATCATCTATAATGTCTAATGGTTCCTCTGATCGCGGATTATCATTTGTCAGCCAAAAAATATCAGATTTTTCATCAGCTATTCTACCCATCTTAGGCCGTTTTTCTTTATCCCTATCACCTCCACAACCAAAAACAAGTATTATCCGGCCTTTTACCAGATTCTTGAGCGCTTGCAGGACTGTTTCCAGAGCGTGAGGTGTATGAGCATAGTCAACAACAATCTTATAACCACGGCTGCAGGGCACGTTTTCCAATCTCCCCGGCACAGCAGACGCGGCTTCGATACCAGACCTTATCACATCTAGTTCAAATCCAAGTGAAATTGCACTTGCAGCAGATGCAAGCACGTTGTAAGCATTGTGTAAACCTACAAAGGGTATTTTCATATCGATTTCTTTTCCCGAAAAATTTAATTTAATCAAAATGCTATTTATAGTTTCTCTATATATCTCAGCGTTTACATCAGCTTTATTCTTTATTCCATACCATAGGACTTTGGCACTCGTTCTATCGGCAAAATAGTTACTAAATTCGTCATCTGCGTTTAATACTGCAAAAGAATCTCTAGGTAAATTTTTAAACAATTTTAATTTGGCATTTAAATAATTTGAAATCGTTTTATGATAATCCATATGTTCGGTAGTTAAGTTGGTATAAACAGCTGTTTTAAAATTAATATCCTCAATCCTATGCTGAACAGCTGAGTGTGAAGACACTTCCATAACTGCAAATTTTATCTTTGCCGCTACCATTTCTGCGATGAGCTTTTGAAGCTCAACTGATTCAGGAGTAGTTTCCTGTGCCGGTATAATTTTTTCACCTATTTGGTAATTAATCGTACCGATTAATCCTGCCTTGTATCCAGCTTTTTCAATTATAGATTTGGTTAGATATGTAGTAGTAGTCTTGCCATTTGTTCCAGTTACACCAACAACATTAATTTTTTGAGATGGGTTGTTATAAAAACAACAACTCAAAGAGGAAAGTGCTTTTCTAGTGTCACGTACGATTATCTGAGGAATTTTTGCATCAAGAAAAAATCTTTCCTCACTAACGATTGCTTGTGCACCACATTCAAGAGATTGTTTAATGAAATTGTGTCCGTCTGTTTTATGCCCTTTAATTGCAACATAGAGATAACCAGGCTTTACCTTTCTTGAATCATTGGTAATACCCTTAATCTCAGCATCACAAAAGCTGTATGTTCCCATCGAGCCCAAATGGCGAACCAACGTACTTAATTTCATTAAAAAGCCATATTCACTATATTGAAATTTTTAAAGAAAGATCAAATTTCTGTATACCTATTTCGTGCTGTGAGACGGATTCGTACACTTGCTTTGTTCTGTTTATTACTTCTATTTCATCTGAATATTCGCTATACAATCTTTGCCATACCTCATGGTTCTTCCCTTTAGCACTTTCAAGATCTTTTGCATCAGCATATCTACACCATGTAAGAAAATTATGTTTTTCCAGTTCTTTTTCAGTCATGAGACCTCCTCTTAAAATGATTTAGAAATTTAAATACGATACCCTACACTGACCCCAAAAAATTGGGGCAGTATAGGGTATCAATACATCACCCACTGATGTACCTACCTTCCAGCATTTTTGACCATTTACCACCTCCCTTCGTAACAAAGTTTCTCCCCACTAAATTATCTTTGAGCTACCTGTACACTTTGTGGAACAGCCCTCATATAATCAAGAGTTCTTTCTATAATGCTCCCTACCGCAGGTGCAGCCACTGTACCTCCGTAATAAGCACCATTTTTTGGTTCATTTAAAGATACCAAAACACAGACTTTAGGTTCATCCACAGGCGCAAACCCTACAAATGAACCAATATATTTATTAGAATATTTCATTTTCTTACCAACCCTTTTTAGCTTCTTAGCTGTGCCTGTCTTACCGGCAACCCTGTGTGTAAAAAGCATTGCACGTTTACCGGTACCTTCTTTTACAACGTCCTCAAGAATAGGAGACATTATTTCCCTGGCAATCTTCGGAGAAACTACTCTTCTGATTCGCTCAGGAATTTCATATTTTTTTTTCACTCTTTTGCCCGAATAGTCCGTTATTTTGCTGATTATTCGTGGTTTCAACAATGTACCGCCATTGGCTATTGAGCAGAAGGCAGTTACCATCTGTATCGGAGTTACTGCTGTCTCGTACCCGAAGGAAATAGAAATTTCAGAATCAGCGGACCAAAGATTAAGAGGTCTTACAATACCTTTGACTTCACCAGGCAATTGTATCCCTGTTTTGTCACCAAAAGCAAAATCCTTTAAATATCCATGTAATTCATTTTTCTTTATCCTTTGCCCTAATTGAGCCATTCCTATATTACTTGAATGAACTACAATATCGGATACACTTAAATCGCCGTATGAATGTGAATCTCTAATCACTCTTCTGCCGCCGTTTACTTTATAAGTACCGTTGTAACAGAAAATAGTTTCATCCTCTTTCACCAGACCATTATCCAGCGCACCACTAATAATCAGAGGCTTAATTAACGAACCCGGTTCAAAACAATCCGTAATTGCCCTGTTACGCCTTTGTTCCAGATTGGAATTTTGAACATAATTTGGATTAAAAGTAGGATAATTAGCCATTGCTAATACCTCTCCAGTAGAAGGATTCATTGCTATTGCAATTGCCGAATCCGGATCCCACTTCGAACACGCATTCTCAAGCTCTTGCTCCACAATTGACTGAATATTACAATCAATTGTCAAGAAGACACTATCGCCATACCGTGCAGAGACAGTTTCTTCTTTTAAAGTAGAAAATTGATGCTGACGCCCATCTTTTTCTACTACCTTGGATCCATTGCTTCCAGAAATAACTTGATTGAGTGAACTTTCAATACCTCCCAAACCGTTTTGATCGATATCAGTAAAGCCCACGACCTGCGCACACAATTTATCGTAGGGATAGACCCTTTTGTATTCATGTCTAAAACTAATGCCTTTAAGGTTTTCCTGCCTCAAAGCTTCTTCCTGTCCATCCGATATTCTTCTTTTTATCCAGACAAACCTCTTCTTTTTGTTTAACAGCGTTAAAACCTGTTCATTATTTAAACCTAACACAGCAGATAGAATCTTTGACGTCTTCTTTTTTTCCGTAATGGATAACGGGTCCGCACAGACTGAACCTACCTGAATTGATTCTGCCAGTTTCAGCCCACTCCGATCAAAAATAAAACCCCTTCTTGTGGGAATGTCCTGTTTCTTACATTGTTGTGAGAAGGCTAAAGAAGAATATTTATCGTGATCAACAATCTGTATACGGGTAAGTTGATATAAAAGGGCTGAAAAGATTATAAAAATAGAGATGCACAAGATGTTTGCTCTTATTTTATAACCTTTTAGAATAGTTTTTGAATTTAGCATTATATTTCACTACAACTCAATTAGTATGAAAAGTGAAAAACTAAGCTTCTATTTTATGCTCCAGCTTATTATCCAAAGATTTATGAGATTTTCTTGCAACAGCAATTTCCTCATCTTCCTGAACACTCAGGCCAAGATTCATATCCCTTACCTTCGAAAGTATCTTATCCGGCTTTTTCAACATGCATGATTTGAATTTCAGTTTTTTGCTCTCTTCTGAAAGTTTTACCAGCTCATTTTCCAATCTTGTAATATCGTAACCAATTTGAATTTTCCTTGAACTTTCCGCCATAGTAAAGATTGCCATTATTAAAATTACGACGAGTATACAACCGTATCTGCAAACTTTCATAAATCATATCCTTTCTGCTGCTCTAAGTTTAGCACTCCTGGATCTAACATTCTCTCTGATCTCCAGATCTAGAGGAATTAGAGGTTTTTTTGTTAGAATCTCCAGGCAAGATATATTTTTCCCCTCACGGAAGGCTCTCTTGACCAAACGATCCTCAAGAGAATGAAATGATATTACTACGATCCTTGAACCAACGGTCAGGAACTTGTATACGTCAGTTAGAAATTGTTCCAGGCTTTTTAGCTCATCATTTACAACTATTCGCAAGGCCTGAAATACACGTGTTGCTGGATGGATTTTTCTTCTCTTTGAATATCTTCCCGGCATGTATAGCGCTTTTTCAACGATTCTTGCCAATTGAGTCGTTGTTTTTATATCTATGCCCTTTTGCCGCTCCTCTATAATTGCCCTGGCAACACGTCTGGATTTTCTCTCCTCTCCGTATTTCCAGAAAATATCTGCCATTTCTCTTTCGGAAAGTCTTTTTAGTAAATCTTCAGCCGTTATACCCTCTGTTCTATCCATTCTCATATCTAAAGGCCCTTCCTTACTAAAACTAAAACCACGGTCCTGAACATCCAATTGCAACGACGAAACTCCCAGATCAAGCAGAATACCATTGACCTTATTAATTTTCAGCTTTTCAAGCACACAAGCTAAATTTATGAAGTCAGCTTGATACAATTTATAGCGGTCACTTATCTTTGACAGAAACTTGCCTGCTATCTTCAATATCTCAGCATCCTTATCTATTCCAATAAGAAGCCCGTCAGGTACTATTTTTTTTAATATTTCACAACTATGCCCTCCAGCACCAATTGTTGCATCAACTATAATGTCACCTTTACCTGGCCTAAGTAAGCTTGTAACCTCATCAAGCATAACAGGTCTATGCGGCGATAGATCATCATCAGAAAAAATCATTGGTAAAAGTTTTTTTCATTGCTTAAATCCAACAAAACAATTTGATCTATATTATGTACTTGGGGAGGAGCCTAAACGAAAGAGATCCTCCGCATCATTTTCAAAATTTTCACTGTTATCTGCTTCAACTTCTTTCCAGGCTTGTGAGTCCCATATCTCTATCTTGTTCATCACCCCAACAATAACAACATCCTTTTTTAGATCGGCATAGTCTATGTGCTGTGGGTCTATGCTAATTCTGCCCTGTTTGTCGCAATCAACTTTTTTTGAATTTGAAAAAAAATGGCGCTGGAAATTGCGCGCTTTTCTATTTGTAGATGCTTGTTCGTTATATTTTTCTGAAATCTCTTTGAAATGAAGGGGAGTGTAGAGTGCAAGGCATTTATCCAAACCCGGTGTTACAAAAAACCCATTACCCTCTGTGTCTTCATCCATACATTTTCGTATCGATGAAGGTATGGCTAATCGATTCTTTTCGTCAATAGTATGATGATATTGTCCCGTAAATATGGCCATTTCTAGTTCCCCACTATTACCCACTTACCACCATTTAGATGGAAAATACACCATTTCTCACCGTTGTCAAGGGTTTTTTTGATATTTTTTTCGGATATATCTTTTGATCCTCCCACACCTTACTACATTTAATGTTTGTTTGAAAAAAATGACAACATGTTGTATAACAATACATAATAAATTTTTTCTTTCTAACGACCATTTTTGAGCAAAAATTATGAGTGAAACTGCCTATCAAATCAGCAACTATGATTATGACCTTCCAAAGCATCTTATTGCACAGTACCCAACGACAAAGAGAGATGAATCACGTCTACTTGTTCTTCATAAAAAAAGCTCTAAAATTGAGCACAGAAAATTTTATGAGATCATTGAATATTTGAATTGTGGAGATGTTCTGGTCCTGAACGATACAAAAGTATCCCCGGCAAGGATATTAGGCACTAGATCAACTGGCGGCAAAGTTGAAGGCCTTATAATAAAGGAGGTTGAAGAGAATACGTGGGAAGTACTGTTACAACCAAACCACAGAATAAAGGAAAATGAGATCCTTACCTTTGAAAATAGTGTAAAAGGGAAGATTTTATACCGAAATGACACGGGAAACTGGTTAATCAGGTTTGAAAGCAAAAGAAAGTTTACAGAAATGCTTGAAAACTCTGGACGCATGCCACTTCCACCGTATATTAAGAGGAATTCAAACAATAAACCACCTGATATACACGATAATGAGCGCTATCAGACAATATATGCAAAAAAAATGGGAGCAATTGCTGCTCCCACCGCTGGCCTTCACTTCACAACAAACCTGCTGCAAGAAATATCTTGCAAAGGTATTAAAATAGTTTACATAACTTTACATGTTGGTTTAGGAACATTCAAACCCATACATAAAGAAGATTTCAGGCAACATATTATACACAAAGAGTTTTATAATATTCCTGAAGAAGCTATTTATACGATAAAAAAAGCAAAGTCGCTTGGTAAAAAGATTTTTGCCACTGGAACATCAACATGTAGAGTCCTGGAAACAGTAGCAGGCAATCACACAACAGAAAAAAGTTCAGGGTGGACCAATTTGTTTATATATCCACCATACAAGTTTAAACTCACTGATTCATTAATAACAAACTTCCACTTGCAGAGGTCAACGCTAATTCTACTTGTATCTGCTTTTGCAGGGCGGGAAAATATCGCTACTTCCTATGAGGAAGCTATAAGCAATAACTATAGATTCTATAGTTATGGAGACTGCATGCTGATATTGTAGCCGTCCAACGCACTTATATATTCCCAAAAGCAAAACCAGTAGAATTTCTCAACAGGAGGCGGGTTATTGTTTCTATTTATCTATTTCTACGGGTAGAACCATATTTTGCATTGAAAGCTGCACAAACGCTTCTATATCAATATCGTCTCTATCTTGGGGCGGATTTTTTAGCCTTTCCGCGTCTCTCTCGACATATTCAATACTTTGCGTTTTGTAGCTATCCTTTAATGCGTCACACTTTGGACATTCTGGTGCTGTGTAAATATACTTCACAATACCTCCTAACAAATTTAAAACGGTTTTTCACGATTACCTTCTTCTTGCCGGTTTTTTCTTTGCTGCCGGTTTCTTCCTAGCCGCTGGTTTTTTCTTCGCTGCCGGTTTCTTCTTAGCCGCTGGTTTTTTCTTCGCTGCCGGTTTCTTCTTAGCCGCTGGTTTTTTCTTCGCTGCCGGCTTCTTCTTAG
>CAYFOK010000002.1:0-279161 GCA_964344685.1 uncultured Candidatus Scalindua sp. | reverse complement strand
GCTGCCGGTTTCTTCTTAGCCGCTGGTTTTTTCTTCGCTGCCGGCTTCTTCTTAGCTGCTACTTTTTTCTTCGCTGCCGGTTTCTTCTTAGCCGCTGGTTTTTTCTTTGCTGCCGGCTTCTTCTTAGCTGCTACTTTTTTCTTCGCTGCCGGTTTCTTCTTTACTGCTTTTTTTACTGCCATTTTTTCACCTCCTCCCAAATTGTTAAATCGGATTTAATAAAAATAATCACACAACAAAAACCACTATATATTTCTGTGTAATTTCATCTGCCAGTAAAACTAAAAAAAATTAAACTACGGATACAGTATTGTTACCTGCGCGCGTAATTTAACAAATCAAAATATAATGTCAAGCAAAAAAATACTATATTTTGTATATTTCATACAAAACGGCTACACATCTTGTGCAACAAAACCATCTGTCAACAATCTCCACTAATTTAAAAAAGGAAAGAAAGTCATTTTTTGAAACAGCTCTAACTAAGAAAAAATAACATCAATAAAATAATTGAAAAGAAATGCATTGCAATAATTCACTAATCATCTCACCTGCTGCCACTGTGCCTTGTTACACCATGACCCCCAACATCCCAGAAAATTTATTTAAATTAACCACGTCAAGCTTGGAAACATTCTTTGTTCTGCCATGCATAAATACTGCCGGAGGCCACCACAAACCAGTCGCATATATTAACCTTGGGAGGCGCTGGAAACTGAAAATATATAACCTCGCAAAGGATAGCCCTCCATACCTAACCCTAACTCCACCAGCCCAAATACCAGAAATAAATTTTTTTTATTACAGTATCCCGGGAATTATTATGAAAGAATTTATTCACACAGAGCTGAAGGAGATCATGTTAGACAAGTATTGACACGATTAACTTCAAACCACCATCATCAAATTAACTGAGGATGGAGATGGTTATAAAACAGCTTGGCAAATTATTTTACACGACAAAAAATAACATTTAATTTTTAATTAACATCAGGGCTGTGAAAAAAAGAAATGTAAAAAAAAGCAGATGGGCTCTTAAAACAGTGGAGCAAAATTTATTATTAAAAAAAATATTTTTTTAATTTTAAAAAATTGTCTTGTGAAAACTCAAAATACAATACGGTATCAAAAACAATTAACACTACTCAGACTACTATCAAAAAAAAAGATGCGAACACCTGGTGATTTACAACAATGTGATGAGTCTTATTGATGGGAGGGTTTAACTGACTGTTTTTTCAGGGATTCAGAATTATTATTTTGCAAACGATTCCTTAACCAATGCCTGAACTTTTTTACCATCAGCAATGTCTTTATACTTACCCATAACAATCTTCATTGCGGATCCGATATCTTTGGGTTTTTCTGATTCTATCAGTTCTGTTACTACCTTCTTAAGATCCTCGTCTGACATCTGCTTTGGTAGAAATTCTTCAACTATCTTCAGTTCTTCATTGCAAGACACTATCTTATCTTGAATATTCAAACGTTCGTATTCTTCAATGGTTTTCTTTAGCTTCTTTGCGTACCCCCTTACAACATCAATATGTTTAAAATCTTTTCCGGACTTTTCAACATTTATAATATCAGCCAACAACATCCTTAATACCGATACCCTCTGTTTATCTCCAGACTTCATTGCATCCTTCACTGCTTTTGTAATTTCCTCTTTCACAATAAACCCTTTATACACTATAGCTTACGAACTAAATGGCCACAATGCGGACAATAGTTTGGAGTGCCGAAATAGACCTTACTGCAATATTCACAGACGGTTGATAATACAGGACGTTTTGCGCGCCTTGCTTTAACAATTAAATAAAAGGGTAAAAACACTATCATTAGCATAAAAACACCTAACATCCATCCTATAGACATTGGCGTGCTGTAGTTATTTTTTTTCGCATCCGTATACACCCATATGGCTACTCCAGCTGCGACAAATAATGCTATTTGTTGAGTACTCATTTATTATTTCACATTAATTATAAAGGAGTTTTGAAACTTCAGATCTCACTTTTGCCACGACATCCTTGGACAACTCCCTGTCTTCTTTTTCTACCTTCGGGAATTCAAGCGGCTTACCAAATCTAAAACCAATATCTCTATGTGCGGGATTACTGAGAATGCTGCTTTTCGGCAAATACCCTCTACTCCCTATAATAGCCGTTGGAATTACCCTTCTGCCTGATTTCAGGATAATCATCGCAATACCTCTCTTAAACTTTCCCAGCTCGCCATTTTCGCTTCTTGTGCCTTCAGGAAAGAAGATTATTGACTTACCGCTGTCAAGCTTCTTAATAACTTCATTCAAGGTTCCGTAAGCGTTCCTCTCCTCACTTCTACGAATGCCAATATGGCCTGATGTCCTCATGTATTTTCCAAGAAATGGTATTTTGAAAAGAATATCCTTAGAAATAAAGCTGAAATTTCGAGGTATAGCGGCTATTGAAAGTTTTACATCTATAAAGCTCTGATGGTTCGAAACAAAAATCACAGGCTCATTATCAGGAATATTTTCCAGGCCTTTAACATCAAAGTTTATTCCCAAAAGCCTGAAGGATATCTGTGTAAATAACCGCTCTATAGAGTTATATTTACCCTCTTTATCTTTAGTGCCGATTGTGGATGCAATGGAAACAAAATAGCCGGCAGACCATAGCGCAACATTTACAATCCACGCATATATAGTATAAAGCACCTTAATAATCATCTTCATTAAAACCCTTGTGAAGATTACTTAACCCGTTCCTTAGCCGCAAAGATGAAAAATGGTATCAAAAACACCTTTTATATTCAAGGTTTTTGTAAGAATCCGGTGATACCATTACCAGGATTTATTTAATTGACAATACACCCTAATTTGATTTAAGCTAAACCCAATTTAAGCAAAATCCCTGGATATCATAATGCAAAACAAACCGAAACTGTCAATAGTCATACCTGCATATAATGAAAAAAAAACCATTGATGAAATCGTTAGAAGGGTACAAAATGTAGAATTTGAAAAGGAGATAATTATCGTTGACGATTGTTCAAATGATGGAACAAGAGACAAAATAAGCAAAATAAGTGGAGATAACATCAAGAAGTTGTTCCATGATAAGAACCGAGGCAAAGGTGCTTCATTGAGAACCGGGTTTCAGCATGTAAGGGGGGATATCGTAATAATCCAGGACGCAGATCTGGAATACAACCCCAACGAATATTCAAACCTGATTGAGCCAATCGTCGACGGCAGGGCTGATGTCGTATATGGCTCTCGTTTTCTGGGCGGTCCTCATAGAGTATCGTTTTTCTGGCACTACGTCGGCAACAAAATTCTAACTACATTATCAAACATGTTAACAAATCTGATCCTGACAGATATGGAAACTTGTTATAAGGTATTTAAAGCAGAAATAATAAAAGAAATTAACATCCGATCAAATCGTTTTGGTTTTGAACCTGAAATAACGGCAAAACTGGCCAAAAGAAAATGTATAATTTACGAGGTGCCGATTTCATATAGCGGAAGAGATTACGATGAAGGCAAGAAGATAGGATGGAAAGATGGTATAGTTGCTTTATATTGTATAGCAAGATTCAAACTATTTGATTAAAACAGATATTTATTCAACCCAAATCGCTCAATTCAGGCCCGACACGATTCAGAAAAATGTGCTGGTATATTTTTAAAGTAATAAAGGTGTGTTGCACAATTACAGTCAGAAGAACCAAACTTTTTCACTACCTGGGTCGCACCGGCACTGTGCCCTGTTACTCTATTTAATTTACACTCCTCTTTACCACCAGCAAATCTGTTCACCTTTATAACTTTCGCATAAGACAAAAGATAATCAATGTGCCAATGAAACTTCTTATCGCTTGAAAGGTGTCTATTTATCCGTTTCTCAAGACCATTTTGAGCGCTTCCCGTATAAACATAAAAACCTTTAGGGAAAGCAAATGTACCAAGCCGGCCAACCTTGATTTCCCTTTTTTGCGACAGTTTTATGATGAGATTATAGATCCCACCTTTTTGGACAGAACCTTTTGTCTTCACACACCAATACCCATTATGAAGGTTTTATCTGTTTCTTCCATTGTATCTTCTTAGAAGTATATATAAAATGTTTCCTTACTGAAACTAATTTATAAACCACATTACAGTCAATATCAATATTGTACAACTTCAATCAAGAAATGGAACGTATATTGTCTTGACTTTAAAAAAAAGGCTCGTAAAATCAAAAACCATGGATAAGACATAAAATATATCCCACACTATCTACATAACAACTCTTCAGGTAGACTATAATAAGATAGGCCTGTTACCATCATCACAATGAAAATACCGGAGGTGCAGAATGCCAAGAAAGTTTATATCAGAACTTAATGGCGGAACCACAATTGACGAAGTTTTTTTAGTCCAAAGCAAAGATTTAAGAACCACAAAGAACGGAAGCTTATATATCCAGGCTCAGCTGTCTGACCGCACAGGAATTATTGACGCAAGGATGTGGGATGCAAGTACTCCGTTTTTTGAATCTCTCGGCAATGATACATTTTTAAGGATCAAGGGCAGGACTGAGATTTACCAGAACAAGATACAGTTAATTATTAAACAGATTTCAAAGACTAATCAGGAAGAGATAAAACTAGAGGATTATCTGCCTGGCACAGAACAAGATGTAAACAAAATGTTTTCTGAGATAAAACAGATTGCAAGCTCAATCAAACAGCCTCATCTTGAAAAACTTCTAAACCTTTTTTTCAGCGATGATGATTTTTGCAGGGGCTTCTGCTCGGCACCAGCTGCAGTACAGTACCACCATGCTTTCCTGGGCGGATTACTGGAGCATACCCTGTCAGTTGCAAAGTTGGGAGATATAATTGCACCACTATATCCCGGTTTAAACAGGGACTTGTTAATCTGCGGGATAATACTTCACGACATAGGCAAGATCAGTGAGCTTTGTTATGAGAAAAATTTTCAATATTCAGACGAAGGCCAACTCATAGGACACCTGATATCTGGTGTACTCATGGTTGAAGAGAAAGCTAAACAGATAGACGGCTTCCCCAAAACGTTGTTAGATCTATTAAGACACTTGATTTTAAGTCACCACGGAGAATATGAATGGGGCTCACCAAAACTCCCAATGACATTAGAGGCCCTGGCACTCCATTATCTGGATAATATAGATGCAAAAATACACGCCTTTAACAAGGCAATTTTGAGCGATAAGGACCCCAGTGATAACTGGACAAATTACAACAGGATGTTAGAAAGAAAATTATTTAAGAAATCTCATGAATATGTTTAACAGAATTTTACTCTTTTTCAGGTGTTAATTCAGATTCAATACGCTTATTAGCCTTTGTCATTAATTCAACGTAATCTGTTTGAACTTTTAAAAAATTTTGTATGGATTGATTAGATGCTGCTTTTTCCTTTAACTGCTGAAGTTTCTTTTTATCCTCAATCTCAACTGGTTTTAATTTTTTTTCTAACTCATGGATCTTTCTACTTTGCTTTTCCAATTCCTCTGAAATTTCCCTGGCCTCATTGTCTTTTTTTAACTGTTCTTCAGCTTCCTTGAACATTTTATATCTTTTATGGTTTGCTATGGCAGCACCTAATTTTGACGCTATCTCTAAGATTTCTTCCATATACTCCCTTTTCTAAAAAAATTGTTTTTTCTTAAAGAATTATATTCCTAAATCTATTTTTATCAAGGATTAGTTAAATAATGATTGATGCAAAGAATATTATACAGTACGTATGCAGCAGAAAATATAGTCCCATGAACACATCTGACCTTGCCGAACACTTCAAAATAGACGATTCAGAATCTCAACAATTTTACACCCTTTTAAAAGAACTTGAGCTGAAAGGAGAGATTGTCCGGATTAAGAAGGAACAATATGCAAACCCTAAAAAAGCCAACCTTTTAGTAGGTGTCCTTGACGGCAATCAGAAAGGTTTTGGGTTTGTGGTTCCCGCAAAGGAAGGCGTTTCTGATGATATATATGTAGATTCAGAAGGTTTAGGGAGTGCCATGCACGGCGACATAGTTGTAGTAAGGTTACCTTCTACAAAAAAGAAGAAAAAAGGAAGAAGAAAAAGGAAAAAAGAAAGAAATGTAGGAAAGATAATACGTGTTTTACACCGTGAAAATGAAACGATTGTTGGTACTCTCAAGAAAAGCAGACATTTCAACTATGTAGCACCGGATAACTTAAAATTACCCAGAGACATATACGTCTCAATGGACGACCCGAAAGGTGCAGAACATGGTGACAAGGTTATCGCTAGAATCGACCAATGGCCAACCAGACATCTCAATGCAGAGGGTACAATAGTTGAGATATTAGGAAAAGATGGTGAACCTGCAGTTGATATTAAGTCCATCATACACCAATTCAAACTCCCTTTTAAATTCAGCAAAAATACTATTACCGAAACGCAGAATTTACAAAAGCATATTAGCTCTGACGAAATCAACACAAGACTGGACCTTCGCAGCGAATTAATCATAACAATAGATCCTGAAGATGCGAAGGATTTTGACGACGCAATCTCTCTGAAGAGAGACAAAAAAGGGAACTGGCTCCTTGGTGTTCACATAGCTGACGTTTCTTATTATGTAAAAGAGGATTCTTCCGTTGATAAAGAGGCTCGCAAAAGAGGCACCAGTGTTTACCTTCCCGGCACGGTCATACCGATGCTTCCAGAAGTATTATCGAATGGCATTTGCAGCCTCAAAGAAGGAGAAGACAGGCTGACAAAAAGTATTTTTTTTACCTATTCAGATGATGGAAGGCTGGTAAGTTCTGAGATCAGACATACAGTTATAAATGTGAAAGAAAGATTAACGTACCATAATGCAACCAAGATATTGATGGAAAGTGACGAAAATGACACAAACTCTGTAACAAACCTTCTCTTTGAAGCAAGCAAACTCGCAAAGTTACTCTATAAAAATCGTATGCAAGAAGGAGCGCTGGAACTAAACCTGCCTGAGATTAATATAAGGGTTGGCACAGACGGCAATATAGATACAATAGAGAAGACTACAAGAGATATTTCACACATAATTATTGAAGAGTTTATGATTGCAGCAAACCAGGCTGCTGCAACATTCATGTACCAGGAAAGCCTCCCGTCAGTACATCGTAGCCATCCTGAACCTGATGAAGATGAAATGCTTGATTTTGCAGAGTTTATTTTCAATTGCAAAAATAAAAGAATAGACCCCTTTAACAAAAAAAGGCTACAAGCTTTTCTGGATGAAATATCTGATCACCCTGAAAGTTACATAATCAACCTGATGCTGCTTCGATCAATGAAGAAGGCCGAATATTCTGCTACCCAGTCATCTCATTTTGCACTCGGCCTGGAACACTATGCACACTTTACCTCCCCCATACGCCGTTATCCTGATCTGATTGTACACAGGCTTTTAGACCTGTTCTTTAAGGGACAACTGAAATCCGGGCGAGTTAAAGCTGCATGGAACGAAAAGATTACCGGTTGGGCAAAACATTGTTCAACTACCGAAAAGAGGGCAGAAGAGGCTGAACGTGAAATAATAAAGCTCAAGCTTCTCAGACACATGGAAGAACATGCCGACAAGATAATGGAAGGTGTTATTACGGGAATTCAGGAATATGGGATGTTTGTACAAATTGACGCGTTTCAGCTGGACGGCCTTATACATATTCGCACACTTACAGATGATTTCTACGAACTTGACAAAAAAAAACTATCCCTGATTGGCACGAGGAAAGGCAAAGTTTATAGCTTTGGAGATGTCGTCAACGTAAAGATCTCAAAAATTGACCTGTTGAAGAGAGAAGTTGATTTTGTAATTGTATAAAATTTTCATTTCCTGGATACGTCCTAAGTCACAAAGAATGTTATCAAATGAAAAATTTAACATTTAACAAGCTGCTCTGATTCAGCAGTTATTCCATTCAACTTTTTTTCTAATTTTACACGACAGTACTCAACCTCAGATTACTCAAGCTTTAACGGTATCTTAATTGGTTCACCTTATACGATAGTGGCTTTTGAAAATGGTTTTGGAATCTAAATTTGTCCCAGCCTGGAAGTTCCAAGTAATTTATATTCCCAGAGAAACAGGTACAATTGGCAATCCTGTCTTCTGTCCCAGAAAAATCACTCCTGGTTGGACGGCAAACCTAGGCCCTTTTGGCCCATCCGGTGTGATGATAAATGATGTACCATCCTTTACATCTTTGATCATTTTTAACAACGCTTCTACTCCCCCCCCGCGTTGTAGAACCTCGTACTACATCAAAGCCTAACTGTCTGGAAATTTGTGCAATGTATTCTCAATCTGTATGACGGCTTATTAATACCTTTATCCTCAGCTCCCTGACAACCTATCCTGGAATCAGCATAAAAGAGTGCCAGAAAGCGTATATTACATTCTTGCCCTCATTGGCAAGCAACTTGGGGTATTCACACGGTTTTTCATTAATCGCATCTGTACTGAATAAGATCCTGGCAAGATTAGAACCGAGAAAGCCAACAACAAAAAATCTAATTCTTCTTAAAAGCATTCATTAAAGCAGAAGATAAAAAAATTTGCATTCTATTACCTTGTCACAAACAAATATCAATCAGATTGTATTGCAATCATTATCTCACAACCATTAGCCAGACCAGAAAAAATTTTCCTGTATAAAACTAACATCTTGAACGACTAAATATCATGCTATTAATTGCGATTTTGATAACAAACGCTGTACCATGGTAAACTAAGGCCTGAAAGTTTTTATCAAAAAGCAGCGATAAGTATCTCATAGTTTTCTTTATCTTGTTAACTTTTGCTATCTTATATTTTGTAGTAATAGAAACTATTTTGTTTGTTGGTATTCTTTCCTCGAAATTTAATATATCATCCAGAGAAACAGTGATACATCTGTACCCGGGGACTTGTGTACCATTTGTTATTGATAGATTTGTTACACCGTCGTTTGTTGTAAATTTGAAATCGACACTTTTACCTTCGGAATGAAAAAATCTGAAAATGAACTTTCTGCCAAACAATTTAATTAAACCCGACTTCCTGAAATTACTATCGTCTGTATTAATACCCACAAGAGTCCTTAAATACTCCAGTAGATAATCTTTTAAATCACTATAGCTGTTTCTATCATCATTTTTTTCAATAACAACAACAAAGATTAAACGGAAAATAGTTTCATGAATTGTATCAAGTATTGTGTGATGGCGCGATGACACATCTACACCAAAAAACTTTGCGTAACAATAAACTAACATCTTTTTAAGTGTTTTGAAATTTATTTTGTTAGGTTCTACCACCGTACCAAAATTATTGTACATATCCCATCCGTAACTATTTATGGAATTTTCTTTTTTGTATTCGTTATAAATTTGTGTACCTGGATAGGGAGTCATTACCATAAAGGCAACCTGTTTTAAACCCAACTCCTTAGCATATTCAGGATATCTTTTAATATCTTCTACTGTCTCATCTAAATGCCCAATAATAAAATAACCCTGTATTTTTATCTTATAATCCCGCAAAATCTCAATGGCTTTTTCACATGTTTTAGGAGTCGTTCCTTTTCTTATCCTTTTCAGGGTTTCCAGATTCGGACTTTCGATGCCAAGACTTACATGCCTGAGACCAATATCATGAAGCTTCTGCATTATACGTTCTGACCGTATAATATCTGTGGTTCTGCTTTCCGTCCATATTTTGAAATTTGTCAAATTATTTTCAAACATCAAATCCACGATCTTCTCCATCCTGTCAACATCGGTCAATACATTAGCATCCCAAATCTTAAGTATTTTACGTTTTTTGGCGGAATGTATCATTTTCAGTTCTTCTATCACGTTTGAATGACTCCTGTGCCGCCAATTTTTATTAACCATATCATTAGAGCAAAACGAACACTTTATCCTGCAGCCCCTTGAAGTAAATATGGTATCCAGAGCATAATCATTAGTTTTATTCCCAAAACGTTTTGGTCTTATTTCTCGCAGTGGATGAGGTATCACATCAAGATTTTCAATAACATCTCTATCAGGGTTATGTACAACATTACCGTTGTCTTTAAAGGACAAACCAAGCACTCCCTCTGAGGGGCCGGAATTAACCAGTTCTTTAAAAGTAAACTCTCCCTCACCACGGATAACGGCATCAACATGCGGAGACTTCAAGACTTCTCCTGGAAGCGCTGTCGGGTGATATCCACCCATAACCACATACAAGTTATGTTTTTTGGCAATCTCAGCATATTTTAAGGCATTGGTATACGCTCCGGTCATAGAGGAAATGCCGATCATGTCTGCAGGATGAGTACTCAAGTATTTTTCAAAGTCGCGTAAAGGATCTTGTGCATAAATGTCTACTGGAATGGATATTGACTCAACATCGTTTTTTACCATGCCAGCAAGGTAGCATGTTTCAATGAGGTCTGAAACTGTCAATGCGTATGGAGCATCTACTTTCTGCGGTGATTTTAACACAGAAACATTTTTGAAATAACTCATCTTATTTTACCTGATAAAAATTTAGAGAATTATAAAACACAACCTTCAGGTCGGATAATTTGTATGAAATACTTGCATATGCGTAAAGTAAATCATAAATCTTAAGGTTAGGATAATTCTATAAAAAGCTGAATCTCACATAAAAAATACGAAATATCGTTTGATATCCACAGAGAATTTGAAGTCAAGCTTATCTTTTACTTTACCAATGTTGACAATCAATGAAGGCTTTTACCTTTCTTCAATTTTTCATATATTTTTGCTTCTTTCTCTGCCTTCTCAAACAAACCGGCCTTTTTGTAAACTACACTGAGCTGATGGTGAATCCTGGCATCTTTAGGCATTAATTCAATTGCTTTTCTTAGTTCATGCATTGCATCATCGAACACTTTATTTCCCGCATAAGCCATTCCAAGTTTGTAATGAACACCGGCCCTTTTTTTCTTCTGTGTCTCAGGTAGAAGCTTTAATGTCGTCTGGTATTCCGTTATAGCCTTATCAAACATTCCCTGCCTGAAATAAGACAAACCAAGATTATAGTGAGCCTCTGACATATTAGGGTCAATCTCTACTGCCATCCAGAACTCATCTGCAGCATCACGATACTTTCCTTTCATAGAATACAACGTTCCGAGACTGTAATGCGCACGTGCATTATCAGGTTCTATCTCAATTGATTTCTTGTAGGCATTAATCGCATCGTCAATCATCCCCTTCTCAGCGTAAGCACTTCCTAATTCACTGTAATTCTTCGTATCTGTGAGCTCGTAGTCTATTGTTTCCCTGTATTTTCTTACGTATTCATTATATTTTCCTGGATTGAGCCTGTGAGAAATCAAAAATTCAGACCTGGCCTGCTCATCCATGCCCTTCCTTTTAAATGCCCTGCCCAGATTAAAATGGGCCTCTACACTGGAGGGATTAAGATTAACTGCCTTTTTGAAAGCATCAATTGCATAATTATGCTGTCCGTTATTAAGGTAGTTAATCCCCAATCTGTTGTAGTGATCATCGTCCCTGCGAGAACAGCTGAGAAACAGAAAACAGACTATTACGCATACAAGGATTTTCCTTGAAAAATTGTTGGAATTCCACATGTTAGAACTAATTTATTAATTAAGTATATAACAAAATTTTGTATGAAAAATTATAACCTAGGGTATTATACAAACCATGCAAGATTTGCATCAAGAAAATAAAGTATTATTGGTTTCAGTAATCCGCAATATATTATCTGGGTTTTTGGATATTCTATACCCACGACACTGTTTTGCATGCAACAAGAGTCTTCATGAAGAGCAGAGTAACTATATATGTGAAAGCTGCATGGAAACAATAGAAACAACTGAGGTAGAACGCTGCAGTAGGTGTGGTATAAAATCAGGTCCAGGTATAACTTTTTCCGGAAAAGGATGCCCCGAATGCAAAAACACTAATTTTAAATTTGAAAAGAGTTTTTTTGTATCTGACAATACAGAACCTGTCAGAACCCTTATCCATCAGTTCAAATATAAGAAACAAGTGTGCCTGGCAACACCATTAGGATCTATATTAGCAAATCTATTACATCAGAAAGATTTTGGCAAAATCGACTTTATTGTGCCAGTACCCCTTCATTGGAAGAAGAAGCAGGAACGGAGTTTTAGCCAGTCTGAGTTGATGGCAAAAAAAATATGCAAGGAACTGTCTATACCAATTTCTAAAAATAATCTGCATCGAACCAAAAACACATTGTCACAAACTCAGCTCTCACGTATACAGAGACAGGAAAACGTTAAAGGTGCCTTTAAGGTTAAAATTCCAGAGGAGTTTCATCTTAAAAATATTCTCTTGGTAGACGATGTTTTAACAACGGGAATGACTGCATCAGAATGCGCAAAAAGTCTGGAAAATGCTGGTGCAAACAAGATATTCTTCATAGCACTTGCAAGATCAAATATCTAACAGTAAAATGTTAAATCACCATAAAGTCTCCCTTAACTACAAACGTAATAAGATATTTTTAACTTTAGCCTTAACAAGATGCCATTAATCGCTTGACTACATTAAAAAAAAAAAGTATCATTAAACTTTGGCTTTTCGCTTAATTGAACAAAAATTAACAGACTATTTTCTATAGTATAAGAAAGGAAACAGGATTTTGGAGATTATCATACATGGAAGGCATCTTGACGCTACAGAAGCGATCAAAAACTACGTAAAAAAGAAAGCTTCAAAACTCACTAAATACTCAACAAAAATAAGCAAGATACAATTTACCTTAAAAATAGAAGGTACAAATAACGTAGTAGAGGCAATATGCTCCGCTGCGAGGGCGACACTTGTTGCAGAAACTACAAATGCTGATATGTATGCCGCGATAGATCTTGTAATGGACAAGCTGGAAAAACAAATTATCAAGCAGAAAGAAAAATTGAAACAACCTAGAAGAAGCAAAAAAGAAGAATCTCCAATTGAAGAGGAGGAGTAAATAGTTTTTAAATTGTTGTGTAGCTTGTCGAAATAATTACATTACTTTAATACTCTGTTATTGTATCCGGGTTTTATTTTTTAATTAATTTTTTTACAAAGAAAGCTAATGAAAATAATCGATTTTATTGAGGAAGACGCCGTAATAGACGATTTACAATCCACAGATAAAGAATCTGTCATACGAGAAATGGTTAACGTGTTGAAAGATCTGAACAAGATTGGTGAAAATGAATTAGACGACATTATGAGTGCGCTCATTAAGAGAGAAAAAGTAGGAAGTACTGGAATAGGTAAAGGAGTTGCTGTGCCTCATACAAAACATAAAAGCATCACAAAAATAACAGGCGCATTTGCCCGCTCGTTGAAGGGCGTAGAATTCGATGCACTTGACGGCGAGCCTGTTTACCTGTTCTTTCTGTTGCTGTCACCAAATGATTCAACAGATGTCCATCTCGCCGCTCTGGAAAGAATTTCATCTGTAATTAGAGATTCTGACTTTCGCAATTTCGTAAAAAACGCAGCTGATAAACCAGAAATGGTTGATATCTTAAAGGAAGTCGATGAGGCAAAGTCCGAATAAAACAATCCATATTTTAACCAAACAAACCAATGCTTATAAAACGCAGGACAAAGATAAAAAATGCAAATGGACTACACGCAAGGCCTGCGACACGTTTTGCAGAAGTAGCTAGTAAGTTCAACTCAGAGATTTTCGTTAAAACAAAGAATAAAGAAGAAGTAAACGGGAAAAGCATTATTGATCTTCTAACACTGGGCGCAAAGAGAGGAACCGAATTATTAATAACTGCAGATGGAGAAGATAAGGAAAGCGCTTTAGACGCATTGGAAGGTCTTGTAAACGACGGGTTTAACGAGGACAGCATGGAAACGAGAAAAGGCATTGCTGTATCTCCCGGTGTAGTAATAAAAGAAGCATTCATCTTAGAAAGCGAAGGCTTTCGTATTCCACGTCACCTTATCAAAGAAGATGAAATTCCTAAAGAAATTTCCAGACTAAAAGAAGCAGCCAAAGCAGCATGGGAAGAAATTGAGAAGCTGGAAGATCGTGTTTCAAAAAATTTAGGATCAGAAATTGGTTCTATCTTTGCAACTCACAAATTAATGCTCCAAGACGAGCTATTATTTCGTGAGTTCAGCAAAAAAGTAGAACTACACAAGTTCAGCGCTGAATATGCTGTTACATTAGTCTTACGTGTATATATAAAAAAGTTTGAAAGCGTTGATGATTCTTATCTCGCTGCAAGAGTTGGAGATATATATGATATAGAAAAAAGGCTTTTAAGGAATCTATTGGGAGAAAAAAGGGAAGAGCTTAAGAACCTTACAAAAGAAGTTGTAGTTGTTGCACATGATCTCAGCCCTTCTCAAATAGCATCTTTAGATACCACAAAAGTGCGTGGCTTTGTAACTGACCTTGGCAGCAGGAATTCACATGCTGCTATAGTTGCAAGGGCTTTGGGAATACCTGCTGTAGTTGGTTTGGAAACAGCAACCGTTGATGTGTTTGGTGGGGACCGTGTAATTATAGATGGCAATCGAGGAGATGTAATTGTAAGGCCGGATGAAAAAACCATCAAAGAATATCAATTAATAGAAAAAGATTTCCATGTCTTCGAAGAAAAACTCACCTCTGAACTTAAAGATTTACCTGCAGTAACCTTAGATGGAAGGGAAATCATGATATTAGGTAATATCGAATTCCCTCGTGATATTAGCCCAAGTTTAAACCAGGGTGCAACCGGTATTGGCTTGTATAGAACCGAATTCCTGTTTCTCGGCAGCAATGAATCACCAACAGAAGAGGAACATTTTAAAGCCTATTCACAATCAGTACAAGGGTTGGGAGACAAACCGTTAATTATCAGAACTGTTGATTTAGGCGGAGATAAATTCTTCCCTGCAAATATCAATACTGAACTTAATCCTTTTCTAGGATGCAGATCAATTCGTTACTGCCTGGAGCATCCAAATGTTTTTAAATCACAGCTTAGGGCAATCTTAAGAGCCTCTGCATTAGGTAATGTAAAAATTATGTTCCCATTAATTTCTTCTTTACAGGAACTTCAAAAGGCAAAGGAGATTGTAAAGGAGGTAATGGAAGAGTTGAATCAAAAGGGTATAGATTTTGATGAAGAAATAGATATCGGAATTATGATTGAAGTTCCGTCTGCAGTTATGGTAGCAGACGACCTGGCAAAAGAAGTTGATTTCTTTAGTATAGGAACAAATGACCTCATTCAATACACTTTGGCCGTAGACAGAGGCAATGAAAAAGTTGCTCACCTGTACTCCCCAGCTCATCCGGCAATTTTAAAGCTACTGAAGATGACCATAAAGGCTGCAGAAGATAATAACATAAAAATTGGGATTTGCGGTGAAATGGGTGGTGAAATTGAGTATACTATCTTATTATTAGGACTAGGCTTACGCGAGTTTAGTGTTGCCCCTGCCATGATAATACCAGAGGTAAAGAAGATTATCAGGTCTGTTACTTATGAAAGAGCAAAAGAAGTAGCTGAAGTTGTTTGTTCCTACAATGATCCTGCAATAACTATAGATTATCTTCGAAATATTGTTCGAGAAATTATTCCTGAATTAGTATATTAAGGCTAAGAGTTGATTTCCCTGCCGTAAAACTCGATTTCTTTTATCTTACTTCATCTTCATTTTCTTTGTAAATCCACCAAACTTGAAAATACTGTTGACAGATTAGGTGTTTATTACTAGAATCTGTCTAAGTCTAATGGCATAAATATGTTGATAAATATTTAATAAGTAAATTTTTTTGGTAATATCTTGAGAATTCAAGTTAAATTTATAAAACAAGGAAGTCTGAGATTTATTTCTCATCATAACTTAATGAAGCTCTTCGAAAGGGCAATTCGTAGAGCAAAAATTTCAGTCAAAATGTCAGAAGGGTATAATCCAAGGCCTAAAATTGCCTACCCTTTAGCCCTGCCAGTTGGCATCAAAGGTACCGACGAAAAGTTGGAAATGGAACTTTGTGAGCGAATGGAAGTTTCAGAACTAGAGACAAGGTTGAAAAAACAGCTTCCAGAAAACATGCAAATTACTTCAGTCCAACCTATTTTCAGTAAGGTAAAATCTACGGTAAAAGACGTAACTTACGTAGTAATACCAAAAACCGGTAAAATGCCTGAGACAGGGATAGCTGAAAAACTTTTATCCAAAAATGTACTAAATACTCAAAGAAAAGGAAAGAAGCTGGCCTTTAACATCCGTCCGTCAATAAACAGAATTACAACGAATTCACAATCTATTGACTTGGATCTGAAGATGACTCCTGATGGAATGGCTCGTCCTGAAGAAGTATTATTACACTTAGGATTGAAAGCTGGCAAAGACTACGAAATTTCAGAAATAGTTAGAAAAAGAGTAAATCTCTTCTCCTAAAGCGCTCGATCAGTACAAGCAAAAGGAATGTAATGAAGAAGAGAATGTTAATAAATGTTGTAGAGCCTGAGGAAAGCAGAATAGCGATTTTAGAAGATGGGGTTCTTGAAGAGTTATATATAGAAAGGTTCTCGCGCGAACAAATCGCTGGAAATATATATAAAGGCCGCATTGTCAACATAGAACCGAGTATAGAAGCTGCGTTTGTAAACATCGGAATATCAAGAAACGGGTTCCTCCACGTTTCGGACGTTAAGAACGGTCGTGATGGCAGCAATGGAGATTTGCCAGATAACGACGAAAAAACTGAAACAAAAGGGAACAGATCAAGGATCAAGTCTCTAATAAGCCCCGAACAGGAAATACTTGTTCAAGTCATCAAAGAGGGAATTGGTGAGAAAGGGTCAAGCTTAACAACAAATATCAGTATTCCTGGGAGATTTCTGGTACTTACGCCGGACTCAACTCGCATAGGTGTTTCACGAAAAATTATCGATGAAGAGGAGAGAGCAAGGCTTAAGCAGATAATTGAAGAATTAAAACCACCTCCAAATTTAGGAATGATAGTAAGGACCGCTGGAGAGCACCAAACAAAACGTGAGCTTTCCAGAGATTTCAATTATCTTCGGAGGTTGTGGAAGGTTATAGAGAACAAAGAAAAGAAAGCTGAAATACCATCCGTAATTTACCAGGAAAGCGATTTAGTAATTCGTACGATTCGGGATATATTCTCGACAGATATTAATGAGATAGTAATTGATTCTGAGGTTGTCTTTAAAAAAATAAGATATTTCCTGCGTTTGATAATGCCCAGCTGTGTGAAGAAGTTGAAACTCTATAACGAACAGGAGCCATTGTTTCACAAGTACAATATTGAACGTGAAATAGAAAAAATAAACAAACGAGAAGTCCGTCTTCCAAGAGGTGGCTCAATTGTAATCGAACAAACAGAAGCACTGGTTGCAATAGATGTTAATAGTGGAAAATATAGAGAGGAGAATGATCCGGAAAGAACTGCACTTAAAACAAACTTGAAAGCGGCAAAAGAAATTGCTCGGCAAGTCAGGCTAAGGGATATCGGTGGAGTTATCATTGTTGACTTCATTGATATGAAAGAAGAAAAAAATATGAGGGCCGTTGAAAAAACATTAGAGGCTTCTCTAAAAAGAGACCGTGCCAGAAAAAAGATATTAAAAATTTCTAGATTCGGTATTGTCGAGATGACAAGGCAGCGTATCAGGCCCAGCCTTAAGTCTGTAATTTACGAAAGTTGTAAAAATTGCGGAGGTACAGGAGAAATAGAGACACTCGAAAGTGCCTGTTTAAGCCTGATGAGGCAGATAAAATCAATGGTAAATAATCCTCAAATCAAAAAAATAGAAATTACTACCAACGATGCAGTTGCAGGATATTTACAAAACAATAAAAGAAAAAAGCTTGCAGAACTTGAAGAAAAATTTTCAAAAACCATTATTATTAACGGTATAATTGGGCACAAAACTGGTGAAGCAACTACTAATTGTACCGATAATGAAGGAAACCGCATTGTAACCAGATAAATTTTATTGCAAACCGTTCAACTATTCAACTTAATAGCATTGTAGAGCGGTCTAAAACGAATTAACTTTAATACTCAACACCGAGAGAATATTGAAAGGAGAAATGGCTAATGTATGCCGTTGTAAAAGAACGAGGCAAGCAGTACAAGGTTGAACCGGGCAAAATTATAGAAATTGATTTAAAAGAGGATACCAAAAAAGGTGATACTCTTGAACTCAATGATGTATTAATGGTATCGAAAGATGGAGAAACACAAATAGGTGCACCTACTGTTGAAAATGCAAAAGTAATTTCTGAAGTCCAGGGGCACACTAAAGGAAAGAAACTGATAGTAATGAAATTCCGTCGTCGCAAAGACTCCAGAACGAAGCAGGGGCACAGACAGAAATATACAAAAATCAAAATAAAGGAAATTGTTTCCTGATATCCAAACGCACGAAATATACTTTAATTTTTTGTTACACAAGGAGTAGAAAATGGCTCATAAAAAAGGACAAAGCTCTACCAGGAATGGAAGAGATAGCAACCCACAACATAGGGGTATTAAACATTATGGAGGCGAACTGGTCAAGGCCGGCTCGATCCTGGTAAGGCAATGCGGAACAAAATTCAAACCCGGAACGAATGTCGGCTGTGGAAGGGACTATACATTATTTACCAAGATAGATGGGAGAGTTAAATTTGAAGCTGGCCGGCGAGTCAGCGTTCATCCTGCATAACAGAACTTTGTTGCTGACTGTAGCACATTTTAAGGGAGCTTAAACGCTCCCTTTTTTCGTATAATAACAGATATGTTTATAGATGAAGTAAGAATTTATGTAAAAGGTGGGGATGGCGGGGATGGCTGCGTAAGTTTTCGTCGTGAAAGGTTTATTCCTCGCGGCGGGCCTAATGGAGGAGACGGAGGGAAAGGCGGCAATGTCATCATAAGTGCAAACAAAAATATTGATACTTTGCTGGACATAACATCAAAAGTAAAATTCATTGCCGAGGATGGTGGAAAAGGGCAGAATCGCAATAAAAATGGCAAGGATGGCAAAGATTTAATTATTAATGTACCAAAAGGGACGCTGATAAAGGATCTTAAAACAGGGCGGACAATAAAAGATTTAAAAGAAAACGGTGTATCCATAACGATTGCAAGAGGGGGGAGAAGAGGCAGAGGTAATGCCTATTTCAAATCTCCAACTAACCAAACTCCACGTTTTGCTGAAGATGGAAGAAACGGACAGGAACGCTGGATAAGGCTGGAGCTGAAGCTTATTGCTGATGTTGGTATAATTGGCTTACCAAATGCAGGAAAGTCTACATTCCTTTCAAGAATATCATCTGCACGCCCAAAAATAGCGGACTATCCGTTCACTACTTTGCAACCACAGTTGGGAATTGTGGAATTAGAAGATTATAAAAGATTAGTCTTTGCAGACATTCCCGGACTTATAGAAGGGGCACATACCGGCTCGGGTTTGGGCAACACTTTTTTACGACATATAGAAAGGACCAGAGTAGTCATTCATTTAATAGATATTTCTGCAACTGATCTTCTGAAAACATACAATCTGGTCAGGAAGGAACTAACACTTTTCAGCTCAAAATTGAGTGAAAAAGCAGAGGTAGTAGCCTTAAATAAATCCGATATTTTAGATACGGAAACCAGTCGTTTAATAGCTGAAGACTTGAGCAAGGAAATATCCAAACCCGTACATCTGGTCTCTGCAGTTTCAGGTAATAATGTGAAAAGCCTAATTAAGACGGCAGCAGATTTAATTGACAAGGAAAATGAAGAGGAACTCTCATACATTTCACTTCCTACTGATCATGAAGCAATCGGCAAAAATGGATTGACATTTTAATATTATTATCTTATCAAAATTCTAAATCCTTATGATCCTGGCAGTAGACATTGGCAACACGAACATTAATATAGGCAGTTTTTCGGGCAAGAAGCTTATTTCACGTTTTTGCATAGACAATATAACTCTAATTAATCAAAAAGCTGTTCTCTCCCGCAAATCATCTTTATTGAATGAATGTAAAAATATAGTAGTAGCTTCAGTTAACCCTGACATAGAATCAGTTTTCTATAAATCCCTGGGAGAAAAACATGAAAAGAAAATACTGAAGATAGGCAGAGAAATAGAACTAAGAATTCCAACTCTTATTGAAAACCCTCAAACGGTTGGTATTGACAGGTTACTAAATGCACTTGCTGCGTATCATCGAACAAAAACATCTACAGTAATCATTGACTTTGGCACTGCAATAACTATTGATATAGTGTCTAGAAAAGGCGAGTTTCTGGGCGGATTGATACTCCCTGGAATAAGAACAAGTGCTCACGCTCTAAATAAACAAACTGCACTATTGCCAGAAGTAGACATTAAAAAACCTACAGAAATTACTGGAAAAAATTCTGAGGATGCCATCAGGGCGGGAATCTATTTTGGAACCGTTGGTTCCGTTACCCACATAATAAAAGAGTTGAGCAGGATTTATGAAGATTTGAAATATATTATAGCAACAGGAGGTGATGCAGAAATATTTAGAAAAGATATTCCGCAAATTGACAAATTTATTCCGGATTTAACATTGGAAGGAATATGTCTAGCCTTTAAAGAAGATCTTAATTCATAGAATCCGTTAAACACTTTATTCTAATGAGCTTTCCAACTTATGAATCAGCACTTTATAGCCATCCTCATCTCGCAAATTATCCAGATCGCTGTCACTTACCAAATGTGCCAGATCGTCATAACCCAAATCTATTGCCTTCTCTAAAGATTTCAAAGATTCACTAACCCTCCCCATCAATGAAAAACTGCATGCAAGATTATAGTGTACGAGTGGATCTTGGGGTCTGAGTCTCACCAATTTCAAATCAACCTCTAATCCATTCTCATACAACCCCGTAGCGGTATATGCATTGCCAAGATACATCAGACATTCGACATAGGTTGGATACTTTTCAAGAACACCTTCCAAAAACCAGATGGCAAACTCATCATCGGTCTTTTGGAACTCCGGTGTTTTTAATTCAAATCTGTATTCTGGAATTTCTAATCTCATTTGGCGAATAGGCAACTTACTTTACTATTAGCTGATTCACTGGTACAAACCTGTTTAAGTTTATTGTAAATTGACGTATTGTCAAGTCCGATTTTAAAAAATTGTTCTTAATACTGATTATACCTGTTTCCTGATGATATTGGCAATGTAAATAAAAAGGTGCTTCCCTTTCCCGGCTCACTTTCCACCCATATCCTGCCACCATGATGACCTACAATTTCCTTACAGATAGGAAGTCCAAGCCCGGTTCCTCTCTGCTTGCCTTTAACAACAGTTCCAGTTTGTATGAATTTTTGGAATATCTTCTCCTGATCAACATCATATATTCCTCTGCCCGTATCTTTTACACTTATTATTATCTCATTATCTCTCTTCCTCGCACTGCATAGTACGGATCCTTTTTCCGTAAACTTCAAAGCATTAGAAATCAGATTAAGCATCACCTGTATCAACCGGTCCCTGTCTGCCACAACTTCAGGCAGCCCGTTCTCAACATCGCTACGCAGCTCAATATCGCTATACAATTCGAAGGAACAGATGGAAATTGTAGTTGCCTTTTCAATAACTTCAGCCACTGAAACCGGCTCCATCTCCCATTCAACTTTTCCTGACTCAATCTTAGTTATATCAAGGAGATCATTTATGAGCGCAGTTACCCTCTGCCCTTCAGATACTATGGTTAAAAGACCATTCTTAACCTTCCCCATTGACATCTCAACCTTAGCATCCTCAGATCTGACATTAGGAAATATAACATCACTAAGCCTTTTGTTTATAATCTTTGCATAGCCTAACACTGCTGCAAGGGGTGTTTTTAATTCGTGTGAAACTACTGACAAGAATTCAGCTTTAGTCATTTCTGCTTCCTGGAGTTTTCTATTTGCCTCTCTTAATTCTAAAGTTTTTTCTTCCACTTTCTGTTCCAGTGCTCGATTGCATTCCTCTAATTTCTCGTATGACATTTTTGTTTTCTTGGACATATCATTCTGCCCTCCCCTTAATTGACAAGTTTCTGAGTCATCCGGTGATACAGCTAACCATTTTGTCAACATTAGAGATTTATTCTTATTAGTCAAAGTCTGGTATTATACTATGCAGATTGCTTGCAACACTCAAAGTTAAGGGTAGCAATAATAAAAGAAAAAATAGTAGCAAGCAGGTAATACTTATTACCTACCCCTCCTTCAGTAGAAATATAATACAAGTAAGTAGTGCCATGGCACTGTATGCTATCCATATTTACTCTATAGTCAAGGCAAAAAAAGACACTAATACGGCATTAGCACGTATGTCTTTCACCTTGACATATTTCTCTGTGAAAAGTAGAATTTATTTATAAATTCTTTACGTTTCTAACTACAAATCCAGGATGGAGTAATCTCGTTTTTATAACTCAATAGCCCAGGACTATCATTGAAACTCTACGAATATCAGGCAAAAAAAATCCTTCACAAATATAATATAAATGTACCCAAAGGAGAAGTGGTATCCGATGCGGAGGAGGCAGCAAGAATATTTAATCAGTTAGGAGTTGACAGGTGTGTTATAAAGGCACAAGTTCTGGCAGGCGGTAGAGGAAAAGGCGGAGGTGTAAGATTAGTTGACACGTTAGAGGAGGCAAGGGAATATACTTCTAAAATTATTGGTTCCCGTTTAATGACCGCACAGACCGGTGAAAAGGGAATCCAGGTAGACAAAGTCCTCGTAGCAGAAGCTATTGACATAAAAAAAGAGTTATACCTGGCTATCTCAATAGACAGAAGCACATCTAAAATTACCATAATAAGCAGCACGGAAGGTGGTACAGAAATAGAAGAAGTCTCTTCAAAAACACCGCATAAAATTTTTAAAGAGCAAATCAATCCATTATTAGGTATTCGTAATTTCCAGGCACGTCAGATAGCAATTAACCTGGGCTTGTCAGGCCCTCTTTTAAAGAAAGCTTCCAACCTGCTCAAAAACCTCTTCAAAATATTCGTTGAAAATGACTGCTCTCTTCTTGAAATAAACCCACTGGTGTTGACACCTGACGATGAAATAGTGGCTCTGGATATTAAAATGGACATTGATGATAATGCTCTTTTCCGACACAAAAATCTTTTGGAAGTAAAGAATCTTTCAGATGTCAACAGTGCTGAAAATATGGCCTCAGAAGCTGGGCTCAGCTACATCGGACTGGATGGAAATATCGGCTGTCTGGTGAATGGTGCCGGCCTGGCAATGGCTACGATGGATATTATAAAATTGTATGGCGGCTCACCTGCAAATTTTCTGGATGTGGGAGGTGATGCTCCGGTTGAAAGAGTTACAACCGCCTTTGAGATAATCTTTACAGACCCTCATGTTACAGGCGTACTGGTAAACATTTTTGGTGGAATCATGAAGTGCGACATTGTCGCAGAGGGAATCATTCATGCCATTAAGAAAGTGGACATTAAGGTACCACTCGTAGTCAGATTAGAGGGCACAAATGTTGGTATTGCCAGAAAAATATTAGATGACTCTAAACTTAACATAATCTTTGCTGACAGCATGAAAGACGCATCTGAAAAAATAATCAAGGCCGTAACTTAGAAAAAATGAGTATCTTAATTAATAAAGACACAAAAGTCATATGCCAGGGAATTACTGGGCATTCAGGAAAGTTTCATACTGAGCATATGCTGGAATATGGAACAAAGATCCTTGCAGGCGTTACTCCCGGAAAAGGAGGTTCTCAGGTTTTTGATATTCCGGTCTTTGATTCTATGAGAGAGGCTGTAGAGAAAACAGAATGTGACACATCTATAATTTATGTACCGGCTCCCTTTGCAGCAGATGCTATTATTGAAGCAGCAGATGCGGATATTAAATTAATTATATGCATAACAGAAGGAATTCCCACTATTGACATGTTGAAAGTTAAGGCGTATCTCAATACACAAACATCTCGTCTGATAGGACCTAACTGTCCGGGAATTATTTCTCCTGGAGAATCGAAGATCGGAATTATGCCGGGTTACATTCATAAACAAGGTACCGTCGGTGTTGTTTCAAGAAGCGGAACACTGACCTATGAAGCAGTTTGGCAGCTGACACAAAGAGATATCGGTCAGTCAACCTGTATTGGAATAGGCGGAGACCCGGTCATTGGAACAACATTTATAGATGCATTGAAATTGTTTCAGGAAGATGATGACACAGAAGCAATTGTCATGATTGGTGAAATTGGCGGCAGTGCGGAGGAAGAAGCTGCAGAATTTATTAAACAGGAAGTAACCAAACCAGTGATAAGCTTTATAGCTGGCCTGACAGCCCCGAAGGGGCGAAGGATGGGTCATGCTGGGGCTATTATTGCCGGAGGAAAAGGTACTGTTGCTGAAAAAGTATCTTGTTTACGAAATGCCGGTGTCACTGTTGTTGACAGTCCGGCAGATATAGGAGACGCGGTACAGAAGATAATAAGCTGAACAGAAATATATCTTCTTAAATAGCAATACAGGGTGGAGTAAAGCCGAAAACCTCATCCCACAATGATTGATAAAAACAAACTTGAATCCGAATACCTTATTTATATATCCTAACCAATGGCGAAGAAACAGGGAATTGTTAACATAAATCACAAACGATGCAAAGTATGCGGTATATGCGTTAATGTATGCCCTGTACAAAATTATATAATAGAAAACAGGAAACTCAAAGAGTTTGGTAAATGCATTGCGTGTCTACAATGTGAAAGATATTGTCCTGACATGGCGCTAATTATAGATATTAAAAAATGACAAAAAGACTCTTACAGGGTAACCAGGCAATTGCACAGGCTGCCATAAAAGCAGGTTTAAATTTTTATGCGGGATATCCAATTACCCCGGCATCAGAAATATTGCACGAACTGGTTAACAAGAAAACAGTAAAAGTTTTGCAGATGGAAGATGAAATTGCCTCTATCAATGCGATTATTGGTTCGTCTCTGGCTGGTGCAAAATCCATGACGGCGACATCGGGTCCTGGATTCTCACTTATGCAGGAAAGCATAGGCCTTGCCCATATGATGGAAGTTCCTCTCGTCATTGTAAATGTACAACGTGTTGGTCCCAGTACAGGCATGCCGACATTTCCTGCACAGGGTGATATACTACAATGCAAACATGGCAGTCATGGTGACTACTTCCCCATAGTTTTTTATCCAAACTCTGTAGCAGAGCTTTATGAGTTTACTTTTAATGCTTTTAATGCTGCCGAAGAATCTCTTAGTCCTGTAATCCTTTTAAGTGACAGTTATGTGGGACACCTCTACGAAACAATTGAAGAAACTGAATATCCTGTATCGAAAAGAACTTTGGCCCCATTGGGAACATCCAATAGGCACTTCACAGGACTTACCCATGCAGATTCAAAACCGGCCACATCTGATTCTGAGATACATAAGAAATTAATAAAACGCCTGGAAGCAAAGCAGAAAAAAGTATCCAAAAAATATAATGATTACGAATATATCGAAAACAAAGATTCCGACATCCTCTTGATTGCATATGGTGCAATGTCAAGAGTTGCGTACGATTTCAAAGACGATTACTCAATTTTCAGACCGGTAAGGATTTTTCCAATATTGGAAAAAATCAAAGATATAGCAAAAAAATATAAAGAGATTGTCGTAATGGAAATGAATACAGGACAATACGCGAATGAGATTGAAAGAGTGCTACATCGAGAAGTCAAGCATCTACCAATCCTTGGTGGTAAGATTGATTTAAATGATATTGCGTCTAAACTGAGGAGAATTAAAAAGAAAAAATGACTAAAGAATTAACTTATCTAAATTATCTGAAACAGGAGAGATTGCCAACACAGTGGTGCCCCGGATGTGGTAACGGCATTGTTCTCAAGGTTGCCTGCCTGGCCATGGAAAAACTGAATTTCCAGCAAAAAGGCACCGTTATGGTTTCCGGTATCGGCTGCTCTGGAAGAAGTGCAGGGTTCTTTGATCTTGATTCAGTACATACTGTACACGGGAGAGCCCTTCCGGTTGCCGAAGGGATCAAGCTGGCAAATGAAGAATTAAATGTAATGGTTATAAGTGGTGATGGAGATCTTTTTGGAATAGGAGGAAATCATTTATTGCATGCATCCAGGAGAAACACGGACATCACTGTAATATGCATTTCAAATGCAATATATGGTATGACAGGCGGGCAATGTTCTCCTACTACAGAAGTAAGTTCTAAAACACTGACAACTCCAAAGGGAAATGAGGATTCGCCGATTAACGTTCAGGCATTAATTACTGCACACAACTGCTTTTACGCCCGTTCTACAACATTCCATTTTAATCATGCTATGAAGTGTGTTTTTGAGGCGTTACAGCATAAAGGATTTTCATTTGTCGAGATAAAAAGCCAATGCATTACAAACGACGGTCGCAGACGTGGTTTCAAAAACTCTTATGAAATGATGATGTCATACAAGGAAAACTACAAGATCAATAACAACACAGATGCATTAGACCACAATGAAATTGGAATAATAAGATGAAATACGAAATTAAAAAACTTGAAGAGCACGAAGTTAAGGACACAATTAAACTTTTCAGATCAATAGTTGACGAATTGCACGCAGACAGCTCTAAAGTTGAACGCTCACACTACAAAGCAACCCACCCTGTCAGTAAAGTCAAGAAACAACTTGATGATAAAGAAAGCGTCTATCTGATAGGCAAGCTGGGTGATGAAATTATCAGCTTTATGTTTGCCCTGGTTTCTGACGGCATTGGAAATATCCATTGGGCAGGAGTCAAGCCGGAATATAGAAAAAAAGGATACGCAAAACTGCTCCTGGATAAAACGATTAAGCAATTCATAAGAAAATCATGTCACGAAGCTAGAGTATTTGTTTACCCGGAAGCAAAAGGTGCATACAAAATGTTTAAAAGTTTTGATTTTGAAGAGAAATCATTCATTGATGAACAGTTTTTCGGTATCGACATAATTTTAATGGAAAAAATGCTGGCGCCGGTTCCATTAAAGAAAATAGCAAAGAAAATAGTTCTTGCAGGTGAAGCGGGTCAGGGCATAAAACTTATGGCACATACCCTGGGCAACATACTCGCCAAACTGGGAAAAGAAGTGTCCCTTAATATTATTTACGGTGCGGCAGTACGCGGAGGAGAAATAACTGCCGAATTGATCTATTCTGACGAAAAGATAGAATCCCCATTCTTCGAAAAAGCTGACATTGGTGTCTGCTTATCAAAAAGCAAGAAGGGAGTAATTAACGCAAAAGAATTAATCGTTGAAGCAGATGCATATGACAGCGATCTTATCCACCCTATACCGGACGTAATGCCGTTCACTAAAATTGCTATGGACCAGTTCCATAGCCCTGTATTTGTGAACATGATTGCACTGGGAAGATTGCTCAGCATTATCGGTATTAAAATCGAAAAAGTAGATTTTGAGTCAGAATTTCAATCAAGGTTCCTAGAAGAAAACACACGTGCAGTAAAATTTGGCTATACATACCAGGATAATAAATAAGCCAAACTTTAGACACTTTAACTCACTTTGTATGCAGAAATCCATTGTACTAATAATCAGAGACGGCTGGGGCATAAACTGGAACCCGGATTATAACGCAGTAAAAAATGCGAATACGCCAAATACAGATTCCCTCCTGAAAAAATACCCAAACACTATACTGGAAGCATCCGGCAGGTCAGTTGGCCTACCTGAAGGTTATCAGGGCTCTTCCGAAGTAGGCCACCTTAACATTGGCGCAGGCAGGATAGTTGAACAGGAAATTACCAAGATATCTAATGATATCCAGGACGGTTCTTTCTTTAAAAGCACTATCTTTCAGAAGGCTATTAAAAATGTCATTGATAATAATTCATCACTTCATCTAATGGGCCTCGTCCAGGATGAAGGTGTACATGCTCACCAGGACCATCTTTTTGCGATCATGAAATATGCGAAGGAGCGGGGTGTCAAAAGACTATACATCCATTTCTTTGCGGACGGGAGAGATTCTGCACCAAAAAGTGTCCTAAGCTATCTCCTCATTCTGAAAGAAAAAATAGAAGAGCTTGCTATAGGTAAAATAGCCACCCTTATGGGCAGATACTACGCTATGGACCGCGGCAAAGAGTGGCCATTGACAACAACTGCATACGATGCTATTACAAAAGGACAAGGAAAAAGGATAGGAAGTGAAGAAGATCTTGAAAATACGATACTGGAAATCTACAAAACAAAAACTCCAAATGATAAGGATATGTTTGATGAATATATCCCTCCACTGATAATTGGGGATTACGAAGGAATTAAGGATGGAGATTCTGTCATACACTTCAACTACAGACAGGATAGAGCCATACAATTAACAAAGGCATTTATTGAAGATGATTATCCGGGCGAAAGATGGAAAAAATTCGATATAGTTTATTGTGGCCTTACCAGGTATTATGACACATTTCCCTTTAATATCCTTGAACCAATGGATGATAGTGGTGGCATGGATAACCTGCTCAGCCAAATCCTTAGCCAAAGAGGATTGAAGCAGATTCGCATATCTGAAACACAGAAGTACAGTCATGTAACATCCTTTGTTAACGGCAAACGCACTAAACCATTTTCAGGAGAAGAACAGATAGAGATTAAGGGATCTTTCGATCCAGCCACCTTTGCTGATCATCCTGAAATGAATGCATATGAGGTCACAGACGAAGCCGTTAAAAGAATTAATTCAAATGAATTCAGCCTTATGATCATAAACCTTGCAAATTGTGATATGGTTGGTCATACCGGTAATTACGCAGCGGCAATAAAAGCGGTAGAGGTGGTAGATGAATGTGTCGGTACCTTGGTAGAAGCAATTCTGTCAAAAAGTAAAATAGCCCTGATAACTGCCGACCACGGAAATGCGGAAGAAATGATGGATTACAAAACAGGCATACCGAAGACATCTCACACAAAGAATCCTGTAGAATTTTTTTATGTTGCCGAAGACCACGAAAACATAAAATTAATTGAACGAGGCACCCTTTCTGACATCGCACCTACAATCTTACATCTATTAAGCATAGAAAAACCGGTAGAAATGACCAGTAATAATTTAATCACACCGGATAAACAGTAGTCTCTTATATTATCAATGATTGATAACGGTCGTATAGACTGGCAGTAAAAATTATACTTAATTCACTACACAGGCCTGAACAATCTTTTCTAAAACTTATCTTTTGTTTCAAGATGCCAAGACAAGACAACATTATGACAACACTATTTGTGTTTACACTGTGTGTATAAGTTGATAATGTATACATCTACTATTGAGAGCAGAAAAAAATTAATGTAGATATATAAACAAAGGGGTTCTTATGACTAAAGAGACTATTAAGTGCCCGGATTGTGGTGCAGTAATTGAATTGTCCGAAGCCATCTCACATGATATTGAAATAAGGCTGAAGCAGCAATACGAAAATGAGATCGGAAGGACTAAGAAGTCTATTGAAGAGAAAGCAAGGAAAGAGGTCCAGGATTCATTAAACCTCAAGATCTCTGATTTAAATGAACAACTGGAAGAAAAAGCCAAAAACCTGAAAGAGGCTCAAAAACAGGAACTTGAGCTTCGAAAGAGACAGCGGGAACTGGAGGAAAAAGAAGAGAAATTAGAGTTGGAACTTAGCCGTAAAATTGATGCCGAGCGCCAGAAAATAATTGAAAAAGCTTCGAAGGAATTCGAAGAGACACACCGATTGAAGGAAGCTGAGAAAGATAAGCAACTTGAAGATATGAAAATGCAGATTGGAGAACTCAAGAGAAAGGCCGAACAGGGTTCTCAGCAAATGCAGGGTGAGGTGCTGGAGCTGGAACTGGAAGAATCGTTGAAAGAAGAATTCCCATTTGATGATATCGAACCGGTTGCCAAAGGAGTAAAAGGTGGCGATATTATACAAACAGTAAAAACCCAATCCGGAAGAATTTGCGGAAAAATCTTATGGGAAACAAAACGAACAAAAAACTGGAGTGATTCCTGGATCCAGAAACTCAAGGATGACCAGCGTGAAGCAAAAGCTGACTTGGCAATCCTTGCATCAGAATCATTACCAAAGGGCTTTCATCATTTTCGGATGATATCCGGTGTGTGGGTAACAGACGTACAATCTGTAGTGAGCCTTGCTTTAGCCTTGAGGGTAGTCTTGATTCAGGTTACAAGAGAGAGGGAAACTCAGATCGGCAAAAAAGAGAAAATGGAAATTGCATACAATTATCTAACCGGACAGGAATTTAGAAATAGAGTGGAGGCAATTGTAGAATCTTTTACTGCGATGAAAGAAGATCTTGAAGCCGAAAGACGTGCAATGCAGAAAATATGGGCCAAAAGGGAAAAACAGATGGAAAGAGTAATCTCTAATGCTGCAGGCATGCACGGCGATCTTCAGGAGATAGCAGGAACCTCACTGCCAACTATTAAAATCTTGGAATTGCCCAATAATGATGAATAGAAAACATTTCATTGATATTACCTTTTTTCGGAAAATCTTATTATAGAAATTAGTACATTATATCAATCATTTAAATAACTACGAATCTTTCCAGCAGTTTTCTGGATACACATAAAAAAAGTCCTCAATACCATTTCATGGATATTGAGGACTCAACTATCACAATTATAACAATATTTTCTACAACGACTCTATACTTTCATATACAACTCTTTTCAATAAATTATACAGTAAAATGTATGAGCACTTTTTGTAACATATACTTATAATTTGACAACGTTTGCTGCTTTGCTACCCTTTTCTCCCTGTTCAATATCAAACTCTACCTTGTCCCCCTCTGAAAGGCTTTTAAAACCCTCAGCTTGAATAGCGGTATGGTGAACAAAGACATCGTCTCCTTCCTCAGGGGTAATAAAGCCAAAACCTTTTGAATCATTAAACCATTTTACTGTTCCTGTCGCCATAATAAAAACCACTCCCTTCAATAAAAAAAGCAATCAAATAAAAAAAGGCGGCAAGATTGGAAAACCTTGCCGCCTAACTTATACGAAAAACATATAATATGCCGCTACAGTACAACCAACAATTACTGATACAAAGGTATCAAACATTATTTACAATTGCAAGAGAAAATAAAATTATTATAAGTACCGAAATTTTTGTGATTTACAAATTCTGCTCATGGTTAAATTTAACGGTTTAATACTTGAGGTTGACTGTTATTTTTCCTGTTGATTTTATAAGGCAACATCACTATCATTTACCGGTAATCTTTACAAGCTTTAAAATCAACATAAATCTGACATTAGTATGGTTCATAAATTTCTCTCGCGGATGTATTACTATCATCTTTGAATACAGGCTCCGTTTCCAGAATTTTTTGCAATTTTAAATGAAGGCTTTGAAAATGAATATTTTGGTTGCGATTGATTTATCCAGCGCCTCTCAAAAGATAATAGAGAAAGCAAAAACTCTGGCATTGGCATTGCCAGCTAAAGTATGTTTACTCCATGTTGTTGAAGATGATCCGGATTTCCTGGATGAAGAACTGAATTCACATGACACAAACGATCTGGGTTCACAGAGATTTCCCCAGGAGTATAAAAACCTGCAGGAAGAGGTGAACGAACTCAGGAAATCAGAGATAGATACAAAAGGGCTGCTCGCTCAAGGCTCAGTTGTAGATGTTATCCTCCAGAAATCTAAGCAGCTGGAAACTGATATAATTATTATTGGTACCCATGGACATGGAGGCGTTCATCACATGATATTTGGTAGCGTAAGTGAAGGAGTGTTGAGAAGCACTTCTTGTCCTGTCCTTGTGATACCAACACTTGATCAGAAATAACTCTTCCCCGGACAGCCAGGACCATTAATCGAACCTATGCAGATAACTCCCTTTCAAAAATTCATACTGATAAATCTTTATAACCTCTGGAAAGAGTACGGTACCAGTCAAGTAAAAACACTTGAGGCCCTGATAGAGGAATACGACTATAAAGAGAAAAATATCAGGAAGCCGCTGAAAGAACTCATCTCGGCAGGACTAGTTGATTCTGATTCATACTGTGCATGGCTAACAAAAAAAGGTATTCAGCAGATGGAAGCTGCCAGCCATACTGAGGATAGCACTGTTACTCGGGGAGAAAATGTGCCGGCTAATATCACAGAAAAGTTTCTTAAAAATTTTGAACAGGCAATCGGCAAATCTGAACTTCTGCCATCCGAGAGGGAGATGTGGCTCCACGGAATAATACAAATCAGACAAAATCCCGTACTACTTAAAACATTGGAAACTGCCCTTAAGACTACAGTAGATAGTAAACCTTCTTAATTCGTCAGTTGTTGCAACCTGGCTCACATCATTGATATTTAATATCAATTATTCGCTATTCCTCACAGGTTATATTTTTTTTCTGTACTAATCTGTTTTGATCTCTGATGAACCGTATTCCCGTCTAGAATATCTGTACTTCACAGTTCCTTTATTTCAATGTGTCCACCGCAGTACACATTATTTGAAATGGCGGCCTCTATAGCCAGTCTGGCTATTTCCTCCGCACTTTTTTTCTGATCATACAGAACGTGCATCGCACCAATCGCATAATCACGGCCGGCTCCGATAGCGTAAAATTTCTGGAACTCTGTTACACACATGTTTGACGAAACAAAAAAAATTTGTTTTTTCGTGGCTATCAGGAATGATGAGTCCAGCTCACCAAACGGTGACTCAGCATCATCACATTGATTTTTAACAAATGAGTATTTTTCATGTAAGACAGGCCACAGCTTCTTAAAAAACTGAAAAATCTTCTGTTTTGTTGTTAACCTGACAGATTTTTTACCTTTCAGATAATCATCCAGAATATTATCATACAGGCCCCATCCGGCACCGGCAAGTATGGCAGAACCTATACGTCTTAACTTGGATTCGTACAGATTATCGTCACTAGCCATATTAGAATCAAAACACTGTAATGTATCCGCACCAATAACTATTTTATTATCTTTTTTAACTACTACCGCAATAGACATTATCTTCTCCCGGAAAACCTTCAATATTTTAAATCGCTCGGGTGAATGCATCTACTAGAAATCGTAGTATATGAAAAACCGCTCTTAAATTATACTAAAAAAACTTTTATAGAAACAACTCCTTCCAGCTTCAATCAACATGATGACCTGACAAAGAATCTATTAAGAAGGGCGAAATACACAAAGAGTGTGGAAAAAAAAACAGAAAGGCTGTAGTATAAAAGAGGAGGCGTAAATAACATGAAGAAAGATACAGGTTTTTCCAAAATAGCCGGTTGGCAGAGCATAATTATAATCTTGGTTATAGCAGGAGCAGTATTTGCGCAAAAAACAGGATATTCAGGGGTTACTAATGAAAAAGAAACAAAATGTCAGAACTATTGCTGCACTCTGTTTATCAAGGCAATAGGGATTATAAATAGGCACGAAGATGCAGAAGAAGAGAGAATACTCCACTCCAGAAACTGTGAGTTACTGGAGAATACTGACTCTCATGATTATCTGTTATGTTCAGATCTTGACTTAGCATTTAACAAAGGGTTTGTAAAATGTGAAAATTGTAACTTAGAGAATATAGACCACGACCACTGCAGGGCAAAATGCTGTAAATACTACGGATGGATCATTGAACCATTTACTGGTATTTTGCATAAAAAAAATTGTCATTTCCTGAGAATAGTAAAGACAGGTATGTTCCAAGATCTCGCATTTATCTGTTCCCGCCACAATACTGAGGAAAAACTTATTGATAAGGCTCTTGTAGAAAGAAAGGCTAACTACAGGGTATGCAATTCCTGCTTTAGAGATATAATCCCCAAGAGGTACAAACTACAGCCAAGTCTCTTAAGGCATTATGATAGCGGCGACATTGAGTACAGTTTAGACGCAGTAGAACTATGTTTGATTAAAATGTTCAGATAACGGCTATTTTGTGCGAAGATAGATCAAAACATTTTCATTAATCGCGTTATTATGATAGAATCTTCTTTATCTTAATTTTGATAAAAGTCTGGACACATGTCATCCGCTCGGAAGCGGGAAGGACAAATGTAAAAAATTTATCTGATACAACCATGGAAAAGTTTTTCAATACATGCCCAAGAGATTGCTACGACACTTGTGCCATGATTACAACGGTTGAGAATGATAAAGCAGTTAAGCTTCAGGGTAATCCAAAGCATCCTATCACCCAAGGTTTTCTCTGCTGGAAGATTCAGAACGCCTTGGAATTTGTATATTCACCTGAACGTCTGAAACATCCGCTTAAAAGAGTAGGAAAAAAGGGGACTGACAGCTTTAAAGAAATTACGTGGAAAGAGGCCTACAGGGAAATTGCATACCAGATGGAAAGTGTTCAAACAAGACACGGGGCAGAGGCCATATTGCCATTTCACTATTATGGCCATATGGGACTGCTTAATAAGCAATTGCCTCAACGGATCTTCACTACACTGGGTACCAGTAACTGCTCACCAACAGTATGTTCAAATGCAGGACGAACGGCCATGCAGTATGTATATGGTGGATTCTGGGGGCTTGATCCGGAAGAAATACCCTCTTCCAAGCTCATTATCTTCTGGGGGTTGAACGGACCATGGAGCAACCTTCACGGATACAATATGGTAAAAAAGGCTATTCGTAACGGGGCAAAGTTCTACGTCATTGATCCATTGAAGACAGGCCAGCTTGGCAAGCATCTTGCCATCAAGCCAAACACTGACGGTGTCCTTGCACTGGGAATTGCAAATTACCTGATAACAAACAACATGTACGATAAGGAGCATGTAGCAAAATATACACACGGTTTTGAACAGTTCAGAAAAGTTGCTAAGGATTTTAACCTTGAGAGAGTTTCAAGAATAACAGAGTTGCCGGCAGGAGATATTAGAGAACTTGCAGATGATCTGTATCGGTTAAGGCCAAGCTTCATTCACCTTGGGTTCGGTATTCAGAAACATCTTTACGGCGGTGAAGCAGCCAGGACGATTGCTCTCCTACCGCCACTGGTGGGAGGGTTCAGGGTGCATTACAGTAATACTGACAGAGAAATTGACCTTGGTTTTCTACAGGGCAAACACTTTATCAGCCCGGAGGAAATGAAAAGCCAGAAGATGCGCAATATGGCACAACTTGGGAAGCTACTTGAAGCCGAAGAGATAAAATTTCTCTTCGTATTTAATACCAATCCTCTAGTAAATCTTCCGAACCAGGCACTGGTAAAGAAGGGTATGGAGAGTGAAAATCTATTTACGGTTGTGCATGATATCTTTTTGAATGATACCTGCAGCTACGCCGACATTGTCCTGCCTGCACCGAGTTTCCTGGAATCATTTGATATTCATATATGTTATTATCATAACTACCTCTCTATAAATCAGAAGGCAATTGATCCCCTGGGTGAATCAAAACCAAACTATCAGGTCTTTAAGGAACTTTCAGAAGCTCTTGGCATGAATACAAAAGAGCTTTTTCCACCGGAACATGAAGTTGCCGAAGAGTTCCTGAACAGAAGTAAGGCTGTAGATTTTACTCTGAATGATATGGAACAGGATGGTTTCTGCAAAATGAAGCCCAGGCCGCAAGATGAATATCTCACTCCATCCGGGAAAATTGAAATGTATTCTCAACTGGCTGAAAAAGCTAATCTTCCACCTCTACCAGGCTATTATGAAGAAGAAAAGACTTCTTATCCTTTTCAGTTCCTGACAGTAAATCATAAACGTATCACTCGTTCTCAATTTCACAATATCTGGAAGAAGGAGATAGAACCAATCGTACTGATTAATGAAGAAGACGCAAAGAAGAGAGATATAAAAGATGGTGATTGGGTAATATTGAAAAACGATCAGGATACTTTGAGCATGAAGGCTCGTATTACTACGGATATAAAACAGGGAGTTACCTTAGCATATGGCGGCCTGTGGTCTAAGCTGGGTGAAGGTAAAGGTGCGAACACCCTGATACCAGACGTTGTTCAGGATTTCGGAGGCAACGCAACATATAATTCCACTTACGTTGAGATTGAAAAGCAGTAATATGGTCTGGACAAACCATAATTCCCGTGCAGAAGCATGGGAAGCATATAAGTGAGGAAGCAGAGTATTCAAAATTCAGGAAGAACAGTAGATGATTTATCTGAAGGGTCTGATTTCTTTTTCCCCTTGGCCATTTTTTCAAACTGGCTGAAGTGCTCCGGTTCTCCAATCACTGCCACCTTGTCTCCAGCCTCTATCAGAGTATGAGCACGAGGGTTAAACAATATTTTCCCTTTATCTTTTTTCAGGGCTACAATGACAACCCAGTTTTTTGCTCTAATGTCTGCATCTTTGATGGTTTTGCCTGCCAATGCTGACGCCTCTTCTACTACCACCTCTTCTATTTGAATTTCCATATTACCGGATTTGGCTGTCAGTTCCAGAAAGTCTACTACAGTTGGCTTAAGTATGGTATGGGCGATCCTGATTCCTCCAATATGATATGGAGAGACGACCTTATCCGCACCGGCTCTTGTCAGTTTGTAATCTGCACCCTCTTCATTTGCCCTTGCGACAATGAAGAGATTCTTATTAAGCCCCCTCGCACTGAGCACAACGTAAAGGTTCTGGGCATCTGAATCAAGGACTGATATAAGCCCTTTTGCCTTTTTTATTCCTACGTTCCTAAGAAGATCGTCTCTTGTTGCATCTCCATAGATTATTATAGCATCATCATCTACATCAAGTTCCGGATGTTCTTTTTCCACTATAACAAATGGGATCCCCTTCTGTTTTAATTCAGTGCAGATCACCTTCCCCATACGGCCGTAACCACAGACAATGTAGTGGTTTTGAATCGACTCTAATGTTTTTTTCAATTTTCTCCTCCCGAATACATCCTGAATTTCACCTTCAAAAATAGCCTTTAGCCCGTAATTTACTGCAAATGCAACAACACCCAGACTAAAAAATATCAGGCCGATAGTAAAGGCCTTTCCCATTCTTGAAAGTGGTTCTATTTCATGAAACCCTACGGTTGAAAGGGTAATAACAGTCATATACAGGGAATCAAATACTTCCCATCCCTCAATAAAATAGTAACCTGAAGTGCCTGACAACAAAACAACAATAAAAAGGATCAGGGAAAGAATTAGCTTTTTTCTAAATGTGGTTGCACTGTCTTGCATTAAGGATTGAAAATTATGAAATTTATTTATTTCCAGAAAAAATCACGGACAGATGAAAGCATATTCGGTTCTTTTGCCCAATAACTACTATAATCCGGGTCATAAGTCAAGGATTTCCCCTGAAATTACCCTTCCAGATCCTTAGCAATCTTGTTCAGAGCAGATCCTGCTCGGAACCATTCTATCTGCTGCTCTGACATAGTATGTTTCGTTTCTATATTCTCTACTGTTCCGTCACTGTGCTTGATTATAACGGAAACATTATTGCCCGGAGTCAGGCCGTCCAAACCAGTAATCGACACCTTATCATCCTCACAGAACTTTTCATAGTCCACTGGATCAATAAATGTCAGAGGGATAATACCCTGTTTCTTTAAATTAGTCTCATGTATCCTGGCGAACGAACGGACAATTACTGCTACGGCACCAAGAAACCTTGGAGACATGGCAGCGTGTTCACGCGAAGAACCCTCCCCATAGTTTTCATCACCTACAACTATCCATGAAATTCCACGCTCCCTGTAATCACGTGCAATATCTGAAAATCTTATGCCTCTCTCACCGGTGAAAAGGTTTTTCCCTGTACCAGCTGAACCATCAAATGCGTTTACAGCACCAAAAAAGGCATTATCTGAGATACGGTCCAGATGCCCCCTGAACTTCAGCCACGGCCCCGCAGGGGAAATGTGATCAGTAGTACATTTTCCTGAAGCTTTTAATAGCAGAGGAACGTCAATAAAGTCATTACCATCCCACGGTGCAAAAGGAGCCAAGACCTGAAGACGCTCTGATTCAGGATTGATAGCAATCTCTATTTTCGAGCCATCCTCCACAGGCGGTACATAGCCTTTACCGGATCCGGCAAATCCAGCAGATGGCAGCTCTTCCGCAAATGGTTCTTCCAGCTTCACTTCCTGTCCTGAAGCAGTCTTTAATTTGTCTTTCATCGGATTGAAAGAGAGCAAGCCTGAGAAAGCAAAAGCTGTTACAATTTCAGGAGAGCTGATAAATGAAAGCGTCTCTGTATTGCCGTCATTGCGGGCACGAAAATTTCTATTGTAAGAAGTCACAATAGTGTTTCTCTCACCTTTTTTGATATCGGTCCGCTTCCACTGACCTATACATGGACCGCAAGCATTGGCCAATACGGTTGCACCAGCATCAGTCAGGGCTTTCATCTGCCCATCACGTTTAATAGTATCTTCTATCAGGTTTGATCCCGGTGTAACCAGTAGTGGTATTGCCAGCTTCAAACCCTTGTCGACCGCATCCTTTGCCACGGCAGCTGCACGTCCCATGTCTTCGTAAGATGAGTTGGTGCAGGAACCGATAAGGGTAAATTTAATGTTATCAGGATAATCTTCCTTAACTATTTCATCTTTGAACTCTGTTACTGAACGTACCTTATCAGGTGTATGAGGACCGCAAACCAGCGGCTCAAGTTCTGATAAATTTATTTCAATAATTTTATCATAATATTTATAAGGATCTGCAAATACCTCGTCGTCAGCTCTGAAATACTCTGAATATTCCTCCGCTAAAGCAGCTATGTCAGACCTGTCTGTAATTTTCAGGTAATCTGACATCCTAGAATCGAATGGAAATGTAGATGTTGTAGCACCATGCTCTGCTCCCATATTACAGATAGTAGCTTTACCCGTACATGAAATCGAAGCTGTGCCGTCCCCGAAATATTCGACAACTGAACCAGTGCCTCCTTTGACAGTAAGCTCTTTCATTACTCTCAGGATAACATCCTTGGGAGATGACCAGCCGGATAGTTTGCCGGTTAATTTTATACCTATAACACCAGGCCACTTTAGACCAAAAGGAAGACCTACCATAACATCTACTGCATCAGCACCACCCACACCAATTGCCAGCATACCCAAACCTCCCCCATTGGGAGTGTGTGAGTCGGTACCAATAAGCAGACCACCGGGAAACGCATAATTTTCCAAAACTACCTGATGGATGATTCCTGCCCCGGGATCCCAGAAGCCCATACCGTATTTTTTAGCAGCAGAGGAGAGAAAATCATAAACCTCCTTATTTGTCATTTTTGCTGTAGGAAGATCATCTTTTACACCCTGATGTGCCAGAATCAAGTGATCGCAATGGACTGTAGTAGGCACCTGCACTGATGGTACGCCTGATGACATAAATTGTAATATCGCCATCTGAGCAGTCGCATCCTGCATAGCAACCCTGTCCGGATACAAATCCACATTTGATTCCTTTCGAGTATATGGTTTTATCTCCTCCGGTCTCATATGCGAATAAAGGATTTTTTCCGTAAGTGTCAGTCCTCTCCCCAGAGCTGCTCTTGCCCTCTGGTGTTTTTCAGCTAAATCCTTATATAGTTTCTCGCACAATTCAATTGTCATATTTTCCCCCTTGTAATGCTCATTTCTTCTCTATATATTATAGCGACAGGCAGGTTTAAAAGTACCTGATATTTAAAACAATCTAACATTGTGATAATATGATACCATAATATATTACAAGTGCAACCCTGCCATACGAATGGCAGCAATTACATAAGCTTTACTCTCACTTTGCAGACTGCCTGCCCGAATTGGTACTGGTGGGCGTGAATTGCAAGAGCCATCAATTTACTGGTTAAAATAACTAAGCTCATCTTAGTCAACAAATAGATGAAAGGAATTGATACATGAATATCGGGCAATACGAATTACATTCGATTGAGACCGGGAGGTTTGCCCTTGATGGAGGTGCAATGTTTGGAATTGTACCAAAGGGGATATGGAACAAGCTCCACCCATCAGATGATCAAAACAGGATAGAGATGGCCCTCAGGTCACTACTCATCATGGATGATAAGCGCAAAATCCTCGTAGACACAGGCATCGGTACAAAATTATCAAAAAAGAGTCAAGGTATCTATAAAATAGACCATTCTGAATACAATCTTGAAGCTTCTCTGAAAAAATATGATCTGGAAACAAAAGATATAACTGACGTGATTCTTACCCATCTACATCTTGACCATGTTGGAGGTGCCACTTATTTAAAAGGCAAAAAACAGAAGCTTACATTTCCTAATGCATCATTTTATGTGCAGAAAACGCATCACGAGTGGGCAACAAAGCCGAGCGAAAAAGATAAAGGCAGTTTTATCAAAGAAGATATAAAAGCAATAGAGGGAGAAGGAAAATTACGCCTTGTGGATGGATACACCATGATATTACCAAACATAGACGTCATAATCTATGACGGTCACACTATAGGCCAGCAGCTTGTAAAAATATCAGATGGAATAAATACACTTGTTTACTGCGGTGATGTAATACCATTTACATCACATATCAGATTACCTTATATAGCGAGTTATGATATTAACCCGATAACATCGATAGAAGACAAAGAGAATCTACTGTCAAGGGCATGTAAAGGAGATTGGGCCCTATTCTTCGAACATGATCCTGTTACAGAAGCTGTTAAAGTAGAAAAGGACATGGAAGAATATACAATAAAAGAAACGATATCTTTATAGATTTTTTTCGACATGAAAAAAGGATATTCTTAACATCACAATCCGTTAAATCTTGTCAAAAAAAAAGTGAGGTTGCTTTGAAACTTAAAGGTAAAGTTGCAATCGTAACAGCGGCAAGCAGTGACAGAGGGAGCGCTATTGCAGAACTTCTGGCATCTGAAGGTGCGTCTGTAACAATCAATTATTTAAAAAACAGGAAGAGTGCAGAATCAGTCTTAAAGAGAATAGAACGCCGTGGAGGCAATGCAATAGCGAAACAAGCTGATGTAACGGCACAAGCGAGTGTAAACAGGATGGTTAAAGATACCATCAAAAAATTTGGCGGTATAGACATTCTTGTAAACAATGCGCATGGTACTATAAGACGAAATACCTTTGAGAAAACCAGCTGGAATGAATTTACAGAAAACCTGAACGGTACGATAAAGGGGGCACACAATTGTTGTCACGCAGTAATTAGTGAGATGCAGAAACAAAAATGGGGAAGGATCATTAATATAATGGACAATATAGTTAATGAACCGGTAAAGGGCTATTCCAGCCATACAACCGCCCAATCCGCATTGGTAGGATTAACGAGAAGCCTCGCAGTTGAACTGGGCAGTTTTGGCATAACTGTTAATTTAGTATACGCAGGATTTACCTTAGCAAAGAAAACACCTCACGCACCACCTCGAATACAGAAGGCAATGGCCGAGCAGACACCACTTAAACGGCTTGCACTGCCTACCGACATCGCTAAAGCAGTCCTGTTCTATGCTACTGACTTGTCTGACTTTGTAACAGGTAATTGTTTATCAGTTGACGGTGGCAAAGCAATGCATTGATATAAATTTTTTCACTTACATTACTTTCAATCATTTTGTATAAAAAACTCTTCATATTTAATACTATTCGGTAAGGAGGAGTATAAATGCTGCAAAAATACATAAGATATTGCACAAAGAAGGTATTAGATGCCATAAACATTGGAACTATGGAGTTGGTAAATATGAGACATACGGTATTTACAACGGAATTTGTGCTCTTAGGGTTACTGGTCCAGAACGATTCTTCGATTATTGCAATTATGGAACATCTTAAACTGGATACAGAAGGAGTAAGAAAACGTCTTATGGACGATATTTTTGCATCTTTAGATAATCAAACAGCTAACCTCTCAACGACAGGCAATGTTCAACTAGTAATATCAGGTGAAGTTGACAAAGTATTTGAGCTTGCTTTGCAGGAATCAAAAACAATGGAAGATAAACTTATCAGTACTGAAGCGCTGTTTCTTGCCCTCTTCAATCCACAGTCCGGAAAAACTGCTGAAATTCTCAAGGGAGTCGGTCTTGATCAGGAAAACGTCAGAACTGCTATTAAAGAGATCAGGGGAGGAAGAAAGGTTGTAAATCAGGATGACGAGAGCAAACTTGATGTATTAAAGGAGTATACACTGGATCTATTAGAACTTGCAAGGCAGGGAGAGCTGGACCCCGTCATAGGAAGAGAAAAAGAGATAGAAAGGGTAATCGAGATTCTATCGAGACGTAAAAAAAATAATCCTGTTTTAATAGGAGAAGCAGGAGTGGGTAAAACTGTTATTGTAGAGGGCCTTGCTCAGCAAATTGTCGCTGCAGAGGTACCACATTCGCTACTGTCAAAAAGAATACTTTCACTTGATATGGCAGCCCTTATTGCAGGAGCCAGCGTCAGAGGTGAATTTGAAGGCAGGCTTAAATCGATCAGGGATTCCATAATAGATGCCGGAGGACGTATTATACTATTTATAGATGAATTACATACTGTAGTAGGTGTCGGTGGTGGTGCCAGCGGAGGTATGGGAGCACCAGACATCTTGAAGCCGGCACTGGCAAGAGGCCAGCTGCAGTTGATTGGTGCTACTACGTATGATGACTATCGGAAATTTATAGAAACAGACCGGGCGTTAGCAAGGCGATTTCAGACGATACAAGTAAATGCACCCGGAATTGAAGATACAAAAAAAATCCTTGAAGGACTAAAACCCTATTATGAAAAACACCATAATATCGATTACACTCCGGAATCATTGGATGCCGCTGCGCGCCTTTCCGACCGTTACATCTCAGACAGAGCACAGCCTGATAAGGCGATAGACCTTCTGGATGAAGCAGGCTCAAAGAAACATCTTGAAATGCACTATACACCACCTGATGTTAAAAAACTGGAAAATGAAAAAAGGACACTTGAGGCGCTTAAGATGGAGGCTTTTGAAAGACAGGACTTTGAGGAGGCGACAAAACATCATGCAGAATTACAGATCATAGAAAAACAGCTTGTCGCGGAAAAAGACAAGTGGCAGAAGGAACTAAAAGAGAAAGACACCTCTGTAACCTTCGAGGATATAGCAGGTGTCGTTGCAAAATGGACAGGCATTCCGGCCTCTAGAATGCTGGAAAGTGAGGCAGACAAGCTGGCACACATGGAAGAGAAAATACATGAACGTATAGTAGCCCAGGAAGCCGCTGTTAAGGCTATGGCCGATGCGATCAGAAGGAACAGGGCCGGACTGAGGGAGGTTTCAAGGCCAATAGGCACATTCCTGTTTCTTGGTCCAACCGGAGTCGGAAAGACGGAGCTGGCAAAAACTCTTGCAGAATTTCTATTTGATGATGAATCTCGTATCATCAGACTAGACATGTCAGAGTATATGGAGCGTCATGAAGTTGCAAAACTTATTGGGGCACCACCAGGTTATGTAGGTTATGGAGAAGGAGGACAGCTTACAGAAAAAATAAAGCGGATGCCTTATGCAGTAGTACTGCTTGATGAGGTAGAAAAGGCCCACCCCGATGTATTTAATATGCTCCTACAGGTACTTGATGAAGGAAGGTTAACCGATGCTCAGGGCCATGTCATAAGCTTCCGAAATACTATTATCATAGGAACTTCAAATATTGGAAGCGAAAAGCTTGCAGAAAAACACGAGATAGGATTTAAGCCTGGTTCAGGCATTATCAGCCATGATGAAGCAAAGGATCTGGTTTTATCAGAAGTCAAAAAATATTTTAAGCCGGAATTTCTGAATAGATTAGATGATATGATTGTATTTCACTCTTTAACCAAAGAGCATATTTCGCGTATATTGGATATTCTTCTGAATAAACTTATAAAGAGGCTGAAGGAAGAAGAGATCTCTCTTGAAATAGGGGATGAAATCAAGGAAAAACTGGTATCAGAAGGATATGAGCCACGTTATGGTGCCCGTCCGCTTAAAAGAGCCATTGAACGCGAAATAGAAAATAAATTATCATTATGTATGGTAGACCGTCAATTTCAACCAGGCGACAAAGTCAAAGCAATAATAAAGGATAATGAAATCAGCTTTGAAAAGGTCTCTGTATGAAAAACACAAGAAAACCATTACGAATAACTATAGGCTGCTGTAATCACCTGTTTGGAGAAGGAGTCAAAAGGTTATTATTGGATGAGTGTAGCCTTGACGCTGACTGTGTCATTACTGTAAGTACAAGTCCCGGAGACATAGCCAGGGAAGATAATGATCTGTTAATCACTGACTTTAATACACTTGCCGGTATAATATTTGATGACATTTCCGATGATCACAAAGTACGTATTCTTCTCCTTGGCACCGGATGTCTGCCGAAAATAGAAAATGAGTGTCTAATAAGTTTTATTTCTCGCGGGCTTGCCGGAATACTTTCATCAGATACTGATCTACCTCAGTTGAAAAAGGCTATAGACTGTGTTCTCGCTGGCGAGCTGTGGTTTGAAAACAAGCAATTGCTTGAAATTATTCCGGGTATAAAGGGTAAAAGCTGCAGCAGTGGGCCTTCTCTAACCGACAGGGAAATAGAAGTGGTTAAGTTGGTTTGCAATGGATCTTCAAACAAGGAGATAAAGAAGGCCTTGAATATCAGTGAACAAGCTGTTAAATCTCATTTAAGCCGGATATACAAAAAGACTGGTGTGTCTGACAGACTGCAACTTGCCCTATATGCGATAAACTCAAGCGTATTTGTAATGGGTCAAAGATGCAGGAAGGATTTGAGGTCAAAATAGACAGTACCCTCTCATTATTAAGCGTATTCAACGTTAAAGATTTCTTAAATTTCTCTCCATTAAATATTCTCTTCTCATTATATTACTCATTTAAAGTAAACTACAGCGTTTAGCTCTCATACTCCCAAAACGCAACTAAAGTTGCATCCAAAAAGAATCTAAAGACTTTGTTAAATACCACCTTTGTCCAATTATCATATTACTTTCCTGTTTGTATAATTACAGTAGAAGTAGAGAGAAAAGTTCTTTTTAACACTGTTTAGTTAGAAAGGAGGAACATAAAATGAAGTTCATGATATTAATAATGTTAATGATATCGGTATTAGTTTCGGTAAATGAATCTATAGCCCAGAGAGGAATGGGAAGAGGAAGAGGACCTCGCGGCTGGGGACCAGGAAGTCAGTATTGTCTGATGTATAAACCGGATACAGCAGAAACCATTAGCGGTGAAATAATAAGTGTTGAGAAAGTATCTCCGAAAAGCGGTATGTTCTACGGAGTACATTTATTGGTAAAAACCGGTGAAGAGACTATCACTGTACATCTGGGACCGGGATGGTACCTGGAAGAACAGAACGTTAAATTTGAAAAGGGAGATAAGCTGGAAGTTACAGGTTCCAAAGTCACTTTTGATGGAGAACATGTCATTATTGCCTCAGAAGTAAAAAAAGGTGAGGAAACACTGGAATTAAGGAGCGGAAACGGTATCCCTGCTTGGAGTGGCTGGAGGAAGGGTTCTAATGTAAGACCATTTAACCAAAGAGGGATATGCTGGATTGGAACCTCTGGTTGCGGGCCATGTACCCAATACTGCAGCATATACTCTCCAAATAAGATGGAAACTGTTTATGGTGATGTTGTCAGCATAGAAAAGGCAACTCCGGAAAGAGGAATGTCCTACGGTGTACACTTGATTGTAAAGACAGAAGAAGGAACTCTCTCTGTACGCCTGGGTCCTGAATGGTATGTGGAAAATCAAGGGTTTACGATCAAACCAGATGACAAGGTAGAAATCAAAGGACACAGAATATCTGATAGAGGGGAACCGGCCATCATTGCTGCTGAGGTAACTAAAGGCGACGAAACACTCAAGCTGAGAGATGAAAACGGCCTTCCATTATGGAGGGGACGAAGGGTTCGTTAGACCATTTAAACCGGCAAGAGCATCAGAGCTTTATAACAACTCAGATGCTCTTATGCCGGCTTACTTAGAATAACATTGAAGAAAGGCGGTGAAAAACCATGAAGTACACTCCAAACTGGGTTAGTAAAATAATCAAAACAGTATTTTATACAATTTTCGTACTGCTGAGTATAACGACTGTTATCTGGGCTTCAGGTGGAGGCAGGAGGGGAATGGGATTCTTTGATGTTATGCTTTTGCCACGTGTCTGGGTAAGTGCTCTATTTTGTCTTGCCGGAATGGGACTTTTGATGAAAACATGGGTGAACAGAAACTTGAGATCAATAATACTTGGAGCAGTGTTCTTCCTTTTCGGAATACTTCCTGCATTACCATTAGGAAAATTCTCCTGGGGAATGGGTCAGCATCCTAGTCCGGTTTGTGCAATCACCAAGCCATTTCTGTTTCTGAGTGGTGGAGGTGGAGTACCCATAATATTCATTGCAATTCTTACCTTTATTGCTGTGTTCAGTATAATCGGGAATAAGCTTTTTTGTGGCTGGGCATGTCCTATAGGAGCTATTCAGGAACTATTTAACCAAATACCTTTGAATAAGAAATTCAAGATCACACTTCCTTTCAGAGTAACCAATCCTATACGGATAACGATATTCCTGGCATTTTTAACACTTGTTTTTGCTTCAGGTACAGGCATATACGGTTACTTTAATCCATTTCATTTTCTGCACTGGGGATTTGAACCGTATGCAATTATGGTCCTATTGATTGTTCTGACCGCGTCTCTGTTTATATTCAGGCCATTTTGTTATCTGATTTGTCCAGTTGGCCTCTTTACGTGGATCCTTGAGCATTTCTCACTGGTAAAAGTGAAGTTTAACAGTCATAATTGTAAAGAGTGCAATCTCTGTATCAAAAGGAGCCACTGTCCTGCTGTAAGTTCTATTCTCGAAGGCAAAAAGACACATCCTGACTGCTTTGCATGTGGACGATGCATCGACAATTGTCCGGAGAAGGCGTTAAAGTTTGCAAAATGAGTGATTGCAGTAACTGTTTAGCTGAAAGGGAGAACGGTTGTTAAAATATAAAATGAGAAATATAATAAATTGAGTATTCCTGCCTTGATAATAAACAGGAAATTTAAAACGGTTGATTTGTATGAATGTGCATTGCATATGTTTGATAGCTATAGAGAAGAGCTTAATCTAATGTGTGAATCTTAGGCCTGACATTTATTCCAGTTCTTCCGGGTTCTATAGAAAATTTCGGAAACAGTAAAAAATACAAGCGATGTGGCTCTATTTCTTATGGCGCTCTAATATCTGTTTGACAACAGGGGCAAGTTTAATAAGTCCCGCTCTCTCACCAATTAAGAGCGCTTCTTCTAGCTCCTTTTCATCAACATGAAACGCCTTAAGCGCAAACATTGCACCGACACGTTCCCCGCTTTTGCAGTGTACTATTAGAGGATAGTTTTCGGGCTTTGAGAGTGCACCTGCAAAGACTTTGGCTTTTTGCGGTGTAAATCCCTCCGGAACAGCGACAGGGATATGAATATATTTCATTCCAGACCCTTCAACCCAGGTTAACTCCTGATCCGGATCCGGTAATTCATTTTCCGTTCTAAGGTTAATGACCGTCTTAAACCCTGTTTCAGCTGCCTGTTTTATCTGATCTACCGTCGGCTGCCCGCCGGACAACACACTATCAAACGGTACCTGACGATTTAGCAGATTTATTAGAGGCGATCTAACCAGCCTTATATATGACTCTTTCTCCTTATCACTTGTTCTATTTATATTTTCTGCAAACACATTAGACACAATAAATAAGACAAGACATGCATTAGATAGAATCCTGATGTAACAATTCATTTTCAACTCCTTATGTTATTATCTTTAATAGTTTCCTGTAACAAGAACATTAGTTTCTAACAAAGCCCTTCTAGAATGTTAGGGCCTCAATTCCAACCCTTTGTTTTACAGGATTTGCATGATGAACAATATCTACACCCTGCGCTGATACAGGCTTTTTTACTGTTTTTATGAACCTGCCCTAACCCCTTACACTCTTCGCAACGCTTTGCTTTATTGGAAATCTGTCCAGAGCCGCCGCATCCATTACATTTTATGCAATAGTTACAACTCTTCCCGCTACAAGGTACCTTGTTATCTACATGCCATATTCCACTTCCGCAGCACTTAAAGCACGGCTGTTTAGCATATGAGTCCGGTACATAAAACAATCCTATAACCAGACAGAGTGTTATTACAGTAACAGCAATCCTAGCACAAAGCCTTTTGATACCCATTAAATCTCTCCTCCTCCACACAAAATATTATTTCTATACCTCTATCCAAAGCAAGGCAGCCTTTTTTTATCACCCATTATTGGCCAGAGGCTTTCCCTTTCAAATTTACAACATGCCACTTAGATGTTCCACCATACTCTATTTATATCCAAATCGATCCAATGCCGCTTCGTCTTTTCTCCAATTTTTGCTAACTTTGACCCAGAGGTCCAGATAAACCTTTTTGCCCAAAAGTTCCTGAATACCTTCCCGTGATTTTCTTCCTATCTCTTTAAGCATTCGACCGTTCCCACCGACAACAATTAATTTATGGCTTTGTTTTTCAACATATATATTTGCCGATATGTAATCTAGTTTGTCACTTCTTGGCTCAAACTCCTTTACCACTACAGCTACACCGTGTGGAATTTCCTGCCTTACAGACAGAAGTACCTGTTCCCGGATAAGCTCAGCGATTGTCAGCTTCTCCTGCTGGTCTGTAACTGTTCCTTCCGGATAGTAAGCAGGGTTCTCAGGCATTAGCTCAAATATCTTCTTTATCAGAATCGGAATATTAATTTGTGTTATTGCAGAAACGGCAACACCGCCTTTAAAATTTCCGAGCTTCTTATATTCAGCAATAATTCCATCAAGGTTTGGTACATCCGCAATATCTATTTTATTAACAACCAGCAGGATATCCTTATCAACATTACGTATCAATTTGGCAGCACGTTTATCATCGCTGTGAGGAGGTGTTGTACCATCAACAACAAATAAGAGTACATCTGCATCTCTAAGGCAGGAGCGTGCGGACTTTACCAGATACTCATCCAGTTTCTGCTTTGGTTTCAATATCCCCGGTGTATCAAGAAACACAAGCTGGCCCTCATCTGTCTCGCAAATCCCTGAGATCCTGTTACGTGTCGTCTGCGGCCTTGGCGTAACAATAGCTACCTTTTCACCAACAAGCCTGTTAAGAAGAGTTGACTTGCCTACATTTGGCCGTCCCCATATCGTTACAAACCCGGATTTGTAGCTTCCTTTTGCTTCAACTGTCATATAATAGTTTCCTAACGTGATAAAATTTAACTTTCTGTATTCCGGAAACTAATACCAAAATATAGAGATCAAGTTGTTATTTATTCAAATCTAATCCAACCATGGAACAAAGTCAAGTTTTTAACAATTTACCAATAATACATACTGTCTTATCAAAGATTGTGTTCTCCTCTTTTACCTTGACTTAATTAATGTACCGCTTTATTATTCTATCGTATTCAATTCAAACTATTTAACATCTTAGCAAATTCTACTAATGTGTAAATCCATCAATTCCTCTTCAGTATTCTCCCTATAATCAAATAAAGCAGGTATTATTAATGCTATCTATTAAAAAAATAAGTACTCAAAACGAATTTTCAGAACTGAAAGAAGATTGGACGGACCTCCTGAAAAAAAGCAGAAGTGACACTCTCTTTCTTACCTGGGAATGGATGTACACATGGTGGGATTACTTTAAGGACAACAAGTATCTATTCATCCTGACCGTATACGACGAGAGTGATAACTTGGTTGGAATTGCACCATTATGTATTAATAATAAAAATGTTGGCAGCATTCCTGTTCTGAAATATGTTGAGTTTCTTGGGACAATGCCTATCTCTTCCGATCATCTTGATTTCATCATTTGCAAAAGAATGGAGAGAAAGGTCCTTGGGGCAATAGTTGAGTATATATTTCAGGAGGGCAAATGGGACTTTTGCCTCCTGACCAATATACCCATAACTTCTTTAACCAGTAGATTACTTAAAGAGATTATGGGAAACAGGCCTTTTCAGTTAGAAATTTCTCAGGTTTGTCCTTATATACCCTTGCCAGATCAAATTGGAAATTACTACTCCTCTTTAAGCAGAAGCAGAAGAAACACGATAAAGAGAAGAAGACGTAATTTACAAAAAAAATATAATGGGTTCGAGTTCTTAATATTTGAAGAGCAGGATGATATAGACGATGCAATGGAAAGATTGTTCAAATTGCATGAGAAAAGGTGGATGCTGATGAAGCATAAGGGAAATTTCTCCAGGAACAAAGTCAGAGATTTTCACAAAAAGGTTGCAGGGATATTTTTGAATTCTGACATGTTAAGACTATACTTTCTCAGGATACGGGGAAAGGATGTGGCGGCTTTGTATGTTTTCAAATACAATAACAAACTTTATTACTATCAGGGAGGATGGGACCCGGAATGGACTAAAGACAGTGTCGGAAGCGTATTGACAAACCTGGTAATTGAGGACGCAATAAACAATGGATATTCAGAGTATGATTTTTTACGCGGAACGGAGGATTACAAAATCCAATTAACAGACAAGAAGAGAGAAGAGATAGATATATTTATATTAAATTCCTTTAATTCAAGAATATATCTTTTTTTCAGAAACCTTTATCATAGAATTAAGTGATTAAGGCAACTATGAAGATTTGATACTTAATCGTAGATCTTTAAATTCCATATCTATATAAGACATTATCGCATAAATGAGAATCACAATGCCCGTCATCTCCAGCAATTCTTCTATAGTTGTAATAACAAAATAGGTTATATTATAACCGTACAATTCTGAATAACGTCCACCTATCAGTTCAATACCTATAGCACCTGTGACATAGATTAATCCAGCAATAATAAATAAAATACGTGTTTTTGACGGGAGATTGAATAGGAACTTTACATACACCAATAAAAAAACAATTAATCCAATACTATATGGGATAACCCAGGCAAAATAAAGAAATCCGGATGTACCCATTGTTGAACGTACTTTATCAATTAATAGTTCATAAACCATGAGTGCTTCATCCATAGATAGAAAAAGAAAAATGAGTGCTAATCCCAGCCAATATATATATTGTTCACCACTCTTCTTTTTCGCAATAGTAACAATGGCAAAGAGTAATGAACAGAACAACAAAGTCGCTGAAGAGTAAAATGTTGGAATACTCTGTTCCGCATCCAGATCAAGCCATGAAACAACAGGTTTAAATCTACTTTTGAATCCAAGGTAAAAGGCAATGCTCTGACCTATAATATGAGCTAAAGTGAGATACATAACAGTAAAAGCAAATATCCTGGTAACCCGCTTTGGTTTAAATACTATATCCATTTTATGAAAACTCCTTTATAAGGTTGACCGGACTTACAAATTAAGTTCCCAAAGTTTATACTACACTATTAAATTCAAACAAAACTAGATATTTATTTCATTAAACAATTTGTACGTCTATGGCTTCACAGGCTTTCTTAAATTTAATGTAACTGCTTCTCCACAGTTATTGGCAAATGGTATAAAATCTATCATCCTATCAATCAAGATGATAAAAGCAAAAAGGATGGGATGATGGTTGTATCTCTGCCCACCAAATATCAAGGCACCACGGCAAACATTCAAGACATCAAACCCCTCTTTCCTTGCAATATTTATCCATTCTTTCAACCCTTTGAGAGAAATATGTTCATCATTAGTAATCCCAATCTGAGTTTTGCGTGGGAATAATTTATTTTTTATTCTCATTATAAGGTTATCTGAATTTGGCGTAGTAATAATGGCTATCCCTCCCGGCCTCAACACATCAAGTATCGATGCTATACATTTTTCAGGAAATTTTAGGTGCTCAACAACATCACTGCACAATACCACATCAAACTTTTTGCATAAGAATCCCAGGTCCTCAGCAGATCCCGTTAGAAAATCTATATTTTTAAAAGAGAGTTCCTTTGCCACCATGGAGGCAAAGGACACATTCACATCAGATATGTCTATCCCAGTAAACGCAGCTTTTTCTTTAACTCCCTTTATGGTATTGAGCATGCATATGTGGTAACCATCTCCACAGCCCACATCCAGGATGTCAATCTCCCGTTTATTCTGAACGGCTGCCTTGAATAACTTCTCAATATTATCAATTCTCTTAAATGTCTCATAGGCCTTTGTGTAGTTTCCTGCAGCCCTGGACAAAACATCTATCTTAAATTTTTCAAGTATAAGCTTAAAATACTCTTTTTCTATCTTTGGGCTTGTATCCATATTATATTTCTCTTTAAACTATTAGGCTTGGTAGAAGAGCAGGCCAAAGTACAGTACACATATTCTGAAAGTATGTTGCTCTTTGTATTCATCAGTAGTAAGGCAGTTTGTAGCATAAGAAAGCAGCAAAGACTCGTTGTTATTATTTGTTCAATAAAGTACAAATTCTTTTGCAAGACTGGTGTTTATGTATGTTACCTCTGTGCAATCTTGCCTTTAGTTAAATGCCAAAGAAACGTAAACAGTAGATTAGATTTGGAGACTTGATAGTATGGCACTAATTCAGTGAAAAAGTCACTCTTAAAACTGGCCTTGGACAACAATGAGGCACCACCGATATCAAAATATATATGTCCCCTATCTTTAAAAGACTCTATTGCCTCCCAGATTAAAAGTGAGTTAGCTCCTGAGCCAGCAAATTCAATGTCGTATCCATTAAAAAGGACGTAAACACAATTCGTCTTAAAATCAACAAGTGAGGCGTATACCGCAATATATCTTTCCGTTTCCTGCTCCTTCGCAGCCAGAATTATAATGTTATTACTTATTTTCTTAAAAATCTTAGACATTTCATCTAAAGTAAAAGGGCATTTTAAATTTTGTCTAATGTATGTATCATTTATTATATTGTAAACTGATTTTACATCTTTAGTCTCTTCGATAGTGATTAGATTTTTTCGTGCTTTTTTTATCCAGCCTCTTTTAGATGGAGATATTGAAGAAATATCTACTCTACTTAAACATATACGGTAAGAATAAAGTATGTTTTCTCTCCAGTTCCTCCGCTTAACACTCCTGATATCTTTAAATTCCGGGTGATTAGTAATAACAGCATAGTGAAAATCATCTTGTAATCTTTCGACAATTGGTGTCATAATTTCATAGAGATATCTCTCCTGTTTACCTTTATGTGAAGTCTTTCTTGGAATGTAATGAAAGCTATTGTAAACACTCATTTGTGGGGTATTAGCAATTTTAATTCCAAATTTACCAGTCACACTAAATGCTACACCTCCAACCAGGTCTTCCTTGTTAAAAATCCCCAACATTTTAACGTCACACTTCAGAACAGATGACAAGGTATCAAGCCAAAGCGTTGTATCAAATATACTGTACATTCGTGATTGTAAAACTAATGCATCCCAATCTTTGTATTCATCTTTAGTCAGATATCTCGTTGTGTAAGAAGGCATAATTAGATTTAAATTTTTAGTTTATTATTTATTATTTGTTCATGATTTCAATGATTTTTCATGCTTCCTGCCAACATCTTTTGTATGGACACTTTCCTCTTTAAGCTATATTCTTTTAACAAATCCCAACTTACTGAAAGGCATCTTTAATGTAGTGCAGAAGACCTCCTTATCATATTCATCCAGGTATCTGACTACAATAATACAAAGCAGGTATGCACCTGAAAATACAACTCCTTTTATTCCAAGATACACAAGATATCCTAATCTTCCAAAAGGGGAAAAACCTAGAGAATGAAACAAAAGGTCTACCGCCAGTGAGACAATAAACGCAAATGTACATGCAATTACAGGTTTAAGATATACTTGCCTCAGAAAAGACATTATTGTTCTCTCTATATGCTTATGAAATCTATTCATAAAGTATAATGAACCGATGACAGCAGACATACTTGTCCCGATTAAGGCTCCGTTAAAACCAAATAAAATAATCAGAGCAACACTGAGCAAAATATTTAAGCCCAGAATTATTAAAGCAGAAACCATCTCAAATTGCGGTACGCCCATACCCCTGGCCACCATCCTGCCGATACTATTTACAAGAACGAAAGAATAACCAATCGTCAGTATTTGAATTGCCAGAATTGATCTCTGGTACCCAGACTCACCCATCCAGAAATGCATAACAGGAGATGCATTGGTAATAATAAAAATTGATAGAGGAAACGTAAGAAATACGATGTACTTTGTACCTCTCGTATAGAGGTTGCTAATTGCCCTTGTATCCTTAGCAGCATCCAGCTCAGATGATGCCGGTTCAATTGCCGATAACAGAACTGAGGGAAGATTGCCGGCGGTAAGTGCAATCTTGGAACCAAGCTCATAAAAACCTACCATCCTTACATTCAAAAAATGACCTATTAATAACTTATCCAGTGATACATTTATAAATTCAGAAAAACCTGCTATCTGCACCTTGAAGCCAAAATTCCACAATCTTTTGAGCATTTCCAAGCTGAAGAATTTTGGATGCATAACCAATTGCGGTAAAATCCTGAAAGTACATACTACATAAGAAATAACAGTAACTAATGCGACAAGAATACTGTTATACACATAACCCCTTAATCCATATCCGGAGCTTAAAAACAAAATCAGGCCAATCGTACCCGGAAAAGACACTACAATAAATATCTTGTTTGTTATATCTATTCTTTGCAAACCATATAAAGTTGATTTGAAAACGGCAAAAACATAATTTATAATGAACACCATCAATACCCCAAAGAACACGAATAAAACATCTTCTGAAAGTTCCGGTGAAAACTTTAGAAGTTCAATAACAAAGTTTTTCATGAATAAAAAAGCTACAAACACGCAAGTACAAAAAAGCAATGAAAAGACAAAGCCAGTATTAATAACCTGATTAATCATTTTATCGTCTTTTTTAGTGTTATATTCGGCAATATATTTGACAAAAGAAGAACCAATACCAAGATCCAGAAACAATATAAAATTTATTGCGGTATTTGCAATTGCCCATATCCCGAATCTTTCAACACCTATTTTATGAATAATATAAGGTGTTAGAGCAAAACTGAGGAGATAACTCCAAAAAAGCCCTGCAGAATTATAAATTGTATTCCTGATGATTTTTTTAGAAGTGGCTTCAGGCAAAATAGCTATTCCTTTAAAATTTGAAATATTTCATTTTTGTTGAAAAGCTTAATTATAGATGATAAAGAATACATATATTAAGGCATGAATTGCAAGAGTTGTTTATTAATTATATTAGACAAAAAAGATTAAAGTAATTATGAAAATTTTGTATTCCGGATATCATAATCCCAATTTTATAACCATTACGGAATATGTTGAAAGGGCTATCCTTCAACTGAAACACGAATTGGAAATGTATGATTATCGCCAGCACACTATCCCTTATCGAATAAGTAAAAAAATACCATTTCTCTACCGCTGGGACATGAACAAGCTTAATAATGGTCTAATCAAGTGTGTTGATCGTTTCAAACCTGAAATACTCCTGGTGAACTGGGGTGGTACATTTTACCCTGAAACAATCTCTGAAATAAGAAGTCGATTTAATGTAACCACTGTAAACTGGCTTATAGACTTTCCCGGTGGTCCCGGTGTGCTGGAAACTGCAATAAAGGTGGTACCTGCATATGACTATTTTTTTGCCCAGAGCACAGATGCAATTGAAGTCCATGATAAGCACGGAAACCGTGGTGGAAAATGGTTAAATGCTGCAAGTGACCCTGATATCCACAAGCCTCTTGATTTAACTAAAGAAGAGAAAAAGAAATATGGATGCGATGTATGCTTTGTAGGCTCTTATTATCCCGAAAGAGCTAAATTACTCGAAACACTAACCGGTTTTGATTTGGGGGTCTGGGGTCCGGGTTGGGAAAAAGTCAATACCGATTCTCCTTTAAATAAATATATCAGGGGAGGCTCTGTCACACCAGATATATGGGTAAAGATATATAACGCATCCAAGATTGTGATTAATTATATGGGAAGCTATGGAGGAGAGGCTGACGAAGACAAAATTTATCAGGCAAGCCCCAGAGTGTTTGAAACTATGGGCTGCGGAAGTTTTCAAATAGTAGATGGGAAAAGAGACGTGTTAGCACTTTTCAAGCCGGGAGAGCACCTGGTTTGTTTTAAGGAAATCGGTGAAGTGAAAGAGCTGGCAAGATATTATATAGACCATCCTCAAGAAAGAAAGGAGATTGCACAGAAAGGGCATAATGAGGTATTGAAAAAGCACACCTACACACATAGAATAAAAGAACTACTAAAGGCAATTGGAAAAGCCTGATGGTTTCAGAAATCAACTTGCGGGAATACTAAATAAGCATTATTTCTTCGTTACTGAGAATGGAAAACATTTTCTTCTGGCAGCCAGAAGACTATCTCATTAAAGATTTTTTTCATTTTTTTTATATTAATTCCATTCTTTAACTCCATGAATATATATTTAATTAATAAAGGTGAATTTACTATTCTTTTAAAAAAAATAACAATTTCTAAATAATATAATAATTTTTCAGTAATACCTATCACCTTCAAAACATAATCAGGATCAAAATCCTCTGTATGCAGCATTCCTTTTTTTGTATAGGCTATCGCAAAGTTTTCATATGTTAAATCATCTTTCAAATATTTTTTTTCTACTGATATTCGATAAAGTTCTGTACCGAACAGAGGTATGGCAAAGCCGGTTCCACCAAAAGTGTTGTATTTCAAAGCAAGCTTAATCATAAAATAAGAGGTTTTTAAGATGTCAATTTTCTTCTCACCCGGTAATCCCATAATAAAGAATGCTCGTGAAATAACATGTGATCTTTTTGCATAATAACATGCCTTCTCAACATCCTTTAACTTTAAGCTCTTTTTTATAACATTATTAAGCACCCTCTGCGAACCGGATTCAACTCCAAAAATAAGAAACTTACAGCCAGATTTCTTACACTTGTCCATAATCTGCTGTGTAAAGGAATCCGCCCTTACCCCGTTTGGGGTATCCCACCATATATCCATCTTTTTTTCAATAATCCTATCAAGTATTTCTTCAAATCGTACAGGATTTGCAGTTAAATCATCATCCTCAAAATGGAAATATTTTATATTGTATTTATTAGTAAGAAGTTCAAGATGGTTAATTACGTATTCAGGAGAATGACCTCTCCATCTTCTCCCCATATGAAGATGGACAGAGCAGAATGTACATTGAAAAGGACACCCTCTACTCGTTATAACTGTAATCCCCGGCCTTTCCCCATAATATGTTCTTGTAGAAAACCTTTCCATTACTTCCAGATATCTTTCCATGTTGATCAAGTCATAAGCCGGAAGTATTATACTGTCAATATCAGTTATAGAAGTTGGACCTGCATTCTCAACTATCTTATCCTTATCTCGCCATGTTAAGCCTGAAATATTATCCAGCTTTTCATTACTATAAAACCTGTTTACTAATTCTGAAAAAGAGATTTCTCCCTCACCTCTTATTACGGCATCTATCTCCGGTATCTCTTCAAGTATCTGTTTGTGTCTGACAGTTGCATGTGCTCCGCCAACAACAACCTTACAATCAGGCTTAAGCCTCTTTACTAATTCTGCGAGAATTTTTGTATTTCTAAATTGTACAGAGAATTGCGCAGAAATCCCTGCTATGTCAAAATCCAGACATTTTATCTTTTGCTCAATATCTTCCCAACGAACGCCAAAATATAGATTACCGCTCTCTTCCTGCCATGTATCTATATCTCCATCAGGAAGTATGCCGTCTATTACCTTTACATCATACCCCAGGTTAAGAAGTGGAGAGGCAATGTATAGAAGGCCAAGGGGAATATGCAGTGAAGAAGTTTCATTCGATGGTGTAAATTCATATGGTGGCCTCAAAAGCAGTATTGATTTTCTCTCCATTTACATCACATTTCCTTCTTTCCAATTCTTTTATAATAAAAAATACATAATATCAGATCTAAGTACTATACAATCTCAACCTTATCCTGAAGTACTCAACAAATCTCAACTCATCCATTTATCTTTAACCTCGTAATCATATAATCCGGGTCTGGATGCCGTGTCTTTGTCTTACCAAATAGGTGCCATAGGATTGACCTTAAAATGGGAACTGTTTTAAGATTATTAACAACCTTTGCCAACGATTTTTCATAGTCAAATGGCGGCTTTGAATAGTCATATCCGGTATATAACTGATAACTATCCTTAAAACCGTATAAACTTAATAATCTTTCTACGTCCTGCGTCTTGAAGGCTTTAAGCATTTTTCTCTTCAGTATCAGCTCTTCATCACTCATATCCAGGTACAATCTATTATCTTGTCTAATAAATAAAGGAGGCGGCCTATATTCATAGAATGGCACAAACCTGGATATTAACGAAAGAAATTTCTCTGGAGTGTTTTTTATTGAATAATAGGCATTATACTCAGGACATTCATAAAGCTTTCCTTTCACTCCACTCCTGATGTGCGCCCGGGACACAATGTAGTTAGTTATATCATGTTTATAATGTCCTCCCTCATATAAAGGTATAAAAATTATATCGTATTTGTTTTTTTTCAGCAGAGTTGTCACCTCTTCTATGCACGTTTCTATTTTCTTTTTATCAATTAACCCAAAGTATTCATCATAGTCTAAAAAGATGATATCTTCCTTCCCAACCTCTGCTAATTTCCATGCGCTGAATGATTCATTCATCCTTGTTATATTTCTTTTTCTCCCGTTTCCCGTTTCACCATCAAATATATAAACAACATTCACGCTTCCGCCTTTTTTCATTGTTTGTATTGCATAGCCACCCGCCATGACTACACAGTCATCCTGATGTGCAGCAAAAATTGCTATATTATCACCACTTGCCGTAATATACTCTTTGGCATCAGTATAGATATTTATTCTAGAATGCAGGTAAAACATTAAAAAACCCAGCAGTGTATAAAATGACAACATCGCTATTATCAGTATTCTTAAGATCCCTATCAATTTAAAACCTTTTTATTTATGAAAAATCCATACAAATCCTCAATCTTACCAACCATAGTTCTGGCACGAAAGCTTTCATCATACACTCTCTTCCCAAAACGGCCCATCTCTTCACATTTCTCTCTATCATCCAGCAGGTCACTCATTGCCCTGTAAAGAGATTTAGGGTCTTTAGGGGGGACAAGTATCCCGCTTACCCCATCTTTTACAATTTCGGGAATCCCTCCTACATTTGTAGCTATAACAGGCTTGCCACATGCCATTGCCTCTAGAATAGCCAGACCCAGACCTTCTCTTAAAGAGGGCAGAACAAATATATCTATTGAGAATAATATTTCAGATATATCACTTCGTTCACCGACAAAAATTATGTTATTTTCAATCTTGAGGTCTACACAAAGCTTTTTCAGTTTTTCCTTTAGTGTTCCTTCACCTACAAATAAGAAGCTTATATCTCTTTTTGATGATAATAACAGAGACGCTGCTTCTAAAAGGTATTTATGCCCCTTATGCTCTTCCAGGTGGGCTATTGTACCTATAACTGAATGATTAAGGGAAATACCCAGTTCATTTTTTAGGTCAGAGCCCCTGTTTTCTATTACTGCACAATCATCATCTATACCATTATGAATAGTTATTAATTTCCTGGAATTAATCCTTTGTGTTTCATTGGTGAATCTGTTTACTTCCTCTGAGATGCAGATTACTCTGTCAGTGATGAGGCTCAATATCCATTCAACCAGGTGATAGTACCTGTTATAAAAGTCATAAATACTATGATTGTGAGATATTATTACCGGAACTCCGGCAAGAAATGCGCTTATTCTTCCAATAATTCCAGCAGAATAGGCATGGGTGTGAATTATGTCAAATTGGTGAATTTTAAGAAGTCTGTATAATTTGTAAATACTTAATGGGTTTCTAGAAGTGTAAATATGAAGTATCTTAACATCAATACCTTCTTTTACTAACTTATCCGCAAAATAGCCGCCTTCTCTCAAGCACCAGACTGAAACGTTGAATTTCTTTTTATTCAGGTTCAAAACTATCGAGGCCAAAACCTTTTCAAGGCCACCGATAGTCAGCTCTTCAACAAGGTGAATAACATTGATTTTCCTTTTAATATTTATATCCAAACCCTAAACCAGAAAAAAATTTAATATTATAATCGGCACATAGCGGTATTAATGCCTCAGCAATATTAAAATGCTTTAAGATCATAGAATATATTTAGTTAAATCCTCATCTTTTACAATGTCTTTCATCTTATCCTGTACATATTCAGCATCAACTACAATATCCTTATTATTTAAGTCTGGAGCATCAAAAGAAGCATCTTCCAATAACTTCTCCATTACCGTATGCAGTCTTCTTGCACCGATACTTTGGCTTCTTTTGTTTATTCTAACCGCCATATCGGTTATCTCTTCAATTGCGTCTTTATTAAATTGGAGACTTACTTTCTCTGTCTTCAATAGTTCAGTATATTGTTTTATCAACGCATTTTTAGGTTCTGTGAGAATCCTTATAAACTCCTCTTTGCCTAAGTCTTTAAGCTCAACCCTTATTGGAAATCTGCCTTGAAGCTCAGGTATTAAATCTGAAGGCTTTGAAACGTGAAATGCCCCTGCAGCTATAAACAGAATTCTGTCCGTCTTAACCATTCCATATCTGGTTACGACAGTAGACCCCTCCACAATAGGCAAAATATCTCTCTGCACTCCCTCACGTGATATATCCGGTCCGTGCCCAGATTCACGACTTGCAACTTTATCCAGCTCATCTATAAAGATTATCCCCATATTCTCGGCACGGTGCAACGCATCCTTAGTAACTTTTTCTTTATCTATCAGTTTCTCGGCCTCTTCCTGCTTAATAATTTTTCGTGCTTCACTTATTGGGGTTTTTTTAATCTGTGTCTTTGGCGGTATCATTTTTTCAATTACATTCTGAAAATCAACTCCTATTTCCTCTATTCCTGCAACAATTCCCTGCATAACTACAGGTCTTTCCTGAGTCTTAATCTCCACCATGCGATCTTCAAGTTTACCCTGTCTCAACTTATTCCTGAATTTTTCACGAGTTGTTTCATGCTTTTCTACAACAGTGGTCATATTCTCATTTTCCTCACCAACACCCTCTCCTCTATCAACTTCCGTTTCTTCCTTAGTTTCAGGCAATGGAAGCAGTAAATCCAGCAATCTTTCCTCGGTATTAATCTCTGCCTTCTCGCCTACTTTCTCCATCTGTTCCGTTCTAACCATATTAACGGCTATCTCTACTATATCTCTTATCATGGACTCTACATCACGTCCATGGTAGCCAACCTCTGTATATTTAGATGCCTCCACCTTCAAAAAAGGTGCCTTTACTAAATTCGCTATTCTCCTTGCAATCTCAGTTTTTCCCACGCCGGTAGGGCCTATCATTATAATATTTTTAGGCATAACCTCCTCACGCAATTCGTCAGAAAGCTGCAACCGTCTCCATCTATTTCGAATTGCTATGGCGACTGCTCTCTTAGCCTCCTTTTGTCCAACTATATATTTATCTAATTCTTCAACTATCTTTCTCGGTGTCAACTCCCTCACTCAATTTCCTCCACGCTTATGTTTGTATTCGTATACACACATATATCTGCTGTTATTTTTAATGCCTCCTCTACTATCTGCTTTGCACTAAGCTCAGAATGTTTTACCAGAGCCCTTGCAGCAGCAGTGGCAAACTGACCACCGGAACCAATGCCTAATATTCCATCATCAGGCTCAATGATCTCTCCGTTACCGGAAACAAGAAGGGAACAATCCTTATCTACAGCTATTAACAGCGACTCTAGCTTTCTCAAGATCTTATCTGTACGCCAGTCCTTGGCAAGTTCGTGTGCACTCCTGAGCACATTACCCTGATATTTTTCTAATTTTGACTCAAACCTTTCCATTAGAGCAAAGGCATCTGCAGCCGACCCGGCAAAACCAACAAAAACCTTTTCATGATATAATTTACGTATCTTGCAAGCCTCTTTTTTAACTATAAAGGAACTCATCGTCACCTGTCCGTCACCACCTATGGCAATAGAACCTTTATGCCTTACTGATAATATGGTTGTAGATTTAAACATTTGAATTACCTATAAAAATATTTATTAAGCAATCATATCAACAAATATTAGCAAGGCAAGAAACTTTTACTAAAAAAACAGATATCGAAGAACTCACAAAGCAGGAGATAAGAATGGACTGTATTAATTATTCCAAACAGTTTTGAGGTATTTTATTTTAAGAATATAATATGATGTGGCAAAGCTATTCATAAACATCGATAGCATAGTCTGGACACATCAACCCGCAAAATTTACACGCTGTACATTTTTTTCCATTACCGTTTACAAATTGTGCAGTGTGATAGCCAAAATGATTCACCTCAACAGACATTTTTAAAAGTCCGTAAGGACATGCATCAATGCAAAGCTCGCAACCTTTGCATCTATCTTCCTTAATTATGATTTTTCCCATTAAATCTATGTAAAAAAACTATAATCTATAATATTTAGTTAATTCTAAATAAACCTTATCCATGAATCAACAAGAAAAATTGATTACCTCATCTCAAATGAACAGTATAATAAATTTAGATGGTTTTACTTTATTTCAATATGCGTACAGTTACTTTTTATGGTAAATTTCACGTTACATAAATATTTAATAATAGTGACCAAATAGAAAAACATATGTAAAATTTCAGTAAATCTCAAACTGCACTAAAATATTTAATATAATTAAAAATAATTTTTTAAAATCATGCTTCACACGATATAATGGAAACGCTTATATTATATTTGACAACTGCAATAAAATAGAGAGGAGGTGACCTCATGGCAGTAGCAAGAGTAACCAGATTAACCGCTTCATCGCCAACCAGTTGGCAAGACGCAGTTCAGGAAGCAATAAATAGAGCAAACAAAACTCTCAGAGGTTTAACAGGATTGGAAATAGTAAGCCAAAAAGCAAAAATTGTTGATGGAAAAATAACTGAATTTCGAGTAACAATAGATGTTACTTTTATCTTAGAAGGCTAAAACACAAAAAGGAGTAAAAGCGCCTTTTATTCGAAAAAACATGGAAAGATATGTATTAAGGTAATGACATGATAACTGTACTCCAATAAATAAGAAAATGTTCTATAAGGATATCAGGAGTGTTTAGTACACCCCATGTACGCAGTTTCGTATTACTTCTAATAATAACTCCACTTGGCTTTGCAAGCAAATACTATGCAGGGCCAGGTGCATGGTGGTTTAATAATTATGCCGGAGGTATCCTTTACGAAATGTTCTGGTGTATCGTATTAATCTTATTCTTTCCTCATGTTTCTGCCCTCAGGATAGCATGCATAGTTCTAGGGGTTACCTGTTTACTTGAATGTATGCAATTATGGCACCCTGTATTCCTTGAATCTATACGTTCTACTTTTCTAGGCAGGACTTTAATTGGAACCACGTTTGTATGGTGGGACTTCCCTCATTATGTTATAGGTTGCTTTGCAGGTTGGTTCATTATAAAATCGATAAGCGTTAAAAACAGATATGGCTGAAATTATTTCAATTCACATCGTTGTAAAAAAAGGTGAGGTCGCTGAACCTCGTAACCATGTAACTGTACGTTCAAATTTTGGGATTGTAGATGACTACCGTTCTGAAGAATTTCAGATCGGACAAATCACTTTAATAGAAGCCGAAAGTATAGACGCAATGTCCCACGAACTTGGTTACGACATACCAGATGGTGCAAGCAGACGCCAGATTATGGTTAAAGGCATCAAACTCAACGAATTGATTGGCCAGTATTTACGCATAGGTCAAATACTTGTTCGCGTAGAAGATAAATGTGATCCGTGTAGGAACATGGAAAAGAAAATTGGCCTTGGTGCGAAAAATGCAATGAATGACAAAGGTGGTATCCGTTGCAGGATAATTGAGGGCGGAGATCTCCATGTTAATGACAAAATAACAATAGAACCCCCCCGTTGTCCATATTATGCAAAACTATCAAGCTTTTGCTTTAAGTTCATCAGTTATCTTAAACAGATTTCCAACATGGCTAAACGCATCGGCAATCAAAGCGTTAGGTGAATCTCCGTGCTTTGAATAGAGTATAAGTGTTCAGCTTTATTTGATTATTCCAGGCACTTCCTTTTTCCTTACCCTATCTTGGCCTTGATTTCTTCAATCATTTTTTCTTTAGTAAACGGCTTTTCAAGAAACACAAGATTTGGATCCATATCCTTCAAATTTTTATATGCTTTTTGAGAGAAACTGCTGCAAATAATTACCGGAATATCAGAATATTCAGGCATACCCTTTATATATAGAAAAAATGTATCTCCGGTTACCAGATCCAAAAGTATATCGAGGATAATTAAATCCGGCTTCTTCTCCTCTAATTTCGCCAGCGCCTCATCTCCATCATATGCACGCACAATATCATAATCCGTGTCTTCAAGCATCATAGAATAAAGGTCATGAAATGCCTGTTCATCTTCTACTATCATTATCGTCTTACCCATTCTCTATTCTCCTTTCATCAGTCCACAAATCCACATCCATTAACTCATGAACATTTATATTTATTACTGGTAAAGTATCGTAACGCCAAACCCCTTAATTACTGACTCTATACTATACAAATCGTACTGGAAATTTCCATCTTTAAAATTACGCTACCTCTTCAGGATTTGAGCTTGAAACATCTGGCCCATCTTGTCTATCAGAGATTACTGGTAACGTAAACCTAAATGTTGTTCCTTTCCCCTTACCCTCACTTTCAACCCAGATTTTACCACCATGGGCATTTACAATCTTCTTACAGATAGCAAGACCGACCCCAGAACCGTCAGCGCTTGCCCTTTCCTGGTAAAATCTACTAAAAAGCTTATCAAAGCTGCCCTTTGGTGTAATTAAACCAATTCCTTGATCTTTCACAGCTATTTCTATATCCTTGGGCCTTCTCAAAGCAGAAACTATAATTTCTCCAGATTCAGAGTATTTAATAGCATTATCTATTAAGTTGGAAACAACCCTTGTAATCTCTGTCCTGTCTCCCAACACCTCCGGTAGTTTATCAGGAATCCTGGTTGTCAATGTTAACTTTTTCTTCTCTGCTATTAATTTTAGCCCTTCTGCCGTTTGATTTACTAATTCCTCCAGATTCAAATTCTCCTTTTGATATGCAACACGGCCAGACTCTAACACTGATAAATCCAGTATGCTTTGAATAGTCTTCTTTAGCCTTTGAATGTTATCATAGATTATTTTACTTAACTTTTTCCCCTTCTCTTTATCTACTTTTTCCTTAGTTGCCTCTTGAGACCAAAGATCTATGGCCATTTGAACCTGCGCTACCGGTGATTTTAATTCATGAGTTACATCCCGGATCATTACGTCTTTCATCTTATCAAGGCTGCGCAGTTCTTCATTTGCTTTTTCTATCTCTATGCTTCGATGCTTTAGTTCTTCATTTGTTTCTTTAAGGTCCCTTGTTCTTTCCTCAACGGTCTTTTCCAGATTCGCTGTATATTCCTGAAGTTCCTTTTCAAGTTTTTTCTGCTCAGTGATGTCTCTAACCAGTTTTATTATTGACTCTAATTTTCCTTCTTTATTTAAGATAGGATAAGAGGCAATGAACACGTATTTATTGTCCCTTTTAACATAATGCTCTGCCGTAGCAGGTAATAATGTTTCAATTGACTTCATTGTGGGACATTGTTCACAAATAGAGTCTCTACCTTTATAAACACAGAAGCATTTTTCTCCGACAATATTCTCTCCATAAGTATCAATTGCAACCTTATTAACTTGCTTAATGGTTCCATCTTTATCCAAAACCGTCATAGGATCTCTTATAGCATCAAACATTGATTCCATAAAAATGTTAGAAGACTGAAGCTCCTCGTTTCTATTTTTCAAGGTCCTGGTCATCATGTTAAATGAGACTGCAAGTTCTCCTATTTCATCCTTGGAACGAATATTTACCTCTTGCGTAAGATCTCCTGCATTCATTTTTCTTGTTGCATCTGTAAGATAAAGAATTGGCGCCACCATCCTCTGCCCCATGAAAACGGCAAGCAAAACTACCCCTAAAGAAACTATAATCATAATTGTATTAACGCTATTACGCAGTCTGTGAACTTCAATATAACCTTCGTCATAATCAATCTCTGCAATTACACCCCAATCCAGTTCCGGAATCCATTGCCAGAATCCTATTACTTTAATTCCACGATAATCTATATAACCCTCTCCATCAGACCCGGTATGCCCTTTCAAACATTCCGCAACAGATTTTGTCAATTTCCCCGTTTCAGGATTGATTAGTTTAATTTCAAGAGTAGTACCAACATCGATAAGGCCCTTATTTCTTAAATCAGTTCCGAATCGAGATTCTGTTATCATATAACCCTGCTTATTAACAAGATATGTTTCGCCGCTTTCTCCCAGCTTTATACTTTTCATTAATTCACTTATTTTTTCAACATCAACCCTGAGGCATGCAACACCCATTATTTTATTTCGGTCAGTAATTGGAGTTGCAACCACCATGGTCGGAACACCTGTTTTCATTTTACCGAATTTATTTTCTACGAGTTCCTTTGAAGGATAAATCTGTGATGCAAATGTTTCTCCATCCATCGCCTTTTTAAAATATTCCAGTTCTGAAATATCCGCACCAATCCTACCTTTTTGAGTAGAGATATGAATAATACCTTCCGTATCACTTATAAGAACCTCCTTATAATCATACTCATATCTTATGTAGTGGGTGTATCTCAGAAGGCGCCAGAACCGTTTATCATTCATTTCTATCCTGGAAGCAAGTAGCGTAAAAGGATTTTCTGCAATAACCCTCACGTCACCCTTTCTTTCTTCCGTCCAACCTTTGATAAGTTCTGCTTGCTTGTGCCCTACACTTTGCAGATTCTGTACTAAAGACAACTGTAATGCATCCTGTGCTTTAGGGTAAACAACAAGCCTCATTGCCAATAATGGAATAAGTGCCAGTACTAAAAACACAAGTATCATTTTCTTTTTTATTGATTTAATTTCAAAGGCTCTCAGCGCGGAACCCAACTGTTCAAGGATTATAGATAAAGGCCCTTTTTTCTTAAAGACGTCCAAAATATAAATCCCTTTTTTTGCCATATTCATCAACCTCACGTTTGTTTATTAGTTATAATCTTACTAATAGGTTTCACTACCCATGACATAAACGAAAATTGCTTAAAGAACCACACAACAAGAATTTTCACAACTTTTAAGGATAAATGCAAGCTAATAGTTTCAAATATTATTTCTTTAAACATCTTGCTACCTGCAACTGAATCGAAGAAAGCTACTCTAAATTTCTTATCCTCTTTTGCCAGTTGGATCATGGAACCAAACAGTCCAAAATGAGCACTAAAGCCCGCAAACATTCTAATTAAGCGTCCATAAGGAAGATCCCTGGTTATATTAGCAAAACTATTATAATAACCCTTAAAAGCTTCTTTTGATATACCATCATCCATCATAACCTCTGCTGCTCTTATCCCTGTCAAACATGCAATATTCACACCTTTACCCTTAAATGCTCGAATAATACCTGCTGCATCACCTACTGTGATATATCTATCACCAAAGAGATTTTTTGCCGGGGAAGTTGGAAACTGCCAACGGCTATAAAATAAATCGTGCCTCTGCATAGCAAAGTTAGCAGGTAAAACCCTGGTAACCTGTGGCATTAAAAGAAAGTTATCCATCCAGCGCCAATTAATCTTTGATCCGGCAATATTAATATCAAGATGATCAATTTTGGGGGTTATCGCACCAAACTCTATCCCTCTCAGCGAAGGGAGAAATGCGTGTATACAATTTCCAAACTTTTCCATTTCCTCTTTTTCCGGATAAAACCTTGTCAGAATCGTACTCATATAACGTCCAGTTCGATAAGGTGTTGCCTTTTCAAAAACCTTACAAGCCCCTTCATCCAGACCAAACGCCCCAACGACAACATCAGCCCGCCTATTATCAATTTCACTATAAACCATTACACCACTAGGCTCAACATCAACATTTGTAACTCTACCGTGTATCACCTTTACTCCTGCATCCTTCGCGCAATTAATAAGGTAATTATCAAATAACATTCTATTTACGGCAGATGATACCTCACCATTACCTTCCAGCTTTATATCTTCTTCATCAGAATGCAAATAATATGCAGGTATTTTCTCCAATACAAGCTCATGTGGAAACTGAATGCCTAATTTCTTTTCTAATATTTCTTCTATAGGTGGAGATAATACACCTACACATGGATTAAACTGCTCATCTTTTCCAAAATCTTTACCCTCATATAATATTATATTCAAATCTATGTTACATCTTTTTGCCAATCTGCTGAGCGTAATCGCACAGCTTGCTCCGCCTGGCCCGCCCCCAATTACAACTACCGTCTGACCATCCTCAAGAGGGCCCAGCCCCCTATCGGCAAAGCTTTTTAATATCCTTTGACGCCTTAACCTTCCATTGCCAAAAGTTGTTGTCAATACCTGTCTCGTCCAGACTATAACAGTAACAGGTAATAGTCTTAACTGTAAAGCCGGATCGAACACCTTGATGAACAGCTTCTTAAAGGGTATACTCCCGGTAAACATATTCCATAAAAATTGTAATTGTATTTTGGCAACAGGTAATTTCTTGTCTGATTTAAGGAATGAAAAATAACCGGCAGAAATACGCCTTCTGGAAGTAATGTAATCGTTAAGGCCAAAGACCCATCTTCCATACAAGTTATCAGACCCAAAGGCTTCCACAACCGGCTTATAAAAACTTTTTCTGAATGCATTTTCAGAAACACCGGATTCAAAAATACAATTTGCCGCTATCCTGGAAGAAGCAAAAGAAGATTCAATACCATGCTTATAATATCTCGAAATCCCTGCACTGCCAATAACAACAAATCTATCTGCAAATGGATGCCTGGCCTGAGAAATATTTATCTTGGGAAAACAGACACAATAGTTCTTAGGCAGCCTCCAACCTTCTTCTGGAAAAACACGCCGCACAATAGGGTGTTTGAGAAATTCTATCAAATGATCCTTATTCAAATCAGTTTTACCAACTAACGTGACAGTCATGTAGTCTCCTCTTGGTGTTAAGGATGAATACGTAATCGGTTTTATACCTAATGAAAATACATGGACCATACTATATTGGTATTTACTTTCGTTTCTATTGCCAACATAAATCTCTGCCTGGCAGGCTCTAACAGTTCTCGGAGGGATATATCCAATTCCCAGCCCCCTTACTTTCTCCACCATACCGGTATTCAAACCAAACGCACCCACTACCAAATCAGCATTCATTACTCTCCAGGAGCCCTTCTTTCCAAAATAAACTTTTACCTGCTCTTTCTTATTTGATGGAAAAATTATATTACTTACAATATCAGAACTAACGTTAGCCCCCATGCTTTCTGCTCGTCGTAAAAGAAAGTTGTCAAAACTCCTCCTTTCAGAATCTTGTGAAAACATGGGACCATCACCTCTAAAAACTGTTAATATTTTTCTATCTGCAGATGGTTTAGGATTCTTAACTTCTACACAGCCATCATGTGTATGGAAATAGTAACCTTTGACTTCCTTCTGTATGCATCTGTCTGGCGGGAGCAGATCGTTTTCCTTCAATTCTCCATAAAGTTTTTCTGATATAACTCCCGGACACATATTGCATCCCCGAGGCCCGCATTGACAAAAGTTTTTACCCTCGAAAATAGTAATATCAACTTTTATGCCTTTTTGCCTGGCTTTTTTTAATGCAAAATATGCAAAAAAACTCCCTGCTGGCCCACCGCCAACTACGACTATTTTTGAACCATCTTTAATGGAGTAGCCACCATTATTCATATGAGAGTCAATCCTTTTTTTTTGCTATTAAAATTATTTTTCTTTTTCAATTCCTGGAAAGAGGGCAAACGACAGCGTTTTAGATATTAGACGCAAGTTTATTGCTTTTGCAAATATTTCTTTGTAAGGCACGTTTCCTGTAAGCATATTCCATAGTATTTCATTAATCTGCATTGCCGTTTTCTTATCATTGCTGGATTTTACAAGCCTTACCTGTCTGTTTGCCAATTGCCTGTTGGATGAAATAAAATCATTGATTTTAAGCATCAATATTCCATAAAAGTTGTCTCTGGCCAGAAGCCTTTTTGCAGGCTTGAAATAGCCATTCCTAAATGATTTTGCCGAAACCCCATTCTTAAATGCCGCATAAGCAGACATCTTTGCCATGTTAAAGGCGGACTCAATTCCACTTTTATAAGACCTTGAAATACTTGCATCTCCTAAAATAACTACCCTGTCTGCAAAAGGGTGTTTTGCATAAGTTACGGGAATTTTAGAAATACACATACAAAAATGAGCTGGAATTCTCCAATTTTTTGGCATTAATTTTTTAACTGCCGGATGATTAAGAAATTCTATTAGATTGTTTCTTGTTAAATCCTTTCTACCAACTAAATTCACAGTAACATAGTCTGCTTTTGGCGTAATGGAAGCAAATTTTAGTTCTCTCTTGCCTAAGGCAAAAACAAAAACATTATTACCAAACGTTTTTTCTATATATTCCCGTCCTAGTGTAATTTCACACTGGCATGTCCTAACAGTCTTTGGAGGTTTATACCCAAAGCCCATATTACCCACCTTATCCATCATACCTGTATTTACACCAAAAGCACCCACTATAAGGTCAACTTCAAACTCATTTTTAGATTTTCCCTCTCCGCTAATTACTTTTACCGGTTCTCCTTCTTTCTCCGGCAGATTAAAATCCTTAACTACATCGAAAACTATCTCTACTCCCTGCTCCTTAACATGACTCAAAAGATAGTCGTCAAAACTTATATTGCCCTCGTGCTCAGATAGTATGGGACCATTTCCTCGAAACACAGTAACAATCTTCGGTATGTGCCCCGCTACAGGATGATGAAGAACCACCCTCTCATCTTGTGTTTGAAAACAATATCCCTCTATCTTTCTCTGAACACAGAAATCCGCAATGTTTATTCCCTCACTTACCAGATTATCAAAGAGATTTTCAGAAATAACTCCGGCACACATATTACAGCCACGTGGCCCCCTCTGGCAAAAGCTTTTTCTGTCGTATATTTTTATTGATACGTCAATACCGGCCTCTTTTGCATGACGAGATGCAAAATGCGCAAAAAAACTACCCCCAGGTCCACCACCTATTATCGCAATCCGAGAACCATTCTTAAGCAACCAATTATTCCTACCCATCTGCTTACTTTTTTAATAATCTATAAAGCTGCTAATTGGGATTCTATTAGCATTTATTACACAAATCAAGGTTAATAAAGATATGATTAGATGCATAAGCTTCTTATGCCTTAATAATATAGGTTAAAATTATTTTCAAATTAATAAACGGTTTTTATCGTTTTCTGAGCAAAAGGCATAAAAAAAGGCGCTCAAATTCGAGCGCCTTCTTTCTATACTAAATAGCATGTTATACTTCATAAGTAATCTAACTTCTTAATTCTTCTTCCTCATTCTGACTGCTACTACCGCTCCCACAAGTAAAAGGCCGGCAAACACAATGATACCACCAACCATACCGGCTGATCTTTTTCGCTCTTTTTTACCCAGGAGTTTGTCAACCTCTTTAGCACGATAAAGCTTCTGCGCCTCGGCTTCCATTGCATTTACACTCTGAAAGACTTTAGATGCCCCGTACCACCAGGATATATCCTGTTGTACGTGTGCAGTACCTTTATAAGCATGTGCCTTATCTCCAAACCATAGGTTGGTATATATATTCTCTATTTGAGAAGGATTATTCTTTCCTGCGAAGAATACGGTATAGACTCCCAGGATCGGGCCGTATACTGGCACCTTACCCCCGGTACTCTTTAATGCGCCGTAAATAGCATCTCCTAATAATCCAGGTCCTAGAGCATCTGCAAGAACGTCACCCATCGGAAAAGGATCTCGTTCTGCTACCGGAGGATCAAATGCGTCAGCTGCCGCCAAACCATCCATAATCAAATGCGCTCTGTCCTGCATTTTCCACATCTCAAACATCATGTCATCAAGATTCTCAAGATAGAGCCTTCCCCATCGTGGGCTATGGCAATTTGAGCACATCTCTATCCATTGTTCTCTTTTCTTTTTACTTGCATCTGAGTATATATCCAGCTTCGCATCCAGAGGTGGCAATTTCACACCATAAGGATAAGCTTTCAGTGAAGATTCAAACTCAACACTTTTTGGTGGAACGGTACCCATCCTCCATATACCCTTTGCAGCAAGAGTATGAACAAACTTCCCTTCAGCCTGATACATATGGCAGAATTGACAGGTTGGAGTTCTATAATCTTTACCAGGTTCTATCTCACCAAGTGGCTTGCTCCAGTCCCACTCCTCACCTTCCATATGATAAATCACACCCATCTTAGACTCCATATAGGATTCTGCATCAGGGTGGTCAAATCCCATGTGACAGCTTATGCACGCTTCAGGCCTTCTACCCTCTTTTGCAGTAAACTTATGTCTTGTATGACAGATATCACACTTCTCAGTTGTCCCGTGACAGTAATCACAACCAAACATTGATGTCAAATAACCCTGTCTTGCAGCTTCCGGATACCATGGCGGCACTACATTAGCCGTAAAGGTGTCCACGTGGTTAGGACGACCATACTGCATTTCATCCAAATATTCATTAACCTGTTTTGGATGGCAGTTACCGCAAATATCCGGCGTAGGCATATGAAGCTCATCATGGTCCTTACCGTGGCACTCGCTACAATCAACATTTTCCAGATCCCTTCCAAGCAGTTCCTCAATCTGCCTGGTCCTTACAGCGAAGTAGTCGTTTTTCTTCGGCTCTGCATGTGTTGATTCCCTCCAATCATGAACAATACCCGGTGTAACCTCTTCGTGACACTCTATACACTGGTCTTTCTTATACTTCTCCAGAAGTTGATCGTAATAAGTCCCTTCCGGCTTTACATAGTGCCGTGATGGGAACCAGTACATATGCATTGGCTTAGGCTTATAAAAATCCTGCCAAGGTCCTGCACCTTTCTCTAACCCGACGTTGTCACTATAGAGAGCCCTGGCCGCAGCAGACGGATAGACTACACTATAATAGTTCTTAGCTCTTTCATGCATTTTCTTAGTGATAGGTTCTAAGCCAGGACCTTCAACGCTGTCTGCGGAGGCTCCTTTGCCAGCTTCAGCACCCACATAGTCTAATTCGCCCGGACCTGAGCCCATATAATCCAGTTCAGTTGATGCGTTTGCTAGATGCAATGTGCAAAAAACTGAAAAGAAAACTACTATCGCACACGTTTTCAGAAGATCCATTATGAAAATCCTCCCTTTCTTTTATCAAAAATTACAACGAAACATAAATATTCACAAAGTATATATTAGAACAACACATTAAAAAACATATTGTATTAATACCAATTTATTTTACTGATACCTCCTAAATTCACCTGACGAACCTTATATTGTGCTTTGGCAGTGTAGGATCAATCGCTTCGCCGGTTCCACCTTCCTTCTTCTCTAATGCCTCGGTTACAATTCGTTTATACTTCGGCTTAAACCATTCGTACGGGTCATGTACCTTGCTGTCTCTGAAGAACTTCACCCGCATCTCATGCCTTCTTGTTCTATGGCATCCCTCTGTTCCTCCGCATTTGTTATAAGCAGGGGTGATTTTTGCTATTTTCTGACCCTCTGTGGCCTTGCCTCTATCCATAAAAAACGCATATACTTCACCGGGACCATGACAAGCCTCACAGGTAACACCCTCTTCTTCATACGTTCCCGTCTCTTTGTTATAACCTGTTGTGTGACACTCATAACATTTTTTTCTATATTCCTCATCTCCTTTAATGTAATCCGGAGCCTCCTGGATAACATTAAAGCTTTCAAATTTAACCCTCTTCCACCGTTCGACATGCGGTGCAGTCAATCCGGTATGACACCTCATACATTTGCCACTGCCCATGTATATTGCCTTTTCACCTGTAATCGTTCTATCTTTAAAACTGGCCCATTCCGTATCATCCTCCAGAGACAGGGTAGCAAACTCATTCCACATATAAAAAAGGTCGTCAGAATGATCCAATCTTTCACGCATCGCCCTCTTATGTTTGAAAATACCATGATGTGCATGCTCCTCATCAAGTGAGCGACCCGACCCTCCATGGCATACAGTACACCCATAAATATCAAACGGGAATCGATCAACAACTGTCTTATGAGAAGCATTCAGCTTCGCTTCATCAATATGACAGGTCATGCATCTATCCGTTTTCTCCCCGTTAGTCTGCTGGGCCCAGCCATAATCACCCTTCAGAAGTATCTGTTTAATTTCATATTTAGGCTTTCGCAGCTTAGCAAGTTTAGTCTCTAATTTTGCTATTTCTTCTTCGTTATTCGTGTTTTGCAGTTTTTTCTCTACTGCTTTTCGTTCCTTCTCATAATATTCTACCTGATATTGCTTCCACTCTGGCTCCAGGATATTCTGAATCCATAAGAGAGTGCTAACTAGCAGCAATATACTGGATAATAAAAATAATTTCTTTTTCATTTGTTTACTTCTCTCGAAAAAATAGAAAAAATAAATCAATCCACGTCTTCGGAATTCCTAAATATTAAACCATGGTGTCTGCAATATGTACTTAATGTTGAACATAAGCCTCAACACAATTTTCACAATTACTCCCATCATCAGCAAAAACAGGCTCATAGTGATGTTGTATCTGATAAACCCGAGCTGTTTAGTAAATTTCCAGAAAGCTACTGCAGGTATCAACATACCTACCCCAAAATAGATAAGGAGAGCAAAAATACCCAGCCAGTTAGGCAGACTTATCAAAGGCGGAGGAGTTGGGAAATCAAAATTCCACGTCTCCCACGGCCAGAAAAATGCCCAGAATGGCCCTCTCATATATGTACCTACTATTATAAGCACATACCAGAAAATAAAACCAAACAAGAAAACTGTTACCGCAAATTTTCTGTCCCTGAAACAGTAACCCCCATTCCCCTTGGGGTTCACATCAATATAAGGAATTACCATTAACCCAACAATTATTATACTGGGTACTACAACACCCGCGATCCAGGGATCAAAATAAACAAGGATTTCCTGCAATCCCAAAAAGTACCACGGAGCTTTTGCCGGATTCTCAGGCTCTCCGGGATTGGCAAGCTCCCTTAATGGAGCATCAACATAAAATGAATAAACAAGCAAGAAAACAGTTACCAGAATAGCCGCTATAAACTCCATCGCTACCAGATTTGGCCACGAGAAGACTTTCTCCGTTTTCTTATTGCTTGCAACCTGTGCTTCTGCATGATTTGACATAAAATAATTCTCCCAACTATTTATAGAGGCCCTGAAATACCACCGTCTTTTCTAACACGCCAAAAATGAAGAATCATCAACGCTCCCGCAATTATTGGTATTCCTATGCAATGCCACACATATGCTCGCAACAATGACGGAGCGGCAATCTGCGTACCACCTAAGAGAGCAAAACGAACATCATTATTAATTTTAACACCTAATAGCTCGGCAAATGGACCCTGATAGCCCATAACAGGAGTTGCTCCACCCATGTTTGTACCCACCATTATAGCCCAGTATCCAAGCTGATCCCAAGGCAACAGGTATCCGGTAAAGCTGAGCAGAAAAGTCAGAACTAATAATAGTACGCCCAAAACCCAGTTAAATTGCCGTGGGGCTTTATAAGAACCCGTAAGAAATACCCTTAACATATGAAAGCAAACTGTTATAACCATAGCATGTCCAGCCCATCGATGCGATGACCTTAATAAACGCCCCAAAGGAACAACATACATTAGGTCAATCATATCCGCATATGCCCGATTAACATCCGGAACATAATAAAACATTAACAGTACTCCTGTCACTGTTAAGAAAATGAAAATAAAGAATGTTAGTCCGCCCAGACACCATGTATACCGAATCTTAAGAGCGTGCTTTGGAACCTTTACAGGATGCAAATGCAACCATACGTTGCTTATAGTCTGAAGTGCCCTGTTCCTTGGAGTATCCGCATACCCGTGGCGAAATACTGATTTCCACACCTCAGTTTCCGTAAGCTTCCTGATCAAATACAAGATTAAATTCATTTAAGCGTCCCCTTTTAAATATCACTTATTAAACAAATCTACATCATTAACCCAACGTTCTACTCACTACCAGCAACTTATGCTTTAACTGGTTTATTAATATCTTCATTAGGCTCCCAAAATACGCGCTTCATGTTAATTGCATCCACCGGACAATCCTTGCAATTCCCACACCTGATACACACGTCAGTATGCCTTATCACTACTCCGTCTCTACTAACATGAGGCTTGTGATCACCACCAGTATCTGCATCGACCTGTTCCAACGCATCAACCGGACAGACACTGCTACATCTGCCACATAGTATGCAATCGTCAGCAACAACATTAATGCTGAGATCACATTTCAAACAACGATCGGCCTCAATCTGGGCCTGCGATTCTGCAAAACCAAGCTCAACCAGGTCAAACGAGCCTCTTTGTGACTTAGGTATGGTTGCCATTTCCTCACGAGGAGTACTGTCAAAATTACTTTCCCTCTCCTGGATATAATCTCCATCTATCAGAGTGACCCAGGTTTTATCCTTTGATTCCTCAAAGCTTTCTCCTCTAAGATAGCAATCTATCGATTTAGACGCCAGGTGTCCCTGCGCTATACATTCTATGATTGTACTTGGCCCCATTGCAACATCACCACCCGCAAAGACACCTTCTTTGCTGGTTTTCAGGCCATCATCTACAACAAGAGTTCCCCATTTGGTAGCTTCTATCCCACTGTCGTCGCCTAAAAATTCCAGGTCTGCCTCCTGGCTAAGTGCTGTTATTATACAATCTGTATCAATTACAAATTCGGAATTGGGAATAGGTTCAGGCCTTCGTCTCCCACTACTGTCAGGCTCACCCAAAGCCATTTTGACACATTCAAGCCCTTTTGCCTTCCCATTCTCAGTAATAACTTTCACTGGAGCAACCAGATAATGAAATTTGATACCCTCAAGCTCTGCCTCTTCTATCTCATGTTTGAGAGCAGGCATCTCATTTCTCGTCCTTCTATAAACTATGTAAACATCAGGTGTTATCCTTTTAGCCGTTCTGGCAGCATCCACTGCAGAGTTACCACCTCCAATCACTGCTACCGTTTTACCCGGGCTTTTCAGGTCACCTGAACTCACATTTTTCAGAAAATCCAAGCAGTCCATGACACCCTCTGTCCCCTCTTCTCCGGGAACCTCAAGCTTCCTCCCTCTCTGAGCGCCAACAGCGATAAATACAGCATTGTATCCTTCTTTCAGCAAAGCAGAAACCGCATCATCCATTCCTTTTTTACTGGATGGTGTTTCATCAGAACTACCGCTCGAAATTGATTTTTCCGGCGCTTTTATACATGTATTCAACTTTATCTCAACACCCCGAGCTTCGATATTACTCACATCAAACATTATCTGCTCGCGCGGCAGCCTGTAGGACGGTATCGCCCACATCATCATGCCACCGACTCTTGACTCTTTTTCGAAAACAGTAACCTGATATCCCATTCCTGCGAGATCGTACGCTGCTGTTAAACCGGCAGGACCCGCTCCAATTATAGCAACTTTTTCATCTCTCTTTTCTATCTTTGGGGCAGGGATCTTTATTCTGTTTTTGTATATATAGTCCGTAACAAACCTTTTCAGATTATCGATTGACACAGGCTTGTCAAAATCACCACGTTTACATTTAGACTCACAGGGGCGAGGACAAACATATCCACAAACGGTAGGAAAGGGATTAGTTTCCAACATCAGCTTATACGATTCCTGGTACTTACCCTGACTTATCAGGCGTATGTAGCCGGGAATGTCCATATGTGCTGGACATCGATGCTGACAACGTATATTTTTTTCTAACCAATCCAATTCAAGGGAGACTCGATTCCCTTGTTTGGAATCTACTGATTGACTCATCTACACGCCTTTCGTAAAAATCACCTTTAGCATGAACTTAAGACAATTAAACAACCAACTCAGTATTTATAGGTACTTTTTTATCTGTGTTAACAACCAGCTTACCATTATCATCAAGACTAACCTCAAAGTGGTATAATGGTCTGGGAGCCGGACCCGCAAAATTCACTCCATTTTTATAATATTTACTTCCATGGCACGGACACTCAAAAATATTCTTTTCCTTTGTCCAATGCACTGCACAGCCAAGGTGCTGACAAATCACTGATATTGCTTTAAAACTGTTGCCCTCGCGAACGACAAAAATCTTCCTGGCCTTTAATGTTGTTACGGTACCAGGTACATAGTCTGCCGGAAAGCCAACAGAAAAGATAGGAGAAGGTTCAAATAGAACTGTGGGAAAGAAAAATCCCCCGATCCTCTTTGGCCCAAATATCTTCAAAGTATAGATAAGCCCGGTTACAAGGAACACTGCCCAGCCTGCCAAGGTAAAAAAATCTCTCTTGGATGTGTATAAGTTACCACTGGCTGTTTCATTCTCTTTTACATCACTAGCCATGTTTCAGACCCCCATATCATATTGATGGTACGATGTCCACGATTTTACTTTTCCTAGCTTATATTTACTGAACTATTAAATATTAAGCAGAGCTTTAATACCATATACTTCGGCATAGCCAGGAACATAAGAATTTTAATAAAACTTCTTCAGAAACAAAAAGACTGACACACAAACGTGGACATAGTAGCAACAAATTTCTCTTAACGCAACATTTAATTTGAAAAAAGTTGTTAAAAATCCGCCAACAAATCTGTTTCTATACACACATTATTTTAGGGTATCGGACGCAGCCTGAAGAACCCAACTCTTTCTTTTAAAAACAGATATAATTTCCTATTACCCTCTTAAATCCACCTGATTATAATCAAATCAGCGTAAAAAAAAAGATTAAGGATTTAAAAACAAAAACGATCTGAACGCAAAAAAACTTCCCGATTTTTATAGATTCAGATATGAGCCAGACAAAAATCCTATCAGCTTTTTTTTACAAATATTTTATAACTGTCGTCAACCTTTTCAACTTCTACAACCTTATGCCCTTCCTCTTTTACACTTCTAGGAACATTTCTCATTGGTTCTCCATCATCGAGAAACACTTCCAATACCTGCCCATCTTCCATCATTTCCAGCTTTAATTTTGTCTTAACAAAATTAATCGGACAGAGTACCCCTCTCAAATCAATTTTTTCATCTGCAACAGTTTTACTCATTTTCCTTTTCTACCTATAATTTTTCTAAAAAAACCTTTTAAAACTTTTTCCTTCATGAATTCATAACCTTCCCTACCTGCAAAATAAATTCCTATCCCGGTTAAACCCCAGCTGAATAGATAACCTATAGTAGCAGAGCTGGCCATCTCTTTTTTTGTTAATGGAAAAAGCGGAATGAAGAACAGGCCGAAATAAACTACAAAGCTAAGCACAATAAACCACATGCCAATTAAAAAATCGCGTCTTTCTACCTTTACTTCTTCCTCCTCAACGTCCTGCTTACTAACATCAAAACGCCAACACCTCAGCTCATCATCCACTCCATCTTTAACAGATATTATTATGTATGAATACTCTGTCCATACACATGCACAGTCTTTATCAAACGCAGAAGGCTCTGCCGGATGGTCCGGATGCGAATGATAAATACCTGTTATATTCCATCCTTTTTTTGCTGCTTCCCGATCTATCCTGTCGAACTCTTTCGGGTCTATTTCATACCTGTCAGCAGCTCTTACTTTATTTTTATTTTCAACCGGATAAACCGCTTGCACCTTCTTTCCGGAATCATTAATTGTACCTACAAATAAACCGCAGCATTCATGAGGGTAGGCGGTTTTAGCCTCTTTTAACATCCTGTTGACTAAATGCTGATTGATATGAATCACAATTTTTTTTTAAAACAAATTTACTGCCAGCGTTAAATAAATAACTGAGTTTCAGCTCCTTCAGCCATCTTCAACATTGTAGGCAATCCTATAATGTCATCGACCCTGCTTTTAACCTGCTCTTCGTCCAGTCCCATTAATGATACCGCACCGCTGCATGCATAAACTTCCAGATTCCCCATCTGGCCAACTTCGCTTAATAATTCCTTCAGCATGTTCGGCTGTCCCTGCGGCACGGCTTCCAACAATCGCCTCTCTTCTTCCTGCATCCCCTCAGGAAAATCAATAACATCTAGTTTATCAGTCGCAAATTTCTTTAGCGCCCAGAAGAATAAAAATATGTAAACTTTACTTCCCATTGAGGCGGCAGTTATAGCCAGCATCACAGCCTGATATAACTTTTCATAGTTGCCACTATGCAGAAATAGTATAAATTTCTTCTCTTCCATTTAACTTTCGATAAAAGGACGCGCAACCTCTTCTTTGTATTTTTCTACTCCGACACGATCAAAAGTTGTCCCGATCCTCTCCCCTCTCGTGCCATTTGCATTATACCACTCGACTGTCTTTCTAATGTACTCCAACACCTTTTCATCCGGCAGGAACAACATAATGTTATCTGCCTTCCTTGGGTGCCTTCCATGTTTTCCGCCTGCCCGGACAGCCCAGCCTTTTCGTTTTGGTGTCCATGCATCAGTTGGACATGCTTTTATACAATCACCACAATATACACATTTGTCTCTGTAGAAAATCGGCTTCCCATCTTCTGCCGCCTCTATTGCCCCTTCAAGACATGCTTTTGCACACAAGGTGCATCCTGTACACGGATCGTCCTCATAATGCGGATCTACAACACCTTGAAACCCTAAATCCATCCCTCTTGTCCTGGCGCAGTCGATTGGACAGGCAGAAAATGAAATCTTGAATTTATGAGGACAGTTCATACCAAAAAGTTCTTTGTCTACTTCCAGTGCTTTTTTCTGTGCATCCATAACTCCATTAGGGTTATATTCATTTCCGCCGCAAGCTGTCGGAACACGAACTCTCGGTCCACAGGACGCTATTGGCTGTCCAAATTCTGCCAACTCTTTTACCGCTGCATCAAAATCATCTATATGTACTCCAATAATTTCAACTGACTGTCTGAAACTAAGGTGACAATAACCCATTCTGCTATATTTCTTAGCCACTGCCGCAATCTTGGCCATCTTATCAACGTCAAGCCTGCCTCCCGGAACTCTTAAACGAACTGTAAAAAGGTCTTTTTGGTTCTGTTTAATAAAACCACCGGTTTTCAACTCATTAAAATCAACTCTTCCCTCACTCTTATTCTCAGACATCAAATGCTCCTTAAACCTCATAAATAGTATAATTTATAAAAAAATCGTAAAACTGCGAAATTCATGTTATCACTGAAAAAGAATTGTTTCAAGCAGAAAAATTATTGAACGCAGACGGGAATATTTTACTTTTTTTGTCGTAAAACCTGATTTTTGGATCTGGCGAACCGACTAAATACCGCCCATAACGAAACGAAAAGATATGCTCTATCTAACAACACGACAAAGAGACAGTAACTCGGTCTCATAATTCCTTTAATTTTAAACGTCCATTTACTCAAAGATGAGATCTCTCATTTTTGCCTCAGCTTCCTCAACTCCTTCATCTTTAACAGTATCAAAAATATCTTTTTCCGCCAAACGCTGGAGTATTTTCCTGCGTTTTACACTGTCTACTATACTGGACATTGCCAAACTTCGCATTTTAGTCAACAAATCCAGATATTCCTCATATTCTTTACCAAAGGCAGTCTCCAATTCTTCCCTGATCCTTTTAGCAACAGCCGGACTCGCACCTCCGGTTGAAATACTTATACAGAGGTCCCCCCTGTTAATTGTTGAAGGAACAATAAAGGAACAGAGATCAGGATAATCAACTACATTCACAATTATGTTCCTCTTCTCCGCATCCAATGCTACTTTTTTATTAACAGCTTCATTATCTGTTGCGGCAAAAACCAACAAGGCACCATCTAAAAAACACTCTTCATATTCTCTCTTTACTAAAACAAGTCCTTCTTCATTAACCATCTCAGAACAGACTTCGGGACTGACCACTACAACGTCAGCGCCGGACTCTTTCAACCTACATGCCTTACGGTATGCAACCTTCCCGCCACCTATAATTACGCATTTTTTACCTTTAACATCCAGATGTATTGGATAAAACTTAGACATATATTAAACCTTAATTCTAAAATCCTTACTTGAAATGTTTTGTGTATCATATATAACTATAGTGAAGCAGAACCGCAACCAAATAAAAAAAAAGTATATATAGACTCCCAAGTCCTGTGTCCGGGATAATTAAGATATAATTATCAAAATAAATAATTGGAAGGCAAAGAGATGACTACTCAAAACAGTAATAAGTTTCCATCATTTATCTATGGCACCGCCTGGAAAGAGAATGCTACAACCGACCTGGTTGAAATGGCAGTCTCCGCAGGGTTTTCAGCTATTGATACCGCTAATCAACCCAGACATTACCAGGAACACTTAGTGGGTGAAGCGCTGTTTAAGTTGGCGAGTAAAGGGATAAACCGCAAAAACCTGTTTCTACAGTCCAAATTTACCCCTGCCGATGGGCATGATCATAGAATCCCCTATGATCCGTCTACTGACCTTACCACACAAGTAAAGCAATCATTTGAAAGCACATTGAAGAACCTTCATACTGATTATCTTGATTCCTATCTCCTGCACGGTCCATATTCTCAACCGGGCCTGGGAAATGAGGACTGGGAGGTGTGGAGAGCTATTGAGCAGTTCTACAAAACAGGACAAGCCAGATACATTGGTATAAGCAATGTGAATATTGTACAGTTGAAACTCTTGACTGAAAAAGCAGAAGTCAAACCTATGGTTGTCCAAAACAGATGTTTTGCAAATCGGGTATGGGACAGGGAGATAAGGGTCTTTTGCAAGACACACCAGATTGTCTATGAAGGCTTTTCGTTATTAACCGCAAACCCTTTTGTTATGCAAAATCCTGAAGTCCGGTCAATTGCAAAAGAATTGGGAAGAACTCCTGAACAGATTGTATTCCGATTTTCCATGCAGGCGGGAATGATCCCTCTTACAGGCACAACAAGTGAACAGCATATGAGGGAAGATCTTCAGGTAATAGACTTTGAACTCAATGGCGATGATGTACAACTGATAGAAGCTATTTCTGGATAAAGCAGGAAGCAAAAAAAAATATGCAGGAAAATCCAAAAAGAAAAGTACTCATTCATGAAACCCTTCCAGGTAGGGATCTAGAACAGGAAGATATGTCCGGAAAGTGCCTTATCGACAGTACAGTTCAGTCAATCACGCTTCGGGATGGACGCAGCCGTTTTATAAGGGCTCAGAACACCCGCTTTCAAAATGTATCAATTGATCAAAGCCTTTGCGATAAAGGATATTACCGGGACTGCAGTTGGGGAAATTTACAGATCAGAGATTCCTTTATTACCGAGAGCCATTTTTCCGGATGCATGTTCGAGAAAACGGCAGGACAACTAAGTTCATTTGGCTTATCTACCTTCCACGACTGCAGGTTCAAGGAATCCAATTTCAGCGAAGTATCCTTTAGCGGGTCATGGTTGCAGGCCTGCAGGTTTGAGCATGAAGATTACTTCTTTATTCGTTTTCCATCCTCTGTCTTTATTGATACTCAGTTTATAAAGTGTCGTTTACAAAAAGCGATTTTCAGGGCGGCAACTTTTATACGCTGTACTTTTGAGAGCTGCGACCTTAACGATACAGTATTTCATAAGGCCCGGTTTATAGACACCAGGTGGCTTGAAACCGATATTAATCAGTCCGCCAATCTTGAAGAGGTCCGCTATGATTAATTTTTTTATTATTTATCTATATAACAACCAAACAATCTGAGAAATTTTCGCCATGATGACTAACTTCATATTCAAGCGTTTTACCGTAGGGGGTTTCCGAATCAACGGTTTTCTGTTAGCAGACCCTGAGACACGAATCGGAGTGTTTATAGACCCGGGCGGTTTCAACACAGAAGTAGAAACCTTTATTCAAGACCAAAGGATACAGCTCAATTTTCTTTTTTTTACACATGGGCACTGGGACCATACTGAGGGCCTTCCTGATTTTAACAGCCGTTATAAAACGGAGAGCTATGCAGGGCAGGGAGAGGTTCATGACGCAAAACATCAGTTACTGGGAGGCGAAATGATCAAAGTCGGAAACTTAGAATTCCAGGCCATTTCTATACAGGGTCATACACCGCACGGAATCTCGTTTTATGGACACGGTTGTGTGTTTACCGGCGATGCTCTAATGTGCGGTTCGATTGGAGGAACAAACTCTTCTAAAGCAGCACAGTGCCAGATCGAACATGTCCGCAAACGTATCTTTACCCTACCGGATGAGACACTGGTATTTCCAGCACATGGCCCTATGACTACAGTGGGAATAGAAAAGAACAGTAATCCCTTTTTCTAAACTGGATATTTCCTGTTTTGCTCCGCTGACTTTTACCAATTGATTATTACAAAACCCAATTTGAGATTAATTTCTATGGAAGCTGAAGACGAAACAATTCCCAAATCAACATTTAAAACATTATTAGTAGAGTACAATAGTGATCTCCATACACACGGATTTAAGGAGTGGATCTTTTATCCTGGAATGTTATTTCAGGATATAGAGACATGGTGGGCAGATAACGGCTTCAGGCCTGCACCTCATGAGGGGATAGATCTCTGCTTTTATAGAGATAATACAGGACAGGTTCGCCGCATTGGCAAAAGGACAAAGATCCCCGTAATGTATACCGGTAAGATAGTTCACACTCACGATGACTTTCTGGGAAAATCAATATATGTAAAACACGGAATCAACAACAAAGGAGGAAACACTCTCCATACTATTTACGGACATACCATTCCCGGAGATTACAATGTTGCGGGAAAGAGTGTATGTGAAGGCGATATCATTGCAGAAGCGGCCTTACCAGAGAGCAGCAAAATACCCACACACATACATCTTACAATGGCATGGATACCCGAGTCACTACCCTCAAAAAAACTCAATTGGGATATAATAGGGAATAACCGCCTTGTTACCCTCTGTAATCCACTTAAATATATCGTAACCAGATAGGAAGCGACTCAAATGGACTTTCTAAAAAAAGAAAATTTAATGGTGTAATAGTACATAATTAAAGTAATAATATGCAGGAGACCGGGGTTCTATTTTTTGAACAAAAAGTAACGATACAATACATTGATAGATACTGCTTAAATAATATATGAATACAATTCCTCCTAAAATCCATTTTCCAAGGACCAGGTCCCTGTGGTTCGGACTTACCCTTCCATATCGCGCACTCAAGTCGATATTTATTAATAAATCTCTCCTGTTTTGGAGTGCGCTTCCTCTGGCTTTGACTTTTGTACTTTTTGTCTATGGCATAAGCCAATTACAGGATTGGGCAATTTCACTTCTACAGGAGTATATTTCCAGTCTTGGTTTCGACCCGGCAGGTCTAATCGGCAGGTTCTTCATGTTGTCCGGTAAAATTATTTTGTGGATGGTTGCGGCTTTGACATTCATTTTTACCAGCAGTATTGTAGCTTCCCCATTTAATGACGTACTGGCAGAGAGGTCAGAAAGGATTACTGAAATACCATTACCTCCGGTTACAAAGAAAACACTGAAAGCTCACATTAAACTTATTGGAATTGATCTGTTCAAGACAGCAACAGCATTCATTGCCGCTCTCTTTGCCATCATATTCTGCTGGGTACCGATAGTAAATATATTTGCATTTATACTCGCTTTTCTCCTTGTAACATTCCAGTATATCAGTTATCCACAATCCAGGAGGAGTATAGGCATTGGACAGGGAGCCAAATTCCTCTGGCGACACATTTATGCCTGTACCGGTTTTGGAGCAATATTAACATTTCTTTTTGCGATTCCGTTTTTGTCCAGTTTTATACTGCCTTTAGCGGTGGTGGGTGGTACACTTCTGGCTGCAAGAGCACCGGGATCATCACAATTATATCCACTGAAATAAATATGTTGCAGGAAGAAACAGATGAGTATCAAATGTCAGCCCGAGGTGGTGCAGTGCAGGATTATCTTCTTCAGCCTTTATTAATACAGCAATCAGGAATGACCATTATTCAGTATTCTATCGTCTTCCATCAGTTCCTTGAGAAGTTTCTTTCCCTTCCTGTTTTCCGGGTTGATGGTCAATAAATAGTCAAGCCTCTGCCTGACCTCCTCTTTTTTAACACCATTGAACTTTGAACGATATTGATAATATTGAGTCTCTGCAAGTTCCATATGTGCCTCTTCCTGAAACGGATTAAGCATAAGCAATCTCTTGTAAGCCGTTGTGGCTTCAGTATAATTTTCATTACTTTTATAAACTGAGCCCAGCTTACGACACGCATCAGCATTATCGGGATCCCGGGTTATCACTTTTTTAAAGAGTTTTATGGCCCGGTCGTTATCCCCGAGCTGTACATACAGGCTTCCCATATTCAAAAGTGCCTTCAAATGGCCAGGATCTCTATCAAGAACACCCTTATACTCACCCAGGGCTTCATCAAACATATCATAATTGTCATAAAGTACTGCAAGGCAGAAACGGGATGAAATGTTATCCGGATTCTGTTTAATTGCCATATTATACTGTTTAACAGCGCCGTGATAGTTCCCTTCCAATTCATGCACCTTGGCAATATTAAGCATAGTCTCAACATTTCTAGGGTCAAGCCCTGATGCCTGTCTGTAAGCCTGCATGGCACATCCTAAACGTTCCATTCCTTCATACACATATCCCAGATTATTGAACGCTTCAGGATTTTTCGGTTCAAGCTCAACCACATTCTGGAAACATTTTACGGCCTTCTCATAATCTTTTCCCGCAAGATAAATAAATCCCAGGTTCACATAGGCATCGGTAAGTTTATCGTCATATTTTATACTCTTTCTGTAGGCGTCTATCGCCTTATCACGTCTTGATCCGATACTGTCATACCGACACCCTTTCAAAAACCACCTTCTGGCCAGGTTCTTTTTATGCATCAATCTGTTCTTTAAGAATTGGAAAAATCTGAAGTTCAATACTGCGTACACTTATCTTTGCACTTATCTGCCGATCTTACAAAGTACAAACTTTTTTATTTCATTCCATATGGGAACAGGGTCCGCAGAAGCGGCTACCCTTGTCAATTCAACGTTTTTTTTGAGTGCCTGGGCAGCTATCGTGCCGGCCAGTTTGTTACACTGATCCTGATCAGATGCTCTTGCCTGCTCAATAAGAGTGGAAGAGAGATCTATCTGGAACCTGCGGCCTCCAATATCCACCTCATCCTGCTCTTCTTGATTAACAGCAGTATCTTCAGTGTGTCCTTGCCCATTTGATAAACGAACGCTCTCCTGAAACATTCCGGTTTTCTGTTCTATCACGTTCTGAGCAGCAGGCTCCTCTTTAGTCGTTCCGTTTGTACATACCAACATTTCTTTATCCCCGGAGTCTTCTGCGTCATGCAATAACGTTTTATCTCCATCATCCTGCAAGTAAAATACAGGTTCCAGCGGTATCTCTTTTTCGGATACCGGTTCAATCAAACTTTTTTCCCGATCCTCCGGATTCAATTCCAGATTATCCCGGATCTCTTTAACAGGCTCAGAAGTCGTTTTGTTCTCATGTCGTTTCCTTGGCATCCTTTTCGGTGAAGCTGGACGTGTTATTTTCTGAAAACGCTCCCCAATCTGCCGGATTATCTCACTGTCTATTTCTTTAAGTTCATTGGTTTCTCCGGCCTTCAACGACAGCTTGCAAATCTTATTGATCAGGCGGGGCACTCCATGTTCCGAACATTCCCAAATTGCATGAAAAGAATCTTCTGTGAAAATTTTCCCTGATCCTCCTGCACGCTGAAGACGCGTCTCAACATAGTTTTTTAACTGCTCTTCGCCAGGTATCTTTTCTATCCGGCAATATGTTCCAATTCTTTGAAAAAAGTTGGCTTTTTTCGGATGCTCAAGCCGTTTAGCAAGCTCCATCTGGCCTACAAGTATCATGGTGAACAAATTCCTGCTGTCCTCCTGCATATTTGTCAAAAGCCTTAAATCCTCAAGCTTCTTAGGCGACATAACATTCGCTTCATCAATAAAGATGAGAACCTTTTTTCCTTCATCACTGGCCTCAAACAGAAGCCTGTTAAATATTTCCAGCAGATCATCCTTTTTTCTTTCTTCACATGGCTTTCCCGTTATCTGGCCAATAATCTCTCTCAATATCTGGACAAAAGTTGTGCTTGGATTGGTGATTAAAGCAATCTTATACTTTTCTTTCTCAAGTAAATCTATGATAATACGGATTGACATTGTCTTGCCCAATCCTACATCACCTACAATCACCGAAACACAATCTTCTCCCTCCTCTATCGCAAACTGTGTCTCAGCTATAGCATTCTCCATTGAAGCATGGCAGGCAGCATACATTGTCGGATCAGGAACATTATCAAAAGGCGACTTTTTCAAATTCCAATATTCGTAATACATATAATTACCCTCATTAAAAAAATGTTCTTACTTTTCAATATTTTCGGTTAGATAATTAAGAACGTCCTGAAAAGAGAAACGCCTGAGCCTTCCGAGTTTATAGCTCCTAATTTTTTTCTCTCTTACAAGCCTCATTAAGAAACCATCACTGATCTGCAGCATTCTGCACGCATCTTTCGTCTTAAGTAATTTCATGCTGTCAGCTTCACTAAAATGAAAGTTAAGAAAGGTATGCCCCTCTACCTTCTTCATATCCAGGACAAAGCTCTTTGTTTCATGTTCTGCAAAAGACTTTAAACGCTCATTAGACTGCATCAAATCAGATTGCTCAGATGTGAGATTCAATGAAATCTTGTCGCTTTCGCCATCAGCCAGATTCTCAAACTCATAATCAGCGCCACCGTAAACTTCACGGTTATTTACAGGCATGAAAGCCCTGTTCTGCCTCACTCCGTTAGAAATACTGTTTCTTCTTTTTACAATGCATATCTTTTCCATAAACCACCTGATCAATAAATTTCAATAATATAAATAACTATGCCCACATAATAGAATCCGAATATACAATAAGAATGCTTAAACACCTTTTTCAAACCAATGCCCAGCCACAATATACTGTGTATTACAAAAACAGTACCAATTGCTGTGGCAAAAAAAATGTATTCATAACTGCCTGTTCAATTATCATTTATAAGAACCGTGATCATAGCGCCATGATAATTAAATACGGATCATGTTGTTCTATATTGGAGCAGACATGTGTTTTTTCAAGAACTTAAAACAAGTTATGGAAGCCAGGTTTTGTTCCTGGTATTTTTCATTACAACTTTAACGTCTATGTTTATCTGTTTAAATATGTGACTAAATTTCTCTTTCTTTCCTTTTCGTCATTTGTAACTTTCCACCCGGCCATAATGTTCTTGAACCATATATGCATTCTGGCAAGGTTAAAACACGATGAACTCATCCCAAAATTTACAACTAGAAATCTTAAGATGAAAATGGTATGTTTCTCAACATGTGCATTGTACTGATACTACCTTAATTATTTAATTTGTAAGAAAATCCAGAGTTTACCGATATGATAAAAAGAGACAAAAAAGCTGAGTATCTTGAGGTTGGTATTGTTTCCATGAAATATCAATTCACTTCCGAAAAAAGTTTTAGCAAAAGTTCGCTCTCCAAATCTAAGTATAACAAGTTAATAGAACTGCAGAGCAATGACCCGATAAAGGTTATGGAGGAAGAGAATACTAACAAGAATTGGTGGATGTTTCAGAATGAGTTCTTTGTAGAAGATGAAGATATGAATGCAGACGACGTAAAGGCCTTTGCCCTTAAAGGAGTCAGAAAGAAAAAATAGATAAGTTATATATTCTAAGCTGCCTGCCCCTGCATTTCAATTACTTCACCTTCACTAATTCCTTACTGCCACCTAAAACTACCAGCTTCTAACATGAATGAACAGAGACCACAAAGAATGAAACACATATTAAATTATCATGGTCAATTATTATAACTTAAACGTATCAGACACAATCAAATCTACAGGTACTTCTCTGAAAGGCTTGACTGCAGAAGAGTCAAGGAAGAGATTGGAGAAGTACGGCATTAACGAGCTTAAACAGAATGAAAAGATTTCACCACTCCAGATTCTAATCAGGCAGTTTGCTTCTTCTATTGTTTTCATCCTTCTGGCCGCTCTCGTTATCTCTCTTTTGATCGGAGAGAAACTGGACGCTATTGTCATTTCAACTATAGTAGTCCTTAACGGTATTTTCGGATTTATTCAGGAATTTAGGGCGGAAAAAGCTATTGAAGCGTTGAAGAAGTTAACCGCGCTGAAGGCAAAGATTATCAGAGAAGGCAAAGAGACGGAGATAGATTCAAGAGAATTGGTCCCCGGAGACATAGTTCTTTTAGAAACCGGAAGCAAAGTCCCTGCTGATGCAAGGTTAATTGATATTGCTGCATTCCAGGTCGACGAGGCGTCATTAACCGGAGAATCCGTTCCGTCTAATAAGATTACCAGCCCTCTTGATAATAATATATTAGTAAACGATCAGGAAAACATGGTGTTTATGGGAACAATAGTAACAAAGGGACACGCAAAAGCCGTCGTTACCGTTACCGGTATGAATACGGAAATAGGTAAAATTGCGGACATGGTACAGGATGCGGAAGAGAAGCTGTCACCTTTACAGGAAAAGCTGAGGAAGTTTGGTAGATGGTTAGGAGTGGTGACTATAGGAATCTGTCTGGTTGTCTTTGGTATGAGTGTTCTGAGAGAATACCTGACAACAGATCTGTTTGAAAGATCTTTTGTAATTGAAATGTTTATGGCTTCTGTGGCCCTGGCAGTTGCAGCCATTCCTGAAGGCCTTCCTGCTATTGTTACTATCTCCCTGGCTTTTGGTGTCAGGAGAATGGCAAACCGCAGTGCACTGATCAGAAAGCTCCCTGCTGTTGAAACACTCGGATGCGCTAATATCATCTGTTCTGACAAAACAGGAACTTTGACAAAAAACGAGATGACCGTCAGGGATATTTATGCTAATAACACGCTGACAGAGGTCACCGGTGATGGTTATACACCGGAAGGCAGCTTTATGCAGGCTGGTGATGAGGAGGTTAACATTTCAGATCTGGAGCTGTTATTCAGGAGCAGTACTCTGTGTAATGATTCGAGGTTGAACTGCAATGAAAGATGGGAGATCTTCGGCGACTCTACGGAAGGTGCGCTACTTGTCTCTGCCGGAAAGGCTGGTTTTAAAAAGAGTGAATTAGAGGCCCGGTTTCCCAGGATAGATGAGATTCCTTTTGATTCTGAAAGAAAGTGTATGACAACCGTTCACAGGGTTAATGAAGAGAACATTGCTTATATTAAAGGAGCGCCGGATGTAATCCTGGATAACTGTAAATACATTTCCATAAACGGCCAGGCAAAAGAGATAACTGACGAGGACAGAAATAAAATTCTGGATGTTAATCGGGATATGGCAAACAGGGCTCTGAGGGTTCTAGGGTTTGCATATAAATCATTAACTGAAAAATATACACTTGAACCTGAAGAGGTTGAAAGGGATTTAACCTTTATCGGCCTGCAGGCTATGATCGACCCGCCGAGAGAAGAGGTTAGAGAAGCTATTGCAAAATGCAGGTCTGCGGGTATCAGTACTGTAGTAATAACAGGGGACCATAAATTAACCGCTATTGCTATTACGAAGGAGTTAGGTTTATTTAAGGAAGGAGACATGGCATTAAGCGGAGAGGAGTTGGATAAATTAAGTGATGACAAGCTTGATGAGATAGTCGAAAGCGTTGTAATCTGTGCAAGGGTTAGTCCGGAGCATAAGGTAAGGATCTTAAGCGCATTGAAAAAGAAGGGGCATGTTGTCGCAATGACAGGTGATGGAGTAAACGACGCCCCGGCTTTAAAGAGATCTGATATTGGAGTTGCAATGGGAATTACAGGAACCGACGTCGCCAAGGAAGCCTCTGATATGGTACTGACAGATGACAACTTTGCTTCGATTGTAAATGCGGTAGAAGAGGGAAGAGGCATTTATAATACTATTAAACAATTTGTCCAGTATACCCTCTCTTCAAATCTTGGAGAAATACTTGTTGTCTTCCTGGCAATCCTTATCGGATGGCCTCTGCCGTTGATCGCTATTCAAATACTCTGGGTAAATTTGCTTACAGACGGTCTGCCTGGCCTGGCGCTGGGAATGGATCCTTTCAGCAAAGATATTATGAAGAGGCCGCCCAGAAATAGAGATGAAGAGATAATGTCTAAAGATGTTATCTACAACATTTTAATAGTAGGTTTTTTAATGGGTGCAGGAACGCTGTTTATGTTTTACAGTTATGGTGTTGAATCCGTCAAGGCGAAATCTATCGCCTTCACTACACTCGTAATGTTCCAGTTATTCAACGTATTGACTTACAGAGCGAAGAATTTTAAGATAGATTTCAAGACAAGTAAATATTTAACAGGTTCAGTCGTGTTTTCAATATTAATGCAGTTTGCCGTGCTTTATACACCATTAAATACTGCTTTTAAAACTGTTCCTCTTGGACTGGTTGACTTGATTAAGATATTTCTGGTATCAGGCACATTATACCTTATACTTGAATCAAGGAAAATGTACCTGAACTTTCTGGAAAACAAAGCAAATATAGAAAAATAACCTTTACTTTCATCTTGATTGCCGCTTGCATCAGTGGTTATAATCCGCAAACCTGTTGTACATAACCACACTGCTTGCTTTATATTGTAACAGGGAATCTTTCAGTCCGGAGAAATAAATATGCATATGAAGTGGACACCAGATTGTAGATTAGGAATTCCTGATATTGATTCTCAGCATAGACTATTGTTTGCAATAGCAAATGAGTTACTGGATATTGAAAACCCAATGGAACAGCAGCTTGAATTCAAATACATGATTGATCATTTGAGAAGTTATGTAGAAGATCACTTTCAAACAGAAATTAAATTTATGGAAGAGATTAAATACCCCGAACGTGAAGAACATTTAAAAATGCATGATGCTATTATCGGGGAAATTAATAATACATTAAAATCCAGTACAGACCTGCGTACACTAAAAGAGAGTCTGCAGTTATTGATGTCCAATTGGATTAAGGATCATATTTGCAAGGAAGACAAAAGATACTCAAAATGGTATCACCAAAACAAACAGCCCGAACTCAAGGATTCTGTTTGACACATACACTATCCAATCTTTTTCCCATGTTAACCCTTACAGAATAGGCAAATCATTCTGTGCTGGATCGTTGTTACCTGCCTTTTGTATCCTTTTCATCTATAATTCCATTTCGTTTTTTTCAATTGGACTATCCATTGATGTACAATTAATTTACAATCACCCCCTTTATATTATTTACGAAATATTTAATAAGTGAACTGAGGCATTTTTATGGGTATGTTAGCTTAGGCAGGGTATACAATCCTGATAAAAGTATAGCAGTAGCTTTAGCTGTCGGTAACTGAATCACCGTAATCTACCATGGATGCCGAATCCGGATCATGTTTATCGTGCAGGACACTGGCTTTTTCAAAGCTGGTAGTTGCATAACAGTATTGACAGCCGGATAAGCATGTATTGTACACACCGATGTCTCTGCTTACCACACATCCGCACGCCTCTCTTTGAGACGGGTCTTTTTTGTGAGTTGCATCTATCCCGAACACTCTTTTTATATAAATATCATCAATACACTTTCCGGGTTGTATATTATATCTCTTCAAATCCGGATCTTCAGCACAGCTTACTATTTCCATACTGCACTGTTCCGCAGCATCAGCCAGAGAATACAAAAGCTCATCAAAATTTTTACCTGGTCTATTATCACAGTCTACGATCTCCACCCCACTCTCTTTTAATACTTTTAAACGTTTCTTCAGTTTAGGATAGAAATCCAGCAGGCTGATTACTGAACGCTGAGTATAATTTTTCAGGGTTTCTGCAATCTGTTTGTATGTGTCTCTGTGAAATTTGATATCGGTAATATTGCTGATCATGACTGGATCGTAACGCCAGATAACTTTTTCAGGCCCGATCAGATCAGACAGTTTTTTAAATATTTTCAACGAATAAGAAAGCGAAGGAGTCATGGTATCGATCAGCCGCGGATTGTTCATGACCGTATACTGAAAATAGTACCGGAAGCCGAGCGTGTCCAGTTCTTTCAGATAGTGAATCAAAGGCTTTGGATTTCTTGTCCAGAAGACTATGTTTGTGACGTCTTCAGGACGGAGTGAGATATGGGAGACTTGCTTCCTGTTAAATGGATTCGGCACTGCACAATGACCTGCACGTATTCGATTAATAAACCACTGAGCATAAAAGGCGGGGATGTCAGTTCTTCTGCTGGCACTGATAATCAATAGGTTTCTCCGCTCATTGGTGATTGAAAACCAGTTAATCCCTCAATCATACATCTTCCATTTATCTATTGTTTAACACCAGCAATCTACCGGGAATTCTTCTGCCCTTAAGTTCAACGATTGTGATGGAGGTGTTATTAATTTTTATCTTAACTGCATACTCTTCCACAGACAGATTAAGTGCCGCCATAATCAGGCATTTTACAACGTAAGCGTGTGAAACTACCAGTATGTTACCCATACTGTTTTCACTGATAATTCTCAAGAGCTCTTCCTTAGTCTTGTTGTGAAAATCGGCAAAGGCATCTCCATCTGGAGCCTCAAACTTATGGAGTCTATCCGCTCTTATCTCTTTCAATTCGGGATAGAGGCGATCCGCATCAGTTACTGACACACCGCACAATCTGCCAAAATTGAAATCTCTCAGACTTCTTGAAAGATGTATTTCCCGCAGCGGAAGATTCCGCCTCTCATTGATTAACTGTGCCGTGTGTATAGCCCTGTGCCAGTCACTCGAATAAATCTTTTTTATCGGAACGGACTTCAGCCTTTCCCCCAAATTAGTTGCAGAAGCCATTCCTTCCGGATTCAGTTTGTCACCTTCCGGTGTCCAGGGTTGAAATCTCTGTTCTGCATTCAAGTGCGTCCGTCCGTGTCTGGTCAATATGAAGCGCAGAGTATCATCTTCTTCATTCAGGAGAATTTTCTCTGCATCTTCAAAGGTTTGGTAGATAGCATCCATATATAATTCGGCTTTTCAGGAAATATAAATATTTGGTTCTTATTCTAGCTTCCGAGGTATGTCTGGCCCCTCACTGGTCCATTGCCTACCCAGCTCTCCAACTGTTTTTGGTAGTTCAACATCAGGAACCTGATAACCATACATCTTTCTTCTCTCACGAAGCTTATCTGTTGAAATATCGAATTGTTTATCACGATTATCTAGCGCCTCTTTGCTGATCTGTCCGTCGGCGCCGGCAGACCACATCAGTAGCGGTTCTCCCAGTGGTATCTCCGTTTCAGGATCAGGCCATGTATGAAATGTCTTGCCCCAGCTTTCCATAAAACCCGCAAGGGCTTTATCTCCCATGTCAGGCAGGTCCGGTACAATAAGTTGTCCTGACACAATTTCGTAAGCGTGAGGATGCCAATACTTTTTTTCGTCATCTGAAAGAGATTGATATGTTTTATTACTGATAATATATTCTATTCCAAGGAGTCTGGCAGGAGCTTCTTTCGAATCATATATTACGCATTGATGAAGATCTCCTTCGATGATGTTTAGGTCACGCATTGAACAGTAGTGGTGGGCTTCTACCTCAAAATCAGGATTATTCTTTGCAATATGAAATGCACACAGATATAGATGAATATCCTTAACTGGATCAGCATACTTCAGCTTATTAACGCTCTCAACACCATGCACTGCTTCTCCTGCTGTAGTATTTTTATGAGTAATAATAATTAATCCAAAAAGGATTATAATCCCGGCTACTGCTATCTTGTTTAATAGATTTCTATGAAAGTCCTTAGACATTTTTATCTCCTTTCGCTTTAACAGACAAGAAAATATTGGAAGTTTCATAAGGAAAAACCATGTATAGGTATTATTTGATGTTAGACTGTAATTATTGAAGATGCAAATAAATTCTCGGTTGGACAATCTGTTTTTTTCTTTTATAATTTCAGTAACTTCTAGATTTGACAGCAGAATAATTACATTTTATTTATTACTTTCTGAAAGGAACATATTATGTCAAAGAATGTACTGGTTCCCATAGCTGATGGCAGTGAAGATATTGAAACGTCAACTATTATAGATGTCTTGAGAAGGGCAGGTGCTACTGTAACAGTTGCTTCGGTCGGCTCTTTGCAGGTCACCATGGCACATGGATTAAAGCTAACAGCTGATAAATTAATCTCAGAATGTGTTAACGATTCGTATGATCTGATTGCTGTGCCAGGAGGTATGCCTGGTGCTGAAAACCTGCGCGACTCAAAAGAACTGACAGAAATTTTGCAGCGCCAGCAACAAGGCGGACAATTGTACGCTGCAATCTGTGCCTCTCCTGCGGTAGTATTACATCATCACGGACTACTGACAGAACGAAAGGCAACTGCATATCCGGGCTTTGCCGAACAGCTTTCAAATACTGAATCTATTGAATCACGGGTAGTAGTTGATAACAATTGTATAACCAGCCGCAGTCCCGGAACAGCTATGGAGTTTGCTCTGAAACTGGTGGAGGTGCTCTATGGAGGACAGATGGCAAAAAATATTGCTCAGTCCATGCTGGTAGATTATTAATTAAGAAATTTGGAAATTTTCTGGTACTACCGCTGGTTCAATCTACAATATTGATCCAGCAATAGAGATTTATATGAACTAATCTGTGTTCTATTTCTAATCATGTATTTAAAAACTCTGTCTCTCCTGTGACAAGGTCTTCATACGTCTCTCTTTTCCTGATAGTCGAGAAGCTGTCACCATCTACTAATACCTCACAAGTACGCGGCCTTGTGTTGTAGCTGGAACTCATGGTGAAGCCGTATGCACCGGCACTGAAGAACGCAATGAGCCCGCCTTCCTTTACATCGGGAAACCACCGCTCTTTTGCGAGTACGTCACTGCTTTCACAAACAGGGCCCACGATATCTACCAGTTCCAATCTATCATCAGCCTTCTCTTCTCCGGGATGCTCTACTTCCGGCATAGGCACATTGGTATCCACAGGCCACGCCCTGTGAACGGCATCGTACAGGGACGGACGGGCAAGGTCGTTCATAGCCGCGTCACAGATAATAAATTTCTTCCCCCAGGTAGCAACCTTTACATAAGTCGTTCTGGTTACCAGTATCCCCGCATTCCCGATAATAAATCTTCCGGGTTCCATTACTACTTTACAACCCAGCTTTTCTATTACCGGTATAATATCGGTTGCATAATCACGCGGCCTCTTTACCTCCTCACCCGTATACGAGATACAGTATCCGCCTCCAATATTGACGTACTCAATACCCTGTTTACCTTTTTCGTCAAGTGTTTCCTGAACAAAATTATATACTTTTTCAAGACCCTGCACATAAGGTTCAGGCGAATAGATCGGAGAACCGAGATGCACATGTATGCCTTTCAGATCTATATTTTTATAAGTATCAATGTTTTTTATTAACTGGCTGGCGCTTTCGAAATCAATACCGAATTTATTCTCCTTCTTTCCGGTAGTTGTCTTGTCATGAGTCTTTGCATCAATGTCAGGATTGATTCGCAGAGCGACTCTCCCTCTCTTGCAGATGGACCCTGCTATCCTGTCAATATTGGCCAGCTCCGCCGGAGACTCGACATTGAACATGAAGATATTATTTTCCAACGCATATTTAATCTCCTCCGAGGTTTTGCCGACTCCCGCAAAGACAATCTTGTCTGGGCTTACACCTATCTTTAATACCCGGTAAAGCTCACCTCCGGAAACGACGTCAAACCCGGAACCTGCATCAGCCAACACCTTAAGAACTGACAAATTAGAATTTGCCTTAACGGAGAAGCATATAAGAGGGTTTACATCTCTAAAAGAATTCCTGATTTCAATAAAATGTTCCAGGATAGAATTTTTGCTGTAAATATATGCCGGTGATCCTGTCTCTTCTACAATGTCTTTTACTTTTACGTCTTCGCAGTATAATTCATTATTCAGGTAGTTAAAAAAATCAAAACTAGTCGTCATTTCTTTCTCCAAAGTTTTAAAAATTCACCGCTCCCCAGATAAAAAATTCCGAGGACTTTCCCCGGACAAAAGGCACCGAGGACAAGAAGTTCACAGAGAACGCGGGGAAATCTATTTCAAGATAATCAAGCCATCTGCTTTCTTAACTTATTCTCCCACATGCTTATCTGTTTCTTTACAGACTTAGGAGAAGTAGAGCCGTGGCTTTTAAATTGTTTAATATAATTCTTCACGCCCAGAACTTTATAGACATCTTTGCCAATCAAAGACGAATGTTTCTTAAAATCCTCCAGGCTCACATCACTTAACTCCTTACCGCTTTTGCTGCACACCCCAACCAGTTTACCTACAATCTCATGAGCCTCACGAAATGGGACCCCTTTCTCAACAAGGTATTCCGCTAAAACCGTAGCATCCAGAAAACCTTTTCTGCAGCTGCTCTCCATATTGTCAAGTTTCAGAGTAGTCTTGTTTATCAGCTCTTTAAGGATAGATAAACAGTTCTTAACCGTGTCTGATGAATCAAATATCGGCTCTTTATCTTCCTGCATATCTCTGTTATAGGAGAGCGGAAGACCCTTCATTAACGTAAGAAGAGAAAACAGATTACCATACACACGGCCGCATTTACCCCGGATAAGCTCAAGAATATCAGGGTTTTTCTTCTGAGGCATTATACTCGAACCCGTACAGTAGGAGTCGTCAATGTCCAGAAAATCGTATTCCTGGCTTGACCAGATTATCCATTCCTCGCAAAATCTGGAAAGATGCATGGAGATAATTGACAATGCGGAAGCGTATTCCAGACAAAAGTCTCTATCACTCACAACATCAAGGCTGTTATTAAAAAGCGAATCAAACCCAAGGAGCTTGCCCGTAATCTCAGGTTTTGTATCAAGTGTTGTGCCTCCCAGTGCACACGCACCAATCGGAGATTGATTTAGACGTTTAAGGCAATCAATCAGTCTCGTACGGTCACGTTCCAGCATCTCTACGTAAGCCAGGAAGTAATGTCCAACCAGTATCGGCTGAGCATGTTGAAGGTGCGTAAATCCCGGTACTATACCGTTCCAGACAGATTTGGCTTTTGTAACAATTACCATCTGCAGATTGAGAATTATAGTTATTATTTCCTGAATCTGATCACGGGCCCAAAGTTTCAGGTCTAAAGTGATCTGGTCATTTCTGCTTCTGGCAGTGTGAAGCTTCTTAGCAACATCACCTACACGCTTCACCAGAGCAGACTCAATATTCATATGTATATCTTCATGCTCAGCCTTGAACTTGAACTTGCCGACTTCAATATCTTTCAGAATGCCTTTCAATCCTTTGATAATCGTATCTTTTTCCTTGTTTGTTATCAGCTTGCATTTCGCAAGCATTGTAGTATGCGCTATGCTCCCCTCAATATCGTATTTATATAAACGGCTGTCAAACGATATTGACTCCGTAAAAGACTCAACCGAAGAAGCAGTCTTCTTTTTGAATCGGCCTCCCCACGCTTTTTTAGTTGCCATAGTTTTCGATCCCAAATTAATGCATTATTAAGTAATTCCGAGGTAATATATCCAAAGGTGTTATGAGTGTCAAGTTCTATCTAAACAGCAATTCACACCTAAATCTCATTAGATCTGTAACTTAGAGCAGAAGACACTCAATTCATCCAAAAATTTTTCTAAAAACGATACATTCATCTTGCATAAAAAAAAGTTATATTTATACTCATTCAATATGAATGTAGTGGGCATTGAAACATCCGGCTTAACCGGAAGCATCGCAGTCTGTGAAGACAATACAGTCATCGGCAAAAAAATATATGGTAAGGATTTAAGCCATGGCAAAGAGATTGTTTCTTCTCTTGAATCAATTTTTAACGAAATTAAATGGAATCCGAATGATATAGACCTGATCGCCGTCAGTATAGGACCCGGCTCTTATACAGGGCTTAGAATTGGCGTTACATGTGCAAAGGCCCTTGCGTATGGATTGGGCAAACCCGTTATTGATGTCCCGACACTAGATGTACTAGTAGAGAACATAAAGGATGATAACGCGAAAACCATTTGTCCTGTTATTGATGCGAAGAGAAAGAGTGTCTATGCGTGCATTTATGACAGAGACAGGAAGATAACGGATTACTTGATTACTTCACCGCACAGCCTTATTGAAATGCTTCCTGAATCCACCTTAATCTTTGGGGATGGAATTGCACCCTACAAAGAGGTCTTCACACAAAAAGAGCTCATAATATTACCGGATGAAGAACTGGGTATTCCTGATGCGGCAAACGTTGCCAGATTGGGCCTGGAAAGATATGAACAGGGTATGCGTTGTGAAATCAACTCACTTGTTCCGCTATATTTGAGGAGATCAGAGGCCGAGGAAAAACTGGAAAAACGTAACTGAAATTCATCTATCTACAATGTAAACCTCTGGAGGCAGTCTATAATTGTTATGTTGTCATGGAGGGCTAAGGTCTTACTCTACAGCTTAATTAAATGATATTGATGTATACCACTAAAAAATTTACTGCTCTTCAACAGAATCAGCTAAAACAACGACCTTATTTCCTCTCACCTCCATAAAGCCTCCTCCCAGATCCATTGTAACTACTTTTTCACCAGGTTCGGTAATTTTGAACGAACCCGGCTCAAGTGACGTTACAAGAGGAGTATGATGAGCCAGAACGCCAAGATACCCGCTTGTACCATGGGCAACTATAGCAGTTACCTCCTTGCTATAGACTATTTTTTCCGGAGTGATTACATCTAAATTATAAGTACTCTCTGCCATTATTTTAAATTAACCTCGTTAATAGAACGCTTAAACTAATTAATAGTGGAAGGCTATCTTCCCGAATAAGTACCCGTCCCAACGATGTTGCCGGGCGGGCAAGCGGGAAAACATTCCTCTGCAGTTCACAAATAAAACCTGTCTGGAGGAAGAAAATTTACGATTTAGCTTCCATCTCTTTTGCCTTTGCTACAACCTCTTCTATACCGCCCACCATGTAGAATGCCTGTTCCGGAAGATGATCGTGTTTACCGTCAAGAATTTCTTTAATACTTTTAACGGTATCCTCAATCTTAACGTATTTACCTTTTATTCCCGTAAACTGTTCTGCCACAAAGAACGGCTGCGACAGGAATCTCTGTAACCTTCTGGCCCTGCCCACAATCAGTTTGTCCTCTTCCGACAGCTCTTCCATACCCAAAATGGCAATGAAATCCTGCAGATCGTTATAGCGCTGCAAGACCTTCTGCGTTTCTCTGGCGGCAGTATAGTGCTCATCTCCGACAATTAGAGGGTCAAGAATACGCGAAGTTGATTTCAAAGGATCAACTGCTGGATAAATACCCATCTCAGCAATCTGCCTGGACAGCCATATTGTAGAATCCAAGTGAGGGAATGTGGCAACCGGAGCAGGATCTGTAAAGTCATCCGCAGGTACATATATAGCCTGCATCGAAGTGATAGAACCTTTCTTGGTTGACGTAATTCTCTCCTGCAAGTCTCCCATCTCATTGGCCAGAGTTGGCTGATAACCAACAGCAGATGGCATACGTCCCAACAGCGCTGATACTTCCGAGCCCGCCTGTACAAAACGGAAGATGTTGTCAATGAACAGCAGCACATCCTGCCCCTCAGAATCTCTGAAATACTCTGCCATGGTGAGTCCTGACAGGGCAACTCTTAATCTTGCACCCGGAGGTTCATTCATCTGGCCAAACATCAGAACGGTCTTATCTAAAACACCGGATTCCTTCATTTCAAGCCAGAGGTCATTTCCCTCTCTTGTTCTTTCACCCACACCGGAGAAAACTGAGAATCCTCCATGCTCACTGGCAATACTTTTGATCAGCTCCATAATTAGAACGGTTTTTCCCACACCCGCACCACCAAACAGACCAACCTTTCCACCCTTTGCAAAAGGAGCGAGCAGGTCAACAACCTTAAGGCCGGTTTCAAAAACCGTGGTTACCGCCTCCCTTTCCTCAAAAGTTGGTGCAGGGCGATGAATCGGATAATGTTGCTTTGCCTTTACGTCGCCAATATTGTCAAGCGGCTCTCCGAGCAGGTTGAATATTCTGCCCAGTACTTCCGGACCTACCGGCACTGATATCGGTTCTCCTGTATCTGTAACTTCCATTCCCCTTACCATACCGTCTGTCGGAGCCAGTGCGACACATCTGGCAGTATCGTTTCCTATATGCTGTGCCACCTCTGCGACAAGGCTGATATCTCTCTTTTTATCCTCGATCTTCAAGGCATTTCGAATGGGAGAAAGGTCCCCTGGGGCAAACCTCACGTCTACCACAGGACCAATGATTTGTACTACTTCCCCTTTTTTCAACGTAATTACCTCTCTTTCCTTACAATACTATTATCATTAATTTTTATATTATCACTCAAAATCAATTCTGATCTCTTAATTAAATAACTCCTTATATTTAAACGCATAAGCGTGCAGATGGAACCCACCAACATTTAGCCTGCCATTGCCTCTGCCCCAGACACAACTTCCAGCAGTTCCTTGGTAATAGCCTCCTGCCTTGCTTTGTTATACACCTGAGTAAGCTCACCTATTATCTCTTCCGCATTTTCTGACGCAGCAATCATCGCAACTCTCCGCGCCGCATATTCTGCCGTTAACGATTCAAAAATCGCCTGACGTAACTGGCATTCAAGATATTTAGGCAGCAGCTTCGAAAAGATTACTTCTGACGACGGCTCTAGAATGCAGTCTCCCTGCAACGCTTTCTTGCCTTCAGCCTCTCCGGCACCTGCATCAATATTTTCTAAAGGCAATAGCCTGACCCGGGCAGGATCAGATTTCATCACGGTTTTGAATTTCGTGTAAAACAGATGGATCTCATCAAAATTGCCTTCTTCAAAGTCTTTAATCATCTTTGCGACTATTTGAGAGACTTTATGATCTCCTGCCTTCAGTGATGAGAGCCCTATCTCTTCCACCGTCTCGGTATAATACTCCCCGATCGTAAAGGGTTTGTTCTGAAAGAAGATATTCCCCTTCTTACCCATCAAATGCAGAGATATTTCCTTCTGGGAGTTCTCTTTAAGAAACTTAAGCGCATACTGTATAGCATTTGTATTATACGCACCGCACAATCCCTTATCAGAGGTAATCAATAAGACCATAATCTTCTTTACCTCATCTTTCGGCTCACAGAAATGTGCCTTTTCAGGGGTAGACTCAGTCAGATTACTCAGTATAGATGTAATGTTCTGAGTATACGGACGAGAGGACAGTGCCCTGCCTTCAGCTTTCTTAAGCCGATTAGCGGCAACCATCTCCATTGCACGAGTAATCTGCTTGATGTTTGTAATACTTTTGATTCTGTTTTTTATATCTCTGGTACTTTCCATAGCACTTTCTTTATATGATTATTCCGTTAACTGCGAATTATGTATAACGGAAAAACTGCCATTGATATTAAGCGTTAAATTCTTTCTTAAATTCTGTGATTACCCTGTTCAGGTTACTTGCAGTATCCTCATCAATCTTCTTCTTCTCTTTTATCGTCATGGCAATTCCTGAATGTTTATCTCTTATATCCTGCAGGAAGTTGCCTTCAAATTCTTTGATTCTTTCAGTCGGTATATCATCCAGATGGCCATTAATAGCTGCGAAGATCATTATAACCTGTTCCTCCACCGGTGCCGGTAAATACTGAGGTTGTTTCAATATCTCAATCAACCTTTCACCCCTGGACAACTGATCTTGTGTTGCCTTATCCAGCTCTGAACCAAACTGGGCAAATGCCGCCAGCTCTCTATGTTGGGCCAGGTTAAGTCGCAATGCCCCGGCAACCTTCTTCATTGCAGGAATCTGTGCGTTTCCACCTACTCTTGATACTGACAATCCAACACTGATAGCGGGACGAACACCTGAGTTGAAAAGGTCACTCTCAAGATAAATCTGTCCGTCTGTAATCGATATAACGTTAGTAGGAATATAAGCGGCATAGTCACCGGCTTGAGTCTCCACTACCGGAAGAGCAGTCAGAGATCCACCACCAAGATCATCATTTAATTTAGCAGCCCTTTCCAGCAGACGGGAATGAAGATTAAAAATATCTCCGGGGAATGCCTCTCTGCCAGGCGGCCTTCTGAGAAGTAATGAGACCTGTCTATACGCAACAGCATGTTTGTAAAGATCGTCATACATAATAACAGCATGTCCGCCTTTATCTCTGAAGTATTCTCCCATTGCACAGCCTGAATAGGGAGCAAGATATTGCATAGGTGCAGGATCACTTGCAGAAGCAACAACAACGATTGAATTCTCCATAGCACCTTTTTCTTCAAGAGTTTTAATTACACCCGCTACAGTAGAAAGTTTCTGTCCGATCGCCACATATATACTGATGACTCCCGTTCCCTTCTGGTTCAGGATTGTATCAATGAGGATCGCCGTCTTACCGGTCTGCCTGTCGCCAATTATCAATTCTCTCTGACCTCTGCCAATCGGTATCATGGAATCGATAGCCTTTATACCTGTTTGCAACGGCTGAACAACCGGCTGCCTTTCGACAACGTTTGGTGCAGGACCTTCGACTGGCCGAGACTGATCTGAAACTATTGGCCCTTTTCCATCGACTGGCTGTCCGAGTGCGTTAACAACTCTTCCGAGCATACCTTCTCCGACAGGAACTTCTACAATTCTTCCTGTCGTCTTCACGGTATCGCCTTCCTTTATTTCTTTATCGGAGCCCAGCAAAACGCATCCGACATTGTCCTCTTCCAGGTTAAGGGCTATTCCGTAAGTTCCTCCCGGAAACTCCAGCAATTCGTTTGACATGCAGTCATCCAGCCCGTAAACCCTGGCAACACCATCTCCTACCTGAAGAACTGTACCAACGCTCTCCATCTTTAATTTATCTTCGTACTTCTCAATTTCCTGCTTTATTATCGAAGCAACTTCATCTGGTCTTACAGTCATACCTCATATACCCCCACAAAATGAAAACGCCCTTAAGCAAAGGCTGTCTTTAACAAACTCTTTTTTAAATTTTTCAGATGGTTAACGATACTTCCATCAATTATTTTATTTTCAATTCTGATTATCATTCCACCAATGATATCTTTATTAACTTCAGTTTCTATCTCTACTTTTTTATTCGTCAGTTTTTCAAGCTTTTTCTTCAATTTAGTAAGCCTGTCTTCGGTCAATGGGATTGCTGTTTGAACTTTTACGGGTATAATACCCCTTATTCGTCCTGCAACGCTTTTGTATGCGTCCGGCAGATAATCCAGCACCCTCTCCCTGCGCTTATCAATAAGAACACAGAGAAGGTTCTTAACCCACTTACTGGAACACTGAGACACAATGACCTTATCAACAATATCTTTTTTATCAGCTTTTGTAATTGATGGATGGTACAGAATACCACGAAATTCCTTATGTGTACTAAGCTGCTGCTTAATACCATCAAGATCTTTTTCTATATCTCCGGTATCGCCCTTGTCAACGGCCACTTCAAACAAGGCCTGTGCATAACCTTCTACTAAGCTCTCTTGTATCAAGACAGTTTCCCCACTCCCTTTATAACATCATCCACTAATTTCTCTGCTGTTTCACGTTCTGTCGACTGTTCAATCAACTTTGAGGTTGAAAGAATTGTCAGATCAACAACCTGGTTTCTTACTTCTGCCAGTGCTTTCTTTCTTTCCATGTCGATATTCATCTGAGCCCTGGCTTTCTCATCTGCGACGGCCTGTTGCGCCTCCTTCATCATTTCGTCACTGACGCCCTTGGCCTTGTCTACTGCAGCCTGGATCTTTGCCTCAGCAGCTTCGTCAGCTTTTACCGCTTTTTGCTGATACTCTACTTTCAGCCTTTCAGCTTCAGCTCTATCATCTTCGCTTTTCTTGTACGTATCTTTTATCTCATCAGCCCTGGATTTTATTACGTCCTTAATCTTGCCGAAGAGAAACTTCTTCATCAGCCACAACAGAAGCAAAAAACCTATTGCCTGAATGAAGACCATTTTGAAATCAACGCCTAAAGCATTTAATAAATTCCCCACATTTATTCTCCCTTGTTACCGCTTTTATCTTACTGCACCAGTTCAATAAGTCTTTGCACGGACATGCTGTTTCGGTATTAACACGTCAGGCATACCGCGAAAGGTTTTGAATTTATATTAGTGCCCAAGTACTTTTAAAACTGCTCCTGTGTCCGGAAGTTTTCCCATTAAGATAAAGGACAAAACCAACGAATAGATTGCCAATGCTTCGATAAATCCCAGACCAATAAACATGAGCATCTGAATTTTTCCAAACAGTTCTGGTTGTCTTGCTACAGCGGATGAAGCTCCGGCAACCGCAATTCCCTGGCCTATTCCGCAACCGAAAGAAGCAAAAGCCAGCATACCAATACCAATCGCCAAACATGCAAAATAAATCATTCTTAAAATCCTCCTTCTTTAAAAATTATAAATGTTTCTCTCCAATAGACCCTGCTATGTAAAAACTAGCCAGAAATGCAAAAATAAAGGCCTGGAGTGATGCTAAAAGTAAATCCAATAAAACAAACGGAAAATGTATAGGTATAGGAATCAAACCCAGCAATATGGGAGAAAGCCCTATAAATATTGACAGTACAGTGTGTCCGCCCATCAGGTTTCCGTAAAGACGCATTGAAAGAGACAGCGGACGTGTTAAGAATTCCGACAATAAATGCAGCGGAAACAGCATTGGAGACATCCATCTCGGCTCTCCCATCATATGTTTAACGTACTTAACCGGTCCGTTATGTTTGAGTCCGTAATAATGAGTGGCAACAAATACCAGCAAGGTAAGCGCCAGGGTCGTATTATAGTTTGTCGTTGGAGAATGAAGCAGCGGTACCTGACCTATTAAGTTCATTATCAGGATATATAAGAAAAGCGTACCTATAAAAGGAAGAAACTTATCAGACATTCTTCCCAGGATTGATTTGACGAAACCATCAAGTGCTTCTACTAAAATTTCAAGAATAGCCTGCACTCCACCCGGTATTTTCTTCAGATTCCTTGTCGCCATCATTGAAAAAAGGCCAAGAAATCCAATAATCAACATAGACATAACTAATGGAAGCAACTGGTGCAACGTCAACCCGAATATTTCAGCATGTTTGTCTATGGGCAACAAATCAAAAAATGTGGGAAGTTCAGGAACTCCTCCACTTGAACTACCATGTGTCTCTTCTGTCAAACCTCTACTCCTTCTTTAAGTTATAAACTATAATGCATTCTCAGCTATCTGATGAGAACGAATTTTCGATGTAGAACCTGATTTAATATTAATATTATTATCGAATCCTGAAGACTGGTTCTCTTTATACATGGTGCCATCATCTTTAGCTTTGTTAAGAAAGTTTACTAATACAATACTTATTACCATCGAAAGCACGACCAACTGTACTATTGAAACCCCTATAAAAAGGGCCCATACATGAATTGGCAGATATTCAAAGATAAGATAAAAGACCAGGGCCAACACCAGTATCTTCCCGGTGCCCATAAAAGTAAACAACATAGACTTTGTTGTAGAACCTTTTTTTGATGAACGTAACCCCTCTTCAGCGAAAGTTGCCGGATTGAGTTCCCGGAACATATATTTTATAAATTGCCACAACGCAAGCGATGTACAGAAACTGATGATAATCCCGATTGCCAGACTCAGGGTTATATCAAAGGATTTATAGCGAAAAGAAACCAGTATCATCAATACCGATACGAAAAGCGTTGTATAAAAAGCCTGTTTTACAAAATTCTTTTTAACCGTCAACAATTTGTTAGATCTGTTATACAAATCCATCATCAATCCTCTTAATCTTTTTTTTCCATTTCTCTCATCGCCTTTTTCAGCATATTACAGATTTCTAAAATCCCGCCGGTCAAAGACAAGAGAAGCGAAGCAATCAACAGCCACGGCTCCGTACCAAATTTTGAATCCAGATAACGTCCGCCAAAATATCCGCCCGCAAGACAGGCAGCCATTATAAACCCTATCCCGCTTGTAAGTCCCAGGGCACGAAATGTACTTCTTGAATCATCCAGATTCAAAACGCGAATTCTCCGCTTATTTCTTTAAAGACTTCATAACTTCACAGCTGGCTGCAATAGTCGCATCTATATCCTCTTCACTATGCACGGACGAGACAAAAGCCGCCTCAAACTGAGAAGGCGCAAAATATACCCCTTTCTCCAACATACCGTGGAAGTAAGATGCATACCGTTCTGTATCGCACCTTTTAGCGGACTCATAGTCGGTTACTTCCTCTTCACTGAAAAATGTGCAAAGCATTGAACCTACCCGTGTATGATAAGTTGGGATACCGGCCTCTTCAGCAGACCTCTTCAGGCCTTCAGCCAGCCTTTTTGAGTTTCTCTCCAGTTTTGTGTAAATACCCCTCTTTTTCAATTTTTCCAGTGTGGCAATACCGGATGCCATTGCCATCGGATTTCCGGATAACGTACCTGCCTGATATACCGGGCCCATTGGTGAAATGCAGTCCATTATCTCCGTCTTACCACCATATGCCCCTACCGGCAAACCACCTCCGATTACCTTACCAAGAGTAGTTAAATCCGGAGTTACTTTTTGCAACTCCTGTACGCCCCCGTGGGAAACCCTGAATCCTGTCATTACTTCATCGAAAATCAGAACGATACCGTATTTATCAGCAATTTCCCTTAAACCCTTTAAATATCCTTTTTTGGGTGGAATGACGCCCATATTTCCTGCAACAGCTTCTATAATTATACATGCAACATCTTCACCCTTTTCACGACACACTTCCTTTACTACATCAAGATCGTTATAAGGTAATGTTAACGTATGTTTTACATAATCTTCCGGAACACCCGGGCTTGTAGGAACACCTAACGTAGTAGCCCCTGAACCTGCCTGTACAAGAAGGGCATCCACATGACCGTGATAACAGCCGTCAAACTTAACAACAATGTCTCTCTTAGTATAACCCCTTGCCAACCGTATGGCACTCATTGTTGCCTCGGTACCGGAGTTAACCATCCGGATCTTCTCGATTGAAGGCATCGCTTCCTTAACGAGCTCAGCAAGACGTGTTTCCAATTCCGTCGGAGCTCCGAAACTTGTACCTCTTTTCAGTACGTCCTTCAAGGCCTTTACAACTGACTTATCAAGGTGCCCTAAAATTAACGGACCCCAGGAAAGGACATAATCAATATATCTATTGCCGTCGATGTCATTTAGGTAACAGCCTTGGCCTGATTCTATAAAGAGAGGATCGCCTCCAACTGCCCCAAATGCTCTTACCGGACTGTTTACACTGCCGGGAATGCTTTCCAAGGCCTTGCTGAAAGCTTTTTTTGACTTTTCAACGGCTAACATATTACGAAACTCTTCCTGATATCTCTAAATTTATTCCGAAAATTCACAAAGAGATCAAATCTATCAATATTGGTTTTTATTGTCAATAACAAACTAAAAATATTAAGACAAAAACTGAGAATAATTCATTATTTAATGACCAGGTCCTGATAATTAAATACACTCCACAGCAATTAAAGATATGACCCTGTTTTAAGAAATACTCAGCATAAATCATCATAATTAAGGCCTTATAGTAAATACCTCTCCTGCTGGCGTATATAGATAATGTTAAATTAGTATGTATATAAACTATATAAGGAGGGTTATTCCTGAAAAAAAAGCTTAAGTAGGCGTAAATTCAGCCGATAATATATGTATGATTTTAAGGAGATTAAAATGTCTACGGAAATTCTTACAATACCTAGCGCACAGGGAACTGCCCTTTTCCCTATGGGAAAAGATGCTAGCAGGAGCTATACGCATGCTTTGCCCGAATCTCCCTTATTATCAAGTCATTACTCCGACATTATCGAGCTTTCCCCTGCTGCAAGAAAGAGACAGGAAAATGAAGAGAAATCCCGGGAATTATTAACATCAGATGACAAATCTGAAAAATCCAGTAACGGCCGGAAATTAACTCGGGAAGAACAAAAAGAAGTTGAAAAAATAGAGAGAATTGACAGGGAAGTCAAACGTCGAGAAATAGCACACCGGGCTGTTGCCGGAAATTATGCCAGAGGAAGTATCTCTTTTGAATACGTAACAGGGCCTGACGGAAAGAAATATGCTGTGGAAGGCCACATCACTATAGACGCACGTCCTATACTTAATAATCCGGAAGCCTCCATCCGTAAAGCTCAGTCAATCAAGAACGCCAAACTGGAATCCAGTGATGCATCACTTGATCGATCCCTTTATGCCGAAGTAGCAAAAATGGAACGTGAAGCCCGGATGAAGCTAAAGACAGATCAAAAAGAGGAATCAGATGACACAAACATAGCAGACAACCCAGAAGACTTATTCCTGAATTACAAGAATCCGTTTAATCCGGTAGAAAATGAGCTGTATGTACTGGCTTGAACAGGCCCTTACTTTTTTACTCAAATCTTCTTGCAGGACGAGCTACTTAATTATCGCAATTCTAACTATTGAAAAGCGGATATTGAAGCGACTTCTTGTCAAAATACTTCTGCCAGATGTTCCTGCATGTTAAATCTTCTGTAACATCAGGGTTTTTGCACCCACATACATATGTCTTTATACCATATTGCCTTGCCAGTAATGATATATGCTTATATTGCTTCTGCCTGAATTCCAGATTGAGAGCCCTGACCATGGACTTACTGGCTAGTAGTTTCAAGTCAACTTTATCGCTGAAAGCTTTTGTTACTCTTTTCAGGACCTTTGTGTGCCCCAGGTCCTCACGAATGTTCTTATTTATGATTGGCCTTAGAAACAGATAATTGAGACCCGCGCTTTTTATGCCTGATTTACCTAAAATTTTCAACAATGGATCGAGATTACCGGTGGAGTCTGTCAATCCTGGAATTAATGGATCGATCTTTATTTCAGGCAGTATCCCTATTTCTGTTAAATCATTTATGTTTTTTAGTCTGGTACCTGGTGTGGCAGCGTATGGCTCGATCTGTTTTTGAATCTGCCTGTCTAAAGTCGTTATACCTATGTGTGCCTGCACTTTCCTGCTATGCGATTTAAACAAGGCAATAAACCTGTCAGGGATAAGCCCTTTAGTAAGAAAACTCACCCCGATTCCTTGCTTCAGTAAAAGTGCCATCAAACTATACGTAATATCTAAAACCTGTTTTACAGGTTGAAAAGCATCACAGGACGGACTGAAATATACAAATTCCGGTGTCTTTCTCTTACGGCTTAATTCGTTTTCGAGCTTTTCGGCCAGGTTGGTATATACTACAATTGTCCCGTCTCCGGGATAATTTGAATACCCTCTCGCATAACAATACGAACAGAGATGAGCACAGCCGGCGGTAAGGTTAACTGTTGGTGTTTCATTCAGACACTTTAGTGCAGATGGAGACAGCACACTGGATTTTCGCTCTTTTAGATCAATTTTCATATTTTTATGGTGAAGAAAATTTCTGAAATCTACAGCTTGTACAATACTCCCCTCACTCTATATTTGGTAAACATCACTATAACACAATAAGATGAAACTATTAAATTTTCAATTCGAAAATAAATCTTGATAAATAGAAATCATATTATTAGAGTCTTAGATTTTAATTTCATATTAATTTCTAGAAACGCCAGATGGACTACGAGGAAAAGACAAAGGGTGAATTAATCAGTGAGCTTAAATCACTTAAATCTAAAGTAGAGAGCTTAGAATACAGACAATCAGAAGAAAAATGGAGAACGTCCGAGAAAACCCTGCAACAATCCAGAGAAAAGTATCGAAGGCTGGTCGAGAACCTTCAGGACAACTATTTTTTCTACGCACACAATACTGACGGTATTTTCACATACATCAGCCCTTCACTTACCAACATACTAGGCTACTCTGTTGAAGAATTTCTAACTCACTATTCAGAATACCTGACGGATAACCCAATTAACGAAAAGGTAGAGGGGCATACAGAAGGCAGTATAAAAGGAATCAAGCAACCTCCCTATGAAGTAGAAATTTATCATAAAGACGGCACTGTACGATCATTACACGTTCAGGAAGTGCCAATATTTGACGACAACCGTAAAGTTATTGCCGTGGAAGGTATTGCACAAGACATCACTGAACGCAGAAAAATGGAAAAGGAACTTATTAAGGCACAGAAACTTGAATCTATCGGTGTCTTTGCAGGTGGGATTGCTCATGATTTTAATAATAGCTTACAGGCAATATTGGGTTTTGTTACCATGGCAAGAATGCACACAAAATCAAAAAAAGAATTGCATAAATTATTAGAAAAAGCCTATGAAGCAGTTCTCCAGGCAACTGATTTGACTCAACAACTACTTACCTTCTCAAAAGGTGGAGAGCCTATCAAAAGAATTATCTCTGTATCTGAATTAATAACGAATTCGACCAAACTTGCTATGAGCGGTTCAAGTGTCATGTGCGAGCTTGTCATTGCTGACAAGCTCTGGCAAATAGAAGCCGATAAAGGGCAGTTGAGCCAGGTTATAAACAATCTCATTATAAATGCTGATCAGGCGATGACGAAAGGAGGGTGCATTAAAATCCAAGCTGTAAATATTAATATTACAAAAAAAGACTCATTGCCATTTCCGGAAGGCTGTTATGTAAAGATAACAGTTGAAGATAGCGGAATCGGCATTGCACAAGAACATCTGCAAAGAATTTTTGACCCTTACTTCACTACCAAACAAAATGGAAGCGGTCTGGGACTTGCAACCGTATATTCAATCGTTAAGAAACATGATGGACACATCTCCGTAGATTCAGAAATAGGAGTCGGCACAACCTTCAATATCTTTTTATCTGCGACAGAAAAAGAAATCTCAAAACAATCTGTTCAGAGAAAAACCGAAGAGACCCTCCTTGAAACTGTTGAAGAAGAGAATGAAGAGAAACCTGTCATAACTAAAGGAAGGATACTGTTAATGGATGATGAGTATGTAATTAGAAATATCTTAAGCGAGCAACTAAAGAAGCTAAAATATGAGGTTGAAACCGCCAAAGAAGGTTCAGAAGCGATACGTTTATACAAAAGTGCCAGTGAATCCGGCAAACCTTTTGATGCAGTCATAATGGATCTGACTATAGCCGGTGGTATGGGAGGCAAAGAGACTATTAAGAGACTGCTGGAAATAGATCCCAAGGTTAAAGCTATAGTGTCAAGCGGTTATGCAAATGATCCGGTAATGACTGATTATTTAAAATTTGGTTTTAAAGGCCTCCTTGCCAAACCACATGAAATCCATGAACTTAATGATGAACTTCATAACGTAATGACGATGATAAACTAAGACGTTTGCTGCATCCGAAACTGCTCCAGGCATGACAACGAAGGCTGCTGTAAACTATTTGCCCAATGTTTTGCTTTTTGCAGAACTATTTATCTCTCTCTTTATTTCTCGTATCTTAACCTTGCCATCTACTAACAACTCTTTTTCAGCCTTTGGCATCTTTTTTATTTTTGCTTCAATTTTCAGCGCCATACTCCTGCTGCCAACCCTCTTTTTCATAACCAGTTTTAAAGGCAATTTTCCTCTTAAATATTTTGATCCCTTCCTATCACCGCTCCTGTGTTCTTCAAACCTTCTTTCCACATCAGTAGTTATTCCCGTATATAACTTCCCATTTCTACACCTTACTATGTAAAGAAACCAGTTATTCATTTTATTCTAATTCATGGAGGTTTGCACAGTTACAATGAAGCAGGAGGCAAGAAACAGGATGCATGTCTATCGCCTTTACAATTAAGGCTTGACCGCTTTCTTTCCCTTGCCGCGGTTGGGACGAAAAGGCCTCCTTCTCTTTCTGGATTTGCGTTCTTGAGATGTGTTGTTTTCCTTGAGAGGATCTTTGCCTATCCAGCAGGGAGAGATCTTATTTCTGCCAATAAGTTCACGAAGATCAGAAAGCTCATGTTTTGTTACAAACGTCAAAGCTTTCCCTTTTTTCCCCATACGTCCTGTGCGTCCTGTACGATGCGTATACAGCTCTTTTCCACGCGGTAAATTCCAGTTGACCACATGTGAAATATGCGAAAAATCAAGCCCCCTCCCTGCAACATCACTGGCAAGAAGGTACCGGATCTTCATGTTCTTGAATTGCCTGAAAACAGAAGAACGCTTATCCTGACTGAGTCCCGCATGTATATACCCAACATTTTCAAACTCCTTCCGGATAGAGTCGTACAACTTGTCAACCATGTGACGGGCATTACAGAAAACAAGCGCCTGCTTGACATCTTCCTCTTTAAGGTACTTGATGAGTGCTGACATTTTGTTTTTTGGGTGCTGATATGCAAAATAATGATCAATACTTTCCGGTGCCTGCCTTTCCTTAATAAGGGAGATATGCCGGGGATTACGTAAACAGTCATGGGCGAGTTTTTTAATATCTCCAGGCATCGTCGCGGAGAAAAGGAGGGTCTGATGTTCATGAAGAATACAAGACATGATGAACTCAATATCTTCAAGAAACCCTACCTTGAGAAGCTCATCTGCTTCATCGAGGATAGCGCATTTTACATGTTTAAATGAGAGTACCCCGCTGTATAAATAATCCAGAAGCCGGCCCGGTGTCGCAACCAGAATATGCACCCCATGCTTAAGCTTGGCAATATCTATATCCTTATCAAACCCCCCATATACGGCAAAGGGAACTACACTGGTTTTTTTCGCGATATTCTGAATCTCAGTAACATACTGTATACATAATTCGCGTGTCGGAACTATTACGAGTCCCTGAATAGCATTAAGTGCAGTGTCCACTTTTTCAATAAGAGGGATTGCACAGGCTGCTGTCTTACCCGATCCTGTCTCAGCAAGGGCACAAAGATCATGCCCCTCTGCAATGATCGGATAAGTCGCCTCCTGAACAGGAGTCATCTCTTCGTATCCCATTCTCTCAAGTGCTTTGAGAATATCTGCAGGGATGTCAAGTTCACTGAATTTCATAAATTTTTTATCTTTCTTTACAAGGTTACAAAGTGTTTTAAGAGAGTAGTTGGGAATATCCCCCTGATTTGTGCATGTTTTTGGGAACTATTCCTGATTATTCTCTTTATTATTATCATAATTGCAGGCAATTTATAGCTTGGGTGGTGTTGGTACTGAATGAATACAGGGTATGTATTGACTCTCTACTACTAATGTTTGAAAACGCAAACCTCATCCGGGAATCTAAATATATCATATCTTAAGGCCTCATATTACCTTAAAATGGATATAATTGCCACCAAAATGTTCCAGATAGCTTAATTAAATATTGATTACTCTACCTAATCACAGTTTTCTTTGTGCCTTCTTCCCTACAGCGTTGTTTGGCGGTTGTGGCTATTCTTCAATGCTTAAAATGCACAAATACCCTTCCAAAGTTCTTACTGTCTTTATTGATACGATGATACCTCTTTTTTATGTCAGGCCGTTCGAGGAAACGCAGGACACTTTTCTTTAACTGACCGCTCCCTTTTCCGGGAATGATTTCCACGAGAGCTATCCTCTTTTCAACTGCTTGATCTATTACACGATTGAGCTCTTTTTCGATCAGTTTTCCGTTTTTACATATTTCATGTAAATCCAGTTTCAGTTTTGCCATAAATTCTTTTTCACCGCTAAGACGCAAAGAACGCAAATTAGAAAATGTTAACAATAGGCAAAATAAGCCAAAGAAAATAACAAAGGAGTAATAACTAACAACATTCCTGCATCATCTATTTTTAAATCATAATTCGCAAATCACAATTACACCCAGTATCAAACATCTACTAAGTAACTCAATCTTTCCTTAAGCAGATCCTTCATGTAGCAGTTTATCTCCCACTGATCAGCAATAGGTTCTCCAGTAGAGGGTAGAGTAACCATATATTCAGGAGGGCCAAACTCTGAACAGATCGGCAGGAATTCAGATTTGTTGTTTTTGTGGTACTCCGCTATCTTTTTCCACCAGCTCACATGCGTCTCAACCGCCTCTTTCCAATCAGCCACCCTTGGATCACTAATCTGGGGAGAAGTTGCACTGCCCACTCTGGCGTGAATGTAATCTGACCGCTCAATAACGCGGTCAACTGAATCCTTCTGGTCCTGCAGCAGGGAGTTGTGTACGCAGCACCAGTGTGCAAAATCTGCGGTAAATCTTATTTTCGGCAAAGCGTTAATAATGCCCATTGTCGATGTCGTACAAAAGGTGGCCCGTGCACGATGGATCTCATGCAGAATCTTTATCCCAAACTCACCGGCAAATTTCTGGGCACTTGAAATTACTCTTATATTTTCCACTAAAGGCCAATAGTCCTTTCCACAATGGACGTTTACCAGCAGCGTTTTAAGTTCAACGGTTTTGTTCAACTCTTTCTTCAGAGATCCTATCTGCTCGTCAGGGGTTGTCCCCTCTGCCCTGACCTGAACAGCTAAATCCAGCCCTCTCTCTTCCAGCAAAGAACCAATCTTCTTTATCTCTTCTCTGTCGTATGAAAGTGACATTTCAACACCATCAAATTCCGCATCCTTTATCAGATTCAGATTATCTTCCAGTGTTGGCCGGTTCATACCCCACATTGTACAGAGGTATCTTATTTTCACTTTGGAAAATCCTGCCTATTAGCTGCAATTACTATTTTAGCACATGCCATTGCATCTGATAACGCTTCATGATGATTTAACGGGATATCTAAATAGCGGCAGACATCCGGTAATTTTGTTGGAAAGATTCCCCATCTCTTCCTGGCCAATGCTACCGTACATTCAAACGGAATTGATGGCGGTTCAATATCTGCTTTTTCACAACAGGCATTTAAAACAGAGCGGTCAAAGGAGGCATTATGCGCGGCAATAAAACCCGCACCGTTTAAAATATTTTTCAGTGATGGCCATAATTCCCGGAAATCCGGCTCTGAGGCTACCATGTCCCAGGTAATACCGTGTATAAAGGTGAATTCGAACAACTCTCTCGGAGGTTTAATAAGCCGATGCTCCTTATGAACAATCTCTCCCGACTCAACCCGGACCATGGCAAGAGCACAGGCACTGTCCCTATAACGGTCAGCAGTTTCAAAGTCTATGGCGACAAAAACATCATTCATTTTATTATCCTCACACAAAGTCACAGAGATCACTAAGAAAACAAAAAAAAATAAAACTAAAAATAGTTTTTATCTTGGTGTTCTTCTTGTCTTTGTGTGATACATAATTTAGTTAATAATATTCTCTCTGTATTACTTTCCTTTTATTTTCCAGGTATTCATTATTAAAATCTTTGACAATCCTGGAGCAAAGTTCACGTAATTGACCTGCCCTGCCGGTATATAAAAAACTCTCTTGATAACTTTTAATTTTAGTTGTGCTTATTGCTATTCCAACTAACTCCTTCGACAGATCTTCAAGTCTCTTTATCACAATCGGCTGGGCTCTGATCTTCGGAATTAAGGTGTCTAATTCTTCAACCACCCTCGTTATTGCATAACTATCGAACCTGTCAATAATAGTAACGGAGAGCGCACAACCGTTTTTGGCATTATTGTTACCGTCATTAAGTTTTTTTACCAATATGTCAATTGCACAATCAAGTTGAGAAAAGGCCACTATGACATTGCCAAGATTTGAAAGTTCTTTATTCATATAATTTTCAATTACATCGTTGAGGTTCTCATCACCTCGCACATAAACTCCAACCTTTATTTGTTGGCTGTTATTCCGGGCATAAGCCTTTCCGGTATATGCTGTTATTAAGCATGCTAATAGAAGTCCCATGATCTTTATATTTTTCATGTAGTATCTGCCTTTCTCTGTTGTTAAATTTATTATGCCTAAACTGAATTTTAAGATAAATTTATCTTAATGTAGATGGTTTTTAAAGACTGCCGTCTGAATGGCAAATCCCGCTCGGACGGGCCGGAAAGAAAGGAACTCTATTCACACCGATTCTATGGCTTCTGTTTTACTTCAATTAAGTTACCGGAAAAGTCTTTGAGAAAGTAGGCGGTCTTATCCTTATGCTTCCCAACGATTACTTCAGCATCAAACTGCTTAGCCTTTTCTGTGAGTTCTGATAAACTATCCACCGTAATGGCGAAATGTGTGAAATTGGGATTTTCAGGTTGAAAATCTGATATGAATACCTCGATCTTTATCCCCTCGTTTTCAACGACAAGGATCTTGATCTCTTTGGCAACAGAAAATAGCTGCTCAGAAAGTTCCGGAGCAAGGATAATCTCCCTGGTATTTTTAAGGCCCAGAAAATCCTGATAAAACTTCAGTGCCTGCTCCTCGTTTTTATTAATGATACCAACGTGATTTAATTGCATGGAGTATTCTAACTATTAACCGCCCGATATGCAAGCTTAAGGTTTCAGTGCAAACAAGTCAAATTCATTGCTTTGTTTAACTTCTCTATGTACTATCAAAATTGAATTGCTCAAGTATCTCAATACGATTAACCAAGCTCTTAAGATCAATGTGCTGTCCCCATCCACCTACAGAACTCTTTGCCATATGAATAACTTTTTTTGAATATTGTTTTTCATCGTCTGTCGCATCTGATTTCATTATATCTTCGTGAATTTTTAAAGCATCAGCAATGTTACTTTCATATCGACTGGATTTAGCATTGATTAAAACGCCTTCTATTAAAGCGCATTCATGCGATAGGATTCGTTGCGTTTTATGGAACAAGCTGTAGAAATGAACAATCATTTCTTTTGGTCCATTCTCATTAATCAAATACTGTTCGTATTTAGCTCGATCTTTTTCTCTTACTATAATCAGAAAGGCTAGTAAATTGGGATAAATATATCTATTCACCTCTGTTGCTTTTATAACCAAGTTTACTCTTAAAAGAAGATGTTCTACTTCTCTTAGAGTTAGTTTATATGCATTTGCTAACAAATTAAAAGTCTCAAGTAAGTTTGTCCTTTCATATTGAAGCTCTCTATAATTTTTTTTCTCTCCTCAAAAAATGATTCAAAACCAAATGTATTAAAAAGAAAATTTATGTAGGATCTTTTATCAGGGGTTTTGAGAGAATATTCAATGTCTATAAACCTTCTGAGATATCCTGTTGCCTCAAAATCACTTCCGTAAACAGATTTTACACTGTGAGAAAGCTGCTCTTTATCCAAGGAAAGAATAAAAATAATTCTTTCTATATCAAATAGGTGTTTAATTCTCTCAAGAAGCTCAATTGCATAAGTCGGCCTACATCTATCTAATTCATCAACAAAAATAATTAGTGATTTCTTTTTGTTTTCTGTACAAGCTCCCTCTACTACTTTTCTCAAGTTAATTTTAAATTTAGTAATATACTTTTTAGTATCTTCATAAGCGCTTATAGCATCTTTTGACAATCCTTCAGCTAATTTTGCAGCTTCTTCCTCTATAATTTTCTCGGTGTCTATAACACCTGAAGTTAATACTTTAATTAAAGCAGGTATACCCTTTTTTACTAAATGTGTACCTACTTCCTTTGTCTTTTCCCAAGCATCATTTCTCTTTCCTTTTTTACTTAAGAAATCACCTAACGAAGAATTCATTTCGCCCAAGAATGCCACTAAAGGGTCTTCAGCAAAGTCTGTTTCCCACGCATTAAAATATAACGAAACTACATTTTTGCTGTTGAGATAAGACTTCCACATTTTTATAAAAGTGGTTTTCCCTGTTCCCCAAGGAGAATTTATAGATAGTACTGTTGGGGGATTCATATTTTCGACAAGATTAGAAAGGTTCTTTATTTCTGATGCTCTCTTCAGCTTGTCATTTTGAAACGGGTTATCATCTGGAATTTCTATGGGGCGAACTTTAAATTCCATTTATATACAACTCCTTTTGGTTTAATAAAACCCAACATTGAAAGGTTCAGTTATAGTGATACTCGTTATCCACTGCCTGGCAAGTAAAATTGTGCCACTTTCATTTGAATAAGTATGCCAAAGATTATAAATGCAAATAGACCGTATGTACCACCTGGAAAAGATACTGCTAATTTTGCACCTATGAATCTAGCATTAACCCTTGGAACATCCTTTAAAAGAGTATTAAGAATTTTTCTTGATTTCCAATATATTTGCCAGATTCTTTGTATTACATTCTTAAAATTTATTCCTTGAAGGAGGTTGTGATACTCTCTAATTTTTGAAGCTAGTTCATTTTTAGAAAACACCAAATCATTTTGCCTTGCCTTTTCTACAGCACTTCCATACTGGTGGATGACATCTTTAGAATAAGAAGCCATCCACTCACCAAAAACTGAGCCACCAATCATTAAAAAAAATATTATTTCTAATAGAAAGTTAGCATAAGGCAACCATACACTCCAAAATCCAGGATTGTTTATCACCTTGCTGATAAGAGGCAGATATATTTTAGCTGTCTTCTCCCACTGAACGAAACAAGGGAAGGATATGGTAACTACATAGAAGAAATAGATTATGACAATAACTTTAAGCGGTTTGGAAAAGTATTTTTTATAGTCAGCATTAACAGGAAGAAATAAATACTCAGATATTCCTTTAACTATATTTTCTACAATATTGCTCATAATATATATTTTGTAAGTCAAAAACGTAGCACACTCCTCAATTATAGCCGACAAAAAAGAACTTAGCGGTATTGGGTTAGCTGGAATATTAAGTTACGTGTTCTCACGCAACAATCTCTGAACATCATTGAATACTTTTTCAACTTCAATTTCTGCGTTTGGATAATCACTATCTTTCCATGAATCAGGGGAAGCCCAATAGTAGCCCTTTAGGCTGCATTTTTTGGCCAAATCGTATTCGCCGATGTTATTCAGACCTTTTGATGCGCTATTCCAAAGTATGGATAAAGCCTCCTCCTTATCATAATCTCTTGGTTCCCACGATTAAGATGTGCAACATAGGACCTTGTTATTGTCAGTGCATTATTTACCGACGAGAGTGTATCGATGTATTCTCGCTTCTTTGCACCAAGCTTATTAGCAATTCCTACTATCCACTCCCCTAGGAGCCTTGAAAGATCAATTAATGATGATGAAGTTATCTCCATTTTTTTCTCCCCTATACCGGTTCAGAATCAAACCTAACATATTGGCAAATATCACCTTAAAAGATTAACAGAAACAATCCTCACTTATTACCACCTTTACCATTGTTTATTATGCAATAGTTATGCTATTTTCAAGTTGCTTTCTTTCAGATACCCAAACCCCAAATTCATCCCTAAGAATTTCTTCTAAATTTTTTCTTGCTTCAATTGCAGACTTATACCTGAACTCTTCTAAATGCTTTCCAATAGAAGGTACAATTTCAGCCCCAAAACTTGCCACAAGGCTAAGATGTGACGAAAAAAAGCTTGTGGCTCCAGCAAGATCATTAAGAAAATTCGCTATCTTATCGGTAGTAACAGCATTTTCTCTGAAATTTTTTTCAGAATTTGTCAGGATTTTTGCTACTTGATTTAAATATAATCGAATTCTTTCAGCAACCGAAGGAGGAAAAAGCACTGAGTATTTATTTAAGATTGCTATTGATTTGTCAACCTTTTCCAATGCTGTATTAATAGAATCTCTGTTTGAAAAATCAGTTTCTTCAAAAAGTGATTCTGAACTTTCCCATAAGGAAAGTAGGTATTCAAAACGTTTTTGAGCGGCCATTTTATAAATCTCTGCTTCAACGGAAAAAGTTGCTTTTAATCTTTCTGTTTCTTTAACTAACTCAGCTTTTTTGTCTTCAAGGATTAAATTGTAATCATTTTTAATTTTTTCTAATGCTTCTGAGTTTTGGCTTTTTAATGCTTCTAAATCACGGCTGACAACCGAATTTAGTATTTTTTCGAACAATTGACGACCTAAATAGGCAATGATCGCAAGGAGTAAAATGGACGATGCAGGATAACCTAGAATTTTTAAAATCTCCATTTGCTTTATAGTCCTTTCTTCAGAATTTCATCAAAATTTGTAATTTCTTACTGAATTATAAGTAATTATAAAGTTTATGTATAACAACCGCCATTTTAAGTATATTCTGAAAACTTGATTACTACTTTGTAGGAAAGCAAAGGGAAAGTTCATGTATTTACTTCCTGTAAAAACATAAAACTAATTTATGATAAGCTATCCACATCGTAAAATGTGGTTTAAATCTGGACTGTTCTGAAAGTGAATTGTGACTGCTTCTTGTTAAGCGGTATTATAAAAAAGTGGGGTTGTTTTGCAATATAAAAGATTATTCACCGCAAAGGCGCGAAGTGCGCAGAGAAAAGAAAAAAAGATAAGGTTAGTCAAGAATTAACACTGAAGCCATATGCAAAAGAAAAGAAGGAATACTCACACAAAACCACAAAGAATACAAATTCCAAGTAACTTCAAAGAGAGACATGACGTGGCCTGTACATGCCATCATTTTGTTATCTGCTCAAATACCCATCCATGACTTTTTTATCACTTCAACAACGACATTTGCAGCTATCTTTTTTGCAGTATCTAAAGTCCATTCACCAGTCTTGGCTAACCAGAATAGCACTTTCGGGCCATTGCCTTTTTTTGCTTCCTTCTCTGCGTTAACTACTGCGTTAACTTCAGGACCCTTTACTGGATCATCAAGAGTTTTTTCCAATTTATTATGGAGAGCAGAAAGCTCTAATGCCAGCTTTTTGATATCAACTGTTGGCTGGGTTTCTTTCCAGATTTGAGAAAATGTCGCCGATCCTACATTTACGTTTCGCCCTTGTATGCCTTGATTTTGAACATATTTATCACCCATTGTAACCTCCTGAAATATCATAGTTCTAATTTCTTTTGAATATGACCCAGTTGGAGATGCAGCTTGCGCTAAAAGTATTGAATACTCTTCAGCCTTTCCCTCAAAATCCAAATCAAGGAAATCTTCTTCAAATAACTTGACTTGAGAATCAATCACCTTCAACTTTTCGTCAACACTACCAGGTGGAAGAACACGTCGTTGATATTCTTCTGGTACGTTTTCTCGTAATGGTGCATCTTCACGCTCAGTCAAAGGTATCGTTGGAACGAGGGAGGCCTGAACCGCACCAAGTACGTAGGCTGAAGTTTTTGACCTATTATCTACTAAACAAATAGCAAGTTTGCTCAGTGCTATCTTGAAATGTAGTTCTCCATTGTTAAATAAATTATAATCACGTTCAGTTATCCGCCATGATTTGTACCCGCGTGTTTCAAGATAATTAGTGATTGAATAATTAATATCTTTGCCCAGAGACTCTATACCAACAAGAAGACAAGATCTTTGAGTTGTTGTTGGCTGATACTTTGGCACTGGTTTTTCACCTATGTAGGCCTTAAATGTTTTTAGAGCGTGCATATGTTCAGTAGTTTCTCGAAAGTATGATGTTGCAGAAAATCTTCTACGTAATACTGTGTTAGGCACAATTTTCTCTGGAAGATTGTCTTCAATAAAGACAAGTACTGGTTTGCCTGATCGAAGGCACATTGATATTTCATACAGGATATGTTGAGATACTCCTTCTTCGCGAGATGTAAGAATGGCGATCATCCCCGTTGTATAGCCAAGGTGACGTTCAAGTTTCGCTGCATTAACATCATCAGATGGTGGGTCAAGACTAGGAAGAAAACCTGATTGGTTCATCAAAGAACCAAAATATGCAACAAATCGTGTTTCTCTTTCACGGTAACCATGAGAAAAATAAATTGGATGCATTGATTTACCTTCCTCCTAATACATATAAAAAGTTCACAACCCACCAGCATTTGTGGCAGGTTGAACGAGGTGGAGTATCTCTTATTTCACTGTTATCTTCTATTTTCTGCTAGATCGGCCGGAATACCGATACGCATTTCGGTAAATATCTGCTTCGTTTTTACCGGCCACTTTATCTCTGCCGGAATGCTGTTGCGGATATTTGCCAGTGCAATTTCCAGGTTTGTTATGGCATCGTTAATAGCTCTGATCCTGATCTTAATCTCTTCCTTTGAGTATACATCGGAAATATCAGGAATTGATCCCTTAACCTCTTCAATGAGGGAGTCGATCTCTTCGTCTGTGTAATTCTCAGTGTCATCCGGAATAGCATCCTTAACCTCTACCATCTTAGCGTCAATTTCTTCATTTGAATAGCGCTTGGGAACCTCCGGAATAGCTTTCATGATCTCTGCCAGCTTGGCATCAATTTCTTCTTTTGTATAACTTTCAGGAATATCAAGAACAACCGCAACCGAATCTTCTTTTTTTGCTCCCATATCTTGAGAATCGGCATAAGAGAGCTGGCAAAAAAGTACCATGGCAGCCAAAATAAGAAATAAAACATTTCTACAGCTTTTCATATCCACTTCTCCTTATTATAAATGTTCTTTTTTAACATACAGTTACTGAAAACTACGGCTAAACTTAAGAAGAAAGCCAGCGAAAGATGCTTAACAGTTTTTCCCTCCTCTATCCCTTAAACGCGGCATAAATCTCTATCTATACTTAGTCAATCTCAGTTATCAGATCATTCTGGTTTATCAAATTTATGTACCCACTCCAGGTTTGCGTCCATGTATGACCAGGTCTTACTGCCATCAGGCCAATAGTACCATCCTCCGGTAGCAGCAAAACCTTCCCATTTCCCGACATATTTATTGCCGTTAGCAAATGTATGCGTTCCCTGGCCCTCGCACGCACCTTCTACCCATTCACCTTCGTATTTGCCGCCATCCGCCAATGAAAAAGTTCCATATCCATGTTTCTTCCCCTCTTTCCACTCACCTTCGTATGTACCAAGGTCCGGTAAAGTTAATGTTCCATGCCCGTGTCTTTTACCTGACACCCATTCACCCTCATAAACTACACCGTTTGGGAACGTATCTGTCCCTTTCCCATGCCTCAAATTATCACTCCACTCACCTGTGTAATTGCCCCCGTCTGAGTAAGTATAAGTTCCCTGCCCGCTCCTTCTACCTTTTTTAAACTCTCCTTTATATTTGGTACCATCAGGATATACCTTAGTGCCCCTGCCGTCTATACAATCACCTTCCAAGCACTCTCCATCTTTTCTCTCTTCAACGGCAGCCTTTTCCGCTTTTGGTGATACCGCTACTGCTTCCCCTGAGGCAGCTTCCTCTGTTTTCGCTTCCGGCTCATTTCCAAATGTGTTTAATGCAGCAAAACAGATATTTAACATCAAAATCGCAGATACAATTAAATGCGTTTTTCTCTTTATAATGTTTATTAAATCCCCTCTCACACTACTGCTCCTTAATAATAATATGTGTTCATTCTTATCAAAAAAAATGTAATAATTGAATATGCTGGTTAAAATTGCATATTCTTTCATCCCCGGACAAAAGACGCCGAGGACTTTTCGAAAGGAATCCAGAAACTTATTTATACCAAAGGATCCAAGCAGTTTTTAATTTGGTGAATCATACTTCTGTTGTTGGTGTTTAAGCCAATAACCCTCTGCCATTCCTCCTATTGCGCCAAAAACCAGTTCATCCAGAGACATGGAAGGCCTCTTGGTATCAGACTCACCGGACTGTCTTAACTCCTCAAGGAAATAACTCTCATTTAACTGGAGGACATGCTTATTCTCTCTCATAAAATCGGTGGAAACTTTCCCTATTGACATCATGAATTTCTCTTTATTATTAAGATCCTCCAGGGACTTACAGCTTTTTGTAAATCCCTGAACGCTGCAACTAAGAATGTCCCCGATCATTTCCGTAAAAGTCTGATAAGTTTTCTCTTCCCCTCCCATTGTAACAGTAAACTTCCTTCCCTCCTCAGGAAAGGCAACTTTATTAAAAACCTGTACCAATAAATCACCAATGTCAACGTCAAGCCCTCCCTCTTCTATTTTATTTCTAACAAGCTCAAGCACCTTCTTTGTTATATCAGGAGGCAGTATTCCTTTCAGCCTGGTCTTAAGGTTTTTCATATGTTCAGGCAATAAATCGCTGACAGACTTCTCCGAATCTTCTTCTTCACTAGTGGACAGCCTGGCTGAAAGACCGAGTGTCTGTTGTGCTATCGAAAACCCGACCCTGTAGAGAATACCGTGATTTTTCGAATATTTTCTATTGAGGTATTCGTACACCATCACCGCCAGCCGTTTTGAATCGAGTTTTTTGTCCCCTTCAGGATCATAATCGTCCAGTACTTTGAGCAGTTCATCACTACAATCATACTCTTCACGAATCTGCTTTGTTGTCAGCTCCTCGTGAACTCCGTACCACATTAAATAATTTGTCCCGACATTTACGGACAATTCAAGTATTTTCTGTAAATCTGAATCACTAACATCACGCATCTATGCACCTTCTGAAAATGTGTCTAAAACAGTATTAAGTAAAGAGTGCAGTTTACCGCAGGCGGTAGGCAAGTGGCAAGTGAAAAGTGGACGGGAACAAGGAAACAAATGAAAGGTTTCTCCGGCAGAGGGCGGAAAGTCAGACCTGTAATAATTTCCGAACAGTTACAATAATAAGAACACAGATTATGAAACACAAAAAGGGAGGACGCCGGATAACGTTTCCTCCCTTTTCTTATTTATCTACTTACCAGACAGGTTTATCCATCTATTATTCCGTTACAATCATTGTCAACCCCGTCTCTGCCCCAGCGACCTCTCGTATCTTGATGTCCGGGATAAACATTGGCGTTGTTATCGTCACAGTCACCATCTTCTACACACACACCGTCACCATCATTATCCGTACATCCACCTGTAGAACAACCTTCATCAATAGACCCATCACAATTATTATCTATCCCATCACAGACTTCTGTAGCACCCGGGAAAACATTGGCGTTGCTATCATCGCAATCACCATCTTCAATGCATACACCATCACCATCAATATCAGTGCATTCGCTACTGCCATCATAGACGAGTGCGTCATATGCCTGAACGAGCCCATAACCTGATGTCTTATCAAAACCGGATTCATTTAAGTCCTGCGCTGTTGAAATAAGTGTCTGAAGGATGCTATCCGGAGTATGATTCTTTGTAACATCCGTATAAAGCATTGCTGCTGCTGCTGCAACATGAGGGCAGGCCATTGAAGTACCGTTATAAAACCAGTACCCCCAGGCACCATTTACATATGTTTCCTGCAATACCCCATCGGCATATCCGTCACCATTTAGATCTTTACTATTGTCGCCGCCGGGAGCAACTATGTCCAGATTATCACCTTTATTAGAGTAACGAGTTACTTTGGACTGCAAATCGACTGCTCCTACTGCTATGGTAGTAGGATATATGGCAGGATAGCTTACATTTTTTCTAGAACCGTCATTTCCTGATGCACAAACTACGGTTACACCGCTGGTGTATGCATAGTTAAGCGCCGGATCCATAAATTGGTCACTTGTAACCCCATGGCGGGCATTGGTACCAAGGCTCATGTTTATAACGCGTGCCCCGTTATTAACTGAGTAATAGATACCATCTGTAATATCAGCAAAAGAACCACTGCCGTTATCATCAAGCACCTTTACAGGCATTATACATGCACCATGAGCTAAACCCGCAACGCCTATAGCATTATTGGTACTCTGCGCAATAGTACCCGAAACATGTGTTCCATGGCCATCTCCATCTGTAGGATCCGCATCTAAATTTACAATGTCTGTGCCGACAGCAACACAATCTATGCCGTCATTGCCGTTAGTTTTCAATCCGGTATCAAGTACTGCGACCACTATGCCCCCTCCATTACTGAGGTTCCAGGCCTGATCACTTTGGACAAGCGGGAAATGCCACTGGAAACTACCAAGCGGGTCGTTGCTGGCAGAGGCTTTTGCTATCAGATTAAGGTTTGCCTTGAATCCCTTTGCAGTCAGACTCTGTATATGCCCACGTTCTTTACCCGGCTCTACTTTAACTACCGTGAGGTTTGCATTCGGAAGATATTTAATAACGGTATAACCATCTGGAACCGTTTCAGGTGCGCCGGCAATTACTACCTGTCCTGACACAAACGGCGGAATATTTGTATTATCCGGTTTGCTACTGGACACAGCCGGGCCCGTATGTATCTGCGACTTAAGGTTGTTTCCAGCGTAAGTCGTATCCACTGAAATCCCTGCTGCAAAAGCAAACACAAAGAAGATTGTAAATACAAATATTACATTTGAATTAAAACGCCTGTCCATCGTTCATTCTCCTCTTAGATTTTACAAAATTTAGATAGCTAGTAGTATAAGCACATAACATACCTATTCATTAATTTCTAGAAAAATCTTTGTAAACATGATGAGGCAGTGACCTCCTTATACTTGAATTACTCATTTGAGAAGAACGCAATTCTAATAATGGCAATAAATTACATATCCTATCACCACATAAAAAAAAATGTTTTTCAAATGGTTATTTTTTGAAGAATTAAATCTGATCAGACAATAGTTATTAACCAAGTGTTTCAATAAAAGACAGTATTAGGAAAAATGGTTTAGAAATGGGAAAAAATGCCCTTAAATTCTCCAGATCGAATATTACTGAACAAGTGACCTGACGCGGTGGGCAAGAAAAATCAGGTTGAAAATGGCGGCACTAAACATATTTAAAGACAGGGGAAAAAAAAGGATACATTTTTAATAGCGTATTCAGCTCAGGAAATTTATAGATTGAAAATTTGTAAGTCCTTTTGTTATAAACCATATAGAGCAAAAAAGCGTTGTAGTCAAGGAGAAGCCGGTATATGAAAGATCAAAAAGAACTGTTCAGGATATTGTCCGGAATGGACAATAAGCCATATCCCGCTTATAAATCCATAAAAGGCCGATATCAATATCAGGATTATCAGATATGGATTGACCACGTTCAGGGAGACCCTTTTGCCATTCCCAGTAAAGTAAGAGTCAGAATCCCCATCAGTACAGCCGGATTCCCCGGGAACACATATCATAATAAGTGCAGGGATGTCGCCCTGTGTGATTTCCTGGCAAGACAGTTTTATCACTCCATTAAAAAGCATAATACACAAAGGCAGGGTTCAGGGAAGAGCGGTGCTATAGAAATAGACCGTCCCGGACAGGAAGTATTGAAAACATCTTCCATGGTCATAATAGATGGCTGTATTGAAGTACGATTTCTGGTCGGGCTTCCTGCATTCGGACGCAGGATAGCCGGCAAAATTGCTGCAAACATGTTTTCAGAAACAATTCCTCTAATCGTAAATGATTCTCTCTTTTTCCAAAGACTACCCGCAGACAAATTGTATCGCCATATCGAGACTGTTGAAGATGCTGAGTTTATCAGGGGCAAACTGACGGAATTAACTCTGATCGCGTTTATAGCTGATAATGCTGTACTTCCCAGGGCTAGCGGGGTTGACCCTCGTCCGCTCAGCTCAGATGGGCTGGTCCCTTTTCAAAGCTGCCAATCGATGAGAACAACAATTACACTTCCAAATCACGGAGAGATAACCGGAATGGGTATTCGCGAAGGTGTAACACTGATTGTTGGCGGAGGGTACCATGGAAAATCAACTCTCTTGAATGCACTGGAATACGGAATCTATAACCATATCCCCGATGATGGACGCGAGTTTGTGGTGACCAATGCTGATGCTGTCAAGATAAGGGCGGAGGACGGGCGCAGTATTCAAAACCTGAATATAGATCCTTTTATCTCAAACCTGCCGTTTGACCAGGATACCACTGAATTCTCTACTGCCAATGCCAGCGGGAGCACGTCTCAGGCAGCTAATATTCTGGAGGCTCTTGAGGTTGGTGCCAGTACTATTTTACTGGATGAAGACACGCTGGCTACAAACTTCATGATTCGTGACATACGGATGAAGGCTCTGATCGCAAAAGAGAAGGAGCCGATCACACCTTTTGTAGAACACGTACGAAGTCTCTACGAAAAAAAAGGGATCTCAACCGTAATCGTAATGGGAGGAAGCGGCGACTATTTCGGCCTGGCTGATGTTGTTATAGGAATGATTGAATACAGGCCTCATGAATTAACCTCACAGGCGCATCAGATAGTCAAAGAAAACCCTTTACCGGAATATTTTGATGCTGCACCTCCTTCAGTGATTCCACGTATTCCCGTACCGAATGTACTGAGCCCGTCAAAGGGGAAAAGGCCGATAGATATCAAGATAGATGAACTTCTCTACATGAGGTTTGGTACAAATAAGGTCCAGGTAAGTGCAATAGAACAGCTTGTGCATCCCAGCCAGTTGAGGGCAATAGGATACGCGATTCATTACGCCGACAAGTTTATGGATGGCAAAAAGAGCATAAAAGAGATCTGCCGATTAGTGTTGGACGATATACAGGAGAATGGGCTGGACTGCTTAAGTGACCGGGAAGCAAGGGGAGACTTTGCAGAATTCAGAAGTTACGAACTGGCTGCAACGTTGAACCGATTCCGAGCATTGAGGGTAAAGCAGCGAAGCTGATTTTTCAAGAACCTTTAAACTTTTCTTCCAGTTCCTGATATTTTTTTATGTCAATGATCTCTTTGTAGTCTTGAAATGATGACATGTTTTCAAAACCGGAGGTAGTACCGTTTTCTTTGAGAAAGCGAAAGCATTCTTCAATTCCTTTGGTTGCAGCGAACAGGCCTGACAATGCAAAGACGCCCATCTTAAAACCCAGTTTTTCCAAATCCTGCGCATTTAAGTTGGGAGTTTTTCCTCCCTCCAGCATGTTTGCCAATAGTGGAACATTGGGAAGTGCTGATGGAATCTCCTTCAGTTCTTCTTCTGTTTGCGGTGCCTCAATAAAAATGACGTCTGCTCCTGCCTCGTAATACGCCTTTCCACGCCGGATTGCTTCCGTAAGGCCCAGCTCGGCACGTGCATCAGTTCTCGCAACAATTACCAGCCCGCTCTCTCCACTGGCAAATCTTGCTGCACGTATTTTCTCTACATGTTCCTCCATGGAAATGATGCGTTTACCATCAAGATGGCCGCACCTCTTCGGCCACTCCTGATCCTCCAGAATAACACCTGCTATTCCCAGCTCGATAACTGTCCCAATAGTACGGACTACGTTGATTGGATTTCCATAGCCTGTATCAATATCGGCAATCAGCGGTATATTTACCGACTTCGAAATGTTCCCGGCAGCATTCAGCATTTCACTAGCCGTTAACAGACCGTAATCAGGATAGCCGAGTTCCGACCCCGAGATGCCGAAGCCGGAAGTAAATATAACTTCAAAACCTGTCCTTTCAGCTATCTTAGCCGAGAGACAATCATAAACCCCCGGGCTCAATATTATGCCCGGTTCTGCTAATCTTTTACGTAGTATATTACTTTTATTCATTTGTTATTTATTTTCCGTGTTTATCTGTGAAAATCCGTGGCTAAACTTTCTTAGCATATATTTTCATACTCACACCACTGACATTTATTACCGCTCATCTTTTTAAAATCACCGTCCTTATGTGCCGTGAAGAAGTTGTCCAGGGTTGAATCCAGTTCTCTGCATGACTCTTCTGTCGTATCGATTACTACAGATCTGTCCGGCACAAGGAAGTAGAGAATGGTTTCATCTACCCTCTTTCCATAAATTGCTTCCAGCGCCCGAGCGTAAAGCTGCATCTGCAGTTGATAAAGCTTCACTTTCTCCGGTATTTCATCAATGGTAATATCATTTGCTTTATAATCAATGATTTTTAATAAACCTTTCTTATTGGAGAAGAAAAGGTCTACCTGTCCCCTTATCAGATTGTGCCGGTAGTTAAAAATAAAAGATCTTTCCCGTTTATACCATTCACTAGCGAGGACTTCTTTCCCGACATCACTATTGTAGAAAGAGTTTACCCAATTCGCAACACGATCAACGCTTTCCTGATTTGTATCCGGATTATAGACGCTCACCTCCTTTTTAATGTACTCCTTGAGATCCCCTTCCGGATAATCATATTTATTAAAGACCCGGTGTACTATATTTCCCAACTCCTGTCCGGGTATTTCATCGTCATTCAACCTGTTTTCATCTTCTTCAACGGCATGCGGCCCAGTCATACATTTTTCACCTGTACCCTGCAGGCCCAGAATGGAATTAAGATAATATAGCTGTGGACAAAAATGATACTTGAGCAACTCTGTAACAGAGTAAACGTAGTGGCTGTTATCGATCTCTACATTGTGTGTAATCCTTGATAAAATCCTTTCTCCAGTTTCTACAATCTTTTTTGAAGGTGATAAACTTTCAATTTTTTCACCATTTGCTATCTCTTTTTTATGCAGAGTCAGAGGTTTTATTCTTTTGTCTCCTTTAGACTTAGTTAAACCATTTTGAATAGATGGCTTGTTCTCTTCTTTTACGCGGGAATGTATTATCTCGATCGAATGTGATGGATCCTTTCCTAGCATTATGACCTCCCGATTATCTTCCGGTTCGGGATCCAGGTCAAGAGAGGTAGAGATATAATTATGCCAGTTGCCTTTGTCACTATCTCCCCTGGCCCTGCCTCTTTTTATGCCCCCTGACAGTATCAGATGCTCCTGCGCCCTTGTCATAGCAACAAAGAACAGTCGTTTTGACTCCTGCAGCTCCTTTTCTGTTATTTCATTGTTAATTCGTTCATAACTCAGGGGCACTTCCGCTTCATTGGTTGAGGGGTTCAGTATCTTAAAGCTGATCCCATGGTCCTTAGAATAAACAAAATAGTCCGGGGGTCTTGTGTTGTCCCTGTCGGTATCGGCAACAATAACAACCGGAAATTCTAATCCTTTTGCGGAGTGAGTTGTTATCATTTTCACAACATCATCTTCCTCAGATTCTACCGGCGCTTCTGACTCTCTGATTTCCCTGAACTTGTAGCCTTCTACAATCTCAATAAAATCTCTTAAATCCAGGGGTTCAAACTCTTCCTGGACTCTACACAATTCAACCAGTTTTTGGAGGTTTGCATACCTCTTCTTTCCATTTGAGAAGAGAAGCATCTTTGATTGAAACTCTGTCTTCTTGAGAATAAATGATATCAGTTTCCATAATGAAGTTCTGGTTTTAATGTTTTGCACCTCTCTCAGGAATTGAGTAAATTTGATAATCCTGTCCCGCGAATCTTTCTCAATCTCTTTTATAGAACCAGCTTCTTCCAGGCATTGGTAAAGAAGCCTCTTTTCTTCACTGTTGTGAGCGTGGTCTGCCAGCCTGAATAGGGCATCATCATCTATCCCTACAAAGGGAGACTTCAGGACAGCCGACAGATTTATTTCGTCAAGGGGAGATTCAATCACCTTCAACAGGTTAACAAGATCTGTAATCTCTGTCGTATTGTAAAAACCTCTTCCGCTCACAACATAATAGGGTATATCAAGATGTGAAAGACTCTGTTCGTAAAGTTTTATGTCTGTTGTACTGCGGAATAGGATCGCAAAATCTTTGTAGGAGATACTTCTTCCCTGTTCTCTTCCGGTTGTTATTTTGATCTCACCTTTATCAACAATCTCCTTTATTCTCTTTGCTATTTCCATAGATTCCCATTTCCGCGCCTCAGTCTTATCCTTTCCCTCAGCAACAACTATTTCAATTGAGGGAAGGGATTTTTTTGAGAATTCTGCTCCCAGCTTTAACTGTTGTGCAGGGCTCTCCAGGCTATCGAGCCACAATTTATTAAATATGTAGTTTACAAAGTCCAGTACCTGCGGCCTGCTCCTGAAATTCTCATTCAGGCTTATTAAAGAGCCGGGATCTACTTCATTCTGAATATCCTGGAAAATCTCAACATCCGCATTCCTGAAACCATAAATGGATTGCTTTGAATCACCCACAATAAACAGATTATCTCTGTCCCTTATGAGATCAATTATCCTCTTTTGTAATCCGCTTATATCCTGAAATTCATCTACCAGTATAAATTTGAACTTGCGTTTTATTTCTACGGCTATATCCTCTTTACTCTCCAGTAACTCTATCGTCTTGATTTCAAGGTCGGTAAAGTCGATAAGGCCCTCAACCTTTTTTCGGCCTGAATAGGCAATATCGAAGTCCATAAGAAAATCTCTTAACACCATCTTGATCTCTGTTGAATAATCTTCTGCGAGTAATCCTACAAGGACTTTCAGCTCTTCGCGAAAGTCACCCAATGGTTTCTTTATATCTTTTGATACAGACAGGTTTATGGAAGAGTGAACGCCTCTGACACTGTTTAGTAGAGAAAGTATAAGTTCGTCTTTCTGTTGATATTTTTCTTTGTATAATTTGTTTATATCATTTTGCAGGTTTGAGCTGTTCCAGCATTTCAAAACATAATCTACTTTGTCTCTGGTTTTATCAGGCAATTTCTTTTCTGCAACGATTTCACTAACTTCTTTTATAAGTTTCTCAACATCGTCACAGGAACTAATGATATCTTGAGAAAGATCATCCTGGTTTATGGTTTCTGAGATAGGCACGCATGCATTCCTGATTTTTTCATAGAGCTGTATCAGGTTTTCTCTGAATGACTTTAACCTGCTTCTTTTTGCATCCGTCTGCTTCCAGAAGATTTTGTTCAGGAATGTATCAAGAGTTTTCTCATTGCTCTTTTCTCTGAGCCTGTTTTCAAGTACCTGCTCTTTAAGCCTTCCCGATTCCAGTTCGTCCATAACGCGAAATTGTGGATCGATACCTGCCTCTAAAGCATTTTCCCTGAGCAGCCGGGCGCAAAAACTATGGATGGTGGAAAGATAGGCAAACTCTATATCCTGCCGCTCCCGTTCCATCCCCTTCTCTTCAAAAAATCTGGCCGCTCTGATCTTCATCTCATTTGCCGCCTTCTCAGTAAAAGTAAGCGTGAGGATTTCGTTGATTGATGCCTTACGGGTGGTCACAAGGTTCGCAAATCGTTCTACGAGGACACGCGTCTTCCCTGAGCCAGGTCCCGCAACAACACAGATGTCCCTATCCGTAATCGTAACACCCTTTTGCTGTGAAGTGGTTAATTTATCAGTCATAGTCTTTTTTTAAATTGACAGTTAACTGTTGATAATAAGCAATTGACAAATCCAAATGAAATCCAAAACCAAAAGTTCAAAGGAATGACGAATTTAATCATTTAATCTTTAAGCATTGATTTGACATTTGAGCTTTGACATTAGGCTTTAACTTTTTACAATCTTCAATATTCAATCGTCAATCTACCTAAGTCTCCATTTATCAATACGACAGACATTTGCAAAATCGCAATTTCCTTCACCGCAGAAATCAATATTTGCCGGAGCAAGTTCAATCCTTCCGTTACGGATCCCCTTCGCAAACTTCAGAGTATATTTCTCCGCTTCTTCGAGTATCCTGCTAAATTCTTTACTGTCAGCAGCAAGTGACTTCTTTGAAGGTTTTATATTGAGGCTGAGGTTATCTATCAATTCCTGGTTATATATTCCGCTCTTTTTAGATGATTTCAGTGCGTAAAATTCAGCAGCAACCGGGACAATCTTGAACGTGTCTCTCAGTGCAAGCAGGTAAATAGGCAGCTGCAAATCCAGACCCTCTTCTAGATCCGTTTTTTTAAACTCTGTCTGCCCGTATTTGTAATCTATAATAATGCCTATCTTTTCTCCATTGGCCTCTGAAATATCTACCCTGTCAATCTTACCGGAAATTTCAATACCGCCCCTTTTGCCATCACTGATTTTCAGAGTTTCAATCTTTTCATCCCCGAATTTCACTTCAAACAGGGAAGGTCTGAATGTTGATGTATCAGAATCACTTTCCAGGGATTCAAAGGCCAGAAGCGCCTTAAGCATTTCATTTCGGATCTTCATCTCTTCAAAACCAATAGTCATTCCCCTGGTTTTTTGCTTAAATACGTATTCAAATATTTTTGTTATATCTCTCGTGTCTTTAAAATATTCCTCCAGGATCTTGTGAATGATGCTTCCCTGCATTCTAGAATCCAGTGATTTCGGGATCGCCTGACTGAGGTTCAGCGTGGTACTCCCAAAATACTTGTAAGGGCACTGGGCAAAATCTTTGAGCTTTGTTGGTGAAAACCTGCTGCTTGTTTCACCTATCTTTTTGATTATCCTTCCGTCAGAAAATTTAAGCTTCAGGTTATTGTAGTATTCTATCAACGCTGTAAACGTGCAGAGCTCTGACCTGAACGAGGACCGATCCTCACGATTATTGTAGAGCCATAAAGCGAGATCTCTTTCACGTTGCTCCCTTTCAGACAAACAGGAGGAATTGTTAAGGTGATAATAGGCAAAACTCTTTGAATCGCTTGAGATGACGATCTCTTCCGGATCCGGAATTATACTTGAAAGATTCCTCTGTATTGTAATCTCTTTACATACATCTTTTGAAAATAACTTTAGTATGTCGGAGAGAAAAAAAGATGGCAGTGTCAAATTGCCGTTACTGTTGGCAGATGGATAGGAGAGGTAGAGCCTCTCCTTTGCACGCGTAATGGCTATGTAGAACAGGTACCGCTCTTCATCTGTCTTCTCACTTGCCTCTCTCAGGACTATCTTTCCCGCAGCATTCAGCCGGCTTCTGTAATAATCCTTCAGAAAAAGATTTTCGCGTACCTGCCGTGGAAACTCTTTTTCCAACAGGCCCCCGGCAAAGACTATCGGTATCTCCCACTGCCTGGCCTCAAGTACATTGATGACATTAACTACCTCTTTTCTCCTGTCTGCTTTCTTATACGACGTTAAGGCAACCTGTGAATCAATGGTGTGTATAAACTCTTCAAATGTTATAGTCCCCATGTTCTCGGTAAGTTCTCCCATACTGTGATTATTAAGGATCGAGAAGAATTCCCTTAATGCCCCCGCATCTGATTTCACCAGGCCTGTGACTTCACGGTTATAACCTTCTTCTATAATACCTGCCTTAACTTCATCGGTTGATTTACAGAATGATGTGAACGCCGGTATGTAAAACAGGTCTGCAATGTCAGTAAGGCAGTCACAATAGTAGCTGAATGAGTGCCTGCCTTGCAGTTTGCTGATAATATCATTTAACTGTTTCAGAAAACCGGCGACAGGTTCTAATTCGGACATCGAAGCAAGTTTCAACCATCTATTGTAATTGTCTGTTTTGCCTCTTTTTAAGTATTCGTTTTCTAATTTGTCGATAATGTTTCTGTCTATACCGGTGTTGGATTTTAAAACCTTCCATACTGCTTTGTCCTGCCACTTACTTGTAAAAACATTAGCAGCGTTCATTATGGACTTTATCAAGGGACTCTCTTTTAGGGACTTGTTGCCATAGATTCTTACCGGAATGCTGAACCTTGTAAATGTGTCTTCAATGATGTCCTGATATTTTTCAATGTTTCTGAATATTACGGCTATCTGGCTGAAAGTGTACCCCTCTTCATAAGTCAGTTTTCTTATCCTGCGGGCAATCTGTTCCACCTCATCCTGCATGTTGGCAGCAGCCGTAATCAGCAATGAGGTATCGTGGCTATCAGTTTTCGACATAACCTTCTCTTCAGATTGAGAGAATATATTTGCTTCAATATGCATTAACATCTTACGGTCCGTTCTTCTGCTCTCATCAAGTTTCAATTCCCGTAAGCCTAATTCTGAAAGCCTCACATATGTTTTATGAGAGACCCGGAAAGCGGGCGGTACAGGATCAGAAGTTTGGTGGGGAAGTGTGATGTAAACGTTCGGTACAAGAGAGGTCAGTTTTGCCAGGAATTTCAGTTCAAGCTGCGTATAATCGTGAAAACCGTCAACTAACAGCAGTTCAGCTTCCGAGAACAGTTTTTTGTTCACGTGCAGCTGAGCCTGCGCCAGCATATCTTCCTTGTCGATAAACCGGTTTTTTTTCAGAGCCTGTTGATAGCGATCATAAAGTGTTACCAGTTCGTTACACTTCAGGTTAAAGGGTGAATTTCTCTTGCCGGTTTGAACTGTTTTGAGTACATCCTTTAAGGCCGGAGGATCAAGTGAATTTTCCTTAATCTCCCTTACAAAACTCAGAAAGGCGCTTTTAAATCCTGCATAATCTGAGACTTCTGAAAAATAACCGGTATCGGTGTTTTTCAGGATGCTTGACAGGATCAGGTCCTTCTCACTCTCATTAAGAGGTCTCTGTTGAGGCGAGTTATCAGCAAGATCAAGTATTCTGTCTGCCAGTCCGGAGAAGGTGACAAGCCCCGTGTCAAGATAACCGTTATATGTTGAGGTTCTTAAGATATGGTCTCTGAGATGTTCAACCTGACTGTGAGTTGGCAGGATAAATATTACGTTATCTTCTCTGTGTTCCTCAACATAATGGAAAAATTTCTGTAGGACGAAATGCGTTTTGCCGCTGCCGGCTTTTCCCAGGACTAAAAATCTCTCTTCCATATTTTTCTAATTTTAAAAAACTGACAGGACAAAAAAAGGATCTATTTATACCGCCCTTCTCTATATAATGTGTGTACACATTATATAGAAACTATCAGGAATTGTCAATTATATTTTTTTTGTTGACAAATACAGGCAATAATGGTATAATGTGTGTACACATTATACCATTACCTTTTATATGCTCTATGTTCTCGAAATCTATAATAAAAAAGCTTAGTAAACATTTCTCGGTTCCTGTTCGTTATAAATATTTACAGGAACATGCCGAGCGCATCATTGGGCAAACACGCTACTCTATCGTTGAAAACCTCATGCAAGATTTGCTGGCAGATGGTATTGTCAACGCCTACAAGCTTACTGCCAGAAACGGTAAGACGGTTACCCTGTACTGTTCACATAAACTAGACAAGCTAAATCCATACGTAATAGCACAGGCCATGTTTCCTGAAGAATATTTCGGCAATCTGACTTCCATCTACTACCACTCACTAACGAACCAGGTACCAAAAGCGATATACATATGTTATGAGAAAAGGCCTGCCAAACGAAAAAAAGTGAACACCTTAAATAGCAATGAACTGCGCCGCTCATTCATCAAGCCACATCGGCATACGAAACACGTGTATACACTCAAAGGCTACAAAATCATCGTGGTAGAACGGCGCACTGAAATTCGAGGCTCTGGAGTTGTTGAAAGTCATCCACCCGGCATATTGATGCCGGGCTCGTCTCGTGTTACATGTATTGAACGTGCCCTGATTGATGCGGTTGTGAGCCCGCAGTATAACGGTGGAATCGTTAGTGTATATACATATTTCAGGAATGCACGGGGCATGCTGAACATGGCAAGGCTTATCAAAATCTACAGGCAGCTGGACTTTGTTTATCCATATTCACAATCCATTGGATTCTTCCTGGACAAAGCAGGTATGCCAAAGCATGCATCTGTAATATACAAAAAATTTCCACCTGAAGACCGTTTCTATGTTGACCACGATGCAAAGACTACATGGGTTTATGATGAAAAATGGAAACTATATTACCCTAAGGGACTTGTAAATGAAGATTGAAGAAATAATTACTCAAACTGTAATAGCTATATATAGCACTCCCTCGCTATCAAAAACTCTTTTTTTAAAGGGCGGAAGCGCACTAAGGCTGTTCGACAATCTGACTTCCCGTCTTTCGATAGACGCAGATTTCTCAGTTAAGACGGACATAGATAATGAGAGCAAATTCTTTCGAGAGTTGAAGTCTTCAGTGATTGCCAGGTTCAGAAGAGAAAAGTTCGATATTATTGATTTCGAGTGGAGTAGAAAGCCTGGGAAGAAGCGCGCTGGATTTCCAGATTGGTGGGGCGGATGGCTATGTGAGTTCAAACTTGTTTCATTTAAGCATAGAGGCAAGAGCAAAGAGACCAAAACAAGGAATGCTTTGTTTCTGGACGGGGCTAAATCTTCGAAGGTTAAGGTGGAAATAAGCAAGCATGAATACTGTGGAAGGAGACGAACCAAAACTATTCAGGGTGTAAAGATTTTCGGATATTCTCGCGAATTGCTTGTTCTGGAGAAAATTCGTGCTATTTGCCAGCAGCATCCTGATTATGTGTACCGATCGAGCAAGAACAGAGCTCGTGATTTCTATGACATATACGAGTTGACCGCTAATATTGACGACGACTTTATAAGTAAGTGTCGCTCTCAAATAGAGAAGGTATTCCGTGCTAAAGAGGTTCCTCTGAATACCCTGGCTTCGTTGTGGAAAGATGACTTTATTGATGAGCAACGACCGGGATTCGATGAAGTGAAAGATACCGTGACTGGAGAGATTCATGACTTCGATGTTTATGTTGAGCACTTGAGATTCTTCGTGAAAGACATTTACCCGGAAGCTGTGTAGTTGAACTACAGATTTACAGGATAAATAGGGAAACTAATGAAAAGTACTCATTAAAATATTACCATACTATACGTCTTACGGCAACAACTAGAAATACATTAAGTGTATATACCGGCAATCAGGTTTGTAAAAAGAGTCATCAAACTGTTAAACTATATACCTAATCATTTGACAAACAGGGTATTAGAAACTAAGATTGCCGAAGGACTAAAAGAGATTGCAAAATCTATTAGAGGTATTCAGTGATAATGAAGACAATTCGAATTGGATATATCAGACAGATCTCAATCAGCTCTATTTTCTCACTGGCATTAATGATGGCTGCACACGTTGCCGCCGCTCCGGACATTTTTGCAAAGGAGAGGGATCTTTCACCGGAAATACAATTGGATTTATCAATCAAAGCTGCAACAAAGGATATGGAAGCTGAAAGATGGGAAGACGCAGTAAATAATTTTGAGAAAGCAATGGAACTGGGAGTTAACCTGCCGGGCAAATTTTATTTCCTTTACGGCAAAGCACTTTATAAAACAGGAAGCTATGAATACTCGTTATCAAGCCTTACCAATTATCTTACTTTAATAGGACGGGAAGGTAAATATTACGAAGAGGCAATTACACTGGTCGTAGATGCTGAGAACAAACAAAAAGAGAAAATCCGCCGGGAATCAGAGTCAAAGAGCGAGAAGGAAGAGGCTGCAAAAGAGACCGAAGATGGAATGGTACTTGTCAAGGGAGGATGTTTTGACATGGGCGACATCTTTGGGACAGGCAGTAGCGATGAGAAACCTGTGCACACGGTATGCGTAGGTGATTTTTACCTGGGAAAAACTGAAGTAACTCAGAAGCAATGGGTCGAGATAGTAGGCAATAATCCATCTAAATTCCAATGCGGAGACTGCCCGGTTGAAAGAGTTAGCTGGAACAATGTTCAGGATTTTATCAAAAAGCTGAATGAAAAAACAGGTATGCATTATCGTCTTCCAACCGAAGCTGAATGGGAATACGCAGCAAGGAGCGGCGGATTGAAGCAGCAGTGGGCGGGAACTAACGATAAAGAGAAAATTGGAGAGTATACCTGGTATAGATTTACTGCCCTGGGTGTTACGCATGCAGTGGGTGGAAAAACTCCAAACGATATTGGCCTTTACGATATGATGGGAAATGTCTGGGAATGGTGCTCAGACTGGTATGACAAGAAATATTACGAGTATAGTCCCAGCAAGGATCCGCAGGGGCCGGCTGAGGGCACAAACCGTGTTATACGTGGCGGTGGATGGCGCAGCAAAGATAAGGGTTTGCGTACTACTGACCGCAACGACTTTATTCCAACCAGCAAGAAGTTCACCGATATAGGCTTCCGCCTTGCCAGAGATCCGTAATGCGGCAAGGGATAGATTAAAAAAAGTTAAAACCCAAATTACAAAACCCAAAATCCCAATGAAATTCAAAATCAAAAGTTCAAAAAAAATGATGACTTAAATCATTTTGAGCTTTAAGCATTGATTTGGCATTTGAACTTTGATATTTGGACTTGCCTTAGTCTTCAGGCATTTTTAACTTTTTAGTCTCTAGTCAAGTGCCGGTATTTCATCCTATGCGGCTGATCGGCGGCCTTTCCCAACCTCTTTTTTCTGTCCTCTTCATATTCTGAATAATTTCCTTCAAACCATCTGACAGAACTGTCTCCCTCAAAAGCAAGAATATGCGTGGCAATGCGGTCAAGAAACCAGCGGTCATGTGAAATAATGACCGCGCAGCCGCCAAAATGCTCCAAAGCCTCTTCAAGGGCCCGCATGGTATTGACGTCCAGATCATTTGTAGGTTCGTCCAGAAGTATCACATTGGCACCATCCTTGAGCATACATGCAAGATGGACACGGTTGCGCTCACCACCGGAAAGCACATCTACCTTCTTCTGCTGATCTGATCCCGAAAAATTAAAACGGGCAACATAGGCACGGGAGTTAACTTCATGATTTCCAAGTTCAATCGTGTCCCTGCCCCCTGAAATAATCTCCCATATTGTTTTACCCGGATCAAGAGTGTCACGCGCCTGATCTACATAAGCGAGCTTAACGGTATCACCAATCTTAAGGGTGCCTGAATCAGGTTTGTCAAGACCCGTGATCATTTTAAAAAGCGTTGTCTTACCTGCACCGTTTGGGCCGATAATCCCTACAATACCTCCGGCAGGAAGAGAGAATGACATACCTTCAAAAAGGATGCGATCTCCAAACGCCTTACTCACATTTTCCGCTTCAATAACTACCGTTCCAAGCCGCGGCCCTGCCGGAATAAACAGCTCAAGGTCCTTCTCCTGTTTAACGGTATCCTGGTTGAGGAGTGATTCGTAGGCACTGATGCGTGACTTTGCTTTTGCATGGCGTCCCTTGGGGGTCATGCGGATCCACTCCAGTTCACGCTGCAGGGTTTTCTGCCGTTCTGTCTCACTTTTTTCTTCCTGTTTAAGGCGGTTCTGTTTCTGTTCAAGCCAGGAAGAGTAGTTTCCCTTCCATGGAACACCCATCCCCCTGTCAAGCTCAAGAATCCAGCCTGCAACATTATCAAGAAAATAGCGGTCGTGCGTTATGGCAATCACAGTACCTTCAAACTGCTGAAGATGCTGTTCAAGCCAGGCAACTGTTTCCGCATCGAGATGATTAGTAGGTTCGTCCAGGAGCAGGATATCCGGTTTCTGCAGTAGAAGCCTGCACAGTGCCACACGCCTTTTTTCACCACCTGAAATGACCGCAACAGGAGTATCTCCGGGAGGGCAGCGCAGTGCATCCATTGCCATCTCCAGCCGTGATTCGATATCCCAGGCATTCTGCTTCTCAATCTCTTCCTGAAGAATGCCCTGGCGTTCCAGAAGTTTATTCATCTCATCATCAGACATTGGTTCGGCAAATTTCTCACTGATTTCATTGTACTCCTTGACTATGTCTACAATCTCCTGCATGCCCTCTTCCACAACAGCTTTGACCGTTTTTTCTGAATCAACCAACGGCTCCTGTTCAAGATGCCCTACGGTATATCCGGAAGATAATCCGGCCTCGCCGCTGAATTCTTTATCAACACCTGCCATTATGCGCAGAAGCGAGCTCTTTCCCGACCCGTTCAAGCCCAGCACGCCAATCTTTGCACCATAGAAATAGGATAGGGATATGTCCTTGATCACGGTCTTTTTATCGTACGACTTGCTGACCTTCATCATTGAATAGATAATTTTCTCAGACGTATTGCTCATTGTTTTTGTCCTCGATTCTTTTATTATTAAATTATCATGATAATTTTATGTTTTCTACAAGCTGACACCTTTCACCATTTAGCCGGGACAATCCTGTAGATTGTTTTAATGTTTTAAATCTTTTTCTCCGCACTGCTGCTATTATACTAAGAACAATTTGAAATTATATTCAATTTTACTTTCCGGGAATTATCTTTCCCAGGACAACATTCTCCTTTGCACCTGTAGCGGATGGAACGTTGCCCGGATTTCCACTTACTGTCTCGTTAGCAAGGATAGCAAACGCCAACGCCTCTTTTGCATCGGAAGGAATACCAAAGTCATCTGTTTTTCTTATCTCTAAACCTTTAAGATAATCTTTCAGGAATTGAAGCAATACAGGATTCCGCACCCCTCCACCGCTTATAATCATTTCAGAAATTTCATGTGACTGCAGAATGAATTCTCTATAACTATCTGATATCGATTTAGCCGTAAAAGCTGTAATTGTTGCAATTGCGTCATGAACGTCTACGTTATCCTCTCTTAATTCTTTATATAAATCATCAGAAAACTGAATACCAAAATCCTCTCTTCCAGCTGATTTCGGCGGGGATTTCGACAAATATGGATGAGCACACAGCCGTTTCAGAAGACCCGGATTCATTCGGCCTTTTGAAGCTAACTCACCATTTTCATCATACTTTAATCTTCCATCGGTTATGATCTCGGCAAATCTGTCAATTATCATATTACCCGGACCATTATCAAAGGCAATGATATCATTAATATTCCCGCCGGCAGGTAGAAACGTGACATTAGAGATCCCGCCAATATTCTGAACTGCCCGTGCGATCCTATCTCTTCCGAATAATATAAAATCAGCATATGGCACCAGGGGTGCCCCTGCCCCCCCTGCCGTAATATCCCTTGTCCTGAAATCGGCAACTGTTGTTACTCCCGTCTCCTGGGCTATTACGGAAGGTTCGCCTATTTGTAATGTAGACCTTGCACCCTTATCATCTTTTTCATTCAATGAAGTGATATGATATATCGTCTGGCCATGAGAGCCAATAATGTCTATATCTGAAAGAGGAACAGACAATTTTCCGGCAATCTGCACGGCCGCATCGGCAAATAACTTACCTAACATGAAGTTGAGTTGGCATATTTTGTCAACGGTGCCGGTCTCTCTGCAGGAAGCTTCAAATATCAGCTCCCTTATCTTATTTGCATAAGGGTATGTCTCGAATCCAACAATGTCAGCTTCAGTTGACAGCCCATTTCCGGTTATTTTAACCAGACATGCATCAATACCATCACACGATGTACCGGACATCAAACCGATAACATTTCGACTCTCTTTTTCTTTTAAACGGATTAAATTTTCTATCGACATTTTGTATTGAATAAAAAGGAGTATACACAGACAAAAATCGTAATTATTATATAGCCAACAATATACGTGTCAAAATAAATAGATTAATGGATCTTAACACCAGGTAATAGGGACAAGTACAATAATAGACTTTACTCCATAACTGACCCTATGAGACATGAAATTCTTTATGCTCACATTTCCAAAATTACTTGTGTTTTATTTACTATTTTAATACTCTTACTGATATCTTTAAAAAACATTTTCATATCATCTAACCATGTTGGATTGCCGATTGAGCATTATTGTACCGGTGTATAACGAACCTTACGCCTTGCAATCGTTCAAAGGATGGTGGAATAATCTTACTAATAAAGATGCACTTGACCTTCGTATCTGTATAGCCCGGGGATCTCAACATGACGAATGTGTCAGGATCGCAGAATCTTTTCTCACGTAATTAAACATCTTGAACCGTCGAGAAGCGGGCAAATGAATAAAGGCGCTGAAAACGCGAAATCAGAAATCCTTTTCTTTCTTCACGTTGACAGCTGTCCGCCTGCAAACTTTGTTAAAATCATTACGAACGTATTAGGTCAAGACGGCGTGATAGGAGGGGCATTTTCCCATAGATTTACAGAAAGCCCCCGGTCACGATCCCTCAGGGCTATCTCTGTTCTCAATCGTATCCGTTACCATATCAGCGGCAACTATTATGGAGATCAGGGGTTGTTTGTTAAACGCAAAGATTTTAACGCAATCGGGGCTTTTCCTGAACGGCCTGTTCTGGAAGACGTCTATATGGTACGTAAGCTCCGTAAATTGGGCAAAGTAGCATGTGTACCGGAAATTATGACAACCTCCGGACGTCGTTTTCTGGCAAACGGCCCATGGCGTACATTTTTCCGGATGTGGGGTATACTGTGCATGGATTTCCTTAGTATGGAACTCAAACGAAGTTCAATGCGGTACGAACAGGAAGGTATTAAAGCCAGGAAGTTTTAACAATTTTTGATGAGTGCGCTGATGCTTAACCCACCATACATGAATAGAGTTTTTTGGGTCTGGCTTTATCGTGATTCTGAAACACAGATGGAATTCTTAAAATCATGAAAACAAATAAAGAACAAAAGCTTTCACACTCTTTGAATTTGTTCGATATTGTCTGCCTGGGGATTAACGGCATTATAGGGGCAGGAATATTTCTTTTGCCAGGCAAACTTGCTGCAGTTTCAGGTCATTCCTCAATCTTAATCTTTGTCATTTGCGGTCTCTTATGCCTTGCAATAGCACTCTGTTTTGCGGAAATGGGAGGGATCTACCAGGAAACCGGGGGTGCTTATATTTATGCAAAGAACACCTTTGGGCCTCTAATCGGTTTCATGGTTGGCTGGATGATGTGGCTTTCTGCCATAATCGGTTGGGCGGCTATGGCAAGAGGTTTCCTCCTCTATTTACGATTTTTTTCTCCATCCCTTTCAGAAGGATGGCCTGGAGGAATTATAGTATTCAGCCTTATACTTGGTTTAGGTGTTCTGAATTTCTTTGGAGTAAAAAACGGTGCAAAAATAATAAACTTTTTTACTATAAGTAAATTAATACCAATCTTTGTTTTTATTGCATTTGGGTTTTTTCATATTGAATCATCCTCTTTAAGTCAGATCTTTTCCTTTCAAGTTAATAATCCAGGAGCTGCAATTGTTATTGGCTTGTTTGCCTTTACTGGATTCGAATTCCTGGCGGTACCGGCAGGTGAAATGAAAAAACCCGGTAGAGATATACCTGTTGCTTTTTTTATAGCAATCCTTGGTACCACTTTAATCTACATTCTAGTGCAAACAGTAGCAACCGGGACACTCCCCGGCCTGGCACAATCTGAAAAACCACTGGCTGATGCTGCCGCAAGCTTTTTAGGTCCTACAGGTGGGATATTAATTGCTATCGGTGCGCTTCTTGCGATAGCCGGTGTAAATTCAGGTATTGCCCTGACAGGTCCGAGAAACCTTTTTGCCTTATCCTCCGATGGGTTATTACCGGAAGTGTTTTCAAAAATACATCCTGTATATCATACACCTTATGTGGCAATAGGTGTAAATACCTTTTTGACTTTAATACTGTCCCTCACTGGCACATTCGAATATTTAATATTAGCCAGTGTGTTAGTAAGTATTTTACAGTATATACCAACATGCCTGGCAGTTATTGTCTTAAGAAGAAAGCGACTGGATATTCCTAGAAGTTATACAGTACCGGGAGGATATATAATTCCCTGTCTTGCCCTTTTAACCTGTTTCTGGATATTACTACAGGTAGAACTGACTATAATTGTTGCAACACTTGGAGGGATAACAATATGTCTGCCTGTTTATTTTTACAGAAAAAAACTTAGATGAAAATTGATTGAGTATCTTAAGAATCGAACAAATGTAGTTCTTTCTTAATACAATTGACTCTCTCTTTGGTCTGCCATATTCTAATTGCCATCAAGTCACGTATGTAACCAAACATTATATTTGATCTCCTCTCCTCTATGATAAAGGTATAAGCATCCATTGCCTTTTTATAATAATCCTCCTTCTCATTTTCATACAACAGCGCTAACTCTTCATAAAGATTACCAATTCTACATTGTGCGTTAAAAGGTGTTATCCCCGTAAACTTATTTATTATTTCATTGAATTTTGTAGTTGCTCTTGCATAGTTGATTTTTGCCCCTTCGTCATCACCCACATCATAAAGCGCCAGGCCCACATAATGATACGCTTCTGCTACAGCATATGAATGTTCCTGCGCCTCCTTCTTGACTCCATCTTTAAGTTCTTCCAGTATATTTCTGTATCGCCGTTCAACAGCTTCAACAAGACTGATACTCAGAGGAATTTCAGAATCTTCCAGTTCATTCTGACACTCTATTCTTACCTTTGGGTATAGCAACTTCGACAGGCCCTCCAGGCTCAACCCTTCAACAAAATAGAGTTCGCTGACAGAATGAAACTTTTCATGCTTCTTTCTATAATTTATAATAATACCTATCTCCTCTTTACTGATGCCAAATTCTGTATTAAGGAACAGAGACAATTCTTCATCACTTACCTGGTTCAATATTTTATATAATTTCAATAATTTAATTAAAACAGCCAATTTATATGATGGCGTTTCTCCATGTAAGACCGTTCTTCTCAGGAAAATAAGCCATGGATTTCTGCAGGAAAAATTTAGTTTTCTTTTATTGTCGTAAAAAACCTCCAGAGCTACTCCAAGTTTACATTTTTCAAGCTCCGCTGTAGCTTTATAATCAAGGCTCTGATATATCTTATCAATCCGGTTAAAATATTCTTCTATCATGTCTTTCATCTGGATAGAATTCACTTTACGATGAAGTTTCAGCTCGTGTGGGCTATATTCCAACGCTTTCTTATAATGTTCAATCGCGTCTTCATATTGTTTGTTCTGGTAATCTTTGTCTCCATGGTATTCATGAAACCTTTTAACCATTCTCCTTGGTCTAAGCCGCTCCTTCTCCTCCTCGTCTAAATGTCCTGATTTCTCAAAATGTTCTATTATCTCTTTTGGAGTCTGCAGAGATTTTTTTGTAAGGAAGTCTAATCCTGCAATGTATTCATACACTGAATTACATCTCTGTATCATATCATCACTGATACCGTTACACATTTTCGCCTTTTGAATGCAATCTCTTGCATGCTGAAACAGACCGAATTCTGAGTACGCCTTCCCTAGTTGAATAAGCAAACTTACATTCGCATCAACATCAATACCCTGCTCATCAATATATTGCTTTAAATATTTTCCGATCACGGTCTTATACAAAACAGGAACAATCTCAACGTTATTGTCTGCAACACGAATAACGTGTACTTTTACATCTCCCGTATCAGGGTCAATTTGCACTCCTGGAACTTCTTCTCCATCAGAATTTTTTAACCACGGCGTCTTCTTGATAACGCTTGCGGTAAAAACAACATCCTCTCCCTTAACCAGATCGTTTATTGTCAATATCCTATCCCACGGTATTTCTCCATCTTTTTCTGTACCTGGTCTTACAATCTTAAAATTCCTTAAAATATCAATTTCATTCTTTTTAAAGAGATCCCAATTCTTCAATTTTCCCATAAGATGACCGTCCTGTGCAACATTGCGTGGTAATATTCTCAATGTCATTTCCCCGCCCAGTTGATCCACTATTATTCCACTCAAAACTGCTTCAGGAACACCTCCCACTCCTATGATCATGTCAATTTCGCCTCTCTCTATAGCAAAGGTTGGAGTAAGGTCATCTTCTTTAACAAGAATTACTTCTGCCCCGAAATTCTCAATGGTCTCTATAAGCCTCTTGTGTCTCCGTCTGTCCAGGACAACAATTTTCATCTTTTTTATTTCATCATTAATATTTTGCGTCGTCACCTCTTCATTCTTATCTTTCAGCACTTTTTCAGCCATAAGCATCAGGTTTTTTGTGATACCCAGGATAATGTTAACGCCAGCACCTTTGTATTTATTCCCAACTATAGTCTTCACACTGTACATATCTGGCGAGTTAAATAACCCGTGCCTTTCGCTATAGCCAACGGCAAAGACAGCCCCGCCATCAGATTCCGGATCCACAATACTACGGTCATTCTCAAAAGCGCTAAGCACAATATCGGCCTCGCAGTCCTTATCCACTGTTTCAGAACCGAACCTTTCTCCGATGTACAGCATGGGCATCTCTTTACGTTCTCCTTCAGCATTTACTACATAAGCCTTCCACCAGTTGAAACTGTTATAAATATGCCTGAGCCACCAGACTGCCATACGTCTTGCACGAAAAATATTAAACCCTTCACCATTCGTGCTGAAATACCTTAAAGTTCTGGCGGCAACAATTCCGACTGCATGCCTTAATTCATTTCTTTTTGACAGTTGAAGACCCTTTCCGGATGCCTCTAAATGAAATTTTTCAGGAATATAGGATTCCAGGAGATAAGGATCATCTACTTCTTTGAAGTCGAAACTATTGTCCTCTGTGATTGTGGGGTCGTCTTCAACCTGTTCGTTTTCAATAATTTCACTCATTTTGACTTTTCTCTGAAATGAAATAACTCTTCTATATGCATATTAAAATGCGAGTTACCGTCACATAATTATTTATATCAACAGCAAAAAAAGATTGCAAATTAAAAGCATCAATTTTAAAATTTTTACGTATTCTCAGTAAAAATTCGGTAAATTGACTTTCAAAAATTGATTTGCTAAAATTTTTCGAAACCGAGTGAGATCTATAAATCACATAAATGACGTAATATTATAATTTTAATGAGTATTTTTGAGATTTTATATACCTAGAGGAAAAGCAAATGCAAAAATGGCTGCAAAAGGAAAAAGAGTTACGCGGAAGAGGAATCGCTGACAGGCAAATTGAAGAGACCGTAGCCTTTTTACGCCAAAAAGGCATAGACACTGTTTGGGATGTACAGGCTACATATGATTCAAGCCTCTTTGGTCTAAAGGACAGATGCTCTTTTGGAAGCCATGGGCTCTGTTGCCGTAACTGCAATCTAGGGCCATGCAGACTGGGAGGAGAGGAGATATCATTTCACACAAAAATTGCAGCCCCTAATTTAAAGCGAACTTCCTGTGGCAAAACCGCTGATAATCTGGTTGCCGGAATGTTCCTGCAGACCGTTTTGCGTGGTACAAGCTCACATATCGGCCACGCTATACACGTTGCAAAACTCTTTGTAAAGGCTGCTGAAGGTTCTGATAATTTCCCCATAAAAGCAGAAGCAAAGCTTCACGCTGTTGCCAGCGAACTTGGAATCGATACAAGCGAAAAGGACACCCTTGATATCGCCAGGGAAGTGGGCAAAAGGGCAATGGAAGACCTCGTTGGGCCTGGCGAGGGGCCAATGAGTTTTGCTCTTGCTCTTGCACCAAAGAACATTGATAAACTCGTAAAGGCAAACCTCATCCCGCAAAAAGGTGCTGCTGAAACAATCGTGCAGGGAATCCACAGTACCGCCCAGGGAATGATGAGCAGTACCGATCACTTAATTATGTCGTGTTTGAAATTTGGTGTAATAGACGTACTGGCACTTTACATATCTACTCAACTGCAGGATATCCTGCTCGGTGTTCCTACACCAAAGGAAGGTAAAATCGGATTAGATGTCCTTGATAAAGAGAAGGTCAACATTCTCGTCCACGGTCATGTACCAGTACTTTCAGAAATGGTTATCAACTACGCTGACAAACTTGAGGATAAAGCCAAAGCTGCAGGTGCAAAAGGAATAAACGTCGTAGGTACCTGCTGTACAGGTACTGAAGTACTGATGCGGCTCGGGATCCCAATGGCCGGCAGTACTATTATGCAGGAACTTGTTGTCGGTACCGGAGTGGTGGATGCTGTATGTGTAGACGTTCAGTGTGTATATCCATCTCTCTCGACCATGACGAAATCGCTCCACACTCGATTAATTACTACCATGCCGGAACTGAGAATGGACAACGATACCTACATTGAATTTACACCGGACAACGCTGATAAAGCTGCTACTCAGATTGTTGAAGAGGCCATTGCAGCTTACAAAGATCGTTCGGCAGACAGGGTTTTCCTGCCAAAAGCAAAAGGGAACAAACTAATGGGAGGGTTTTCTACAGAAGCTTTGATTCAAGTTCTCAAAAAAATAAACCCTGAAGAACCATTGAAGCCTTTAGTTGATTTGATTATTGACGGTTCTATTCAGGGTGTGGCAGTAATTGCCGGATGCCTGTCATCAAAAATACAGACTGACATGAGCTTTGTAACCATGGCTAAAGAACTTCTTAAAAACAACATTCTTGTACTTGCAACAGGTTGTGCTGCAACGGGTTGCGCAAGGCATGGTTTGTTAAATGGGGAAGCAATGGACCTGGTTGGTGATTCGCTAAGGGGTGTACTCGAAACCCTTGGAAAGGCTGCAGGTCTGAACGGGTCTATGCCACCAATCCTTCATTTCGGTTCTTGTGTTGACAATTCCAGGTGTGCAGTACTAGCCTCTGCAATCGCTGACTATCTTGACACCTCAATAGACAAACTCCCACTCGTAGCAAGTGCAGCCGAACACGTTGTTGAAAAGGCGGCGGCTATTTATATGGGCGTAATCTCTCTTGGTATAACCACCCACATCGGGGTAACACCAAAACTGGGAGGATCTCCATATGTAATCAACAAGCTCACGAAAGGGCTTGAAAATATCACGGGAAGTACCTTAATTATAGAAATTGACCCGGAAGAATCAGCAAAGACGATGATAAGCCACATCCAGAAGAAGAGAAAAGAACTTGGAATATGATGTGGCAGAAAATGAGGTTTAAGCCTGTATTTTATAGACTATTCTCTCCCTTTTGAAAATAGAGGTGTTTACAACAATTTGCAGGTACAAAACACCCGTATATCATATATCCATCCAATATCCCCTTGTAGTCTATTGAACCGGCCAGGTTTTAGAAGGTCAACACGCCATATTCTCAGTAAATTAATAAAATTTTAAGAAAAAGCTAAAGTTTTTATCAGCAGAACCGATAATTGTGTTAGGCAGTAGCTTTCTGAATATTGTAAAGTGCGCTTAATTTAGAAAAAAACACTTTAATACAGAAACCGGTACTCATGCAGAAAATAAGACATACTCTTTACTTAAGCTTTATTATACTTGGCTTTACGATAAGTCCGGTAAATCCTATCTGCTCTATATTCAACATAGACCTCCAACAAATCTATGCCGCTACCCCAGCGGTACCCGCTAAGTATAAAACCGCAATAACAGAAATAAAAAACAGGCAAACAGAAACAGGCAGTGTAATTTCAGAACATACAAACGTCAAAAAAAACGGATACACAACGGTAAAAATGTTAGAAATCCCCGAATATCAATTATCAGACATTATAGAACAGTGGGAACAACTTGGCCATAAGATCAATGAATATACCATTAAAGATAAAGGGTTTATAGCTTATCTGATCAACAATGCAGATATTAAATCATATAGCTATACGGCCAAGATGCCAAAACTATACTTTCTTGTGAAGGACGAAATAGCAGAACCAATAATCTATGGAGGAAAGATTAAGAAGTTCTTCAAAACTATCTCATTCCACGGATGGTTCAAAATTGCTGGCGCCTTGGATTCAGAGGGTAATTATCGAAAAGGTTATGAACATCTGAGCACGCAGAAAGCAGCACTCCTAAAATTATTTGACGTTGTTTTATCTAAGACTGTAAAGGGGAGTTATACAATAGTTGAACTATATACAGATGAAAACGGAGAGAGAAAAGGCAGGTTTAAATTTTTCAAAACTGCTGAACAGACAGAGCCAACCATTGTACAACCGATAGATACCATGGCAGCATTTGTATTAACCCACTTGAATCTTGTACAGGAAAATCCCGGAGACGTTAATGTAAAGCAAGATCTTACACAACCGATTATTGAAAGATTAATAGCAAAGGCAAAAGTACATGAACAAAGCAAAGTTGCGTTTTCAACATACACAAACCGTTTTAACACCCCTCGCGGCCTAAAATACTTAATAGGTATGTAAAATTAGTTATCCTTCACTGCCGGAACACTCTTTACCCAACCTGCATTTTCTTTACTCTTTTTGTTACTTGTCCTCATTTTATTATGTTTGAGTAATTCCTGAATTATCACGAGTATTTTCCACTTAAATTTGTTGACTTAATTATTGTACACATCTATTATCTTAAAATAAGCGGACACAGTAAATCGTACTACGGAACCCCAATATTCTGTAAATGATAAGCAATAAAATCGAACTTACTGATGACAATATTCTCATACGTCCCTGCCAACCGGAAGACGCTGCTGTAATTTGCGAAGGTGTACAGGAATCAATGCAGAAGATGATGAAGTGGGCGCCCTGGTGTCATCCTGCCTACTCTATAGCAGACTGCAAATTGTGGCTGGACTCCAGACACCAGATGTGGTCGGAAGGTATTGAATATGATTTTGTAATCTTTGATGTTAAATACAATATCTTCCTTGGCGGTTGTGCCATCGATCAAATCAACCGGAAGCATAACTTTGCCAATCTCGGCTATTGGGTCAGGACGAGTCAGGAAGGGAAAGGTATTGCAACTGCCACAGTTAAGCTCATCAGCCGATTTGGATTTGATACACTTGGATTCACACGCCTTGAGATAGTCGCGGCTGTGCAGAACAAAGCCAGCCAGCGCGTTGCCGAAAAAGCAGGCGCTGTAAGGGAAGGCGTCCATAGAAACCGGCATGTTGTACACAACAAAATATACGACTCTGTTATGTTTTCCCTGATACCTCAGATTTAATAGGCACCTAAATCGCTTAATTTTAATTGAAATTGATGTTATCTACAGTACAATGAATGAAATAAGTGTAACAAAAAAAACGAACTAATCTGCACGAGATAAAAACTGAAAGGAGCTAATAAATGAAGATTTCAATTGAAAGCGAAACCAGAATAAAAATCATTCCGGAATCCGAGCATGAGAAAGATAGTCTTGATGCGTTATGGAAGCTCGTCATACGCTGCGATAAAGATAGTAAGGTCTTGTGCCCAATCGGATCTTACATTCCGTCTACAGATGATGGAGCAAACTTCGTTATACAGGACCAATGATCATTAGTATTTAAGACATTGATGTAATCTGAAGTGCTCTTTAATTGAAACCTCAAATCATAACCTCTATTATAAGAGTTGAATTAGAATCAGGCATTATCCCAAGAGATCAGGAGAAAAAGAGATGTCATTACTGATTGAAGAACTCAAGAAAGAACATTCTGAAATCCTTGCTACACTCAACGAAGTAAAAAAGCTCGGTATCTTATCTAAAGAAGGACAGGAAAAGCTCTTGTCTTTAGAAGTGAGTTTACTTGCACACCTTGAAATGGAGGATGATCAACTGTATCCGGCTCTCAAAAAGGAAGCTGAGCATAGCAATAGTATAAAAGATACAATAGATCTGTTTGCAATAGATATGGAGAACGTATCAAAAATCGTACGAGATTTCTTTGAAAAATACTCTGAAGGATTTTCAGATATGGAACCTGATGAACTTTCCCAGGATTTTGAAAACTTTTACGAAGCCCTTACTAAAAGAATAGGTAACGAAGAAGATTCTCTTTATGAGGAGTATGAAACTATGAACAGATCTGAAATGCCTTGAAAATTATCAGAGCCAGGAAAATCTATAAAAATCTTTCTTTTAACTGAGAGATACCAATTGTCACTGGTTAATATTTTATCTCCCTCCAAAAAACCACCTGATCTCTTAATCATCAATTTACTTTAAGATTCCTCAATAAAAAGTAATAAACCGGAATGAGAACTGACTATACAAAAGGACAAAGTATTCAACCGTATACATCACACTCTTCCCAACAATCCGGGAAGAGTGTGATGCTGATCTTTCCCCCTGATTGGTATCCCTCCAAACCTTATTTAAGCCTGCCTACCCTGACCGCCTTTTTAAGGAAAGCCGGACATCGTGTTGTACAAATGGATGTGAACCTGGAAATGTATGATTGGTTCTTCAGCGAAGATGGTATACAAACTATTTTGAAAAGAATACCCAAACAACTGGAGAGGCTGGAAAAGGTATCTAAAGACCAAAACCTTACTGACGAAGTAATAAAGCTGCAGCAGGCTCTTAGTGAATGTACCCATCCTTATATTACCATGCTTGCCAAAAATGCGGAGACCGCCAAAGCCGTTGTACGATCACAGGAATTTTATAATGTGGATAAATTGGAATGGGCTATGAATATTTTTCGTGAAGTAATGCATACTATATCACTAGTTTATGCCCCGGCTAGAATCTGTATGCCCCCTATGGAAACGGACTTAACCTATAAGTTATTTATATCGTCTGACATTCTTGCGGCAGTTGATGACATACAAGTTAATGTGTACAGAGATGTGTACAACCACATACTTAAGCCTGCTATTGAAGATGAGAAGCCAAATGTAATTGGAATTTCCATTGCCTTGAACCAGCAGCTTTTCTCTTCCATGACATTTTGTTCAATGATAAAAGAGCAGTTTCCCGATATTCATATAACCATTGGCGGGAACACGGTTACACGATTACGCGACGTATTACCAAAAACCTCCAAACTGTTCTCCCTTTTTGATACTGTTGTCTTGTATGAAGGAGAAACGGCATTCTTACAACTACTCAATGCAATAGGGAAAGACCGTGATTTTTCAACTATACCCAACCTCATATATAAAAATTCTACCGGAATCCATACATCTAAAGTTACTACTGCAGAAGATATGTCGACCCTGCCGCCACCAGATTTTGAAGGCCTCCCTCTTGAAAAATATTTTGTACCAGACAAAATCCTCTCTTACCTTTCCACAAGAGGGTGCTATTGGGGAAAATGTAAGTTTTGTGATCATGGAGAAGGTTATACTGCAGGATACAGGGCTAAGAATATAGATCAGATTATAGAAGAAATCAATTATTTAAAAAATCGATACCATGTAACTCATTTTCATTTTCCAGATGAGTCTTACCCGCCGGCACTATTCAAAAAATTAACAAAAAAATTAATTGAATCTGATCTACAAATCACTTGGTCAACACATTTAAGGTTTGAAGAAAGCCTTCTGGACAACAGAGTGTGGGAAGATGCTGAAAAGTCGGGCTGCAGATTTCTTCATATGGGATTTGAAACCGGAAGTGAGAGAGTACTCAAATTGATGGGCAAGGCAACAACAACTAAGCAAATACAAGAAAGCCTGGAATTCTCTTCCAGGCATGGTGTATGGAACCACGTGATGGGTTTCTTCGGATTTCCCGGTGAAACCTATGATGATGCGAAATCATCAATGAAATTTCTAGAGAATAATAAAGAGCATGTACACTCCATCGGTTTTGGAACTTTTGACCTTACAAAGTATTCTCCAGTCATGAAAAATGCAGAAAGGTTTGGGGTAACTTATTACAAAAACCCTGAATGGGATTTAGCCCTTGATTACTATTTTACCGTGAAGGAAGGCCTCGGGATCGAGGATGCCGAACGTGTTCTTGAAGAATTTGAACATTACCATTATAAAGGCTGGGATTTAAGGATCTATATTCGTGAATACCTCTTTTTGTATGCAGCTCATTATAAAACCAATAAGCTCCCATTCCTCCAATTCATATCTCAGTAAAAAGCTTTAGGCTGAAAAGCGGACTACCAAAAAAATTTATTTCTTTCCACCGTATACGGCTTCCCTGTACTCCTTCCAGAAACAATCAACCATGCGAAATCCGGCTTCTGAGAGGAGTTGGGTCTCCTTTGTAATTGTAAGAGGATTATCACCATCTCTTTTCTCCTTAGATGTATATTCCGAAGCGATGTAATCCAGAGATTTTTCCTGATTCTTCAGGCTTCGAGATCTCTCTTGTGTTCCTTTGTAGAGTAATCGCCTATATAACGCTTCATTTGCCGGATCTTCAGCATTAAAGATGTCACAATTAATAAACCAGCCATCCGGCTTGAGTATTGAGTGAATATATCGAAACAGTTTCAGCTTTTCCTCCCTCAGTAGGTGGTGGAGTGCAAAAGCAGAAACTACGGCATCCATTCCGGCAATATCTTTTACTATATCAGGTAATTCCTGAAAGGTTGTTTTTTTGAATTCGATCTTCCCCAATTGCGCTTTTAGCCTGATCTTTGCTTTATCGATCATCATTCCCGCTGCATCTACTGCAATAATAGAAGCACCGGGAAACACCTCAACAATTTTATGGGTGAGATAACCGGTACCCACACCAAGATCTAAAACTCGTATATTTTCAGATCTATCAAAAGGTAATATTTCGCAGACAATAGATGCCATGTGTTTTCGATTTGGATGCCAGACATCCATGTCGAGATCATATGTAGCAATAATGTCACTGTTATTAAAAGCGTATGCTGTCTCTCGTTGGTCATTTTCAGACATTTAAACACCTCATAAAAATGTATAATAAAGAATGACAAAAAAACCTCCAAAACCATTTTACTGATATTGGAGGTTTTTACGTCTTCATTATTATAATATTTTACAATTACTCTATATTTTTATATGCAACCCTCTCTCGACGACTTTTACAGTAAAATATATGAGCGTACTTTATAATATATTTATAATTTGACTACATTTGCGGCCTTGAGACCCTTTTCGTCTTTAACAATCTCAAACTCTACTTTATCCCCTTCTGAAAGACTCTTAAAACCCTCAGCCTGTATTGATGTATGATGTACAAAGACATCATCTCCGTCTTCCTGAGAAATAAAGCCAAAACCCTTTGAGTCGTTAAACCACTTGACTGTTCCATTTGGCATGCTGAAAAATCACCTCCCTCTACATAGAAAAAACAATAAAAAAAGGCGGCAAGGTACGTACCTTGTCGCCTCTCAACAATTAAATATATGGTAAACTGCGTAAATGGTATTAAATATATTAATGGTATTAATGTTGTTGCAATACAAAAAAAGTACTTATTACTAAAGATTTTTTGATGTTATCAAACATTATTTATTAAAGCAAGAGAAAATATAGTTTATTATTTACTCTTTAAGGGTATTTTTCATATAATCCCAGAACACTGTTATTGCATAAAATGTTTTGACAAGAAATGTCTGGCAATGACCATACTATAGCTGAAAACACTACAACACATTTGATTGTAGATACTTAAAATGCAAATCTCTCTGTAGTCAAACTAATGAAACAGGAAACCGCGGTTAAACGTTTATTAAGAGATGATATCTCCTTCTCACCTCCATTTACCGTCTCTGAACTCCCACATAAAGCAAAGCTGGACCAGAATGAGGCTCCCTTTGATCTGCCGGAAAATGTTAAGATGATTTTACTGGAGAAGCTTAAGGGTTTTCAATGGAATCGATATCCACAGCCATCAGTATACGCTAATGCAAAAGAAGAATTTGCAAAAGCAATAAAGTTTCCACCGGAAAACCTGATACTTACCATGGGATGTGATCAACTCATACAGGGTGCCTATCTTATTGCAGGAGGACATGGTCGGGACGCCTTGATCTTTGAACCTACATATCCAATGTTTTCCCACGCTGCCAGGTTTAACCAGACAAAGATAACCAGAATACAACTCAATGCTGAAGAAATTCCGACAAAAGACCAGATTAAAGAGTCGAAACATCACATCATTTTTATTGTTGCTCCCAACAACCCAACAGGCACTTTTCCGGAAGAAGGAGTTATAGGGACAGCGCTCTTAAAAAAATCGTTAGTATTTGTTGATGAATCGTATATTGATTTTTCTAAAAGAACATGGGCTCATCTTTTAAAAGAACATCCCAATCTCTTTATCGCACGTTCGACATCTAAGTCCTGCATAGCAGGTATTCGTCTCGGATATGGCATAGGCCATCCCGACATTATCAATGCCATGGAAACCACTTTTACTGCACCTTATCATCTAAGTTGTCTTCAACTTGTAATAGCAAAACATTATTACCTTATTCAGCCGCATCTTAAAGAGTTTGCGGATATTATTATTTCGGAAAGAGAGCGTGTCTCAAATCAGTTCAGAGAGATGGGAATACATTTTATTTCATCTCAAGGTAACTTTATTCTCTTTAAGGTAAAAGATCCTCAGTTCATTTTTCGGCAGTTATCAGAATCCGGAGTGCGTATTCGCAGTCTCCATACTATCCCCGGTCTATCTGATTATGTCCGGGTCACAATTGGCAAAAAGGAAGAAAATGATCTGTTCCTTAACACACTCAGATCTCTCCCATTCAAATAATAATGAAAGAAACAATAATAGAGAAATTCGTTGAAAAAGTGACAAAAGGTAAAAGCGGATACTCAGACCGCTTTTATGAAATATTTTCAGCACGGGGATTCTTATTGGAGAAAGAGAGTAGTTCTAATACAGTACGGCTGAGCCGGGAACCACATGTAGATGATTGTGAATTCCTGGAAGTTCTACAAGATATTAACTATAAAAGTGTTTACAAAAAACCGCATTTTGATTCTATAGCAGAAGATGATAAAGAAGATAGTGCCCGATACCAACACGCATACTTTGACAGCATTGATACGCAGCTCTTTGATATAAATAATGTAAAATATTTACAAGAGCTGTTTACGCATGTAATCCCTATTGATGAATATCGTTTGAATTGGAAACGGGATTGGTATGGTAAGTTCAGTCAATTTAAGGAAGTTGTACATCTGCCTGAAATACGTGTGTATGACTTGGAACCATTTATAGCTCGTTTTGCTAAAGCAATCTCCTCCATTGGAATATCAACATGGTCATCATGCGAAGGCCATTGGGGTACACCTGCCTATGTTATCTTTGACAGGAAATATCATCTCATCTGGTTTCAAACATTATTGAATAAATTTATTAAAAAGAAGTTAAATCTTGTATGCAACTGGACATGGCTGGATAACCGCTGCACTATAAGCAGTCCGGGAAAGAATTCACTGGAAATGTATTTGGAAATACAGGAGGTGGCTAAATTAATTTATAATCACAGAGATTCCCTAATAATAGCTAAAAAACATGTCGTATCCCTTCTCACAAGTGAGCATAAGAAAATGAATAAAAAAAACCTGCTCAAAGAATTTGAAAACTTTTTTGAAGCAGCATTAATCGAAAATCAAGCAGACATTTTAACTGGTTAGACAACAATTTAGCATTTCAGCTTGTAAGAAAAGTATAAAACGGTACTAATCCAAAAAATTTGGAGGTTAGAATATTATATGATTTTCTTTTTATTATAAAATTGCAGTATAATCAAAATCGCAATAAAAAAAACAATCCTTGATTTCAATAAAAATCAAGATATGATCATGAAAAAAGGAAATTAATCATGAATACAGACCTGATGAAAAATTCACAAGTTTCAACTATTTGCGAAAAGCTTAAACAGGATGATTTCAAATTTAAGGAAGAAAAATTCGATTATCTTGATGTCATTGTCGCAACAGGCTCACAATTCAATATGTCCTGGTTTAAATCAACGCAAATTAACATCTTTGCGATCATTGGTGTTGTTGAGAAAATAAGCATGGAGTTTGCCGATGCTTACTCTAAAATGGCTCTGAGTTATACAATGAAAAACTATAAACGCATCCCAAAACATATGAACAATATTACAGCTAGTTTTCCTCTCCTGATATCATCATATATAGACGATGATGCGAAACAATGGATTCAGCAAAAACCTAAGAGTCAACTCGGCTTTCTTGAAATGCCTGTTATCGTGGACTCCGGCAATAACGCTTTATTGTTTTGTAATGAATCTACCCGGCGCTCTGGTAATAAAAAGTTTTTAGCAGAACTCATCACCAAGTATTTCAATACAACAGGCAAAAACTCTTAAATTTAAAATAGTACTTTCTGCATGCTGTCTTTCCAGCACAACGAATAACAATTAAGTCTTTAGAAAGTACTTTTATAATCTCTAGAAGCAAGTAACCTTGTTAAGTAAGATTCCATCTCACGGCTCTTTTTGTTTCTGAAGATGATAAAGATTCCAGCCGTGACAGATATTGAAACTTATTAAAATTGTATTTATACAGTTAAAGGTGAAAGGAGAAAATAATGGGTGACGAAATCAGAGTGAATAAAAGTGTTCCTATAATCCCTCAAAAAAAGACTCTTAAGCCTGGCAAAAGAGAAGACCAACAGAAGCACAAGCATAAGGATGAAGCGGGAGACCACTTTCAGCAATTATTCAATGCTGCTAAGCTTGCTAATGATACTCTGGAAAGAGATAAATCGCCTTACCGGTTCCGTGTTTATCAAGAGGGAGATGAAGTTTTTATTGATATAGTAATCGTTGATGAAGACCTGACAATTAAGGAGACAAAAAAGACGAATATAACTCATGAAGAATTTACAACCTGGCTAAACCATATTGAACAGGGCAACGGGCTTTTCTTTGACATAACAGCATGATAGCAGAAAAATATTTATCCCATTTCATTGAAAAGTTACAAAACATGTAGCCCTGAACATACACACAATCAACATGCAAAATGGATAAATATAAATTTTATTTCTTAATCATCATATTAATCATTTATATTATAAGTCCGCTGGATTTCTTCCCATTTGTTTTTGACGATCTTATAGCATCCGGCTTTTTATTCTATTTCTGGCGAAAGTTTAATAATCAGAAAAACCGGAAAAATTATTATTCCGGGAAAAGGTCACAAACAAATATAAAGAGTGGCCCTGGTGGACCGATGAGCCTGGATGAAGCTTACAGGCGGCTCAATGTCAGTCCTGACACCACTTGGAAAGAGGTGCAGAAAGCATATAAAGAAAAAATGGCTAAGTCTCACCCGGACAAAGTTGCTCATCTGGGTGAAGAACTTCAGAAAAAGGCCTGGGAGCTTACACTCGAAATCAATAAAGCCTACAATATTATTAAAAATCACAAAGAAAGTTCAGGATGACAGCAAGGCTGATAATCAACTTCAAGATTTGCTGCAGCTAACAATATGAGCCTGGCGAAGAAAACAGCCAGCACCTCCTCAGTAAATACAGGAACGCCTGAGTTCGTTTAGCCTTTGGCGAACTCAGCTCTTTACATGCTGAACATTTTCTACCATAAGCCTTGAAATAGCCTTAGCAAAAGCAGCAGAGTCTTTTGGCTTTGATCCTTCAAGTAAAAGCGCCTGGTTATACAGGAGGTCTGTATAATCTGCCAGGACTTTACTCTTTCTGTCTTCTTCAAAAATTTTATTCATTGCCTCAAAGATCGGATGCGATGGATTAATTTCCAGGATTCTTTTTCTTTCCGGTATATCCTGACCCATAGATTTCAGGAGCTTCTCCATCTGTGGGTCCATCTCTCCCTCATCACCGACAAGGCAGCATGCAGAATCCTTCAGTCTCCCTGACAGCCTTACTTCTTTTACATCATCAAGGCGGTCTTGTATAAGGTCCAGAAGTTTTTTGTATTTCTTACCGGCCTTCTCCTTCTTATCTTTTTCTGATTTATCCAGAGTAACATCACCCTTGATAACAGACTTACACTTCTTCCCCTTATACTCAAAACTGCTCATGATGACATCATCAACATCATCCAGCATAATAAGGACTTCGTAATCCTTATCCTTAAACGCCTCAAGGTATGGTGACGCCATTGCCTCATCCAGCGATGATCCGGTAATGTAATAAATTTCTTCCTGCCCCTCCTTCATGTCGTTAACGTATTCCGGTATCGTTCGAAATTTATCCTTTTCCGCTTTAGTGGAAGGAAAGATAAGAAGCTCTCCAATGGACTCCCTTCTTTCAAAATCCATATGGACACCCTCTTTCAGTATCCTGCCAAACTCCTTATAAAATTTAAGGTATTTATCAAACTCCTTCTCTTTTATTTCACTTAACGTGGAGAGCACTTTTTTAGTAATACTGTTTTTTATGACTTCGATCTGTCGGTTATTCTGCAGTATTTCTCTTGAAACATTCAATGGCAAATCTGAAGAGTCCACCACCCCCTTTATAAACCTCAGGTATGGAGGTATTAACTCCTCGCAATGATCAATGATTTTCACCCTCTTAACATAAAGGGTTGGACCAACTTTGTACTCTTTATAGTAGATATCAACAGGCCTCATTGAAGGAATGTAGAGAAGTGATGTAAACTCTGATGCACCTTCTGCCTTATAATGAACCACCTTTGCCGGATCTGTAAAATCATGAGAAATATGTTTGTAAAAATCGTTATACTCGGTTTCCGTTATATCCGTTTTATTCTTAAGCCATATCGCTTTCATTGAGTTCAGAGTCTCTTCTGTCTTTACCTTTACCTTTTGGGTCTTGTCAAGTTTGCTCTCTTCTTCACGTTCAACATCCATTACAACCGGATGCTCAATAAAGTCTGAATACTTCTTAACGGTGCTCCTGATTTCCCACTCTTCGAGATAACTCTTCTCATCTTCCTTGAGATGCAGGATTACATCAGTACCTTTATTTTCTTTTTCTACATCTTCTACAGTAAAGGATCCATCTGCTTTAGACTCCCACTTAATACCATTTTTATCTCCAGCTCCTGCCTTTCTTGAAACAACAGTTACCTTGTCTGCAACCATAAAGGTTGAATAAAATCCTACACCAAATTGACCGATTAGTTCGGGATTATTTTTGGCCTCCTCGCTTTGCATGGCTGCAATAAACTCTTTTGTACCGGAATGTGCTATCGTACCAAGCTCCTTAATAGCATCATCCTTGGTCAAGCCGGTACCGTTATCACTAACGGTTAATGTACCGGCATCTTTGTCTGCGATAATCTTAATCTTCCAACCCTTATCATCTTCAAGAATCTTTTGATTCGTTAAAGACTCAAAATGCGCTTTGTCAATAGCGTCAGACGCATTGGAGATAAGTTCTCGTAAAAAAATCTCTTTATGAGAATAAAGAGAGTGAACCATCAGATCAAGAATCTGCTTAACTTCCGTCTTAAATTCCATTTTTTCGACTGTCATTATGATTTACCTTCCTACGCTTAACTTAAAGTTGTTTGATATCAAAAAATAATAGTAATTTGCAATAAGTTGAGGGATACCTCCAGAGCTCTAACTTACCCATTTCATTCCCTTTACGCCTGGTATGGACAGCAAAAGGAGGGAGAATAAGGTCCTTGGTGCTTTTTGTAAGGAAAACAGGAGACATTCCTCAATTTATTGAAAATTACAGTCTAATCTATATTTAAACAAAAACTGATTAAATGTCAATTAAGGTTCTAAAAAAAAGAACCTATCAGGCCACTTCCCTTCTTTTGAAAAGAAAAACAGCCAGCCACATAATAGACACACAATATATTGTACTATATATGGCTTCATATACTACATATTGTATTATATTACTGGCCTGCCAGGATGATAGAGGCACAGTAACTACTTTATCGATAGTTGCAATATTTAGATTTTGCAAATTTGGCAGTACCGCGTAAGATACTGCTGCAACAACACTTACAACGCCTTCCCCATGGCTGTGAATTGGTAAAAAATAGCAGACATATAGTTAGATTTGCTATTGTATTTAGATAAAGAGAGAGAATAAGGGAGATCGAGGTCAAGATTAATATCTGTAATAGAGAAAAAAAGATTCCCAGTATACAAACAAAATCGATCAGGGCGGTTAAATTTGCTGTATCACTCAGCATAGTGCTATAATTTCTAAACATTAAAGCTACTACCAGCACAAAACCTTGTGAAAAAACTAATATAAATGCTGCTGCCAAAATACCCAGGTATTTTCCTAAAATGAAATGCATCTTTGAGACGGGCTTACATAGTACTGCCAATACTGTCTGTCTTTCAAATTCGCCTGCAATTAAAATAGATGAGGATAGACATCCGACCAGAAGGCCACCAATTGTTATAGTTGAAATTGCCATATCCCTTATCAACCTGGCCTCTTCACCAAACGCGAAGAAAGTGAATGCAAAGGACATCAAAATTACAAAACAGCCGGAAAAAAGAATAATATAGTAAAAAGGCTGCCTGACAATTTCCCTGAAACTGCTATAAGCTAACGGAACAAAAAGATTCACTATTATTAAGCCTCAATCAAATGAAAACTTTATTAACTAAGCGCATTACGACAAAATAAAACATACAAACCTCTTACCATATATCAAGAAAAAAAATTTTACTTGTGCACAGGTTTCCTTAACAGCCTCACCTGTTTTTTCTCAATCTTTCAATATTTCACTTGAACTTCGTAACACAATCTGCTACTAAGTACCCTTATTTTAATACAAACAAAATCTTTTTAACACAAACCCCATTTAAAGAGACTATAATGGCTAATAAAGAAAACCTTGGACGCGGTCTGGAATCCTTGCTGGGTGATGCTATTGGTATTGAGGCAAGCGAAAAAATCAAACGTATAAACCTGGCAGATATCCAACCAAACGAGGCACAGCCCCGTAAACAGTTTGTCCAATCACAAATGGATACTTTAATAAGCTCTATACAAGAACACGGTATACTACAACCAATAATAGTACGCCCTACCAGCAGAGGATATAAAATAATAGCCGGAGAGCGGCGCTGGAGAGCGGCAACACAATTGGAGCTAAAAGAGATTCCTGCAATTGTAAAAACGGCTGACAGTCTTAAGACCATCGAACTTGCATTGGTTGAAAATATCCAGAGAGAAGACTTGAACCCCATGGAAAAAGCCGCTGCTTATTCTGAATTAAAAAATAATTTTGGCCTGACACAAGAACAGATAGCAACGAAGGTGGGGCAGGACAGATCTACTATCGCAAATACAATCCGTTTGCTAGATTTACCTGAAGAGGTACAGGACCATGTTTCACGTGGAACAATTTCAATGGGACATGCACGCTCCCTGTTATCCCTTAAGGATCAGAAAAAACAGATAGAACTGAGCGAGAGGATTGCAGCCGAAGACCTTTCCGTCCGTGATGTAGAGTTGATTGTTTCTGACAAAAAAGAAGCTATACCATCCCCGGAAGAGGCTTCTGGTGGCAAGCCAAAACCAATTACAACCAAATCTCCACATATTCTGGACCTGGAAGATGGACTAAGAAGGATCGTAGGGACAAAGGTTTCCATTACAGAAAAAAACGGGAAAGGCAGGATTACTATTGAATTTGCCGATAGCAGCCAATTTGAAAACATAGTTGGCAAACTAAAAGCCATGATGAATTACACTTCCGATGATCCTCATAAAAGTGTCGTCAGCTCGCCAAGAAGCGTGTCTGATCACACAAAGAAAAAGAAGAAAAAGAGAAAAAAATGAAAATCTGTAAGGACGGCGTCAGAAAATAAAGTATACTGCACCGGTTAGGCATCCGCGCTTTCAACATCTTGCTCTGAACTGTTGATTAATTTTAAATAACCCTCTGCACAGCCTTTTGCCAGCCCCCTGACTCGCCCAATATATCTCGTGCGCTGCGCTACCCCAATTGATTTTCTCGCATCCAGTAAGTTGAACGCATGAGAACATTTCAAGACATAATCATATGCAGGTATAACAATATCGTCTTGCAGTAGTTTTTTGCACTCCTGCTCATACATATCGAAATGCTTTAGAAGCATTGATGTATCAGCTGCTTCAAAATTGTACCTGGAGAATTGCACTTCATCAATTTTATGCACATCACCGTATGTATATCCATCTACCCATTCCAAATCGTAAACCGACTCCTTCTCCTGTATAAACATTGCTATCCTTTCGAGACCATAAGTCAGCTCAAGCGATACTACATCCAGCTCTATACCTCCGACCTGCTGGAAATAGGTAAATTGTGTTATCTCCATACCGTCAAGCCACACCTCCCAGCCTAGACCGGTAGCCCCTAATGTAGGTGATTCCCAGTCGTCTTCAACAAATCGAACATCGTGCGCAACCATATCAACCCCCAGCACACGTAAGCTGTCCAGATACAGAGACTTAGAGTCGTCAGGTGAAGGCTTTATGATTACCTGGTACTGGTAATAGTGCTGAAGCCTGTTTGGATTTTCGCCATAACGACCGTCAGTTGGCCTCCTCGAAGGCTCAACATATGCACACTTCCATGGTTTACTGCCAAGGACCTTAAGAAAAGTTGACGGATTAAAGGTACCTGCACCAACCTCTATATCGTAAGGCTGCATTATTACACACCCTTTATCAGACCAGTATTTTTGTAGATTTAGAATGATTTCCTGAAATGTCATGTCGCGCCTATAATAACTGTTTATCTGTGATTTCTGTGATGTGTATCCTTGCCACATTCAGAGACCTTACCTTTAGCCACCTCAATAACGTGTGGTATTGCGTCCAGCACAACCCCCAGACATTCTGAAACCGCTTTTGGGCTTCCGGGGAGATTAATTATCAGTGTATCCTTATACATCCCTGACACCGCTCGTGATCCAATCGATCTTGGTGTGACTTTAAAACTTTCTGCCCTCATAGCCTCTGAGAAGCCTGGCAGCTCCCTCTCAATTACATCTCTCGTTGCTTCCGGGGTTACATCCCTGGGACTGACGCCTGTCCCGCCCGTGGTTAGAATCAAATTAGCTCCCTCAGCAAAATCCCTGAGCCTCTGAGCTATTATATCCCTCTCATCAGGCACGATCTCATAGGTAACTATTTCTGCCTCTATCTGTGCAAGCTTCTCTTTAATCACCTCACCGCTCTTATCTTCTCTTTCGCCTCTTGAGCCCTTGTCGCTAATTGTTAGAACTGCCGCCTTTATCATTTACAAACCCTATATAATCATTAACCTTAATTTCGCCACCTTTTAATACTTCCGCAAAAACACCCTCTCTGGGCATGATGCAATCACCCACTTGATAGTAGATATTGCATTTGTCGTGACACTCCTTACCTATCTGAGTAACCCTTACCAATGCATCTTTTCCAAGCCGCAGTTCATTGCCCACCTCAATACCAGAATAATCTACGCCCTCTGTCAGTAAATTCTCTCCAAAGTCACCGGAATCGAGCTTTGCCCCCTTATCTTCCATCGCCTTTCTTCCTTCTTTAGAAAGCAGGCTAATCTGACGATGCCAGGAACCGGCGTGAGCGTCACCCTCTAAGCCGTGACCTTCAACTAGCTTACAGCGTTTAATATCCTTCTTCTGCACACCTTTTTTCGTACTAATGCAGATCGCAACAATTTTACCCATAATCAGCCATATAAAAAATTATTAGTAAAAATTTTAACAACTTACATTAAAGTGTCAAGGTATATAATAAGAAGCTACTTAATAAATACCGGTACAATTAATCATCTATGATATTGCAGCACAATCATTTAACGATTTAATTAAATACTTCACAACACTTAAAAAACAAAATACAAGCGTTTTCTATATTAAACAATAAGAATGCCAACCCCACTGCATACAATATATAGCACGTACCATTAAAAGACATACAACATATAGTGTATTTATATCAAATACTAATCAAAATAGCTTTTGCTCGAACTTTTTACCGATGCTCTTCCAAAGACATGCTACTACAATCAGGGCAATATCTTCAAGGCTAAAATATTTCTAAATACTTTTTATTACTCATTAATTCCTCACCCTGCCATAATTAAATGTTCCGGCAATTGACAGTAGTTATATTTTATACTATATTTCAAAATTGTAAAAAAATTCTTTCCGGGATTGTTCTCACCTATCAAAAAGATGTACATGAAGAAAAACTCACTATATTATTTTGCCATAATTGTGTTGTTGTATGTTATAGGAGTCTCCTTTAATGGTCTAGCTATCTATAACCAGAGCAAGAAGTATGCAATAGACAAGTCGGATTATGTAGACGTATTGCATTTTGAAGACCGCCTGCTGAATATTGAGGAGTGGATCTATACCGGTTCCGGATGGGATGACAGGAACCTTGCTTCAAAGGAGAAATTGAAAAGTTCCGAAATGGATTACGCAGTAGAAAAAAAATATTCCTACTGTTTTGTTGCGGGATCCGCAGCCTTCATTGTAATAGTCCTGATCATTTATTGGGGTGGGGCTAACTTAGTTAAAACATTAGGGTTAACAATAATCACCATTGCCCTGGCCTGCCTGATAATAGGAGTAATCACCCCCATGCTTGAGATCAGCGCATACAGCACAAACCTGACTATTCCATTAAAATTTTCCGTACCCTTGATAGGAGAGATTGATATACCCGACAAAGTTTTCGAAGGTAAAATGTACTACTATTACCAGAGCAAATCAGTCATAGATCTGATATATGTTCTCTTACAAAGCGATAATTACGTGGTAGCAGTCTCTATCTTTGGCTTCAGCGTACTTGTACCATTCATCAAACTTACACTCTCCGTTCTGCTCCTGCTGAGCCGGCCTTTCAGGGATAGTGGAGTTGTGAAGAAAACGGTTGGCAGGATAGGAAAGTGGTCCATGGCTGATGTTTTTGTTGTAGCAACATTTCTCTCCTACCTGTCATTTGCCAATATGAATACAGGAATAGATACAGAGGCAGATACATTGGTAGGGCTCTACTTCTTTTTAGCTTACTGCATCCTCTCAATAGCATCTTATCAATTTATTGAGCTTGCGGTAAGAAAGGAGAGGGAGGTAGTGCTGAAAAGCTGACCTAATAAGAAAGTAGTGTCAGTACATTACAGTCAAGGAAGCCTTGGCCCCTTTATCAACTACTATAAAGCAAGCGGGAAGTAATTGTTTATTCTCTGCCAGCTTATTACTATTCGCGAGAGATCCTTCCAGTAAATGCGTCCACAGCAATGGTATAGATATTTCCATCATCATCTATCATGACGGTTGCCACCTGGTTTACATTCACCACGAAAAAATGCCCACTCTTCACATTCACTGCCGTCCTCAAATATGCAGTAACCAATCTGTCCACCGTCTTCGTCTAATCTTATTTCAAGTTTGCCTCCGTTTTCCGCACAAAAGACTGAAGCGGGATTTTGCATCCCTATCTTCCGGGGTTTGCTTGAACAGCCCACTGCAAAAATGATAACAATGAATTGGAGGCAGAAACGGTATAAACATTTCTTCATTTACCACCACACTCTGGAAGATTTTTTATTGTCATAATTAAATAAGGACAAACAGATGTTTTCTTATGCCTTCAACTTCTTTTCTTCACCCTTCCGCTTAAAAACCTTGCCATAAAGGAATCCGGCAACAAGCGCTCCGGATACCGGGCCTAACCACCAGACATAATGGTTGCTGAAATGTCCTGATACTATTGCAGGGCCAAAGACACGTGCCGGGTTAAGTGCACCTCCACTGAACGTTATGCTGATCGACACACCAAACAGGTATACCAGGCCAATTGCGACTCCGGCAAGGAGCTTTGATGTCCTCCTGTCAACAGCAGTTGCAAATATGGTAAATACAAACAGGAAAGTTACCAGGCACTCCATGGATGCGGCCTTCCAGGGCCCTACTCCCTCTCCCAGGGTACAGGTGCCTAAGAAAGCTTTAATAACCGCACCGGGAAACAGTATTCTCAAGAAGTACGCTGCCAATACCGCTCCTGCCAGTTGAGAAATGATATAATAAAGTGCAGTGCCTGCATACATCCTCCCGGTAGCCCAATAAGAGATGGTTACTGCAGGATTAATATGAGAGCCTGAAATGTAGCTTGTCGCGTAAACAACAGCCACTATCACAAAACCAAACACTGTAATCGCCCACACAGGTACTCCCTGACCATCCGTCATCTTCATGGAATGTTCTGCACATACTGCACCGGCCCCAATGAAGACAATCAAAAGTGTTCCTAATATTTCCGCTATATATTTACTGTACTTGTTCATTTATGGATTCCTTAACGCAGAGGCGCGAAGGACGCTCCCCGGACAAAAAGCGCCGAGGATAAGGAGGACAAAAATACTAAATGCTTTTTCTCAAAATTTAAAAAGGGATTTCCTATTATAAATGAGATAAACATTCGGCGGGAAAAGCCAACAACATGTCACTGAATATAGGGATTTATCTAAACTCAATACAAACCAGGACAGCGACAAAAATGATCAAATGCCTTCAAAGATGTGCCCGAGCTTCTCTTTCTTAGTACGCAGGTACTGTTCATTATCTTCCTGCGGTGAGACAACTATGGGGACACGTTCTGTAATTTCCAGACCATATCCGGCAAGAGCGGTAAACTTTTTAGGATTATTTGATAGCAGTTTCATCTTCGTTATTCCCAGATCCCGGAGTATCTGAGCGCCGATTCCGTAATCACGTTTATCCGCACCAAAACCGAGTTCCTTATTTGCCTCAACTGTATCCAGTCCGGTCTCCTGTAGCGCATAAGCGTGGAGCTTACTTTCCAACCCGATACCTCTGCCTTCCTGCCTCATGTAAAGCAATACGCCTTTTCCTTCCTCTTGAATCATCTTTAAGGCACTATCAAGCTGTTCTCCGCAATCGCACCTCAAAGAGCCAAAGATATCACCGGTCAAACACTCATCGTGCACACGTATTAAAACAGGATCTGTCTGGATAGGGGAAGGCTCATTATCCAAACTGCCGATATCTCCAAGACATAAAGCCAGATGAAGGTATTCATCAGTAAACGAACGATAAAGGTGTAAAACAAATTTTCCGTATTTTGTAGGCAGATTAACGGAAACACGTTTCTCTATCAAACGTTCCTGTTCGTGGCGATATTTAATAATGTCCGCAATTGTGCACATCTTGAGATCGTGCTTTTCTGCAAACTTTAAAAGTTCCGGAAGTTTTGACATCGTCCCGTCTTCATTCATGAGTTCACATATTACGGCAGAAGGGTGCATACCTGCCAGGCGGGCTAAATCTACTGCACCTTCAGTATGACCAGCACGCACCAGAACTCCTCCCTTCTGTGCCATGAGAGGGAAAACGTGTCCAGGCCGGTCAAGATCAGATGGAATACAGTCATCACTTATAGCCTTTAATATGGTAGTTGCCCTATCCTTTGTAGATACACCCGTTGTAATACCCTCTTTCGCATCTATTGTTACCGTAAACGGAGTCTGAAAACTTGATGTGTTTTCTTTTACCATATGTGTTAGGCCGATCTGTTTTGCGTGTTCCTCTGTTATCGTCAAACAGATTATCCCTCTCGCATGCGATAACATAAAATTTATAATATCAGGTGTAATTTTTTCTGCTATGATCGTCAGATCTCCCTCGTTTTCACGGCTCTCATCATCTACAACGATAACCATCTTACCCTGTTTCAGATCCTCAATAACCTCTGTAATTGTGTTAAACATAATCCAAACCTTCCATAATAATTATCTATAATTGCCTGACGCCCAAATAGGTATAGTTTACCGCTGACATTAAAGTAACAGCTGCAACCACACACCACAGAACTGCAAGGGTATGCAGAGATATGTGGTTTCCAAGCAGCACAGCAATAATTGCCGAAATCTGCAAAAATGTCGTCAGCTTACCTAATTTATTAGGCTGCCATTTGATTTTACGTTTTATCGTAACAAAAACTGCCAACATCCCGAACGAAAAAAGTGCTTCTCTGCTTACAATTACCGCCAGTACCCAGACAGGAAAAATGGGTCCGGACCATAGTTTATCTGAAGATAGCAGAAAACAGGCAATTAATAGTAGCAGCTTATCCGCAGCGGGGTCGAGATATTTACCAAAAGTTGTTATTTCTCCCCTTTTCCGTGCAAGATATCCATCCAAAACATCACTTAAGCCAATTAAGATTAATATGCCTAACGCTATGTATCTGTAATAGTTATGATGTTGAACCTGAATTAAGCAGAATACAAAAGGGGGGATAAAACATATTCTTGCAAAACTGATCAAATTTGGCAATGTCAGACATTTGTTCACTGTGTGCATAGAGATTCTCCTTTTTTTTCGTAGACTATGCACTCTTTTTTCAACTTACATCAATAATATGGCAATAACTTTTATCCTAAGTACTTTTCTACGTACTAAGTTATGATAACAGACGCATAATTACTGTCAAGCGAAAAAATACTCCACCTTGACAGTGATGTTGCTAACGAGTACTATTTAAAAAATCTGCATTTTCTGACCTTAAATATTAGATAATTATCATAATAATGAAGACAAAAAAGGCCATTTTAGCCCTATCTGACGGAAAGGTATTTGAAGGTGTCTCCTTTGGTGCCGAAGGGGAAACTTCAGGTGAAATTGTATTTAATACCAGTATTGCCGGCTATCAGGAGATTCTTACAGACCCGTCTTACAAGGGCCAGATCGTAAATATGACCTACCCGTTGATTGGTAACTACGGTATCTGCGAGGAGGACCATGAGTCTATCCAACCATATGTGGAAGGATTTATCATAAAAGAACTTAGCCCATTCCCCAGCAATTGGCGCGCAAACATGAGCCTGGACGAATTCATGAAAAACAAAGGAATTATTGGTATTCAGGGGATAGACACAAGGGCTCTGACAAGACATATAAGGGATTACGGTGAACAGGTTGGCATAATATCTACTGTAGAAACAGACCATCAAAATCTTATCTCAAAAGCCAACGGTTTGTCCGGACTTGAGGGGAAAGACCTGGTCAAAGAGGTTTCGTGTCAAAAAGCATACAGCTGGGAAGAAGCCGAAATAGAGATTAACACGGCAGGTGGAAGCGCCCATAATCAACCGGAACATAGTAAGCAGTATAAAGTGATAGTTTACGATTGTGGTGTTAAATATAATATTCTTAGAAACTTAAGAAATTATAATTGTGATGTTACCGTGATACCGGCCTCTACCGGTGCAGAGGAGGTACTGTCAATGAAACCTGACGGAATTGTTGTCTCAAACGGCCCCGGCGACCCGGCTGCTGTACCGTATATGGTTGAAAATGTAACCGGGCTGATAGGCAAAAAACCCGTTATGGGCATATGCCTGGGAAATCAGATTATAGCCCAGGCATTGGGATACAAAACATTTAAATTAAAATTCGGACACCATGGAGGCAACCAGCCCGTCATGGATTTAAGGTCAAAAAAAGTGGCAATCACGTCTCAGAACCACTGTTTTGCGGTTGATGGAGAATCATTAAACAATGGACAGAGTGACAGATTTGGAATGGTAGAAATAACTCACATAAACCTTAATGATAAATCTATTGAAGGAATAAAATGCCTGGACGTACCGGCATTTTCTGTCCAGTATCACCCAGAAGCATCACCAGGGCCTCATGATTCAAATTATATCTTTAATGAATTCATCGAAATGATTGCGAATTTTAAATAATATGCCGAAAAGAACTGATATTAATAAAATACTCATAATTGGATCAGGTCCAATCGTAATAGGGCAAGCGTGTGAATTCGATTACTCCGGTACTCAGGCATGCAGGGCGCTGAAGGAGGAGGGTTACAAAATCGTTCTTGTAAACAGTAATCCGGCTACGATTATGACCGATCCTGAAGTCGCAGACAGTACGTACATCGAACCGATGACGACTGAAATTTTAACAAAAATCATTGAAAAAGAGAGGCCCGATGCCCTGCTTCCGACACTGGGAGGACAAACAGGACTTAATCTTTCCGTCGGTCTGGCCGATGGAGGCATTCTGGAAAAATATAATGTAGAGTTGATAGGCGCTAAACTGGAAGCAATAAACAAAGCGGAAAATAGAAAACAGTTTAAAGAGGCTATGAGCAATATAGGCATCCAGGTACCGGCAAGCGGCAATGCAAAATCCCTTGAAGACGCAAAGGAGATTGCGAAAGAGATAAAGTTCCCGGTTATTATTCGACCATCTTTTACGATGGGAGGGATAGGCGGCAACGTTGCATACAATATTGAAGAGCTGGAAGAGTACGTAAACTTCGCACTGGAAGCAAGCCCCGTTCATGAAGTACTCATTGAAAGGTCTGTCCTGGGATGGAAAGAGTATGAACTGGAGGTAATGAGAGACCGCAAAGACAATGTTGTCATAATCTGTTCCATAGAAAACCTTGATCCCATGGGTGTCCACACCGGTGACAGCATAACTGTGGCCCCGGCACAGACACTTACGGACAAAGAGTATCAGATAATGAGAGATGCGGCAATCAAGATAATCCGCGAGATTGGGGTTGAAACAGGGGGGTCTAATGTTCAGTTTGCTATAAATCCGTCTGACGGTGAATTAATTGCAATTGAAATGAACCCAAGGGTGTCAAGGAGTTCTGCCCTGGCGTCCAAGGCAACAGGCTTCCCGATTGCAAAGATTGCCGCGAAACTTGCGGTAGGTTATACACTCGATGAGATACCCAATGATATTACACGTTATACGCCGGCCTCTTTTGAACCTTCTATTGATTATTGTGTAGTTAAAGTCCCGAAATTCAACTTCGAGAAATTTCCTGATGCGGACCAGATACTTACCACTCACATGAAATCAGTTGGCGAAGTAATGTCCATAGGGCGCACATTTAAAGAGTCCCTGGGCAAAGCGATAAGGTCTCTGGAAATCAACCGCTACGGATTGTGCGAACATCATAGTAAAACAGTCATGAACGATTCAGAGAGAAAAGAGTTCATTAATAAACATCTGTTGAATCCTTCGTGGGATAGATTATGGTCTGTAGTAGACGGCATGCGTATGGGAATGAACGTTGATGAGATTTATGAAATTACCAGGATTGACAGATGGTTTCTTTATAACATAAAACAGATCCTTGAACTGGAAGAAGATATTATTAACCTGCATAAACATGGAGATTTCCCAGCCGCTTCAGCAGATGATACCGCAACATCTAATAGTGGATCTTTAATAGATCCAGCGCTTTTAATGAGAGCTAAACAGCATGGAATCTCAGACATTCGACTGGCAAATTTGTTAAATGTAAGCGAACTTGATATTCGAAATTACCGCTGGAAGAACGATATCCGACCTGTATATAAGGTAGTGGACACCTGCGCTGCAGAATTCCAGGCTTACACCCCTTATTTATATTCTTCATACGAGACCGAATGTGAGGCCGGTCCAACGTCAAAAAAGAAAATTATTATCCTGGGCAGCGGCCCTAACCGAATCGGACAGGGTATTGAATTTGACTATTGCTGTGTTCACGGAGTATTGGCCTTAAAAGAGATGGGATTTGAAACGATCATGGTTAATTGTAATCCTGAAACCGTCAGTACCGATTACGATATATCTGATAGATTATATTTCGAACCCCTTACCTTTGAGGATGTAATTGAAATAGTTGAGAAAGAGAAACCGGAAGGTGTTATCGTACAGTTTGGGGGACAGACCCCGTTGAAACTGGCAGTACCGTTATTCAATGCAGGAGTTAAGATCCTTGGCACGTCACCGGACAGTATTGACATGGCGGAAGACCGTGAAAGGTTTGCAGAGCTACTCTCCAGGCTCAATCTTCTACAGCCGGAAAACGGAAACGCAAGATCATTCACAGAAGCCAAAAAGATTGCAGTATCAATAGGCTATCCGGTCTTGATAAGACCTTCATATGTTCTGGGTGGAAGGGCCATGAGAGTTGTTTTTGACGAAGATGAACTTGAAGAGTATATGACACACGCTGTTGACGTTTCCCCTGAACATCCGGTTTTAATAGATAAATTTCTGGAGGGTGCAATTGAGGTAGACGTTGATGCCGTGTGTGATGGTGAAGATGTCTTTATTGGCGGTATCATGGAGCACATAGAAGAGGCCGGCGTACATTCAGGAGACAGCGCATGTTCATTACCACCTTATTCCATAAAAGAGGAAGTTATAGAAGAGATAAAATCCCAGACAAGAGCCCTGGCCATTGAGATGAATGTCCTTGGTATTATTAATATTCAATTTGCCGTAAAAGATGACGTTGTCTACATCCTGGAGGTAAATCCGAGGGGGTCAAGGACAATACCTTTTGTCAGCAAGGCGATTGGTATTCCACTTGCGAAAATAGCATCTCAGGTTATCGTTGGACACAAATTAAAGGAATTGAATATAAACAATGACAGGGAAAGCAGCCATGTTGCCGTAAAGGAGGCAGTTTTTCCGTTTGTAAGATTTCATGGAACAGATACTATCCTCGGCCCTGAAATGAAATCAACCGGTGAGGTTATGGGAATAGATTCCGATTTTGGAAAGGCGTTTGCCAAGGCACAGATGGCACTGGAGGGAGGGATTCCTCTCTCTGGTACGGTTTTCATAAGCGTCAGGGACAAAGATAAAGCCCCAATAGTCGATATTGCCGGTAAGCTTCACAATTTAGGTTTTAAAATTTCTGCTACCGGAGGAACGGCAAAGGCTATCTCAGAAAAAGGTACTCCCGTTACCACTGTTCTTAAAGAGTACGAAGGACGTCCTAACGTGATTGATCATCTGAAAAACAATGATATCCAGATGGTGATTAATACAGCCGAAGGAAAAATATCACAGGAGAACTCTTATAACATACGACGTAACGCAATTGTGTCAGGAATTCCTTACTTCACCACCGTTCCGGGAGCTATAGCCGCAGAGAGTGCTATCAGATCAGTATCAAGAGGTGAACTCGACGTTAAGCCGATTCAAGAATACTATATGGAATGAGTCCAGTAATCTACATTTTTAATGCCGCAAAGAAGGTTTCATGCCATATCTTAGAAAGCTTGTCCAAGCTTCCTTCACACCTGTAAATACGGCTTACCGGACTAAGGGTCTGATTTGAGTTGACACTTTTTCCTAAATCTGGTTTAATTAAATTTTTGCATTTTTTCAGACATAAACCATAATAATGAGTATATTTACAAAAATGTTTGGTACGGCCAGCGACCGGGTTTTAAAAAGCCTGAAGCCGATAGTCGAGCATATTAATTCGCTTGAAAGCGGCTTGCAGGCGTTGACTGATGCTGAGATCAGACAAAAGACTGACACTTTCAGAGAGAGGCTTTCTGCCGGAGAGACGCTGGATGACCTTTTGCCGGAAGCATTTGCTGTAGTCAGGGAAGCCAGCAGGAGGGTTTTGCATGTACCAAATGCGGCAGATCCAAATCTGACCATGCGACATTTTGATGTCCAGATGATTGGAGGCATTGTATTACACAGAGGAAACATCTCGGAAATGACAACAGGTGAAGGTAAAACACTTGTTGCGACTTTACCGGCATATCTAAATGCCCTTGAAGGCAAAGGTGTTCATGTCGTTACCGTAAACGATTATCTAGCCAATAGAGATATGAATTGGATGTTGCCGATGTATGAATTTCTGGGCCTTACAGCAGGCGCGATACAAAGTAATCAGAGCTACGATGACAAGCAGGCCGCTTATAAAGCGGATATCACTTATGGTACTAATAATGAGTTTGGCTTCGATTACCTGCGGGATAATATGAGAGTGCACATTGAAGAACAGGTACAGGGAACATTAAACTACGCCATTGTTGACGAGGTTGACAGTATCCTGATAGACGAAGCAAGGACACCACTCATAATCTCAGGGCCATCCGAAGAATCAACGGAAAAATACTATACTGCAGACAAGATCGCCAGGAAGTTGACACCGGGCAAACATTATGAAATCAAAGAGAAAGAAAAGGGCGCAAACTTAACTGATGAAGGAATTGGTATTGTAGAAAGAGAACTTGGTGTTGACAGTATTTATTCTGACATTCACATGGACTGGCCTCACTATATTGAACAGAGCCTGCGTGCCCATTCGCTTTTTCAGAAAGATACAGATTACGTTGTCCAGGGAAAAGAAGTTATCATAGTTGACGAGTTTACGGGAAGATTGATGGAAGGCAGGATGTGGAGTGACGGGCTTCACCAGGCAATCCAGGCAAAGGAACGTTTAAAGATAAAAGAAGAGAGTCAGACACTTGCTACAATTACACTTCAGAATTTCTTCCGTCTATACAATAAGCTTGCAGGGATGACGGGTACGGCTTTTACTGAAGCGGCTGAGTTCTCCAGCATATACGGATTGGAAGTCGATGTGATACCTACAAACAAACCTCTACAGCGCAAAAACCATCCGGACAGAATCTATGGTACGTCAAAAGAGAAAGAAACTGCCATAATTGAAGAGATAGCTGAAGTACATGATACTGGCCAGCCTGTCCTGGTAGGAACTATTTCAATAGAGAAATCTGAAATGTTCAGTAAAGCCCTCAGCAGGCGTGGAATAGACCATGAAGTTCTCAATGCAAAGCACCATGAACGGGAAGCTGCAATAATAGCGAAAGCCGGACAAAGCGGAAATGTCACTATCGCGACAAATATGGCAGGAAGGGGAACTGACATTGTCCTGGGTGAAGGTGTTAAGGAATTGGGAGGCCTCCACGTAATAGGAACGGAAAGACATGAGGCAAGGCGTATTGATAACCAATTGAGAGGTCGTACAGGACGTCAGGGTGATCCCGGATCGTCAAGATTCTACGTTTCACTTGATGATGATTTAATGCGCATCTTCGCACCGGAGAGAGTAGGCGGCATACTCAAGAAATTTGGTATGACAGATGGCATGGCAATAGAGCACTCCATGGTATCAAAATCAATTGAAAGGGCACAAAAAAAAGTTGAACAGCACAATTTCGAAATACGTAAAAATCTTCTTGAGTATGACGAGGTGATGGACGAACAGAGAAAAACCATTTACACATGGCGGCAAAGGGTTCTTGCCCAGGAAGCCCTCCGGGACGATCTGCTTAAAATGATTGAAGAAAGCATTGTGGAAACAGTAGATTATTATATCGATCCTAAATTACATACCGACGAATGGGATTTAGATAGCCTGCACAATTGGTACAAACAGAAATTCGGTATAACAGTCGACTTAAAAGCGGACAGTGTAGAGACAAAAGAGAATGTAGAAGACCTGTTACTTGATACTGCCTGTAAAGCTTATGAAGAGAAAGAGAAGGAAATCGGTGAAGAGGAGCTCAGAAAAATTGAGCAAATCCTCTTGCTTGAAAAAGTCGATACCAAGTGGAAAGATCACCTCTATGCAATGGATCACTTGAAATCAGGTATAGGGCTGAGAGGTTATGCACAGGTTGATCCAAAAATAGAATACAAACGCGAAGCACTGATAATGTTTGAAAGCATGATGGAATCTATCAGGGAAGAAGTAACCGATCTTATATTTAAATTACGGGTCAGGCCGGAAACAATAGATAGTAAGGATGTGTATAATGCTGATAATTTTGTCTACCAGGACTCTATAAATCCCATGCCTGAAATTCCAGCCCCACAAAGGCAGAGAGATGAGGCAATGGTAACTAATAGTGGCCAGGCTGAACAGAGACCTGAACCAATTCGTACGGGTACTAAAGTCGGCAGGAATCAGCCTTGCCCCTGTGGAAGCGGAAAGAAATATAAAGCATGCTGCGGCAAAAACTGATGAGCCGATAACTGCATTATCTTTACATTAATTAATGTCAATGAACACAACAAGATGCCATTAATCTTTGATTCAATTTATTTAACCGCATCTTTATTAGGCTCACCATATTTATTATACAAAATATTAACAAGCAGGCGCTATCGTTCCGGATTGAATCAAAGATTTGGTATACAGGCGGACAGATTAAGCCACAAACCCAGTATATGGGTACATGGGGCATCAGTAGGAGAAATTATTACTGCAAAAAGTATTATTGAGAGGATTGATGAGGAATTCCCTGAATGGGAAACCTTTATATCAGCCACTACAAATACAGGGTTTTCTGTCGCAGAGAGAAATTTCCTGAACAAAAACGTTTTCTATTTTCCTCTCGATTTAAGCTGGATAACAGAAAAAGTAATCCATAAAAAAAAACCAAACTTTATTCTATTAGTCGAACTTGAAATATGGCCGAATTTCTTAATATCTGCTTATAAGAAAAAAATCCCAATTATCATAGTTAATGGAAGGATTTCCAATAGATCTCTTATGGCATACCGGGCTATCAGCCGCATTTCAAAAGATTTTCGTAATAGCCTGACCAGTGAAATGAATATTTTTTGTGCCAGGACCGAACCTGACGCACAGCGTTTTCGTGATTTAGGCATACCGGGTAAACAGGTTTTCGTTACCGGCACAATGAAATACGATAATATTCCAGACTGTATTGATGAAAACATCAGTGAGGGGATTGCAGAATTATTCCATATTAAGGATGACGATCTGGTACTTGTAGGTGGAAGCACTCATGAGGGAGAGGAAGAGATCTTAATCAGAGTCTTTGAAAGGTTGAATGAAACTAATCCGAATTTAAAATTAATCCTGGCCCCAAGACATATTGAAAGAACCAGAGACGTTTCCAGGTTGATAGAAAAGATGGGGTTTGTTCCCGTACTGAAAACCGAGGTAGAACACTCCCGTTACAAATGGAAAAACACAAAGAGAGAGATCATATTAATCGATACGGTCGGTGATTTAGAAAATATATATTCAGTTTCAAATTACGTTTTTGTCGGTAAGAGCCTTGTGCCATCCGGTGGCCAAAATATGATGGAACCGGCAGGGCAGGGAAAACCGGTTATTTTTGGCCCGCATACATTTAACTTTACAGAAGAAGCAGATCTCCTTCTAAAGAACGATGCTGCCAAAGTCGTTAAAACAGAAGAGGAGCTCTTTAAAACAGTTGAGCTTTTTATTAGTAATCCTGATGCGGCTAAGGAGATGGGACTTAAAGCACAGAAGGTAGTTAATGAAAAGAGAGGTGCAACAGACAGAAATATTGAGATAATAAGGGATCTAATAATGAATTAACTACTTGTTTTATCTTGTAAAAAATAACAGTAGCGGAAAGCTTCCTGCCCGAATAGGTACAGGCGGTTAGCTTTTCACATTTTAAGGATAACTTAAGAAGGACAAGAAAGCATAAAATGTAAATGATTTCACTACGTTATCTGTGGATAATATTTTAACAAAAACATTAGAAAGGGAAAGAGAATCAAATGAAAAAAGGAAACCATTTATTTACTTCTGAATCAGTTTCTATGGGGCATCCTGACAAAATTGCCGACCAGATCTCTGATGCCATATTAGATGCAATTCTGGCACAGGACCCGATGTCGCGTGTTGCATGCGAGACACTTGTAACTACTGGAATGGCAATGATTGCCGGAGAAATAACAACCAAGGCGGTTATAGATATACAGCATATTGCCAGGCAGACTATTAAGGATATAGGTTACACTGATTCATCAATGGGATTTGACTATGAAACCTGCGCTGTTTTAACTTCACTCGATAAACAATCTCCGGACATTGCGCAGGGTGTCTCAGAAGGTGAGGGCCTGCACAGTGAACACGGTGCTGGAGACCAGGGAATGATGTTCGGATTTGCATGCAACGAAACTGAAGAGCTAATGCCTCTCCCAATATGCATGTCTCACCGTTTAGTCAAGAAGCTTGCGGAGGAGAGACAGACCGGAGACCTTGGCTATCTTCGTCCTGATGGTAAATCACAGGTAACCGTTGAATATGACGGCAGTAAGCCTGTAAGGGTGGACGCAGTCGTTATTTCATCCCAGCACGCTCCTGACATTTCTCATGATCAACTGAAAAATGACATAATCGAAAAGGTGGTAAAAAAAGTTATTCCTGCAGAATTTCTGGATAGTGAAACTAAATACTATATTAATCCGACCGGCCGTTTCGTAGTAGGCGGACCTCAGGGAGACTGTGGTTTAACCGGAAGGAAGATCATTGTTGATACGTATGGCGGCAGAGCAAGGCATGGAGGCGGAGCCTTTTCCGGAAAAGACCCGTCGAAAGTTGATCGCAGTGCCGCCTATGCCGCACGTTACGTTGCCAAAAATATAGTAGCTGCCGGTCTCGCAGATGCCTGCGAAGTTCAATTATCTTACGCTATTGGCGTTGCCAAACCTATGTCAGTTCTAATTTCGACAGAGAACACTGCCAAAATCCCGGAAGCAAAGATAGAGGAACTGGTCGAGAAGCATTTTGATCTTACACCAAAAGGCATTATCGATGGTCTTCAGTTGAGAAGGCCTATATACCAGGTTACGGCAAGACATGGTCATTTCGGAAGAACTGAAGACTCTTTCTCCTGGGAAAAAACTGATAAAGCTGAAATACTGAGAAAGGATGCAGGACTGTAATAAGTAACCCGGTTTGAAGCTCTTTGTTTTACAACTTCAAGAGGGAGTGGGGCGGAGGTAACAATGCCCAACTCCCTCTAAAAAGGTCTGAATAAATATAAAAAGGAGAGTAACAACTGCTGCCTTTTTAAACAAAATTGCACATCAACAGGATTTTATCAATGGCAACATTAGTAAACATAATAAGCTCCCTGACTCCCTCCAGGTCTAAAGTTGTTTTCACAATGGTTCTGGTACTGTCGTTTTCTTCGTCGGTATATGCCCAGGAGGTACTGTGGGAAAAACTGAATGGCAAGGCCAAAACACTCATCAAGCAGAAGCGGTATCCGGATGCATTAAGTGTAACCAAAGAAGCATTAAAGGTAGCAGAAGATACATTTGGCCCTGACCATCCAAAAGTAGCAATATCTCTTAACAATCTGGCCGAGTTGTACGTCATGAAAGGCACATATGCAGAAATTGAACCGTTGTATAAACGGGCATTGGAAATAAATAAAAAAGCTCTTGGGTCTGACCACCCTGATGTTGCAATATCCCTGAACAATCTGGCAGAACTCTATTATAACCAGGGGAGATATAAAGAAGCTGAACCTCTTTACAGGCAGGCGTTGAAAATATTGAAACAGACCCTTGGCTCTGACCACCCGGAGGTTGCTATTACATTGGAAAACATGAGGGCCCTTTACAAAAAGACTGGTAAGGATGAATGGACGGAGTGATTTTTATAAACAAGCATGCGAGATTTAAAGGAAAATAAGGACTTGAAGTAAAAAAAGCACAGGAAACTCGTGTTCCTGTGCTTTTTTTATGGTAACCCTACCCTTAAAAAGGCTCATTAATATCTATATGTTTCAGGCTTGAATGGGCCCTCAATTGGAGTACTGATGTACTCAGACTGCTCCTGTGTCATGACAGTTATCACACCTCCAAAACCTTTAACCATCTCCGCAGCAACCTCTTCATCCAGTTTCTTGGGAAGGACCTTTACATAAACCGGCTCACGTTCAGACTCGGGCTTGTCCGCCCACGCTTCCTTGTAGAGATACATCTGTGCGAGTACCTGGTTTGTAAATGAACCGTCCATAATGCGTGAAGGATGTCCGGTTGCGTTGCCAAGGTTAACAAGGCGTCCTTCAGAGAGGAGAATAATGTAATCTTCCTCATCGTCTGATCTATAGACTTTATGGACTTGAGGTTTCACCTCTTCCCATCTCCAGTTATCTCGCATGAATTGAGTGTCTATCTCATGATCGAAATGGCCGATGTTACATACGATTGCTCCTCGTTTCACGGATGCCAGCATGTGACGATCACATACGTTCACGTTACCGGTAGTAGTTACGATCAGGTCTGTCTTTTCCAGCAACTGTTTATCAACGCATTCGGGAGAGCCGGTGTTGTTTCCATCTATATAAGGAGAGACAACTTCAAATCCGTCCATGCATGCCTGCATACCACAGATAGGATCAATCTCAGATATCTTTACGATCATCCCTTCCTGATTCAAACTCTGGGCAGAACCCTTACCTACGTCACCGTAACCTACAACCAGAGCTTTTTTACCGGAAAGAAGGGCATCAGTTCCGCGCTTAACAGCATCATTCAAGCTGTGACGGCACCCGTACTTATTATCGTTTTTGGATTTAGTAACTGAATCGTTAACGTTGATGGCCGGGACCTTTAACTCTCCTTTTGCCATCATGTCAAACAGTCTGTGAACACCGGTTGTAGTCTCTTCCGTTATACCATGAATTGCATCAAGCATCTGCGGGTATTTCTCGTGTACCATTGCAGTTAGGTCTCCACCGTCATCAAGCAGCACATTAGCATCCCATGGCTTGCCATCTTTCAGAATAGTCTGTTCTATGCACCATGACCCTTCTTCCTCTGTCTGACCTTTCCACGCATATACAGCAACACCGGCAGCAGCCATGGCAGCAGCAGCGTGGTCTTGTGTGGAAAAAATGTTACATGACGACCAACGGACTTCCGCCCCCAGGGCGACAAGCGTTTCTATCAATACGGCAGTCTGGATTGTCATATGGATACAGCCGATAATTTTAGCGCCTTTAAGGGGCTGCTCATTCTCATATTTTTTTCTAAGACCCATTAAACCGGGCATTTCACCTTCGGCAAGAGTGGTTTCACGACGTCCCCAATCCGCCAGGTTTATGTCGGCAACCTTATAGTCTAACGTAAGGGTAGTCATATCATATTCCTTTATGAAAAATTACAAATAAGTGTTTAATAAATAGTAGTTGTCGGGTGTGTTTGACAAACTGAAAATCTGATATTTTTATCTAAACGTTGTATTTTATAGTAAAAGGCTTTAAATTTTCAACTATTTTTTTCTGATTTGCTGGATTAAGCCAAATTGTTACTAAAAAATACCAGATTAATACAAAAACTTCCCACTAAATATTCACAAAAACATGTACACAAATGCCGGCACACCATAACCTGTTAATTTATAGGAAGTTGTGAAAGTGGAAAATAATGAGTTTTTGGTACAATTGTTGCTCATTATCTTTGTAAATCTCAAACTAATTTCTATGTAACTTATCCGTATAAGTAGATATAATCCAAGTTTTGAAGTGTTCGGTAAAGTTCGATTTCCTGATTACATATTTCGCTAATTTTTTGGGAGAAAGCTTATGATGAAAGACGAAGCTATTAAAGAACTTCAAAAAGAGAGCTTGCAGGGACTATCAGACAGGGATCTCTTATTCCTAATTGAAAGCTATGTAACCAAGCGGAATGATTACGAGAATATTGCAAGTTTAATAAACGGAGATGAGGATGTAATCGCCAAAATGATCGACAGCGACAGGGTATTCGACAAAGTGATGAGCTGTACTGAACGTATTCTGGCCATATCTCCCTTTTTCCTGTTTTCACTGCTTTTGAGAAGGGCATTTAAAGAGAAAAGAGAAGATCCCAGGTTTATAGAAAAAACGATAGATGCTTTAAACAGCACCAAACCAGTCATTCCGTGGGATAAAAAAAGGCTTACTGGCCTGCTTGAAGATACTCAAGTTTCAAACTATATTGCAAATATGCTGGCACAATTTATCGATAGTTCAAGGCTGTTCAGCACGAATGATGATGAGAAGAAATCACTCCAATATATAGTAGATATGATTACTGACTCTCTGGATTCGGATAACCTTGAAAAATTTTATATCTACTGTCACATAGGAAATTATACACTTTTCCTGACAGGAATGATTCCGGAATATATTAAATACAGATATGAATCCAAACGAAGACTTGTCGACAGCCACTATTACGTAGGCTTCGGTAAGACATATTACGGCCTTGCATCGGAACACACCAACGCAAAGAAAAACAGGCTTACAGGTACACTATCACAATTATCAGAAGGGTTTGAAGCTGTTTCGCAGGTTCTCAGTTTTATGAATAAAGAGTATCTTTGCACTGCAAATACAGGGATTGCATAGTGTTCGGTATAGACACATCCAAGTTTGAAAGACCTTAAGTGAACTACCCGTCCCCGCCAGAACAACTTGTCGGGCTGGCGAACGGCCTGGCCTGGAGGGAAGTGTCTAAAATTAAAAAACCATTTTTCCACTCGGGATAAAAATGAGAATCAGAAATCCATTGATTAAGGAATTACAAAGAAAGATAGAAAAGACATATGCGCTGGATACCGGGATTACCAATATCGAACAATATATTATTGGTGACAAAGGCTATAAAGAGTTCTATGCAGATGAAGAAATCCGTACGGTTGTTAACAGCCATTCAGGTGCGAAAGTCTTGATAAGGGATGCCGGAGATACTCTTAAAGTAAGTATTTATTACCCGGACGCATTAATCAGAGAATTGGAAGACAATGACCCGAGACTTGGCATACACGATGAAAACATTGATCTTTGCGCAAGCTTTGTTGAAGAGCTGGACCACTTCTTATTTATAGCTCAGAACTATAAATTGAATCGCCCGTTCAGCCTTCTCGAACTGGAGTTACAGGCAAATGTAACCAAGTACCTGATTTTGAAATACTTTATTGCAATGCAGAACAGATCATTAAAGCTGAGTAAATTTGACAAAGAGTATATAAGGTACCATCTCTTTTACAAACGTAAATTTGATGTTGAAGATACATCAGAGAGAAAAAGATATGAAGATGCCGGGAAATTCGGCATGATGTATACAAAACACATCGACCTTCTCCCACAGCAAGATCGTTTGCGTAACCTGAGACAATTCAGCAGGATGAGCTGCCCATCAAAGATAAGGTACATCCAATCAACAATAAATTAATGTCCATCCCCCCCCCCATTATTCTCCGGAAAGATAGAAAAACCAGGACTAAGATCAAACAGACCTTTATTTACGAATGTATCAGGATTATATATTCATAAATATTCTATTAAAAGTTTATTTCAAACTACTAAATGTCAAGGCCATTTATTATCTGTTCCGGATTATGACAGACAAGTTTTCTTGCCTCTTCCTCTCCTACAATCCTGGCAGCACGTTCTACTGCCTCAGACAGAATTGGCGGCCTGCCTTTAAGCGAGTGGACATCAGATGCAATAAAATGTACTAACCTGTTCTTCAGCAGCCATTCCGCACATTTCCTCTCTCCGGGAATTGCCCTTTTTGTCAAGCTGTACGCGTTAACCTGAACCCGAGCGCCGGTCTGAACCATCTGATCCACAAGCTCAGGTTTTCTTTGAAATGCCACTATCCTTTCTGCATGTGCAATAATTGGAACAATACCGTTTGACTTGAGGTTGAACATAAACCTATCCGTACCGGGAGGAAGGAAGACAAAAGGAAGCTCAAAAAGGATATACTTCCCGCCATTGTTGATCGTAAGTACGTCCCCGTTCTTTACACTCTCTACTAATCCCTCACTAATATGTATCTCTGCTCCGGGAAGTATCTTTACATCAATTTGATTTTCCTCTAACTGTTTATTAAGTGTATCAACCGCTTTAAGAATCTCTACACTTTCTGCCTCGTATACTTCATCCTTTGTGTGCGGTGTTGCCACAATCGTCTTAATTCCGTCATTCGCTGCCACTTTGCAGAGTTCAATCGATTCTTCGATTGTTTCAGGCCCATCATCTATAGCAGGAAGTACATGCGCATGAATATCTATCATAAAAAAATCTAATTTTATAGTTATTGTTAAAAGGGCAATATTGTAACTTTTGTGTCACTATCCTTTTATAGCACGATGAATTGTAATTTCAATCAAAACCTTGGTGATTCATGTTTTTTATGCCTGAATCAACACGCTTGATGACATTAATCCGCCTTTTTCTTCGACAGTCCTAACTACCGCAACAACTTCGCAGGCAGCGCTTGCCGGCCTATGCGAAACATAAGCAGGGCGGGTAATAATTGGGGAATGTTACCCACAATTACTTTTTCCCACCTTATTGCTCTCCCTTAGGGTTTCAAATATTATTTTGTTTATCATGCTATTAAGCCAGTACTTAAGAGTAGCACTGAAAGATATCTTTATAGTATGCATAATTTGGCACAAGTTATGCTATTTTAACTAAAATTACCTTTAAGAGGGAGATCAGAGATTTTTGGTTAATGATAACTCGCAGAATTTATGCGTGGCTATTTTTCTCATTTAACCCGTAAATTTTAATTACTTGGAAATATCAGGCAATGAGCTTACAGACAATTATGAACTGCGGTCTCATACTTATCGGCGCAATCATCATGCTGGTTAGCATAGTAAGAGTGGAGAGGCTCATGAAGTCAATGCAATTCAGTCACAAGCTTCGCCGGAAACAGATCAGACTGTTTCTTGTGCTGCATCGTGAGTTGATGTTGTTCTTTTTTATAGGCTATATTGTAGTAATGATGACATTTATCCGTCATAATACATCAGTCAGTGAAATTCTTGTCAGCTTTATATTTCTTTGCGGAGCAATATTTGCATATCTTGGAATAAACGTGCAGTCACAACTTTTGGTAGAAACAGAAGATCCTTTAAAAGGCATACTTCCCATCTGCACTGAATGCAAACAGATTCGAGTTGAAGATGAAGGCCCTAAAGGTTCAAAAAATTGGAAAAGGATTGAAACGTACATTTCTGAAAAAACTAAAGTGCGCTTCACTCATGGATATTGCCCGAAGTGTTTTGATAAGGTATGGAATCGTATAGAGGGGAGTAATGAAAAGTGATAGAAACTACTCACCGATCATCTGTACAACTATGCTGCGTCTCCTCGGCCGGTTATCAAAATCTATTACCACTATCTGCTGCCATGTTCCCAGCAGAAGTCTGCCGTTATCAAAAGGCACTGTAAAGGAAGAGCCCAGCATGGCCGCACGAACGTGGGCATAACCATTCCCATCTCCCCAGGCAGCATCATGATGATATGTAATGCCGGTCGGGGCAAATTTCTCGAAGGCTTCCGGCAAATCCTTGACTAAGCCCGGTTCGTACTCAATGGAAGTAATTCCTGCTGTTGACCCGGAGACAAATACAGTAAGATTACCACGTTCTAGTCCAGCATCACCCAGGGCCCGTTCTACCTGCGGTGTGATATCGATAATGTCTGTGTGTCCGCGCGTAGATATCTCTACAGAACCAGTTATTACATTCATATTTAATACTGCTCCCCACGAAAATCACGAAATATCACGAAAGAGATATGGTATAATAACAGAATTGCACAATTTGTCATGCTGAATTTACCCGCCTGTCTGCTCGTCAAATTTGTTCGGACGGGTTGGGCAGTTCTCAGAAATACGATATGGAAAACAGATTAACAGCTTTCAGAAATGAAGAAGATGAGGATAGAAGAAAAATTATTTGAAGTTTCTAAGATTTTCTTTTTTAAAGACGCCTACACTAAGGAAGGAATAGAGATAACACGTAAGCGAGTAAAGACGTTATTAGATTCTGAAGACTTAAAGGAGCAAATAAGAGAAACGATGGAAGAAAAAGACGATGAGACAAAAGCTATAATGAAATTAACTTTGCCATATTTTCTTATTTGTCACGAGAAATCCCGGTTATCAGAGGAAGACAAGATGGGTTTTTTCACAGATAACGATATTATTGGATGCAGCTATGATATTAATTATGATGGTTATGATGCCAGATCTGATAACATACTCGAACAAAATATTAGATGGTTATTACAGGACATGAACCGTGATGACTTTAATATACGACGACTCCCTAAGTTCGTTTATCCGGAACATATAAAAGACCCTTTTCATATTACTTCGAAATACAATCGTAAACTTAATGAAAAAGAGCTTGCGGAATTTAAAAGAAAGATGGCTCATTTTTGGATAAGAGGGAATTACAGGGTACTAAACCCAGACGGGGAAAACCCCTGATAAGAATACCCCTTAGAAAGAATGATTAGAAAAACCTTTATACAGACAAATATTACTTGAACTCCTTAGAATTGATTCGTGAAAGCTAAGCCATGAATAAACCTCCTGTAATAACGTTTACGGGATTAGAACTGTAAACTAAAAAGAACTCCAGGAACAGTGCAGGTCTATTGCTACCTGCAAAAGAACTTAGAGGGAGAGGCTTAAAATGAATATGACAGGAAGAGCATTACACGAATACCTTGAGACAAAAATAGATAATTTCAAAGACCCAGGCTTGTACAACGACCCTACCGTATTTCTAGTAGATGAAGATGTTATAGAATCACAGATTGAACAAGGATTCTTGTCAATTAACAACCGGCAGGGGAGGGAGGCTTATTATTGTGATATTGAAATGAAAACAGAGGAAAAGACCAAAGGAGACAAATGAGTGAATTTGATGAACTTAGAGGAAAAGGCTTATAGAAATGTTGATACTTTTATGCCTTCTCTGTTTATCGTATACGTTACTGCTCCATTCTCATGCGTCTTAAGTAAACTTACTCCATACCTTTGATACTCCTCAACTGTAGATGCTGAAATATCCTTCGCAAGCCCGCATATTATTGCATGTACGGGTTTCACACTATTGATCAGATCTCCTGCATTCACTATAAAACCGCCATGATGAGGAACCTGTATTATGTCTGCCGATACGTCTACATTAGAGCTGCCATCCCCTGACAAAAGCATTGCAATTCCCCTTTCGCCTATATCAGCACACAATAGTATCCTATATCCCATATATTCAATAAGCAGTACACTGGATGAATCGTTTATAGATATGTTTTCTACAGGTATGCCTTTATCTCTTAAAATATCTTTATCGGGAGGATTGAGTACCCTGATCTCTGCCGGTTCATAGCCTTTAATTTCCAAGCCGTCTGCCAATAAACCTGTTTTAATTTTTTCTTCTGCAAACATTCTTAACAACCCAACTCTATTTCCGGACTGCAGAAAAAATTTGTTTACAAAAAAATTGCCAACATTAAACCTGTCGATAAGGGAGGGTATGCCGTTACAATGATCATCGTGCTCATGAGATATAATAACGGTATCTATCTTCCTGATACCATTCTGCCGCAGAAAAGGAGCAACAACATATTTTCCGACATCATAATTACTCTTTGTACCTGAATCAAAAAGCATGTTTTTACCATTTGGGAATTGTATAAAAAAAGAGGCCCCATGCCGCACATCAAAGCATGTTAGTTTAAGAGAATCCCTGCCTCGGCCGGGTGAATGAGAAAACACAAAAATGTTTGAGATAACCAGGGTCGCAATTATCAGATGAGTTATCCTGATCTTGAATCTCTCCCTTAGTAAATAAATAATGAATACCATGTAATAGATCACAATCCATATCAATGATGGTGTCGATGTATAAAAAAAGGTATCAAAACCTGTCGAAAAAAAGAGAACCAGATATCCCAACACTACCTCAGAATATGAAATGAACCATGCGAATGGTGCAACTATTATGGGAAATATAAGACCCGCTATCAAGACGATAAACCCAACAACCAGTATAAGCCAGACCAGCGGAAATATAATAATATTCAAGAAAACTGTGATAGGGGTTACTATGTGAAAGCAGTACGCTATGACCGGCATTACTGTGATCCAGGCACCCAGGGAGACACAAAATGTTTTTCTGCAATATTTTTTTAATAGAAACCATATTTCGCTTCTCTCCTCTTTCGCCTGTAATTTTTCTACCAGGAGGGTTGATTTCCAGAAAAAATTTTCTATCCTGCTTGACGTGTATATAATGCCAAGCAGAGCAAGCACCGAAAGTTGAAAGCCAACGTTGAACAGGTCGGAGGGGTTAATCAGAAGGATAATAAATACTGCTGCTGCAATGCTGTTCGTTAGGTCCCAACGCCTGTTAATTATAAACGCACCGTAATACATAGTCACCATAATGCCTGCTCGGAGAATTGGCGATTTCATCCCTGTAATGGCAGCATAAAGCAACACTATCAGTATGATAATCATTGCCAGGTATTTTGTATTTAGCGTGAACAGCCTTAATAAATAGTGTAAGGATACAACCAGGATACCAACATGCAGGCCGCTAATTGCCAGGAAATGAATTGTCCCCGTCTTCAAAAAACCGTCCATCAGGTTTTTCGGCACTTTCTCACGTTCACCCAGCAAAATACTACTGACGAGAGGAACGCTCTCTTTTTTTACATTTTTTTCAATAACAGTATTTAATTTTCTTTTCAGGCCATAGACAACTGTGTAGAAAAGATTGCCATTACCTTCTGATAATATTTTTATATTATCCAAACTGACAACACTTGCCGTGGCCTCAACACGAGGGGATTGCCTTTTAAGATAATGTTTGTAGTCAAACTGGCCGGGATTCCTGGATGTTGAAGGAATCGATAATTTGCCGATAAGTTCTACCTTGTCGCCATAGTTTAACTCTTCTGGAAGATGATACCTCCTGTTTTCAAGCGTGCTTTCTATTTGTTGAGCCTGATAAACATTTACTTTGATTGTACCTGAAATATCCTTCCATTTCCTCAGCAATGCTCCACTTATGACACTAACAGAAGTGTTCTCTATGGCCTCTGCTCTCAGCAGAAAAGTAGACATTTCCTTATGGTATTTAGTTGGAGCCAACAGAGGCGCTGCCAGAGATTTAGTAATAGGAGATGAAACGATTACGCCTTGTAAGCGAACGGGAATTTTATCGGTATTGATGAAATTTGATATATTATCGCCTGCATGAGAAAAAAACCGAAGATGATGATATGCAATACCCGTCAAGAAGATAATAACAAGAAGAGCAATAATGCTCCCTTTTGCCCGCCTGAAAATTACGGATGGAAAAGCATCATTCGGGCGAGGGTTATATATGAACAAGAGAATATAAGCAATAACGAATGCAATCGCAGTGAAAAAAACAGGAATAAATGGAATATTTACTAAATAATCTGTAGATATGCCGATTGCGAAGGATACTACGATTCCGACAAGAGGACGATGTGTCATTTTGTGCTGAAAATTGACAAAAGTTATGTAAGTTCTTATAAAAGGGGGATTAGAACTTTTTCAGAAAAGAATCACTTGTAAAATAATTTACAAATAGTATAATGCTAACGACTTAAAAGGATTTGATAAGGAATGGGACATGTCAGAAGTGTAGGAATAAGTACGAAGAATCCAACCAGGCAAGCCCCATCGACAGGAATATTATCATAATATCAGGATGCATACAAACAAGTAATTTTATTATTTAATTTATTGGATTTCGAGGAAGATTTTTTTATGGCAAATGGGTTTGAAGGAAAGAAAAAACACAGGCTTAACAGGAAGAAATATATATTAAAAAGACGTGCAAGAAGAAGGAAAAAATAGAATTTTCACTCTATTCACTCTATTAAAGACCTACATACTATATTTCACTATCTGCCTTACAAGTACCCACCTGCTGCATAGGGCAGGCGTTTACAATTGTGTAGTGGAAAGCGAATTGATAGGGTAGGGTTTATTTTAATAACTATTTAAGTACACTTTTATATATAAGGAAATAAGATGGGTTCGGCAGTCAGTGAAATAACAAGTGTTCCTTTACTTGATTTAAAACGCCAATTTCATGGTATTAAGGAAGAACTTAACTCTGCAATACAAGATGTCCTTGAAAGCCAGGCATTCATATTAGGCCCTCAGGTTAAAGAGTTTGAAGCTCTTTTTGCATCATATTGTAATACGAAACATGCAGTAGGCGTCTCTTCCGGAACTGATGCATTGCTCCTTTCGCTCAAATCATTAGGAATTGGTGAAGGTGATGAAGTCATTACATCACCTTATACATTTTTTGCTACAGTAGAAGCTATTTGTAATACCGGTGCTAAGCCGGTTTTTGCGGATATTGACCCTGAAACATATAACATTAGACCGGATTTAATAGAAAAAAGTGTAAGCAAAAGAACAAAAGCCATTATTCCAGTTCACCTGTACGGACAGTGTGCCGATATGGATCCAATCCTGGAAATAGCAGGGCAACATGATTTGAAAGTCATAGAGGATTCTGCTCAAGCTGTTGGTGCTGAGTATAGAGGTAAGAAAGCAGGCTCAATGGGTGACCTGGGATGTTTTTCTTTCTTTCCAAGTAAGAATCTCGGCGGAATGGGTGACGGTGGGATGGTAACATGCAACAGCGAGGAGCTTGAAGAATTAATTCAAATGCTGAGGATACATGGCGGCAGACCCAAGAATTATCATGCTGCCTTAGGTATTAATGGCAGATTGGATACAATACAGGCATCCATCCTAATCAAAAAACTCGGACATCTGGACAATTGGTGTGATAAACGAAGGCAAAAAGCATCGTATTACACTGAAAAGATGGAAGGGCTTGATCTGGCAACTCCAAAGGTAATGAGCTTCAGCAAACACGCCTTCCATCTATACGTGATCAGAGTAAAAGATAGGGACGGGCTTATGGGACACCTGAAACAAAATAATATAGGTTGTGCCGTGTATTATCCGGTTCCCCAACATTTACAAGAATGCCTGACTGACCTGGGCTACAAAGAGGGTGACATGCCGGAAACGGAATCGGCAGCGAAGGAGACACTGGCACTTCCGGTTTTTCCTGAAATAACACGGGAAGAGCAGGATTACGTTATAGAATCAGTCAAAGATTTTCTGAGCGTATCTAAATAATTAAACTTTTTTAATTTTATTTCTCTTTATGCTTCTTCAAGCACATCGATATTAACCATACAAAACTTAATGGAAAGTTTTTTTAACAAAATTCTTGTCAGGTCTTGCATGCGATTATCAATATCTACCATTTTCCTTATATTCCTGATAATCTTCTGCAATAGAAACATTGCGCAGGGGGTACACATAAAAAAGGATATCTCTCATTATCCCATACACATAAGTGCAAAAAACATATCTACCTGGCAAAACAACGAAATTAGAGTCTTCCAGGCAAGTGGTGATACGGAAGTCGAACAAGGCGGCACCCGAATTGTCGCAGACAATGTAATAATCTGGTTTAAAGAGATCAAAACAGGACAGCTTGTTGAAGGAAGTTTAGAGATTTATTGCAAAGGTAATGTAACTCTTTTCCAGGAAGATGATATACAGGACTTCGAAGAAACATTTCTGGAGCTGGTTACTTCCGCCGGTATCTCTGTCAGTCCTACAGGTGCAGCTGCCGGGCCTTTAGGCGCAGCTGGCACTTCTAAAAAAGCACAGGTTCAAGTAAAAAGCTTTGAAGATGAACAGAGGTCTGAATTATATGTTCAGGCGGAAAAGTTCAAAGCCAAAGAAATGGGTTTACCATTTGAAGGCAGCACAGCTACAGACACTGAGGCAGGAGAAATGGTTGATATATTAGCAGACGATATCGACACCTGGCTGGAAAATGATGTTCGTGTAATCGTTGCGATAGGAAATGTTAGAATTAAAAAAGGCGAAGAAACACTAAATGCCGATAACGTAATCTTATATTTTGATCAAGAAAAGGACGAAAAAGATAAACCGGCAAAACAGATATATAAAGAAGTGTATGCAGAGGGCAATGTAACTCTGAAGCGTGAAGGTGATTTAATAATAGCAGATAAAATCTTTGAGAACATCAAGGATGAAAGAGGTCTTTTTATTAATAGTACTATCAGCAGTGTTCTAAAACCTCCTGCAGTCAGGACTGAAACTTCCGCTCATGTGAGTGGAGAAGAGATAAAGAATACAAAAGGGGGTTATGCAATAAAGAATGGAGATTTTTCTCTTTGCGGTTACGGGCACCCTCACTACCGATTTAAATATTCAAAGTTGAGAATTATTAAAACGGGTAAACAATCAATAGTAACAGCACAAAATAATTTTTTTACGCTTGGAAAAGTTCCAATAATGTATTTTCCATATTTGAACTTTAATTTAAACAGGAGTCCAAAACGGCTGCAGGAATGGGATACTGGAACGACTTCAAGATTCGGGCGATTTGTTAAAACCGATTGGGACCTGTACGGTTTTGGCTTTGGTGAAAAAATGAGCAACTGGAGCGATCTTACATTAAGCGCAGATTTCCTGGCTTTGAGAGGACCGGCAGTAGGGGTGGATTTTCAATACACAAAACCCAATTATTCCGGATATGCCAGCACATATTACGTAAATGATGATGAAGAGTTTGATATTAATGATATTCCGGTTGAAACCAAGAATAGAGGACATTTTTTATGGAGACATAGACAAAAGGTCTTAAATGATTGGGTTGCTCAAATTGAAGTATCTCATGTCAGCGACAGGGGCTTCTTCAGAGAATACTACCAACCGGAATTTAAGATGGAAGAGAACAGGAATACTTCACTTTATTTAAAGAAGGCCTCTGGTAATAAGGCGATTACATTCTTTGCAGAGCATCAATTACGTACATACGATACTTTAATAGATTCAATAAGGCTTAGCAGAAAGAACGAATCGTTTCCCGAATTGAAATACCGGATTATTGGAGAACCTTTGCGGGATGGCAGGCTTAATTTTACTTCTGAAACGGAGTTGGAATATCAAAACAGGTTGTTTGACAGAATTACTCCTTTGAAAGCTGAAACTAAATTTCTGGGTCGTGGAGAGTTATTGACTGCAGAAAGAGTTTTTGACCGTGCTTCCGCAAGGTTTGCTCCGGAGGAGACTATCAGGTTTGATACTTATAATGTTCTCAATGCTCCTTTTAGCATCATGGGCCAACGGTTTAATCCATATATAGGAATGCGATTTACCGGCTATAGTGAGAGTGTTAAGGTAGACCCTGTTACCGGGCGCAATGTTGGCAGTGGTACAGCCAGAGGAAGAGCAGCAGTTCCGATTGGCATTAATACAAACACTACGCTCTCGAGGACATATAGCGTATATAACAAATTCTTAAATATAAACCGACTCAGGCATGTTATGGTACCCGAATTAAGTTTTGATTTCATACCGGTAGTTACCCAGGATCCGGAAGACTTAAATCAGTTTGATGGAACAGATGCACTCGATACGTATCAATCAGTCAAGCTTGCCTTACGTAACAGGCTCCAGACAAAACGAGGAAAAGCGGGAAGAGAGAAAACTGTGGACGTTGTTGACTTAGACACAGAACTTAATTTATTCCCCGGTAATTCAGGTCTTAATAGAAAACGGGATGATTACATAGGATGGTACTTCAGGATAAATTTAACCGATAATCTTGCTGTCCTTTCAGAAGGAAACGAATTTAACCTGAGGAAGGGAGGGGTTGATATCTTAAACTGTGGCCTTCTTTATGAATATTTGCCCAAATGGCGTTTCTCAATTGGAAACAGGTATATTGATGATTTCAGCTCAACGGTTCTCTTCTCATCAACATTTGATATAAGTGAAAAATGGGGTGTAACATTTACCGAGCAGTATGATTTCAGAACCGAAGAAAAAGATTTCATAGGCCGAGGTACCGATTACGAAAGCCAAAGCTTATTTAGTTCTATTGCAATCTCAAGATATTTCCACGATTGGATAGCCACGATGAGCATAAGTCAGGTTGCTACCAGAGACGATGATAACATCGTTTCCTTTAATATACTCCCACGTGGATTGGGAGCACCGACTACCCGTCTCAGATCTTTGGGTGCTCTGGCACCTCAACAACAACAGAGGCAATAACCCTTTTTTAATACATGTCATGAAAAAAGCCGTTTACCCAGGCACCTTCGATCCGGTCACCTATGGGCATTTAGACGTAATCAAGCGCGGAAGTAAGATCTTCGATGAACTTATCGTAGCAGTTGGTCACAACCCATTTAAAAAACCCATATTCACCGTTAAAGAGCGAATGGATATGCTCTCAGAAAATACCAGAGAGCTTCAGAATACCAGGGTTGATTGCTTTGAAGGAATGTTAACCGACTACATGGAAGAAATGCAGTCTAATATAATTCTAAGAGGTATCAGGACAGTATCGGATTTTGAGTACGAATTTCAAAGAGCACTTACAAATCGTGTATTGAAAACAGACATAGAAACAGTTTTTATAATGACGAGTCAGGAATACTCATTTTTAAATTCCAGTCTTATTAAAGAAGCCGTGAGCCTGGGGGGTGACATTTCCAAGTTTGTACCCTCCAATGTAGAAAAACTACTCCGTCAAAATTTACTCTCTCAATAGAATAATTAGAAACGGAATCAACAGTTACTGCATGTATATCTTAAACACTCTATCACCGGCATGACAGATTGAGAGAAACCAGGCTTAAAATCGTTTGCTAACACATTTTTTTATTTTTCCTAATTAAAATAAATTGCTAAATGCTATTAAATATCCTCGCAATTGGAGACATTGTCGGACAACCGGGAAGGAAGGTCTTAGAAAAAAAACTTGAGAATTTCATTAAGGAACACAATATTGACTTCTGCATAGCAAACGCAGAAAATGCAGCAGGAGGCTCAGGAATAACCGTTGACATTGCCAATAAACTGTTTTCTTATGGTGTAAATGCAATAACAATGGGTGATCATGTCTGGAAAAGAAAAGAAATTTACGACTCATTACAATCCGAACAGAGGATACTCAGACCAGCGAATTACTCCCCATTGGCTCATGGAAGAGGCTATGTTGCTATCAAAACAAAGGGGGATTATGTTGTTGGTATAATCAATCTTCTGGGCAGAACTTTCATGAAACCCATTGACTGTCCTTATAGAGCGGCAGATGCAGCAGTTGAAGAACTTTCAAAACAGACAAACTTAATCTTCGTAGACCTGCATGCAGAAGCAACTTCCGAAAAAATTGCCATGGGATGGTACTTAGATGGTAGAGTGAGTGCTGTCGTTGGTACACATACCCACGTACAGACGTCCGATGAGAAAATTTTGCCTAAAGGGACAGGATACATCACCGATTTGGGTATGACAGGTCCGCACGAATCAATATTAGGAAGAAATATTGATAGTGTATTAAAATCAATTGTAACCCAGGTACCAACCCGCTATGATATAGCAGAAAAAGACCTCCATATCGAAGGAGCAGTCATAACTGTAAGTAAGGAAACGGGTAAAGCAGAGAAAATAAAAAGAATCAGAGTGACTGAAAATGACAATAATTAAATTGTCCCTCTACTAATTAATTTCGCCTGAATAAACAGTTTATGTTTAAAAGAATTAATGGAATGCTTTCCTGAAAAAATAGATGAGAAATTTTTTACAGTTTCTGAGATTACCAGAGAAATCAGGACTTCACTGGAACACGAATTCTCTAATATAGGCGTTTTAGGTGAAATATCCAATGTGCGAAGACCAAGCTCCGGGCATGTTTATTTGACGCTTAAAGACAAAAATTCCCAATTACAGGCAGTTGTTTTCAGAAATAGTGCAAATAGAATCAAATTTGAACTGAAAGATGGGATGGAGGTAATATCTTTTGGTTCAATTACTGTATATGAACCAAGAGGACAATATCAGCTTATAATTAACAAAATGGAACCGAAGGGGATAGGCGCACTACAGCTTGCTTTCCAGCAACTGAAGGGGAAACTGGAAAAGGAGGGCCTGTTCGACCATGCTCATAAAAAAAACATCCCTTTCATACCTAAGAAAATTGGAATAGTAACATCACCAACCGGAGCCGCAATCAAAGACATTCTGAACATCATAGATCGTCGTTTTACTAATGTTGAAATACTCATTTATCCGGTAAAGGTTCAGGGAGAAGGTGCGGCACAAGAGATTGCGGAGGCAGTAACAGAGCTAAACAATTACTCCGATATAGACGTTATTATAACAGGAAGAGGTGGTGGAAGCCTGGAGGACCTGTGGGCATTTAATGAAGAAATTGTAGCAAGGAGTATATACAATTCCAGAATACCTGTTATCTCCGCGGTGGGGCACGAAATTGATATAACAATCGCTGACCTGGTTGCAGACAAAAGAGCTTTAACCCCCTCTGAAGCGGGAGAACTGGTTGTTCCCCGAAAAGATCTGCTTATAGAAAAAATAGAAAAATTTAAAGCAAGGCTCTTGCAATCTCTAACCGGTAAGTTAAAATTATCAAAGGAGAAACTCGTTAGAATTGCAAACAGCTACGCCATGAGGCAACCATTTGACAGACTGAACAGGTGGCAACAGAAGCTGGACGAATTTGCACAGAGGCTTCATTTGAACATAACACATGCGTTAAACAGTGAACGTGAAAAATTATCAGGTATTGCTGGCAAGCTCGAAAGTTTGAGCCCTTTAAACGTTTTGAAAAGAGGTTATTCCATTACCACCAGATTGGAAGAGAACAGGCCTCTCCGAAACATAAAAGATTTAAGTAAAAGAGATAAGATTAAAACAAATCTGTCCAAGGGTAGTATTATTTCCGAAATCCTTTCTGTTGAAAAGAGCTAATTTATGAAGAAACCAGATTTTGAAACATCACTAAAAGAGCTTGAAGAAATAGTAGAACAACTTGAAACAAATGACCTGACTTTAGATGAAACACTTGCAAAATACGAAAGTGGTATTAAAATATACAAACAGTGCTATCAAACCTTAGAAAAAGCAGAAAAAAAGATTAATATATTATTGAAGAATTCAGTTGGAGAAATTCGCACAGAACCATTTAAACTGAAAAAAACCGCTGATACAGAAACACCTGCTACCGATGAATAATGGTAAGCAATGTAAATCAGCGAAATATACAAAACTATTATTTATAGGAATTAAAAATTGTCAGAAAAAATACTGGAAAAAATTGACTCACCTAAGGACTTGCAAAAACTGGGCAACGAAGAGCTGGCAGTGTTAGCACAGGAAATAAGAGATGTAATAATTGATGTTGTTTCCACAAATCCCGGCCACCTGGCTTCGAATCTGGGGGTAGTTGAGCTTACGATTGCTCTACATCGTTCGTTCGACCTTCTCTATGATAAGTTGGTCTGGGACGTTGGACATCAAACGTATGTACATAAACTGCTGACAGGGAGAAGAAAGGAATTTCCTACTTTAAGGCAATATAAGGGACTAAGCGGTTTTCCCGATATTAAGGAGAGTAAATATGACCCGTTTATCTGCGGTCACAGCGGACACGCAATCTCTGCCGCTCTTGGGATTTCCTGCGCCGATAAAATAAATGGTATTGGCGACAGGAAAGCTATCGCGGTTGTTGGAGACGCAGCAATTGCTGCTGGAATGTCACTTGAAGCACTCAACCATGCCGGACATCTGAAAAGGAACCTGATCGTAATCCTTAATGATAATAAAATGGCAATCTCCAATACAATAGGAGCGATATCAAAACATCTAAACAAAATTCGGACATCACCACTTTACACAGATTTCAAAAAAGAGGTTCGACATGTATTGCATTCATTGCCCCTCGTTGGGAAACGGATGGAACATTCATTCGAACACATTGCTGAAGCATTAAAACGGGAAATCACTCCCGGGCAGATTTTCGTGGATCTGGGGTTTGACTACTTCGGCCCGATTGACGGTCACAGCATCGAAACTCTTACCGATATTTTTCATAATATTAAAAATGTAGATGGCCCTGTATTACTTCATGTAATTACTGAAAAAGGTAAAGGCTTTCACCCTGCTTCAGAAGATCCTACCCGTTTTCACAGCGCTGGTAATTACCAGATGCAAAACGGCAAAATGAAGGAAAAGCCAAAGGATCCAAAACAGATCAGTTACACAAAAGTTTTTGGTGATACTATTGTGGAACTCGCTAAGTCTAACAGCAATATAGTGGCAATCACTGCTGCAATGCCGGACGGCACAGGCCTTGATGCATTTGGAAAAAGATTTCCTGACAGATATTTTGATGTAGGGATTTGTGAACAACATGCCATTGGACTGGCAAATGGACTAGTAGCAGTGGGAATTAAACCTGTGGCAGCAATTTATTCAACTTTCCTGCAGCGTGCATATGACCAGGTATTTCATGATGTATGCTTACAGAAGAATGGTATTTTGATGGCACTGGACAGGGCTGGAATTGTCGGAAATGACGGTCCGACCCATAATGGCGTCTTTGACATCGCTTACTTGAGACATTTACCGGAAATTACTTTAATGGCGCCAAAAGACGGTGCTGAATTCAAGGCAATGCTGCATTCGGCGGTTAAGCTCACTACACCTGCTGCCATAAGATATCCAAGAGCAAACATACCTGAAGACAGCCTGAATAGTGCTTGTAAACCTATTGAAATAGGTAAAGGTGAAATATTGAAAGAAGGCCGGGATGGGGCAATAATTGCATATGGGGCAATGGTATATCCATCCCTGGAATGCGCGCGTATGCTCATGGAGAAAGGAATTGATATTACCGTTGTAAATGCACGTTTTGTCAAACCGCTTGATGAGGACCTCATAATAAAGGTTGTAATGGATCACAAGATAGTTATTACGGTAGAAGACCATGCGGAAGTTGGTGGATTTGGTTCGGCAATTCTGGAATTACTGTCTGATAAAGGTTTTAATACTAAAAACATACACATAATGGGCATCCCGGATAAATTCATTGAGCAGGGCTCTCGTGATGTTATCTTAAAAACCCTCAATCTTGATACGGAGGGTATCTATAAAAATTTTCTTTCCGCCTGGAATGCAACAGATCATGCTGGTATCAAAAAGATGGAAGAGTCTAATAAAGCCTCTAATGTGATATGAAAAAAATCATAATCCTGGGCGATATAAGCAAAAAGAAAATAAGAGAAACAATAACCGAACTTGAACCCCTCTTTCGCAAAAAATCTCATCTTTCAGTAATTGATATTACTAATGAAGATGAAGTTAAAAATGCATCCGCAGATATCGCCTTCGTTTTTGGCGGAGACGGTACAATCCTGTCAGCAAGTAGAAAGCTGAACGACAAGCAGATTCCCTTAATTGGTGTACATTTAGGAAAATTTGGGTTTCTAGCTGAACTCACCTTACAGGATATTAATGATTCCCTGACAAGAATTTGCTCCGGTGAATATGTTGTATCCCAAAGAATGCTGTTAACATGTAAGGTAATTCGTTCCAAACAAGTCATTCACGAAACAGTTGGACTAAACGATGCAGTAATTTCCAGAACATCTTTATCAAGATTAATCTCAATTAAACTCTATGTAAACGAAAAGATAGTTACCTCATACAGCTGCGATGGACTGATCGTATCGACTCCTGCAGGAACTACAGCACATTCACTCTCTGCCGGCGGTCCTATTGTTACGCCTGATATGGAGGCGTTTGCCATAACTCCGATTTGCCCACACACGCTTTCAAACCGCCCGCTTGTCGTCTCCGGTAGTTCGAAGATTGAAATGGAACAAATTTCTGAGTCTAAAGGAGTAGGTTTAACAGTAGATGGGCAAGTATACTTTGACGTCGATGCCGGAGATAGAGTAGTTATTGAAAAAGCTGAGAAAAAGCTGCAGTTAATTGACACACAAACAAGAACATTTTATGATGTCTTGAGGGAAAAACTGAACTGGAGAGGGCAACCCGCTTATGACGCCAACTGACAAAAACAAAAAATATCTCTTAACCGGGAATGAAGCGTGCGCGGAAGCTGCAATACAGGCCGGTTGTAGATTTTATTATGGATACCCGATTACTCCACAGAATGAAATATTAACGCATATGGCGATAAGGATGCCTCAAGTAGGCGGCACCGCTATTCAGGTTGAGAGTGAACTCGCCGCCATAAATATGGTACACGGAAGCGCTGCTGCAGGTGCGAGGGCAATGACGTCCTCATCAGGTCCCGGTATCAGTCTCAAACAGGAAGGTATCTCTTATCTGGCTGGAAGCGAACTCCCTTGCGTCATAGTAAATATACAGCGCGGCGGACCCGGTTTGGGAGACATATCTCCTTCCCAGGCTGACTACTTTCAAGCTGTCAAGGGTGGAGGACATGGGGATTACTACACTATAGTACTTGCACCAGGCTCAGTACAGGAGGCTGCTGACCTTGTCTACGATGCTTTTGATCTGGCTGATACTTATAGAAACCCGGTAATGATCCTGGCTGATGCTCAATTAGGACAGATGATGGAATCTGTTGTATTTAACAAAAAATGTGAACCGGATTCATTTAAAAAGGATTGGGCTCTTACCGGTGCAAACGGGAAAAAAAGAAACATAATCAAGTCCTTTTATCCTGTGCAGGGTGAGCTCGAAGAGTTTAACGCTAAACTGCAAAAGAAGTATAACCTGATTAAGAGCAAAGAGGTACGCTACGAAGAAATTAATACTGAAAACGCAGATATTGTTATTGTTGCTTACGGCACATGTGCAAGAATATGTAAAGAAGTATTAATAAAAAACAAAACATCAAATATAAAAGTAGGGTTATTAAGGCCCATTACACTTTGGCCATACCCATCTCAGGTAATACAAAAGATTTCAGAAAAAGTAAAGGCTATTCTGACGGTAGAAATGAGTGCCGGTCAAATGGTTGAAGATGTAAAACTAAGCGTTGAGGGGAGGTGCCCGGTACATTTTTACGGAAGGACAGGTGGAGGAATCCCTTCTCCAAAAGATATCATCAGGAAGATTACCGAAATAATACCTGTAAAAGAGAGGGCAACCTGTGCCACTTAGCATTCTGATTTTGTAATCCTCTCGAAAGAGAGGCGAACTCTGACTGCAGGTTGGGTTAAGGTCCTCGGCACTTTTTGTCCGGGGAAGCAAATCCACCTCCATTTTTAAGAGACTAACATATGGAAGCGATATACCAAATACCTGATACGATGATTGATACCCCGACGCATTACTGCCCCGGATGCGGGCACGGTATCATCCAGAGATTAATCGCTGAAATAATTGATGAAAAAGATATCAGGGGGAAGACCATTGGAATAGCACCTGTGGGTTGTGCGGTCCTGGCTTATAACTATCTGGATATAGATATGTGTGAAGCGGCCCATGGACGTCCGCCTGCGGTTGCCACCGGAATCAAACGGGTCCATCCTGACAACATTATCTTCTCTTATCAGGGAGATGGTGATCTTGCGGCAATTGGAATAGCAGAAATTATACATACTGCCAACCGGGGTGAAAATATCACAGTGATATTTGTAAATAATGCCGTTTATGGTATGACAAACGGACAGATGGCGCCAACAACACTGCTTAATCAAAAAACGTTAACGACACCTCAAGGGCGAAACGAACAGTGTGATGGGGCGCCTTTGCGTATATGTGAACTCCTCTCCGTACTGGATGGAAGCCGGTTTATCGCCAGGACCTCCGTAACTTCACCAAAAAACATAATTAAAACAAAACAATTAATAGAAAAAGGTTTCGAAACTCAAATGCAGAAAAAGGGGTTCTCCTTAATAGAAGTCCTCTCCCCATGTCCTGTTTACTGGCGCATGAACTCCGTTGATTCTATAAAATTCATAGACGAAGAGATGGTCAAGGCATTTCCCCTGGGTATTTTCAAAGATTGGGAAAGCCGGAATTAGAAAGGTTAATTAAGATGTCAGAAAAAGTTATTTTAGCCGGGCTGGGTGGACAGGGGATGATGCTCCTCGGCAGACTGATAGCACAAGCCGTTATGCTTGAAGGAAAAAATGTAACCTTTTTCCCGTCGTACGGAACTGAAGTGCGGGGAGGAACAGCGTATTACCATCTGACTGTTTCAGACGAAGAAATTTTTTCTCCCGTTATTGAAGAAGCAGACGCACTCATTATGATGAACTTTCCATCTTATCTGAAGTTCAAAGATCTTCTCAAGCCGGACAGCATGCTCTTTTTAAACTCAACCATGATAGATAAAATAGACAACGAAAAGAACATAGACGTATTCAGAATTCCTGCCACAAAAATCGCAAATGATATTGGAAACGTCGTGGCGTCAAACATGGTTATGCTGGGTGCGTACAACCAGGTAAAAAATCTCGTTTCCATTCCAATATTTCTCTCATGCCTTAAAAACGTCTTGAAAGGAAGAAAAGAGCCTTTCTTTGAGGTCAATAAATTAGCTATAGAACGTGGAGCTGATTTCATAAAAAACTTCTGATTTTTTCAACAGACATAAATTTCACCGAGTCCATTGTCACATAATAAAAAATATGGTCAGAGAAATAGGTGACCCTCTCACTCGTTTAACCAGAGTGTAAATAAAAATGGAAACCCTAACAATAACTTTTTTTGCACTGTTAATATTACTTATTGTTGGAGTATTTTTTTTCTTTATATTTGCCTTTATTTATAACACAAAGTTAAATTCTTATTTAAAAAAAGAAAACTATGATAAATGGTGTGATCTCACAATAATATGGAATATGGGACCTGGAGGGTCAAATCCTTTTAAATGGTTTCCTTATATATACGGAAATCTAGATAATGAAAATGAAATAATCTTAAAATATAAAAAAAAAATAAGATTTGGATTACGTAAAAGTTTCTTTTTGCTACTAGGATTGTTTCTAAACATTATTGTTTTGGCGATTATGATAAAACTATTAGATTAGATGGAAGAATAGGGTCAGAAGAAAATGAAGCAATTGGGTTTGGGCCTGATTCCTGTTAGCCTCCGGTTCAGGAGCCTGCTGAAAGAGCCTCTGTTTGAGTACGGGAGTTGGGATGGGCGTGTGCTCGTATTTGTGTATCAGTCTTATCTGGCATATGAGAGGAAGCAGTATCAACATCACTGCCTTTATCACTCACCTTCTTATCCAAGGTTGGCAGATGTGACAGCTTCTCTTTGATTCTTTCTCTAATAAGCCGTTCTTCCTCTTCAATGAATGAGTGAACAATAGGAATTCTTATAACTAACTCACGTACGACTTCCTCGCTCGCCCTTGCAGCGTAAACGTCCCTCATGCTCATAGAATTCTGGAATGAAGCGATTACAAAATCAAAAGGATTTGTTGCTACACGAATATCATTGTCATGCCTTACCTGCTCCCCTTCAAAAAAGACACCGCCATCTTTCGTAGAAACACATTTAATGCTCAAGCCAATCCGGATCTGTTTATAAAGCGCGTAGTAGGAGTTTTTGTATTCTGTAACTTTGCCATAAATCAATGCATCCGCTTCAAGTATTCTGCCTAACTCTTGAGCCGGTACCTTATACAGTTCATTGGGTGTTGTAATCCCAAGTTCCTGCAGCGTCTTGTCTACATACATCAATTCTATATCTACAAATTCTCTGGATGCAAAATGGCCAAAGAAAAATCTTCGTAATCTGTTAGCGTAGGTCCAGTTCCAGCCATCTGTCTCCTTCTTGCTGAACCTGGGAAGAGGGACTGAGTTCAGGATATATTTACCGCCTACCAGGTTATCAAATGGTAATACCGCTATCTTCCTGGGCGGGTCTGTATAAAACCTGTCTGCAATATCAAATTTTTTATCTCCCGGATCAATCTGATAAATTCTGTCTATGGTCTTTTTCTTGCCGTGCTCTGCAAGCCCCGTCTCTTCCTGAAAGAAAGGTTCTTCTCCAGTGGTCCTCCGTTCTTCTTTTTTACTAAAAAAACATCCGGCAGTAGATAGTGCAATAAGAGACGAAACAACTAAACATTTAGCCAGGTTACTGAAAGAGAAAGATATTTTCAATTGTTTTTTAACTGTAGTCATTGGCATCGAAACATGTTACTTTATAAACTTAACTATTTATTGTATTTAAATAAAATGGATATGTCAATGCTTTAAACAGCGATCTCTGTAAAAAAAATTTCTGATCCATCATTCCATGCCCTCTTCGGAAACTCTTTTTCTGGACTGTTTTTTTTCAGATCGCCTCTTTTTATTTTGAAGAATCTGCTCCTTCACATAACGGGGCTTTTTCGTAGAGATGCGCTCTTTCTCTTTGATGTTCAGCTCCATTAACTTTACCTGGAGTCTTTTGAAGGCAAGCTCTCTGTTCTTTATCTGTGAACGTGATTCCGTTGCAATCACCCTTATACCTGTAGGCTCGTGATATAATCGCACACTAGACATGGTCTTATTCTTGTGCTGGCCGCCGGGACCGGAGCTTTTATAATAATCTAACCGTACCTCTTTTTTTAAATTCTTAAGATCAATTGAATATTTCTTCATCAATCATACCTGTCATAAAAGTGACATGGGCCTTATATCTGAACGGCCCTTTAAAGTATTTTCGCATACTTTTTAGTTAATAATTTTATCTTTTTACTTCCAGGTAATCATGCTTTTTTTCTCTTAACTCTAACCCGCTATTAGTTTTAGATGTATAAATTTTATACATTTTTTTGGTTTAATATAGACGTATCTAATAATATCAGTATAATAATACTACGTGTAAATATCCGTAAGACAAATTGTTACAGGCACTTAAGAGAAGGCCGCATTAGACTGTATATTCTTCGTAATGTTTCTGATTACGGCATGTATTTTGATAAATTAAATACTCTTTCTTATCATGCTAACGGAAAATTTAGGAATGACAGATACTATAACAGGTAAACGAAAAAGGCGATATGACGGCTTTAAGTTTATTCATAATAGAGAGCCTGATTATCAAAAAAACCATTTAGAGATCCCAAATGACTTTCGTGAAAAAATCTTATCTAAGTTTTCCTTCTTATACGATGAACAAACGGCAAAGGCATATATGCCGGAACTTGAACGTATTTGTAAGGTTTACCATACCTACAGAACCGAAGATATTATAGAGAGCACAAAATCATTTGAACCAAAAGAACGCTTTACTGAAGAGGATGTTATCTTAATTACTTATGGAGACCTTATTCGTGAAGATAATGTTTCTCCCCTGGAAACATTATCAAAATTTTGCGGTTTATATCTCAAGCAGACAATTAATACTCTTCATATCCTTCCGTTCTTTCCTCATTCATCAGATAGGGGGTTTTCTGTTACAGATTTTGAGACTGTGGACCCAAGTCTTGGAACATGGGAGAACATTGAAGACCTGGAAACACGTTATAAACTGATGTTTGACGGTGTTATCAATCATGTTTCATCAAAGAGCCGATGGTTTCAGAGGTTTCTGGAAGGGACTCCGCACTACAAAGACTTTTTTATCAGTTATAATTCTTATGATGACCTTACTCCCGAAGAACGTAGCTTCATTTTTCGTCCGAGAACTTCTGATATTCTTACAAAGTTCCATACAATCAATGGAGAAAAATACGTCTGGTCAACTTTCTCTTCAGACCAGATAGATTTAAATTATAAAAATCCGGAAGTATTGATAAGGGTTATTGAAATATTACTGTTATACGTGCGTAAGGGAGCCGATGTCATCAGGCTCGACGCTATTACTTTTCTCTGGGCAAATCCCGGTACTTCATGCGCTAACCTGGAACAGACACATATGATTGTCAAGATCTTCCGTGATATCCTGGACTTTGTTGCTCCGCATGTTGCGTTAATCAGCGAAACAAACATTCCACATAACGAAAATATCTCTTACTTCGGCAACGGTAATGACGAAGCGCATATGGTCTACAACTTTGCCCTGCCGCCTCTTGTTCTTCATACCTTTTACACAAAGGACTCCACCGTGCTCTCTGATTGGGCAGTATCCCTGAAGCCTGCTTCTGAGACAACGGCTTTTTTCAATTTTCTGGATTCCCACGATGGTATAGGACTAATGGCTATTAAAGATATCTTAACAGATGAAGAGACTAAGTTTATTATCCAGAGAGCAAGAGAACACGGAGGTTATATTTCTTATAAAACTGATAAGGATGGTAATGAAATACCATATGAGATTAATATTACCTGGTTCAGTGCCCTTAATAGAGAAGACGGTACCGGGCATTTAGAACGTCAGATCAAGAAGTTTATTGCTTCAAGGGCCATAGCACTGGTCCTCCGGGGGATTCCTGGAATTTATCTTCATAGTTTTTTCGGTACTAAAATTGATGCAGATGCTGCATGCTGTCCTATCTCAAAACGCGAAGTTAATCGTACAGAAATTGATTACAACAAAATCATAGAAGCCCTTGAAGACCCGAATACACTTACATCAAAAATCATCCACAAATTAAACGCACTTATTACTATCAGGACAAAGCAGTGCGCTTTTCATCCAAATGGAGCTCAAGATATTTTAATAATCCAGCCGGAGATATTTGCAGTTTTGAGGACATCTCCAGACAAAAGCCAACATATCCTCTCTTTGATTAATGTTACAAGCGATGATATTCAAGTAACAATTCCCAAGAGTAGAGTCAATATATTCAAGCAGAAATGGTACGACCTTATAAGTCAGGATATGCACTCTTATAAAAATGACAATATTATCCTTACATTAAAACCCTATGATGTTGTCTGGCTGGAACCCCAGTAACTAATTATCTAAAACAATCAAAATGGAAAAACCGGATTTTACAATTCCTGTTCTGGGAAAACCGACATTACATTTATCTTCAATGTCCCACAAGAAGGATATCTGGAGGACAAGCTATGTGGAAGACGACCAATACATTATCCATGATATCACTGTTTCCAAAGGTTCACTGAGCAGCGACGACAAACGGCATAATCTGATAGAAAAGGCCGGCCCGAGGGAAACTATTTATTTCGACCCATCCAAGGTACGGGCGGGAATAGTTACCTGTGGAGGTCTTTGTCCCGGACTTAACGATGTGATACGGGCAATCGTTATGACCTTGTGGTATCGTTACGGTACAAAACAGATATCCGGTTTTATGTATGGATATAGAGGCCTTCTTTCGCAATTTAAACTGCCGATTACTGAGTTGAATCCAGAGATCGTATCCAAGATTCATAGCCTTGGAGGCACTATCCTCGGGGCTTCGCGAGGTTACGGTGATTGTGTTGAAGAGATCGTTGATTCCCTCGAACGCATGAACATTAACATGCTTTTTACCATAGGTGGTGACGGTACGCAAAAGGGTGCACTGGATATTTCTGAAGAGGCAAAAAAGCGTAATCTAAAAACTTCTATAGTCGGTATACCCAAGACCATTGACAATGATTTAAGCTTTGTAGAAAAATCATTTGGATTTGAGACAGCAGTTTCCCGCGCTGTGGATGCAGTTTCCTGCGCTCATGTTGAGGCACATGATGGAGTAAACGGAATTGGAATTGTTAAAGTAATGGGACGTGAGTCAGGGTTTATTGCCGCTAACACAGCCATGGCTATCAATGATGTGAATTATGTACTCATCCCGGAAGTACGATTTGATCTCGAAGGAGAAAATGGTCTATTAGCCAATCTGGAAAGGAGACTTAAGCAGCGTAATCATGCCGTAATTCTCGTAGCAGAAGGTGCGGGACAGGAATATTTGAAAGGTTCCAAAGCCATCGATGCATCAGGTAATGTAAAGCTCAATGATATCGGTATATTCCTCAAAGAGCGGATTGAGGAATATTTTAGAATAAGGGAAGTAGATATTAACCTGAAATATATCGATCCAAGTTATATGATCAGGAGTGCGCCTGCAAATTCCAATGATTCAATTTACTGCACCAAACTCGGTGCTTACGCGGTACACGCGGCCATGGCAGGTAAGACAGGTATGATCGTGAGCCTCATCAATTCCCACTTTGTTCATGTACCCATCCACCTGGCAGTTTCAGGCAGAAAACGCATCGACCCGCACCAGGAAATCTGGCGTGACGTAATTGAAGCAACGGGTCAGCCGCTGTTAATACAAGAACGAAGGGCAAAGCCTCGTACAAAAAAAACAAGAAATACTAAATAAGAAAACCGTCTAACGGAATAGGATATTATTCAAAATGATTAAGACTAAGATAATTGCAACACTCGGACCTTCCTGCAACAAACAGGAAATTATTGAACCAATGATTGATAATGGTGTAGACATTTTTCGATTGAACTTTTCTCACGGTACATTAGACGGGCATGCACAATCACTGGAGATATTGAATACCGTTCGCACACAGCACCGTCACACGACAGCCGTAATGTGTGACCTATGCGGACCGAAGATCCGTATCGGACGTATCCAACCAAATGGAGAGTTATTGAAAGAGGGAGATGAAGTCAGCATTGTACCCGGCGGAGAACAGGGTAACGTAGACCGCTTTAGTACAAATTATGAGTATTTTTCTCAAGATGTTAAGGTTGACCAACGCATCTTTATCGACGATGGCCAGATCACTTTACGTGTAATCCGGAAAGATGGTAATCAAGCAGTATGTACAGTTGTAACCGGAGGACCACTATACAGCCATAAGGGAATTAATCTGCCTGACACCACAATAAGCATACCTTCAATTACGAAACGTGACTGGGAATGTGTTGATTGGGCTATTCGACATCAAGTTGATTTTCTGGCTTTAAGTTTCGTAAGGTCAGCAGAAGAGATAAATCAATTAAAAAGTTATCTCAGTAAGGCAGGGGCGAATATAAAGGTTGTGGCAAAGATCGAAACACCGCAGGCATTGACTAATCTGGAGGATATCATTCAGGCCAGTGATGCAATATTAGTTGCACGAGGAGATCTCGGTGTTGAAATGGACCTGGCCGAGGTACCAATTATACAAAAGAAAATTACTCTAATTTGTCGGCGTCTCGGTAAACCTGTAATAGTAGCCACTCAAATGCTGCAAAGTATGATTGATAGCCCTGTTGCAACCAGAGCGGAAGTCTCAGATGTGGCTAACGCTATAATGGATTTAACCGATGCCGTTATGCTTTCCGGCGAGACTGCTGTGGGTAAATACCCGCTTAAGGCATCAGAAACCATAAGGAGCATTGCTCGTGTAACGGAAAATTTCGTTGATAAGGATAAAGACGTTCAGCGTAGAACCATTGCAACAGACGAATCGGCCCTGACTACAACAATTGCTCACAGCGTGGGAATCATTGTTAAGGATATTTCTGCAAAACTTGTAGCCGTATGGTCGCAAACCGGAATAACAGTCAGGCTGCTCAGCAAGGAACGTATCAGTGTCCCCATCCTTGCATTAAGCTCCGACCAGAGTACGTGCAACCAGATGAGCCTGCATTATGGTGTTATACCGCGCTGCCAACCAATTCCGGAAAATATCAATAAATTCTCCCAAATTGTAGATCACTATATTACCAGCCGCAAATGGGCTCAAGTCGGAGAGAAGGTTGTCCTGGTAGTCGGCCAGCGTATAGGTATCGCCGGCGCCACCAATGCCGTTATAGTGCACACAATCAGTGATAGCCAATAGCCAAAGCTTGAAGTGTCTAAAGTTAAAAAATAAAAGATATGTCTTTTCCTCAACTTTAGTTTATCTTAAACTCTAGGCACTTTTAACTTAATATACAGGTGCATAGTACATGAATAGAAAAAATGATTTAAAAATTCTGGTGATCAACTGCGGCAGCTCTTCGATTAAATTTCAACTTATTAATATGGCCGATGAAAATGTCCTTGCCTCTGGCATCGTCGAAAGGCTCGAACTGCCTAAATCCGTTATAAAATTTGAATATAGTAAAAAAGATTTTACAAAAGAGTGCAACTCCCTTGATCACAACTCTGCAATTACAGAAATACTTGATTTATTCACACACGACCAGTGCGGAGCCATCGGCCATAAATATGAGATATCTGCAGTAGGACACAGGGTAGTTCATGGAGCTGAGTACTTCACAGAATCCGTGCTTATAACCGAAGACATTATTAAAAAGATCGAATCATGCATTGAACTCGCGCCACTTCACAATCCTCATAATTTGCAGGGAATTCTTGCATGTCAAAAACTTCTTCCGGGAATTCCACAGATAGCAGTATTCGACACTGCCTTTCACCAAACGATGGAGGATTTTGTTTATACATATGCTCTTGACTATAGATTTTATGAAAAATACAGGTTCAGGCGTTATGGGTTTCACGGAACTAGCCATTTCTATGTTGCAAACAGAGCGGCAGAAATTGTTGGAAAGAATATTCAAGAATTAAAAATAATTACGTGTCATCTGGGAAACGGAGCAAGCGTTACAGCAGTTATGTACGGCAAATCTATAGATACCTCTATGGGATTCACACCTCTGGAAGGCCTGATTATGGGAACCAGATGCGGAGATGTTGATCCTGCAATGGTTCTATTCATAATGGAGAAGGAAGGGCTTAGCCCGCATGAGTGCGACATGCTGATGAACCATGAATGCGGTCTGTTAGGGATTTCAGGAATCAGCTCAGATATGCGAGATCTTATTAAGGCATATAAAGAAGGTAACGACAGAGCCAGACTTGCTGTTGAAATGTACACATACCGCATCAGGAAATATATCGGTATGTATTCCGCGTCAATGAACGGCGTCGACCTGATAGTCTTTACCGGTGGAATTGGGGAAAATGCGGCACTTATAAGGAATATGTGTTGTACTGACATGGAATATCTAGGCATCGACTTTAATAAAGAGAAGAACGAGAAGACCATTGGTATAGAAGGAGAACTAACTGTTCAGAATTCTAAAACCAGAGTACTTTGCGTGCCAACAAATGAAGAGCTGGTCATCGCCAGAGATACGGCACGGATTATAGAGAATAAAATTTGACATAGATCCGTCAGAACAAGCCTTTCTGGCTGGAATATCAGTGTCCATTAATTTAAAGGAATGAATCTGAATGGCAAAAAATGTCTATCTGGCCTCTACCGGTCCTAAATCCGGGAAAAGCATAATCTGCCTTGGCTTAATCAACGCTTTCAGAGGTATGGTTACTAATGTCGGTTATTTTAAACCTATAGGTCAGAAATACAGGGCAAATAAAATTCACGATAAAGAATCAAAAATGATTAAGGAAATATATGATATTGAAGATGAGCTCAAATATATTAACCCGGTATCCAATAAGAAATTAAATTATTACATCACAAATAATGATCAAGAAACATTTTTTCATCAAGTGCAGGAATCTTATAAAAGAGTAGAAAAGGGTAAAGACGTCATTGTTATTGACGGCACCGATTATGTTGGAATGAAATCAGCTTTTGAGTTTGACATCAACGCAGATATTGCGAATAACCTGAATGCCGGCATAATCCTTGTTGAAGATGGATATGGAAAATCGATAGAGGAAATATCCTCCGGTGTATTAACTGGCAAAGATTCGTTTGATGAACAGTCCTGTGATTTTATGGGTGTTATTGTAAACAAGATAGAATCTGATAGGCTTTCAACAGTTGATCAACGCCTGAAAGAGAATTTTGATAAACACAAAATAGATTATTTAGGAACAGTACCCTGTGATCCAATTCTGCCAAAGCCACGCTTATACGATATTGCAAGGAGCCTTGATGCCGAAATTCTGTTCGGTAAGGATTATCTTTCGAACACCGCAACAGAAACAATAATAGCCTCTATGGGTTTTGAAAATGCCCTGAAGTATATACATGATGGAACACTCATCATTACCGGTGGCGATAGAAACGAGATACTTCTTGGATGTATAACATCCTTAATTTCTCCCACCTGTCCAAACATTTCCGGAATCATTTTAACAGGAGGTCTCATTCCGAATGACAACATAGTGAAGCTGATTGGGACTTTGCCCGATTTACCTCTTCCCATTCTCAGTGTAAGTCATAACACAATAGAGACTGTAAATAAAATCAACTCTCTTGTCGTTCACGTATCTTCAAATGATTGCCAGAAGATTGATATTGCAAAATCTCTGGTACTCCGGCATGTAGATTATGAGAAAATAAACAATAAACTGAAACTGGAAAAAGTCAGAAAGCGAACCCCGGATATATTTAAATACGAAATATTAGAGAGAGCGTGTTCAGAAAAAAAACGTATAGTTCTTCCGGAAGGAGATGACGACAGGACGTTAAAAGCTGCGGTATGGGCAAGAGACAGAGGCATCGCCGATATAATACTTTTAGGCGAGAAAAATCTGATTATGAAAAAAGCTTCCGCATTGGGTTTAAAACTGGACAACGGAATCAACATCATAAATCCCAAAGAATCACAAAAGTTTGAGGATTATGTTAACACCTATTATGAGCTGAGAAAGCATAAACATTACACAATGGATAATGCACAGGACCGGATGCAGGATACAATATATTTTGGCACTATGATGATATATAAAGGTGAAGCAGATGGTCTGGTTTCCGGTGCTGTTAACACAACTCAACACACAATAAGGCCGGCATTTGAAATAATTAAAACAAAACCTGACATTAAAAATGCTTCCAGCATATTCCTCATGTGCCTGAAGAACCGGGTGCTTGTTTATGGAGACTGTGCAATAATCCCTATTCCGACTGCCGAGCAACTATCAGATATTGCCATTACAAGTACTGATACGGCTAAAAACTTTGGTATAGATCCGTACATTGCCATGCTTTCATATTCTACCGGTAAATCAGGAAAGGGGCCTGAAGTTGATAAGGTAAGAGAAGCCACAAGAATTGCAAAGCAAAAAAGGCCTGACCTGCTTATAGAGGGTCCGATACAATATGATGCAGCTATTGATCCAAGTGTCGCCAGGATCAAGCTTCCGGATAGCAAGGTAGCCGGCAAGGCAACGGTCTTTATTTTTCCGGATTTAAACACAGGTAACAATACCTATAAGGCGGTACAACGCTCTTCCGGTGCAATCGCTATCGGCCCGATAATACAGGGTCTAAAAAAACCAGTAAATGATCTCAGCAGGGGATGTCTTGTGGAAGACATCGTTTATACAATAGCCATAACGGCAATACAGGCGCAGTCAAAATAGACATTATTATTTTTTGCCATTCTCAAAAAAAGATTTATATGTTAAAATCTTCTTTTACTAATAAATCATTAACACTTTTTAGGGCTAAAAATGGCAACTATATTACCGTTTAAAGGGTTAAGATATAATCCTGAAAAAATAAAAGATATTTCGAAAGTAATTACTCCCCCGTATGACGTTATCTCTGAAAAAGAGAGAGATGAATATTATGAACTCCACCCGGACAACATTATACGTCTAATCCTGAGTAAAGATCTTCCCGGAGATGATCAATCTAATAATAAATATTCAAGGTCCGCAGAATTCTTCGACACATGGAGGAAAGAAGAAATTCTGAAAGAGGAGATCGAACCTGCAATATATATTTATGCACAAGAGTTTACATTGTCAGATAAGAAATACATACGAAGAGGGTTCATCTCTTTAGTAAAACTGGAAGACTTTCAAACTGGAGAAATTTATCCGCACGAACATACACTTGCAAAGCCAAAAGAGGACCGGATGAATTTGATGAAAGCCTGCAATGCAAATCTAAGCCAGGTATTTACATTCTTTGAAGATGAAGGTAGCAAAACATCAAACTTTTTACTTAAAGCGTCTGAAGGAGATCCGGATACCGATTTTACAGACATTTATGGTGTTAAAAATTCACTTTGGGCCATAAAAGACAAATCAGTTATTGAAGAGTTGATTCTGCAAATGAAGAACAGGGCACTGTTTATTGCCGATGGGCACCATCGTTATGAAACTGCACTGTTTTACAGAGACTTTATAAAAGACACTGAAAAAGGGCAGAACTGTAATGAAGATTCTCCGGCCGACTATATCATGATGATGTGTGTCTCTATGGAAGATCCTGGACTTGTGATCCTACCAACACACAGACTGGCCAGGAATGTAAAAGAACTTGACCCTGAAAAGATTAAGAACTCACTAAATGAAATTTTTGATATAAGCGACCTGGGAAGTGATTGCAATGCTGAAACATTGACACAAAAGCTCAGTAAAGATGCTCATAAACATAAAATTGCCATGTATTTCGGTGAGAATGACAAAAGGTTCTATATTCTAACACTTCGTGATGAGAAACTCCTCGACCCGATTTTGACAGGTGAATATTCTGAATGGAAGTCTATTGATACCGGAATCTTACATGGGGTAATATTTGACAGGGTACTGGGAATTCAGGCAAAAAATATTTCAAAATCTGAAAGCGTTAAATATATTCAAGGAATAGAGGACTCCGTTACAAAAGTGAACGATGGAGAATACCAGATCGCCTTTTTCCTAAACCCGACAAAAATAGGTCAGATAAAAGACATTGCAACCAAAAGGCATAAGATGCCTCCCAAGGCAACATACTTCTATCCTAAACTTATGACGGGAATGGTTGTCAGGCATATCTCCTCAGGCACTTAAAAATTGGCAACAGGCCAGATTTCACATAATATTTATTGACTTTGAGCTAAAATTTAACTAAACTGCATGATTCAAACAAAAATTGAGACTTATCAAGAGTGGTGGAGGGACTGGCCCTGAGAAACCACAGCAACCGGTCCTGGCAGAATGTCAGGATGTTGGTGCTAACTCCTACCTGTTAGGGGAAGATAAGATAAGAATGTCGCGGAGCCTCTTCTTATCTTGTGATTAAGAAGAGGCTTTTTTATTAATATCTGGAGATGAAAATGAGTTTTGTTAAAGGTCTTAAATGCAGAGAATGCGGGAAAGATTACCCTAAAGAGGCTCTTCATGTTTGCAGTTTCTGTTTTGGTCCACTGGAAGTAGATTACAAATATGAAGAAATAAAAAAAGTAATAAACAGAGACAAGATTGAATCACGGGGAAAAACCATGTGGAGGTACAAAGAGCTTTTACCCCTTGATGGTGAGCCTACTGTGGGAACCCAGGTTGGGTATACACCACTTGTAAAGGCTGATAATTTAGCCAAAAAACTCGGTGTAGAAGAACTATATGTAAAAAACGACTCAGTAAATTTCCCCACATTCTCTTTTAAAGACAGAGTCGTTTCTGCCGCCCTGTCCAAGGCAAAAGAACTCGGCTTCAAAACAGTTGCATGTGCCACAACCGGCAACCTGGGAAATTCCGTTGCCGCGCAGGCTGTTCAAGGTAACCTTGAAAGCTATATCTTTATGCCCTCCAATCTAGAACAGGGAAAGGTTATAGGTACCTCAATCTATGGAACAAACGTAATTGGCATAGACGGTAATTATGATGGCGTTAACAGAATGTGTTCAGAGATTGCTGATAAATATGGCTGGGCCTTTGCAAACATTAACCTCCGGCCATATTATGCAGAAGGTTCCAAAACTTACGGATATGAAATCATAGAGCAGCTCGGCTGGAAGGCTCCCAAACACGTGGTCGTACCTATGGCAGGCGGCTCACTTATAATTAAGATAGGCAAAGCGGTAAAGGAGATGGCAAAATTAGGACTGATCGATGAATCTGATACAAGCCTTTACGGTGCCCAGGCATCCGGTTCTGCTCCTATATCTACTGCCGTTAAAACCGGCAGTGATGTTATTAAACCGGTAATTCCCAACACAATAGCACATTCAATTGCAATCGGAAACCCCGCAGATGGATATTATTCTGTAAAGGCTATTAATGAGAGTGGCGGTTGGGCTGAAGATGTTTCTGATGATGAGGTAGTTGAGGGGATCAAACTCCTGGCGTCCACAGAAGGAATCTTTACCGAAACAGCGGGAGGCGTTACAGTGGCCGTTACAAAGAAACTTTTAGAACAGGAAAGAATACCGAGGGATGAGTCTATCGTAATCTGTATTACCGGGAACGGCCTGAAAACGCAGGAAGCAGTTATCGATAAAGTAGCTAAACCGTGCGTTATTGATGCAAACATAGAGAGTTTTAACTCTTTTATGGAAAAAAAAGAAGTTTGCACCGCTTAAACTTTTTGACAATACACGTAGGATTAAATAGAATACTATACTTTACTCAGTAGAAAAAAGATAATCTCCCAAGGATAACTTAATATTTTATTAAACAGAAAGAGGTAACGACATGCCGGTTAAAGTAAGAATCCCTACTCCATTAAGATCATTAACAAACGGGTCAGAAGAAGTTACTGTGGAAGGTAATTCCATTAAAGAAGTAATTGATAATCTTGAAACTAATTACAACGGGTTTAAAGAGCGTCTCTGCGATGAAAACGGACAAATCAGAAGATTTATTAACTTCTACCTTAACGATGAAGATATAAGGTTTAAAGATAATCAGGAAACTACAGTTAATGATGGAGACCAAATTTCAATAGTTCCGGCAATAGCAGGAGGAAAAGCTCTCTGAATGTAAATAGTAAAGAGGGCGGGACTTTAACCAGATAACGGTTTTTTGCAAAACTCTTCTATCAACTCTTTAGGCACACTTATATCTGACACTATCAACTCTCCGGTATATTCATTTCCGCATCCCTGAAAAAAACCTGTTTTAGCAGCAACGAATGTAACCGTTTTAGTTGCTTTCACTGCTATCCCAAGTACAACACCATCATCACAACTCAACCCGGAAGGTATATCAACAGATACGACTGGTATACCGGATTCATTGATTTTAGCTATCAGGGTACTTACGGGCTCTCTTACATCTCCATTTAAACCCGTTCCGAAAATCGCATCTACAATTACATTATAGTTGCAAAGGGCCTTTCCAACTTCACCAATATTCTTCTCTTGCAACTCTTTTATTTCAAGATTCATATTCAGTAAAATCTGCAAATTTGTTGAAGCATCGCCATCAGAAAGAACTTGTGACACTTCAGTTGTTAAGTATACAGACACGTCCACTCCTTTATTATAAAGGTGCCGGGCAATAACAAAACCGTCGCCACCATTATTCCCTTTTCCACAAAAAATTGCCACTCTGGCCTTATCTATCCCGGAAATCATCTTTAAAATCTCTTCTACAACATTCCTGCCTGCATTCTCCATTAAAATAATTCCTGGAATTTTGTATTCTTCAATTGCTTTTCGGTCAATTTCTCTTGTTTCATCCCTGCCTAATGTCCTTTTAATGATATCCATAAAACAACCTTTCAACGTTGAGAAAGTGAAATATAACTATTCTGCCCGCCTCCCCCTCCGAAATTAGTGCTTATTTTTTCGCACATATTTATTTAGTTGTCAATCCTTTTTAAATTTTTAAAACGTAAATGAAAAATAATGGGACCACTACCGTTTTATTAGACGTAAAACTGTCTCTCCACAAAAACTACTTGACGGCATAATAGAATTTTTTTAGTATTTATAGAATAAATTAAGTTATTTTAATTTTTGAAAACAGGCGGTAGATATAATGGCAAAAGTTAGATGTCCCGGTAGCATGAAGACTATGGTACCCGAACCACTTGAAAGAAAATGTCCAAAATGCGGCAGTATGATTGAAATCTGGAGTGATGAGGAAAAAGCCGACTGTAAATGCGGAGAAACCGTATTTAAAGACAAAGCACCAACATGTGTAGTATGGTGTAGTGCTGCAGAGGAGTGCCTGGGAGACATTTTTGATGTAAAACAGATGAAGGAAGACGCAAAGAAGAAAGCGGCTGCAGAAGGAAATCCTGAATTTGTCGCCCAAGTAGCAGAAAAAATAAAGAAAGAAAAAGAGAGTAAAACCTGCGATCAGGTAAAAGAGGAATTTAAGAAAGAAAAAGATTCAGACAGTTAGCAACCTTTCCAATTTATATTTTAATAATATAACGCATCACAAAACCCACGCTTTAAGACAGACCCGTTTACTCCTTACCGGTTGCTGTTTTCTTAACCAGGTTGTGCGCCTGTCTTACCGGTTCAGGAAGCCGATACCCACAACCACTTTTTAAAACCAGGTCAATGGAGGTGTTTAAATCAATTTTGTGGCCGGGAGAGACAAAAACGGGTTTAACGTTTTTCCTTGTCCTGAGCACAGCGCCTACAACCCTATCTTTTACAGTAAGGGGCGAGTAACTGCCAACTTCTTCACCGATCTCACTGTAATCACCCACTAACCTGGTTTTTGCACACCCTATGGATGGCTTGTCTAACAGCAATCCAATATGAGACGCCAAACCGATTCCACGAGGATGCGCGATGCCTTGTGCATCTAATATAATCGCATCTGGATTAGACTTAATCTCTGCAAATGCTTTCAACAAGATTGGAGACTCACGAAAACTCAGCAATCCGGGAATATAGGGAAAATCAACTTTACCGCTTGCAGTAACCGACTCAACTTTTTCCATCGTTTTTAATTCAAATACAATAACACTCGCATAAAATATCTCACTTTTCTTAGTGCCTGACTGACTACGCCTGCCATGCTTTTCGACAGGCCCATTCCGGCAGGTATCGGATTGGATAGTTCTTTCCGGCAGGTAAGAGACATCAGCACCAGCAATATATTTAAAGTTTTTTACCGGACACTTTAAAACAATACTCTTCTGCAATCTTTCCTGGATTTCTACAGCCTTTCTGTAGTCCACGTTCCATGGATGAAGGTCATGATATTTCATAGACAATTCCTAGAGATTATTATCTGCTTTATTAATTAAATATGAAACAGACGATTCGATGAATTGATTTATTCACAATATGATCTCTCTGTCAATTTTTTTACAGTTATTCAAACAAGCAATTAGGCCACTCAACAGATTGTGCTTTGATACTTAGTCATTGATGGCAAGATTACATTAAATGTGCAGCAATTTATAGGCTGATATTTGCCAGTATTTCGTTTATCGCTATTTAACTGTTATTCCGACATTTCGAAGCTACAAAAAGCGACTAAAAGGAATATCAAAGCCTAAATGTACATTATAACCACTTTATTAACAGATACTTACACGAGTCGCAATTATAATGTCAACCTGCATGTAATTTGACACTTATATTAAATTCACACTAATTTTGGTGCATATTTGACAATTTTTTACTAAGTCTTCTTATTTCAAAATTCATAGAAACCAGAAGGTATATTTTTTTTGTTAGTCTGAAATCATGATAAATTTATTATATACAAATTATCGGATGTTCTTATAATCCATACCTTATACAACTCAAATTTATTTCATAACATCAGAATCCGGATACCAAATTTAAAGTATTCAATATATTTTATATGAAAAGTATTTATTTTGGCCCTCTTATTGCTTTGTTGTATTGACTCAATAAGAGTAATTTTGGATATGTAAATTCGTTCTTTAATAATTAATTATAAAATTATAATAAAATTCAGGCCATCGGCAATTTTAAACTGATTCAATATATGCTTACTGCATAATAATCACTTAAATGTCCATTATATTCCCCTCCGGAAGCCTGATAGGACTTGCCGGTGGCATGATTTTTACTCTTGACTTTTATTTTTTTTTTGATTTAATAACGCATTGTTTGTGCGTTAGTTAGATGATTTACCTGATGAATTTCGCCGGTCTTACTCGGTGAAATTCGCCGTTTTTGAATTAAATATCGTAAGTTATAGTTTTAGCATCTTTGTTTTAGTAAAGTAAGTGTATCCGGTCTGTAGTATTTTTTTGATACTGCACAATTATTATAGAATTTTAAATTTTTTATGGGGAGGTAAATAATGGGTAAAATGAAGTTTTATTTGTTGCTGCCGATGATCGCCGTTTTGGCATTCAGCAGCATCTCTTTTGCACAGAGCACAGATACAGATATGGAAGCTCTGAAAGCTCAGCTTAGAGCGGAATTAAAAGCCGAACTTAAGCAGGAGCTGATGGCTGAACTGAAAAACGAAGCAAAGGCTGACATTCAAGAGGCAACTATTGGCCTGAGGGATGTGCTGAAAGCCGATTTCAAAGATGAGATCAGAGCTGAAATAATGCAGGAAGATATCTCTTCTGCAGTAAATGAGGCACTGGCAGGTTCAGCAATTATGGGCGGCCTGTTCAAAGGCGTCACTGTTGGTGGTTTTATCGATACCAACTTCATGTATAATCTGAGAAACGCCGGTGAAAATATTACAAACAGAAATGCAAACAGTAAGGTAAACTTCATAGGCGAAAATGATGACAACACATTTGTACTTCAAAACTTCGCGATGTTTATGGATAAGGAAGCGACCGACGAGCATCCGATAGGCTGGCAGATGCATACATACTGGGGTGAACTGACACAAGGGATTACTTTCTTTGGACCTGGAAATGATAATGGCGATCCAGGTGACAATGATCAAAGGTTTTCTATTTCAGCGTGTAATGTAACCTGGAATGCACCGGTGTTTGGGAAAAAAGTCCCTATCACTATGGGTAAGATGTACACCTGGATTGGTTATGAACTGGTAGAAAACATAGGTAACGCGAACTATACACACGCTGCAACCTACAATAATGCAATACCTTTCACGCACATGGGTGTGTCTTTCGATGTATCTGAATTCCTTCCAAGTGATAAATTTGGTTTGAAACTTTACTATGTTAATGGATGGGATACCTATATTGATAACAACGAAGGGAAATCATTTGGAGCCTACCTGACATATTCACCTAATGACGATTTCTTCATCTCTTTCGCCGCAATAAACGGACCAGAAAGTCCTCCATCAAGTGCTGCTGCTGGTGGTACACAGCAGGGTAACAGTGGTTTCGGCGGTAGCGAAAGTGATAACGTATTTATGTACAACGTTGTTATGACCTATTCATTACCTCAGGTTGATAAATTAAGCCTCGGATTTGACTGGAATCATGGCCGTGCTAAAAATCAACCTACTGTTGCTGGTGATCCAAATGACGCGAGTGCTGATGATGGCGCAAGTAGCAGTGCTCACTGGTGGGCCATGGTATACTATGCAATGTATGATTTCACTGATAATCAACAGGGTGCTCTTAGGTACGAATACTTTGATGATGATGACGGTGCAAAGGGCTTTGGCCATTCAATGTATACAATAACATACACGCATAACATTACGATTGCGGATAACCTTTTGCTCAGGCCTGAAGTCAGGTACAATAAGTACAATGTTTCAGACGCCCAGGAAGAAGCTGGTATGGGTATAACACATGGTATGGATGGAGAATTTACTAATGACGATGAAACTATACTCGCTTTTGGTGCAGAGTACGTTTTCTAATTAATTAGTTAGTTTTTTTATTATCCGTCTGTCATAATGGTCATGACCTGTTGACAGACGGAGTATCATCTAGAATTTAGTAGTTATTACGCTGCGCAAATTTATAAGTTTGTGTAGAAGCCCAGGTCAAAACATATCCTCCCCCGTTTTGATCTGGGTTTTTGTATTTATGGATTCCACCATCAATTCCCTCTTTCAAAGGGGGACTTACTCATCACCTTCTGTAATTTTTCAGATCTTCCATTGTCTCAAACGTAACCTGCTTTTCTCCGTGTGATTCGGCAAGAAACCGAAGCTCCTCAAATGTAGAAAAGAGATCGTAGCTCATTGCAGAGATTTGTTCAAAATCAAGAAGTCCCAGTCCCCAGAGAAAGGTAAAGCACTTTTTCCTGAGGTCCTCACTCAGTTCCGGATAGCACTCCTCTATCTCCTTTTCTCTGGCTTCCTGAGTGTCATAAGAAGGCTTTCCACTCTTTAAAAGGCGGCTGTCAATATACACATTCCACAGATATTTATACCTTCTGAATGCGCCGGTACCTTCAGGAGGGACAAGGCTGTCTCTATACTTAAACTTCTCGTTCAACTGGTCAGCAACATGCATAAGCTCATGCCTGACCCGCCCTTCAAGGTTATCTAAAGAGTCTACTATCTCCAAATCCAGAGAGGAATTATCTGGGCTGAGATAGTTCATATCTATAGGAGATTCGGCAGGAGTGTGTTTTATCATAATCTTTTCCAGTCTCTGGTTGATACCCAGCTCTTCAACAACATCCTCAATCATCTTACATATCTGTTCGCTTTTTTCGAAACCGTCCTCAATATTAAGCATAAAAGCATACCTTTCTATTATTTTGTCCTAATCTATCTGTGGAATAAATACTGTTTTCTTATGTCAGCAATATTATTACAACAATCATCCAAATTCAACTTTTTTTCTCTTAATGTAAGTTTACTGCTGATAATAAGAAAGATCACTCAACTTAAACAATTGACTAATCTATCACCAGATTGTAGATTTATATTAAGATTAAGTGTAAAACAGAGCAAAGTTAGGGAAAGTCTATTCAATTCCTGAATTAACATATGGCTGATCTATTTGACGCAAGAGCAAAATCTGCAAAAAAATCCCCATTGGCAGAAAGGATGAGGCCCCGAAATCTGGCAGAATTTGTCGGACAGGAGCATTTAGTCGGACCCGACAAAATTCTTAGCGGATTTATGGAACGAAAAGAGTTAGTATCGATGATTTTCTGGGGTCCTCCAGGTGTAGGGAAAACTACCCTTGCCTTAATCATTGCCAAGGCGCTTGAAGCTCACTTTGTCTCCTTCTCAGCCGTATTATCAGGTGTTAAGGACATTCGTGCCGTCATTGAAGATGCCAGGCAACAGCTTAAATATTACGGCAAGAGGACTATTCTTTTTGTCGATGAGATACACCGGTTTAATAAATCTCAGCAGGATGCCTTTCTTCATCATGTGGAAGACGGCACTATTACATTGATTGGTGCCACTACAGAAAACCCCTCGTTCGAAGTTAATGCGCCTCTTCTCTCTCGCTGCAAAGTGCTGGTACTCAAACAGCTCACTACAGACAACATCAAAACTATAATTACTAATACCTTATTAGATACAGAACGGGGGCTGGGCAGTTTAAAAATAAAGATAGATGAGGACGCTATCAGCTTTATCGCGGATCTTTCTCATGGAGAGGCAAGAGTAGCCTTGAATACTCTTGAGACAGCCTTATTGCTGATTAACCCCAACCGGAAAACTAAGAGTACAATTACCTTAAATATAGCTCAGGAAGCCATGCAGCGAAAGGCACTCCTTTATGATAAGAGTGGAGAGGAACATTATAACGTGATTTCTGCTTTTATCAAATCCATGCGTGACAGTGATCCGGATGCAGCCCTTTACTGGCTTGCTCGTATGCTGGAAGCGGGAGAAGACCCTCTTTTTATTGCGCGGCGTATGATTATTTTTGCATCAGAAGATATTGGCAATGCCGATCCGGTGGCTATTCAGGTAGCTGTGTCAGTGAAAGATGCATTTCATTTTGTCGGAATGCCTGAGGGATGGATACCGTTATCACAGGGCGTAACCTATCTTGCCACCGCACCAAAGAGCAATGCATCCTATAAGGCATACCTAGGTGCGTTACATGATGTCAAGGAAAAGGGTGCGCTGGAAGTACCGCTTCATATCAGGAATGCTCCAACATCCCTGATGAAGGACCTTGGTTATGGTAAAGGATATAAGTATCCACATGATCATGGTGGTTATGCAGGACAATCATGTTTGCCAGAAGAACTTCAAGGCAAAGAATATTTTAAACCGACAGATTTCGGATTTGATAAAGAGATCAAGAAACGGCTTGCATTTTTTAAATCAAAAAGAAAGCAGAATAAATAGAAGAACCGAACTCATCCAATTAAAGTTTAATAGTATATTTACTCAATATAGGAATAATGCTGATAGAAATATTGTCAATATATACAAAGGAATAATTAAATTAGGAAAATATATCCATGAACTTTGTATCTAAATATTTTAATTGGCTTCAAAAAGACAATCCCAGAAATATTGTAGAAAATTATCCCGAAATAGACGAGCAAAATGAAACTTCTGTCGAGGGTGTCTATATTGTTGGAGATTTAACCGGTATACCCTTACTTAAACTTGCCACAGATGGCGGAACTAGAATAGCAAAACAATTGTTCTCTGACCGGAAAACAACCTCAGAAAAAGAGAAAGACCCTGACGTTTACGACCTGGTCATTGTAGGGGCAGGACCCGCAGGCATTTCCACTGCTATCGAATGTAAAAAAAGGAACATTAACTACATCATTCTTGAATCAAACCGCATCTTAAACACAATAGAGAACTTTCCAAAGGAAAAACCCATCACCTTAAAACCGGATGGAGTACAAATGGAATTACCGTTGGAAATGAGCGATGGAACCAAGGAAACTCTCCTCGATGAACTAAAGTCCCAAATAGAAAATCAAAACCTGAATTTCGAAGTGGGTACTTTCGTTCAAAAAATCAGTCGCAAAGATAACGTAATCCACATTGAAACAAATAAAAATGAGTATATGGCCGATAAAGTTGTGCTGGCCATCGGAAAAGCCGGTAACAGCAGGCAACTCAAAGTACACGGTGAATTATTACCAAAAGTATTCAATAAACTGTACGATCCCGGAGAATTTGTCGGTAAAAATATTCTGGTTGTTGGTGGTGGTGACAGCTCCCTGGAGTGCTCTATTGCACTAGCAAAATCAGGAAACAGAATAACCCACTCTTATCGTAAAGAGGAGTTTTCCAGACCAAAGGCAGAAAACCTAAACACATTCCATGAACTGGTGAAACAAGATAAGATTATCCCATTTTTTGAATCAACGGTTAAAGAAATAGGGGAAAATGAAGTTGTTCTGAAAACAAAAGAAGGTAGTAAAACCATACCTAATGACATAGTCTTTACCCTCATTGGCCGTGAATTACCCACAAAATTTTTCAAACGAAGCGGTATACGTATGGAAGGAGAGAAAGGATTAGCATGGTGGTGGTTTATGGTGGCATCAATAAGTTTTTTCTCTATGCTATATTTTGGAAAGGTAGGAATCGCTTTTGATCTGTTTGCAGGGGCTGATACTATAGGGGCAAAGGTAATTGCGTATTTGAGTGCACCATTTCATGCTACGCTTAATTGGAGTCTTTCGGGTTACAGATGGTATCCATCACTAAACTTCATCCTGGGATGGGCAGGTTCAATAATTTTCTTAATTTCCGGAATCTGCTCTCTGGGACTTCTGGCAAGACACGGAAAGGCTTATTTTCGAACTTCATGGCGTGCTTTTAAATATACATATTTTATAGGAGTATGCACATTTTTTACAATATTGTATTTTTCTAAATTGCTGAATAACACTTCGGGAGCAGCAGAGTGGATCGAATCACCCACATATTGGTATTCGCTCTTCTATTGCGTAACAATGCTCATCTTTGGTATACGCCGTACCTATGTCAGAAAAACACGCTATGTTTTCTGGCAGATGACAGCCCTGATATCGATTCAAATTTTCTTTCTTTTTCTGTTTCCATTTTACCTTTACAAACCTCTCATCCTTGATAACCTTGGTGCACAGCACTGGATTGTGTCAGAGCTCTTCCCGAGCGGCAAATGGAGCAGCTTTGCTTTTATCTTATTCTGGCCTCTGAATATGTGGGAATTTGGAAGCAGCTCTTTCTGGACATGGTTCCCTTTTGTACAGTCTGGTTTTATTCTATTCTATATAATCAGACATTACGGGAAAGGCGTTTATTGCGGATGGATTTGCAGCTGTGGAGGTATTGCAGAAACGCTGGGAGACGAATACAGGCGCAAGACACCACATGGCCCGGATGCAAAAAAGCTTGAGAATATCGGCCAGGTTGTCCTTTTTGTTGCCATAATTTTTACACTGATTATTTATCTGAATAAATCAGGTATGTGGAGTTCGTTTCCTCTTTTGAGTTATACAATGACAGGTGTATACAAATTTTTAATAGACGTAATATTTGCAGGCATACTGGGTCTTGGCGTCTATTTTTTTCTCGGTGGGAGGATCTGGTGCAGATATGGATGCCCGCTCGCAGCGCTCATGCACATATACACAAGATTTTCAAGATACCGAATTCTATCAGAAAAGAAAGACTGCATCTCTTGCGAAATTTGTACAAGGGTATGTCATATGGGTATAGATGTTATGAATTTTGCAAACAAGGGTATCCCGATGAACGATGTACAGTGCGTACGATGTTCGGCCTGTGTAACCGAGTGCCCTATGGACGTCCTCTCTTTCGCAAAATTGAATGATGCAGATATTCACAACTTAAGCAGAGAGCAGATTCCTTCTTATGGAAAAGATAGTTGGCGCGCGGGTATAAAATAAAAGGATTGCCCAACCATGAAAAAAATTATTGCGGTATTTTATATTATATTCTTTGTTACTCAGCAAGTCACATCTGCTGAAGCAGGAAATAAATTCTGGAACAGCTATCAGGAGATACTGAATAACGCCGTTAAGGTAAATGTATTCACTTCGATCGATGGAGAATTTGACCATACATCTGTAGACTATGAAATTATTAAGACTGATCCTGAACTTCAGGAAAAAATTATGCTCCAACTGGAGAAATTAAAAACAGTTAAAGTACCGGAAGAGGGAAAACATAAACTTGCATTCTGGATAAACGCATACAATTTTTTCACAATAGTTGATGTTGCTAATAATTATCCTGTAACAAGTATGAAAAAAATCGGCTGGAAAAACAGTCATCACGAAGTTGAGGGCACACTTTACAGCCTTGATAACATAGAACATGATGTTATCCGTCCACTTGCAGACCCGCGTATACACTTTGCCATTAACTGTGCTTCAGTGGGATGCCCCAGCTTGAAAGCAGAAATTTTTGATGCTAATCAAATAGATATGCAATTAGATAAGGCAACGGCAAATGCGTTGAAAAACCCTCTACATCTGAGAATGGTTAATAATAAGCTGAATTCAACACGACTCTTTAAATGGTTCAGAAAAGATTTTGAATCAGGTGAATATGAAGGAGTTAAAGACTTTATCAACTGGTTTGCACCTGAAAGGCTTAGGAATACCAACAAAATCAAGAAGAGTATTAAATATGACTGGAACCTGAATACAGAACAAAATGTACTGAAAAAAATGATGGAACTCGTTACAAAATTTCCAGAATTAAAGCTTACCAAAAAGTAAAATTATCAGAATCATATACCCCTCTTTTGCTTAAGATGGTATTATAGCTCATAATAAGCTGTCTTAATATAATCCTTAAATGGGGATACAATATCTTTATGAAAAACACCCTTAATGTTGTATTTATCAGGATAAACAGTGTAGCTGACGAAATAATCCCTCCTCTTCATTATGGATATCTCGCTGCAAACTTACCACGTTCATGCAATGTATCTTTAATTGACATGCTCAGGGATAATATGGACAACGAGAACCTTTTAAAAGAAATTACAGGTAAGAGGTTTGACTTAATCTGCCTCAGCGGGTATTCCAAGGATATATTGCCTATCAAAAATCTTTCCGGCAGACTCAAAGAACTTTCCCCTGAGTCTATTATAGTACTTGGAGGTGTCCAGTCCAGTTTGATGCCGGAAGCCACTATGGAGTTTGTAGAACCTGGTGTAGATTATTGCTTTACCGGTGATGGAGAAAACAGCCTTGCCAAATTTGTTGAAAATACCGAATGTAGAAACTTTTCTAATGATATTCTAAAAGATATTCCCGGACTTGTTTACAGATTAAACGGAAATATAGTTAAAAACCCTTCTGAATTTATTGCAGACCTGGACTCTATTCCTTTTCCCAGATGGGATTTAATGCCTCCTTCTTCTTACCCAAAATCCCCACATGGTGCATTTTTCAGGCAATATCCCTATGCCGCTACGTACGCAACACGAGGATGCCCTTTTCCCTGTACCTTCTGTGCTGCCTCAAAAGTATCAGGCAAAACAGTACGGCATAGAAGCGTAGAAAATATTATGGAAGAAATTAAATTACTGAACAGAAATTATGGAGTCAAAGAGATTCATTTTGAAGATGATAATTTTTCTGTTAAAAGAAAGTTGCTTCTTGGATTTTGTGAAACACTGCTGAAAGAAGACCTTGGTATAACATGGTGTTTTCCAAACGGGCTAAGGCTTGAAATGCTTGATTTGGATGATTTGCGTCTGATGCGCCGTGCCGGGTGCTATGCAGTAAACGTTGGCGTTGAAAGTGGTAGTGATCGAATCCTGAAACGTATGAGAAAAGGCATAACAACAGAAAAGATGAGGGAAAGTATTGCCAAAGTTAAAAAAGCGGGGATTGACATAGGCGGTTTCTTTATAATAGGCTTTCCTGGTGAAACTAGGGAAGACATTTTGCAAACCATAAAATATTCAAAAACTCTTGAACTCGACCGAATTGGAGTTTCATACTTTCAACCATACCCCGGAACCAGGGAATACGATGATCTTGTGAAAAGTGGTAAATTCAGCTACGACATGAACTTGATGAAACTATCTCTTCACAAGATAAACTATATTAATGATAATCTTACAGAACGACAACTTTATTGGCTGAGGAGAAGAGCTTTTTTTACTTTCTATTTTCGATGGAAAATAATTATTAAACTCTTAAAGGAAGTAAGAAATCCGGAACACATGATGTTCATTTTAAAAAGAGCAATTCGCTGGCTAACAAGCTAGTTAACCAGTCATAATATTTATGGCAGGTATAGAAACCGCTCATCACAATCTGGTTGTATAAAACGCTATAATTTCCATGAAAGACATAGACAACATACTGAAAACTGCCTGGATCAGGCAATTGAAGACAGACTGGAAAACCGCAAATTACCATTACTTTAAAGACTCCATGCGCCTCCCAAACATTGAACTTTCATTTGCTAAAGAGGCTTTAGGTAAATGGAAAGGCAGTCATTACCGGCGCCTGTCAATCAGCATTATCCTTATCAATAACTATAAATGGGAATACGTTCAGGAAGTACTGTATCATGAAATGGCCCATCAGTACGTTGAAGAAATTTTAGGAATCCGGGACAGCCTTCCTCATGGAGAGGCATTCAAACGGATTTGCCGGGAAAATGGCATTGATCCCACGGCCACAGGTGATATTGAATCCTGGGTAGAAAAACGCAGTAATAGCACCTCCGTAAATTCAGAAAACCACAAGATACTTGACAAGGTTCATAAACTGCTGGCGTTGGCACAAAGCCCCAACGAGCATGAAGCTCAGAATGCCATGACCAAAGCCCACGAACTTTTATTAAAGCACAACCTTTCCATGTTGGATATAAAGACTGAATGGAACTATATCTATAAACAGATTGGCGAGGTAGGAAGGCGTAATCCCATCAAGTCCATAATCAGTTCTATAATCTCTAAATTTTTTTTCGTGGAGGCCATATGGACATTCGGGTATGATCAACACGACAATCGGTGTGGTCAGGTATTGGAAATCTACGGGACACCTGAAAATGTCGAAATGGCAGAGTATGTATATGACTACCTTCAAAATATCCCTGAGCTTTTGTGGGCAGAACATAAAAGGCAAAAAAAAATCAGTGGAAACAGACATCGAAGAACTTTTATCTACGGCCTTCTGGATGGTTTTTATAATAAGCTGGATAGCCGGATTGTTGAAAACCGGTCTAAAAAACTTGTATGGACGGGAGACCCCCGTCTCAAGGAGTTTTACCGCAAAAGAAATCCCAGGATCGCACGCTCATCATCACGCTATTCCCGTAGCTGCCAGAATACATATAATTCCGGAATAACCCAGGGCAAAAATCTTGTAATCCATAAGGGCATTCAGGGAAAAGGAAACGGGAATGTTAAGTTTTTAAATTAACATTTATGTCTAAAAATGAGATGATAGCATTGTTTCATAACTACCGGATGCCAATATGCATTATTACCAGTTCAAAAAAAAGAACCTGTTAATCATGCTCAAGTTTTTCTAACTCTTTGAGAAGCTCTTCCTGTCGTTCAGACAGTTTCTTTGGTATGTCTATTATTATTCTTACTAACTGGTTACCCGTTCGTCCATCTTTCGTCTTGATTCCCTGTCCTGTCATCCTTAATGTTTGATTGGATTGAGTGCATTCAGGAATCTTTAACGTTGCCTTGCCACTTAAGGTTGGGATTTCTATTGCTCCACCCAATGCCGCTTTGGTGAAGGGTATATGCGCATCGTATCGAATATTCAAGCCCTCTCTCTCAAAATAGGGATGTGAAGCAATTTTAACATGTATATACAAATCTCCTGCCCTTCCACCCCTGATGCCCGCTTCTCCCTGACCGGAAAGCCTTAATGTAGAACGGTTCTCTATTCCGGGAGGTATTTTAACTGATAAAGATTTTGTTTTAGTCACTCGGCCTTGGCCACTACAACTATTACATGGGTTATCAATCTTTCTGCCGGAACCACTACAATTAGGACAAGGATTACTAATGGTAAAGAACCCACCACCGGGCGTTTGTTGCCTGCTTATGTGTCCGGTACCTTTACATTGAGGACATACCGTTGGTGTTCCATTTCTGGCACCCGTTCCTTTGCAGGCGTCACAGGTTTCACTCTTTGTAAATCGAAGCTGTTTCTCGCCTCCCAACGCAGCATCTGTAAAAGAAATTGTCATGTCATACCTGAGATCTGAACCCTTTTGAGGCCCGGTTCTTTCCCGGTGGAACCGTTTACCAAAAATATCTCCGAATATATCTCCAAAACTACTGAATATATCCGAGCTGCTTTCAAAACCATGAAAACCCATATCATCAAGCCCTGCATGACCCCGTAAGTCATACATCTTTCTCTTCTCAGGGTTACTAAGCACTTCGTATGCATTTGCAGCTTCCTTGAATTTCTGTTCAGCATTTTTATCTCCCGGATTTTTATCAGGATGATACTTAAGGGCAAGTCTCCTGTATGCTTTTTTCAGCTCGTCATTAGTTGCGTTTTTGCTTACCCCTAATACCTCATAGTAGTCACGTTCTTTTGTTCTGCTATTCGCCATACTTATACCTTTTTAATTATCCGTATATTAAGAATGCCCTCGGAATAGTCTGCTTCTATTTTTTCGCTGAGACATTTTGCCGGTAGTTGAACCTGCCTCTCAAAATACCCGTAACACAACTCTTCAATATGACGCGGACCGGCAATAGTCCTGTGTGGATCAGTTCTTTCACCTCTAATGTATAACACATCTTCTTCCTCTAAAGAAATATCAATGTCTTCCTGGAGTGTACCCGGAAGCGCAACATTAAGGACAATCTCTTCTTCTGTTTCATACATTTCTATTTGCGGTGTAAAAGATATTTCTTTTGTTGAAGAGTAACGATTGAAGAAATTACTGTACAGGTCATTCACCTCCTGCTGTAATTTTGCAAGTTCCTGCCACGGGTCCCATTTTTCCAGTGCCATCTAAATACTCCTTTAACTTTAATAACACTTTGAACAGATTCAGAACGGAGACTGTATTGTACTAGTCTACATTAACTGTGGAATTGTTTTTACATATGCCCGGTAGATTGTCTGATATTAGTACTTTATTATTTCTCAACTAGATAACTGTTTGAGAGAAATTAGTTTATAGTTCGATTTAATGCTAGAATACCGGCTGACACAGACCGTACCACACTTCTTTCATATGCAAGCTGTATGCGACTTTAACATCATGAGTTAAATTTTAGCATGCATTCTGCTGAAATTAAAGGCAATAAATCTTACAAAGGTTTTAAGCACCAACATAAAACATTATAAACACAAAAACCTTTTGATTTTCAATTCAAATTCGACTATATCTAAAATAACAGTGTCGCAAATGCATGTTATATAACTGTAACAATGAGTTTTTTCAGAATTTTAATCAAAAAATTGACGGAGATTTAAACATGATGCTTGATAAATTGATTTTGATTAACCACTGGTTGCATCTTTCTGCTGCAGCCCTTCTGGCTGGCGGAATGATCTTTCTCGTGGCAATATTACGGCCGGTTTTGGCAAGAAGCTCTTCTGTTTCCGGACTGGGAACATTTTCTAATAATGTCCATGAAAGATTTCGTATTTATGTCGGAATACTAATAGGTGTACTTATAATTACTGGAATTATTAATTCTATTGACAGTATTATGTCGGTTACGGTAACAAGCTTAAGTTCAGGATATAAAACAGTTATCAGGATTAAGATTCTACTGGCTGTATGCCTCTTTATCGTATACGGTGTAAATGCTTTTCTCATCAAAGAAGACAAAACCGAGGAAGATTGTTCTTGCCTGGTCAAACCACCTGTATATAAGAAAATATTACAGGTATTTGCACTGTTATTGGTCTTTATAATACTGTTTTTAGCGGCATCGCTGAGGTTTTATTGATAAATCATACCGCCTTCTAAATTGCACCTTTAGCGATATCCAGGCATTTAAAAAACGCTTGACTTTCATTCTAAGCAAAGTAAAATTAAATAAAAGTCATTTTCTGCCGATAAGAAGTGTATTGATTCCCTTTATTATGTATGAGTTAGTTGTCGAAAAAACATTTGCCGGTGCTCACAATTTACGTGATTATGAGGGAGAGTGCGAAAGGCTGCACGGACATAACTGGAGGGTAGAAGTTACACTTAGGACAGAAAATTTAAACGAAATGGGAATGGTAATGGACTTCAAGATTGTTAAAAAAAAGCTTGGAGAAATACTTTCCCGTTTTGATCATACTTATTTAAATGAGTTGAGTGAGTTTAAACAGGAGAATCCCACAACAGAGAATGTTTCAAGGGCAATATACAATAACTTAAGCGAACAGCTGCCTCCGGAAATACTTGTTGCCAAAGTTAAGACATGGGAATCTGAAAAATGTGCAGCCGCATATTATGCATAATCTGTTCTTTTACAAACCATAAGTGAATACTAACTTAGACACTCCTATCCTTCAAATAGCTTTAGATTTTGTCAACTTAAGACGTGCTGTGGATGTAGCTAGGGAAGCAGTTGACTCAGGAGTTGACTGGATCGAGGCAGGAACTCCTCTAATTAAAAGTGAAGGATTAGATTCTATAAGGGTACTTAGGAAAGAATTTCCCTCGACAACGATAGTAGCTGACATGAAAACGATGGATGCAGGTCGTTTAGAAATGGAAACAGCTGCTAAAGCTGGAGCAGACATTGCTGTTGTAATGGGAGGCGCTACAGACTCAACAATAAAAGAATGTATTAGCGCAGGAAAAAATTACGGCATAAAAGTTGAGGTTGACCTCCTCGGAATCACTGATTGTGTCTCTCGTTCAATAGATATTGAGAGATGGGGTGCCGATTTTATCGGAGTACACACAGCAATTGACGAACAGATGCAAGGAAGCAGCCCTTTCGAGAAGCTTAAAGAAATTTGCTCGAAGGCCGGCATCCCCGTTGCCGTTGCCGGAGGGATTAATTCTGAAACAGTTGTCGATGCAGTAAATGCAGGCGCAAAAATTATAGTAGTTGGTGGGGCTATTTGTAAAGCAACTGACATAAAGGCTGCTACAAAAAATTTAAAAAAAGCTATATCAACCCGAGAGAAAGTGGCAGAGGATCTCTTTAAAAGAACTTCAAGCGATGATATACGTGAAATATTAGAGAGCGTTTCTACTGCAAATATATCAGATGGCAGCCACCGTCTGAAAGGAATAACCGGGTTAAACTACATTAGTTTAGAATTAGAAACGAAAATGATTGGGCGAGCAGTAACTGTCCGAACATATCCCGGTGACTGGGCAAAACCGGTTGAGGCAATAGATGTCGCGAGAGAAGGAGACGTAATAGTTATTGATTCTGGAGGTGTGGGCCCTGCCGTATGGGGAGAGCTTGCGACGCTTAGTGCGAAACAAAAGAAACTTGCTGGGGTAGTCGTAAACGGAGCAATTCGTGATAGTGGTGAAATAAGAAAATTACAATTTCCTGTTTTTGCAAAATTGATCATGCCAAACGCAGGAGAACCTAAAGGATTTGGCGAGATCGGTACACCTATAAATATTTCAGGTATTACAATATGTGATGGTGACTGGATCTTAGGTGACAGCGATGGCCTGATGGTTATACCAAAACGTGATGCTAGAGAAATGGCTAACTACGCAATGGATTGGCTGGAAAGAGAAAACAGAATACGCGAAGAAATTTCTCAAGGAAAGACTTCTCTTGGAGAGGTGACAGAATTACTGAAATGGACAAAAAATAAGAATTATTAGGAGAGGGAGTTACTGATAATGAAATGCGAGTCATGCAATAAAAAACTGGCGACAGTGCATCTGACTGAAATTATAGAAAACGAAAAAAAAGAGAGGCATTTCTGTGAGGATTGTGCCCAAAATGTTACAAATCACTTCCCAAAAGCACCATCCCCATCTGATATTTTAACAAGCCTTATTAACCAAGTATCTCCCGAAATAAGGGAAATGTCAAAAACAACGTGCCCCGTGTGCGGCCTCTCTTATCTGGAATTCAGATCTCAAGGCCGTCTTGGTTGTCCAATGGACTATAACGTATTTAAGAAGGGATTATTGCCGCTTATTGAAAGGATGCATGGTAACTCTCAGCACGTGGGTAAAGTGCCGGCAAATGCAGGTGCAGAAATTATTAAGAAAAACGAGCTAATCCAACTACGTAAGGAATTAAACGAAGCGGTAGAAAGAGAAAATTATGAAAAGGCAGCAGAGTTAAGAGATAAAATTTATGAACTTTCAGGGAATGTAGAAGATGGAGATTAAAGATCTTTCTGACAATACTGGTGAGTGGCTAAGGGGTACCGGCAAGGAATCTGACATTGTTATCAGCAGCAGAATCCGTTTAGCAAGAAACATTGCAGGTTATCCTTTCCTTTCTCGTGCAAATTTAAAGCAGAGGAAAGAGATAGAATCTTTACTGAGAAATACAATAATTGAGCGTAACATAGCACAGGATGTCTCTTATATAAATCTAAACCAGGCAACTTCTGTTGATAAATTATTATTAGTAGAAAGACACTTGATCAGTAAGGAGCATGCCGAAGGGGAAGGAGAAAGAGGTGTTGCATTTGGAAAATCAGAAACTATCAGTTTGATGATTAACGAAGAGGATCACCTCAGAATCCAGGTGATACGTTCAGGTTTCGAACTAAAAAATACCTGGGATACAATTGATGAAATTGACAATATTCTTGGAGAGAGCTTAAACTTTGCATTTTCTTCAAGATTTGGATTTCTCACTGCCTGTCCAACAAATGTTGGCACAGGTATGCGTGTTTCCGTAATGCTACATCTCCCGGCACTTGGCATGACCAAACATATTGAGAAGGTCTTTAACGCGGTAGGTAAACTTGGGTTAGTGGTCAGAGGCTTATATGGCGAGGGCACAAAAGTTTCCGGCGACTTATACCAGATTTCAAACCAGTTTGCGTTAGGAAAATCAGAAAAGGAAATTTTATCCATAATTGAGAGTGTGATACCGCGTATTACAAGTTACGAAAGAATGGCCAGAAAGGCTTTGGTTATGGAAAGCAAAGACCAATTGGAAGATAGAATTTGGCGGTCATACGGTATGCTTAAAGCCGCTCGAACTATCACTTCTGAAGAAATTTTACAATTACTTTCACAGGTTCGTATGGGTGTAAATATCGGTTTGATCGACGATATTGAAATGCAAACCCTTAACGAACTCTTTGTCCTGACACTTCCGGCACATTTACAAAAACTGCAAGGCTGTGAACTGGATTCCGCACAAAGAAATGTTATCAGGGCCTCTTACGTAAGGAAGAGGCTTGACGGTTTATAAAAAAAAGGTGGAGAAAAATGTTTGACAAATTTACCGACAGGGCAAGAAAGGTAATGGCGCTTGCCAGAGAGGAAGCTAAAAGATTTAACCATGAATATATAGGGACAGAACATATATTACTTGGTTTGGTGAAAGAGGGCAGCGGTGTAGCAGCAAATGTTTTACAAAATCTAGACATTGATTTAAAAAAGATTCGCATGGAGGTAGAAAAGATAGTTCAAGCAGGTCCTGACCTTGTCTCAGTTGGGCAACTACCTTTCACTCCGAGGGTAAAGAAGGTGTTAGAATATGCTATGGAAGAAGCAAAGTCCATGGGGCATAACTATATAGGAACAGAGCATCAACTTCTTGGACTCCTCAGGGAACGAGAAGGCGTAGCCGCACAGGTTTTATTGAATTTAGGCATAAAACTGGAAGGTGTCAGAGAAGAAGTTATTGAACTTCTCGGAGCCGAAACTACACCGGGTGCAAAAGAGAAAGAGGAGAAAAAAGGTAAGTCAAAAACACCTGCACTAGATTCCTTCGGCCGCGATTTAACACAGCAAGCTAAGGAACAGTCATTAGACCCGGTTATTGGCAGACAGTCTAGTATTGAACGTTTGATTCAGGTATTAAGCCGTCGGACAAAAAACAACCCGGTCTTGATTGGAGAGGCTGGAGTAGGAAAAACTGCGATAGTTGAAGGACTTTCTCAAGCTGTGGTAAGTGGCGCTGTTCCAGAATTGTTGCGCGAGAAAAGAATAGTCGCCTTAGATTTGGCAATGATGGTAGCTGGCACTAAATACCGTGGTCAATTCGAGGAAAGAATTAAAGCCGTCATGGGAGAAGTCCGTAGAGCAAAGAACATAATCCTCTTTATAGATGAACTACATACGTTAGTAGGGGCAGGAGGAGCTGAAGGAGCAATTGATGCTTCTAATGTACTGAAACCGGCACTTTCCAGAGGGGAAATACAATGTATAGGCGCTACCACTCTCGATGAATACAGAAAATATATTGAAAAAGACAGTGCACTCGAAAGAAGATTTCAGACAATAATTGTCGATCCACCTTCGAAGGAAGAGACCGTAGAAATTCTAAAAGGCTTAAGGGACAGGTATGAAGCGCATCATAAGGTTCAAATAACTGATGAGGCAATAAAAACAGCGACAGAATTTGCTACCAGGTATATTACAGGAAGATTCTTACCAGATAAAGCAATCGATATTATCGACGAAGCTGGTGCCCGTGTAAGATTAAAAGCGACTACACATCCTCCTGATTTAAGGCATATAGAAAAAGAGATAGGAAGCCTCGAAAAAGAGAAGGATGAATCCGTAGCATTACAAGATTTTGAAAGAGCTGCAAAACTTCGAGATAAAGCAGACAAATTGAAAAAGAAAAAAAGTGATGTAGAAAAAGAATGGCGGGAAAACTATACGGAAGTAGACGGAACAGTAGACGAATCCGTTATTACTGAAGTCGTTTCAACAATGACCGGTATACCTCTCAAACGCATGGAGGTTGAAGAAGCGAAGAAATTGCTCAATCTCGAGTCTGAACTTAGAAAAACTGTAATCGGACAGGACAATGCCATTAAAGCAGTATCAAAGGCGGTAAGGCGGTCAAGGGCAGGCTTACAAAACCCAAATAGACCAAGTGCAAGCTTTATATTTATAGGTCCATCAGGGGTTGGTAAAACCCTGCTTTCAAAAGCGTTGGCCAAATCACTATTTGGTGAAGAAGAATCACTGATACAAATAGATATGTCAGAATATATGGAAAAACACAATGTTTCCCGGTTAATAGGTGCACCTCCTGGCTATGTTGGTTTTGAGGAAGGAGGACAGTTAACAGAAAAAATTCGAAGGCGCCCTTATGCAGTGGTTCTCCTGGATGAAATAGAGAAAGCACATTCAGACGTGTTTAACATGTTGCTACAGGTTATGGAGGAAGGTAAATTAACAGATAGCTTTGGACGTCATGTTGATTTTAGAAACGTAATCATAATAATGACATCAAACATTGGCAGTGACATAATCAAAAATACATCTTCACTAGGATTCAAGAAAGCTTCCAGTGAACAATCATATGAATCTATTCGAGAGCAACTTTTAGAAGCAGTCGAAAAGCATTTCCGTCCAGAGTTTGTCAACAGGGTTAACGATATCGCTGTGTTCAGGGATCTTACAAAGGAAGATTTAAGAAAAATTGTTGAAATTGAACTGGAAAGCATACGTTCAAGGCTGGATAATTACAACATAACTCTTACAGTAACTCAGGAGGCCTCTGATTTCCTCATAGAAAAGAGCCATAAACCAAATTATGGCGCAAGACCATTACATCGATCTATAGAAAATTTAATTGAGGATCCTCTCTCTGAAGATATATTAAAAGGGAAGTTTAAAGATGGTAATTCCATTGAGGTAAAATTGCAAGATGGAAAATTACTTTTTGAAGAAGTAACGGTTAAGGAAGAGTTAGTCACAAGCGGTTCAGATAGTAAATAATTAAAAGTAATTTTACAATGTAATCTAAATAAAAAAAGGGGCTGCTAAGCCCCTTTTTTTATTTGTTTTTCAGAAATATAACGTTCTTTAATAGCTCTACGAAATATAAGACTCAATACGCTATACTATGGCAAAATTTAGTACTGTTTTTGTCTGCCAGCAATGTGGATGGAAAACAAATAAATGGGTAGGTCGATGCTCCGGTTGCAATGAGTGGGATTCAATGATAGAAGAAAAATGCGAACCTACATTTATGCATTCACTTCCTGAATCTGATATAGAAAACCCCACATGCATATCAGATATAAAACCGGTTAGTAAACTCAGGACGCATACACACATTGAAGAATTTGACAGAATTCTCGGTAGCGGCATTGTGGCTGGTTCAGCAGTTTTGATTGGAGGCACACCAGGAATAGGAAAATCAACACTCTTATTACAAGTATGCCAAAAATTCAGTGAACAGAACCGCTTATCCTTGTATGTAACGGGTGAGGAATCAACCGCTCAGATAAAATTAAGAGCAGACAGACTGAGTGTAACATCGAAGAACATTTTTTTGGTTGCAGAAAACAATTTAAATGTTATTCTTGAACACATCAAAAAAATCAACCCTGACCTCGTCATTGTGGACTCAGTACAAGCAGTGTTCAAGCCAGAACTTGAATCTTCACCGGGAACAGTTTCACAGGTCAGGCAGTGTGCTAATGAACTAATTCAAAAATCAAAAAAAACGGATTCTTCCATTTTCTTAGTTGGACACGTTACCAAAGAGGGAATGATTGCCGGCCCCAAGGTATTGGAGCATTTAGTTGATACGGTACTGTACTTTGAGGGTGAGAAGTTCATGTCGTTCAGGATACTAAGAGCAGTAAAAAACCGCTTTGGCCCTACAAATGAAATAGGAATTTTCGAGATGTGTCAAAATGGGCTTCGAGAGGTTAAAGACCCATCAGAGATATTTCTCTCTAGAACACATAACTTAGGCTCTGGCTCTGTAATTATTCCATGTATTGAGGGAACGAGGGCTCTGCTTGTGGAAGTACAGGCGCTGGTAACCAGGTCAAGCTTTGGAATGCCGGGACGTAAAGTTAGTGGCGTCGACCATAATCGTGTTACAATGATACTGGCAGTACTGGAAAAAAGGACGGGGCTTCTTTTAGGAGGGCATGATGTCTTTGTAAATGTTGTTGGTGGTGTAAAAATCGAAGAACCGGCAGCAGATCTCGCAATTGCAATTGCAATTGTATCCAGTTTCAAGGATATAGCTATACCAGGTAATACAATCGTAATGGGTGAATTGGGCTTAGGCGGTGAAGTAAGAGGGGTTAACCAGTTTGATAACAGAATAAAAGAGGCTGCCAGGCTTGGTTTTGAAAACGCAATTGTTCCAAAAGACAATACCAAAGACTCTTCACGAAGAAAATCTCTTAATATGACCGAAGTATCTTCTCTGGCAGAAGCAACTGACAGAATCTGTTAAGAAGGGATATCGTTATGAAACAATATTCTTCACTTAAATTTATATCGTTGCTTTTATTACTATCTCTAGTAACTGGCTGCTACACATATAATAAGAAGGTAGTTAGAAAAAGCAACATAGTTGGGGCGACAGTCAATGACCAAAATGCGTCTGTTGAGATACGGGAAGAACTTGATGAAAAGGGAGATGTAATAAAGAAAAACTATAATCACCCATATTATTTTACTGGAGGAGGACTCGCAAACATCCTTTCATCCATTTATTATACGCAGAAAACAATGATGTTGGGTACCAAAGGTAAAAAACAATTATATCAAAAAGAAGAATTGCAGAATATTATCCCCCCGATAATCAGTGCATTTTCAATGGCCAATGATTCTCAAGATATTTTAGTTTTTTCTACTGTTGATAAAGTCCTTTTGGCTGACGCCCAAAGTTATTTTAGTATGTTTGTATCAAACAACGAGCTTAACATTGTTTTCAGCGATATTCTGAATAAAAAAAGTGTTTCTGACGGAAGATCATTTAGGAAAAGTAATAAGAGTAAATTTAAAGATCCTTTTGAAGTGAAGAGAAGCGGTCGTTGGAATCTTATTCCCATGGAAGGACAACGATTTGCACCCGGACATCAAAACTGGCTTATTTTCGATTTGAGCAGTAATTTGTTTGGCGTGTCCGGCAGTGGTAAGAGTAGCAGTAATACTACTAATGCTAAGCCATTTCAGACAGACAGAAGGGCAAGAGCTATTGAGAGGAAGGTAAGGACCAGTAACAACTTCATTGAAGAGAAGCAGAAATATCAAGACGTGCGAGACAAACTAAAAGAATTAAAAGTTCTCAGCGATGAAGGGTTGATTTCAGAGAGAGATTATGAATTGAAAAAGAAGGAACTTTTAAATGAATTTTAAACGTGTTTTATTACTTGCCGTTTTGTTTGGGATAACCGGTTGCACCGATTTTAATTCTTTAGTCAAAGATGATCATGTTCAAAGCCCAAGAGACAATATATATAATCAAGGCAAGACTTATATAAGACTAGAAGCAGTAAAGAGCACAAAAGGTGCTTCAAAGACATTCCTTGATCACCCCAGATTTTTAAACAAAAACATGTTATCAAGCGCACTTGCTTCTATTTATTATAAAGATAAAGCAGTTAAAGGCTGGAGCAAAGAAAAGAATGTTTTTTCGGAAAGTGAATTGCTGAATTTAGTTCCCCATCTAGCTGACGCTTTTACAAAGGCATCCCCATCACAATACATTTTAGTTAATTCGAATATCAGTAAAGGAAAAGGTATGTTTAAGTCAGCAGAAACAGACACCATATTTGGATTATTCATCTCTCATGACAAATTAAATGTAGTGTTTTCAAGAATTAAATATACCGATACGGAAGACAAAGGCCTGGAGAATGTATTTGGACAGGCAGAAGAGGAAGTATTTATTGATCCTTTCAGTATAACGAAAAACCCGTTTTGGAAAATTAATCTACGCCCGGATCAAAAGCTTAAAAGAGGGCATGAAAATTGGATTATAATAGATTTAAAGAAGGAAACTTTTGTCAAAAAAGAGGACTACGGAAAGGAAGAAACACTCACTGATAAGGACGCCAAAGGTTCCGGTGAAATCGCTTCAGGCAGTACCACTAGAATTGTGCTTCCAAGAATGAGTATCAAAGATCAGCTTCTGGAGCTTAAAGAACTAGAGGCTACCGGACTTATTACTGAAGAAGATTATAAACTCAGAAAAGCATTAATTCTAGGCAGTAAACAAACAAAGAGCATAAAAGATAAATTTAATGATCTTCGCAAACTGAAAGAAGACGGATTTATAAGTGATGTCGATTACGATCATAAGAAAAGTGACCTTCTGGAAGAACATGATGACGGAACAGAGGAAAGAAACATTAAAGAAATCCTGGCCGAGTATCTGGAATTAAGAGATGAAGGTTTCATAACTGACGAAGACTATGAGTACAAAAAGAAAAAATTATTGAAACAGTTTTAATCTGATAATATTCTGAGTTGGCAACTTCGCTTCTCCGTCCCCGCCAGAACAGCTTATCAGGCTGGCAAATGCCAGCCTGTCATTCGTCGGGCAGGGATTCATCCGGACCGAACCCGGCAAAAAGTGCCGATGACTTACTGCAAGGAATCAAACTTTACATTTTTATCTTTATTACTATAACATTTTACTAATAGTAGCTCCGCCAGCTGTAAATCCTCTCGTGTAGTAATTTTAATATTATCATAGCTTCCTGGTACTATTCCTACTGTGTGCCCGGATTTTTCAACTACCTCAGCATCATCGGTATATTCTTCATTTGTATCCTTAATCTTATCATACGCATTAATCAGCAATTCTCTTTTGAAACCCTGAGGTGTTTGTGCCATCCATAGATCATGTCTGGGAACAGTTTTTATTATTTCAAAACTTGAGTTAACCCTCTTCACAGTCAACTTCATAGGGCTCGCAACAATAGCAGCACCTTTCTCCTCCGTGTTTTTAATAACAGCCTCAATTTCATCATCTTTTACCAAAGGCCTTACGGCATCATGTATCAGGATTATATTGGTGTCTGTATCTAGATGAGAAAGGCCGTTATAGATGCTATCTTGCCTGCGTTCACCCCCTGTAACGATCTTGGTTACCTTGTATGCTTTTAATTCATCAGACCATTTTTCAATAACGGTTGATCGATCTTTCTCATTTACCACAAAAATAATCTCTTTTACTCTCTCAAGTTTACTGAATTTTTCCAGTGTATAAAAAAAAATAGGCTTTGCACCTATCATTATAAATGGTTTTCTTACATTAGCTCCCATACGGAGGCTAAGACCTGCAGCGGGCATTATTACAGAAACATCTGTCTTCATCATACCCTTTCATAAGGATAAAAAAGCTTCAAATACTCGTCTTGTGCAAACCTGTCAGTCATTCCGGCTATATAATCACAAACACCCTGATAAAGTCCCGCCTCTTCTATCCATTTTTGGTATTCAGGAGGAAGCTGCATAGGGTTTTCAATAAATGCATTAAACAACTCTTCTACAAACCTTTTTGCTTTATCAGCCATTCGAACAACTCTGTAGTGACTATATGCATTCTGCTGTAAAAACTCCTGTAATTCCAGTTTCTTTTTAGATATTTCAGGTGAAAAGGATACTAGTCTTTCTTTACAATTCTGGACATCATCAGTTGTTTCAATCTTCATCCTTTCAATCATTAATTGTGTATTCGTTATCAAATCCGTTACTTCCATATCGATTATATATTTTATCGTATGTATATTTTCCATATCTTTACTAAGATTATTATACTGTTCCCTTACCTTCTCTTTTGCATATCTCCACAGTTCAACTTTCTCCAGGCCATTTTCTGTAATCAGCCCTGCTTTTAAACTATCATCGATATCATGATTATCATAGGCAATAGAGTCAGCAATATCTACAATTTTTGCTTCAAGAAGCGGCTGTTTGTTTAAATCAAATTTAATAACATTTGGATCGTCTGAAAGTAGTTTGTGCTTTGCAATTGATTCTCTAACCTCCCACGAAAGATTCAGACCGGAAAATTGAGAATACCGTTTTTCCAGAATGTCAACAACACGCAATCCCTGAATGTTATGCTCAAAACCGCCATGTTGCTTCATCAATATCCTGAGAGCATCTTCACCTGAATGGCCAAATGGTGTATGGCCCAGGTCATGTGCCAGAGCTATTGCCTCGGAGAGATCTTCATTTAAACACAATGCCCTTGATATACTCCTTGCTATCTGAGCAACTTCTATTGAATGTGTAAGCCGTGTACGATAGTAGTCCCCCTCATGGTTTACAAATACCTGTGTTTTATATTCCAGTCTCCGGAAAGCAGTAGAATGGATAATCCTGTCTCTATCCCTCTGATAAACACTTCGATATGGGTGCTCATCTTCAGGGTGTGCTCTTCCGCGCGTATTCATGCTTTTCATAGCATAGGGAGCGAGGCAACTATTTTCTCTTTTTTCCAGATCTTCTCTTGTCAGCACTCTATATAATCCAATCTAAAACGTTAAAAACAATCTTTCAGTTCAACATACAACTCATCGAGTGATTGTGGAACAACTTTTGTATCAGATATAACAGGCATAAAGTTTGTATCACCATTCCATCTTGGAACTATATGCAAATGTATGTGGCCTTCGACGCCAGCTCCGGCAACTTTCCCAAAATTAATTCCCAAATTGAAACCATCAGGATTCATTTTTTTACTCAATACACTCTTAACGTCTCTTGTTAATGTCATGAATTCCAGCATTTCTGAATCGCTTAATTTTGACAAATCATCTTTGTGCAGGTTTGGAGCTACCATTAAATGGCCGTTATTATACGGATATTTGTTTAGAATACAAAAACACTCCTTTCCCCTGTACAAAACCAGATTCCTGCGGTCCTGATTGTTTTTTATCGCCTCACAGAAAAAACAATTCTCTTCTTTTTTACTCAAGATAAATTCCTTGCGCCAGGGCGCCCAAATATTTTTCATTAATTTATAAAGGGAAAATGTAGTCTGTAATTTTTCTGTGAAAAGGAAAGAATTTGTATGGTATTACAAAACCTTATTAAAACTTGAATCCTCGCTACTTGATTTTGTAATCCGCATAAGTCATTTAACGTAAGTGAGATATTGGATCTACCGGTACTCCGCGTAAAAATATTTTGAAATGGAGTTTTTCTCGTTTTGCTCTCCCGGTACTGCCAGCCTCTGTGATAGTTTGTCCTTGTACGACATAGTCCCCTTTTTTAACTAGGATCCTGGAATTATAAGCATACCATGTGTAAGAACCATCATCATGCTGAAGTACGACAACCTTGCCCCATCCATCAGGCGTATCAGAGGTCAATGCGACCACTCCACTTTTTGATGCTTTCACTGCCTGTCCATTAACAGCCTCTATATCAATTCCTTTGTTTTTATACCCATCTATCCATTTATCAAAACCGAACAATATTTTACCACGTATAGGCCATTTAAATGATTCATTTAACTTCTTAGTATACTCTGGAGCTCTCTGTTCCGGCGCAGTTTTACTAACGGTTACACCCGTAGGTATAATCAACTGTTGTCCGGGTTTTATGTTCTCAACATCTTTGATATCATTAGCTTTTATAATTTCGTTTGGTAAAACACCATGATTGTGAGCTATCCTCCAGATAGTATCACCTTTTTTTATCGTATATCTTGAAGATCTCTGGACAACTTTTTTAGGTTTTAATGAATCTAATTCCTTTCTTAATTTAGGAGGAGGGGACATAACTGTTCTGTGGCTTGTAGCACATCCTGTTATCAAAATTATGATGAGCAACAGCATCACAATGCCACCAAACCCTTTCGTAGCCGGAAAGTTTTTCAATCTACACTTTCTCCTTCAAATTTATATTATTCAATGCAATCTATAAGTTTATGAATTTTGTATCCGGCAAAAATTTAATACTGTAATTTCCAAATACTAAATTATTGTTTGCATAGAGCGGGCGATGGGATTCGAACCCACGACACCCAGCTTGGGAAGCTGGTATTCTACCACTGAATTACGCCCGCATTCAAGTCTGGCAGATAATAAGGATAAAGAATTATATCTATCCTAACTTTATCATGTCAAGCCCTATCACACTCACACAGGAAGGTTTAAAGTCCTTGTGTTCGCGGCAACACAGGGTATGATGGAGTAAATTTTGAGCCTTGATATGAATTGCGATCTTTTAATTCATTGGTAATGGCTGCAAATACCTCACCCTTGGTTGCATTCCATACGGGTGCAATTAAGGAATCACCATGCGTATCACCAACTAATCTCTGCACAACTATGTCCGGAGAAATTCTCTCTAAAAAATCACAGGCAAGCGAGACATACTCTTCCATTTTCAATGTCTTAATGTTTCCCTTAGCGTAATCGTCAGCCATTGCCGTATTCTTAGCAATGTACAAATGGTGGAGCTTTATTCCGTCAATGCCCATAGAAGAAACGGTTCTAGCAGTTTCCATCATGTCATTCCTATCTTCCCCAGGCAGGCCAAGGATTACGTGAACACATATTTTTATACCACATTTGTTTTTCGTGCGAATTATAGCGTCTTCGAAAGACTTATAATCGTGTCCACGATTTACCAATCTCAAAGTACGATCATGTATTGATTGCAAGCCGTATTCAACCCATACATGGTATTTTTTAGTATATGAATAAATAAGATCCAGGATTTCTTCTGTAATACAGTCAGGCCTCGTGCCAATAGAAAGACCGATAACATCATTGTTTAATAACGCTTCATCGTATCGAGCTCTTAGTGTTTCAACATCTGCATATGTATTCGTAAAGGCCTGAAAATACGCAATGAACTTTTCAGCACCATATCTTCTTTTTAAATATCCAACACCTTTTTCAACCTGTTCTTTTATGGGTGTAATTGCTTCACGAACATTTGGACTGAAACTTTCGTTAGCACAGTATGTACATCCGCCAACACCTACCAATCCATCCCTGTTAGGGCACGTGAAACCGGCATGAATCGAAACTTTATGTATCTTAACGGAGAAATTTTCCCGTAAATAGGAACTAAAAGGGTAGTATCTGTGTGTTTCTAACCATGTTTTTTGAGTAGAGAGTGTAGTCATACCATATAATCTATCAGGTAGAAATTTAGTGTCAAAGGAAAAAGCAGACCATTCAGCAATTTCAAGCCTTCTCTAATTTTTTACCATCTAACTATACAAAGCGGGCTTTAAAAACAGATCAGGCGTTTTAAATGAAAGGTCACTAAACGTATGATACTTGAAATGTATTTTGGCGGAATTAAATAATAAGAAGCAGTATTTATTGATAAATAATCATGGAAGTGTTATCTATACGGTAATGTTTTATATAGATTAGCAACATTCAAAGGATATGATGTTTTAGAAGGCTTTATAATTGTTTCTTCGAATCACTTATAATCTGCAAAATTATGAACTAAATAATATTTGCATTTGGATTCTGTGCCTTCTTTATATTCTTGATTCTCCTGCTCGCTTCGCGGCGACGTTTATCAGACGGTTTCTCAAAATAAGCATAACGTTTTGATTGATTTATTATGCCCTCTTTATCACACATCTTTTTAAATCTTCTAATCGCCTCACGCAAACTTTCATTCTCAGAAATTTGAATCTTTGCCATAAAAAAAACCAACTCCATTCACAAAAAAATATCAAAAAATTGTCGAATAGGTTATATTATAGACAAACCTAGAAACCGTCAAGGAAAAAGTTAACATCATGATTATTATAGTTTTATGCATATTCTTCTATAATTACTACATATTGTAGTATCACTATCCTAAAAACACTATATATAGCAGATAATGATCTAATTACTAATAAGACATACTACAATAAAATTTTTTTCTAGATTCTCTTAAATTGTTTTTCAAGTTCAGATATCTTAAATTCTAGTGCTGTAGGGCGGCCATGGGGACAGAAGCTGGTAACAATATTATCACTCCTCTGCTCTAAAAGCGACTGAATTTCTTGTGGTGCCAGCCGCTGGCCTGCCTTGACGGCACCTTTACAAGCCATTATCTGGACGATTTTAATTAAAATATTATCTGTCTTGCTTTTTATTTCGTCACTATCAATTTCTTCCAAAACGGTTTGAATAAGCGAATTGAAATCCAGGTTTTTCAAAATTTGCGGATGCGTACGAATTGCTATTGTGCTTTTTCCAAATTCCTCAATTTCTATACCTAAAGTAGCAAATTCCTCTCTAAGATTCATAATTGTAACAAAATCGCGGGGTGTTAGTTCTATTAACGCAGGAATTAACAGTTTCTGTACTGCAAGTTTTGACGATTTAATATGTTCCCACATTTCATGGTAAAGAACAACCTCGTGCAGAGCATGCTGGTCAATTATATTTAAACCATCTGCAGTTTCTTCAACTATGTACGAATTGTGAATCTGTATATAAGAAGTAAGCTTGCTTTCCTGCTTAAACAGAGGTTTATCCTCTGTAGAAGGCAAAACGTCCTGCTCATGCTTATCCTTGCGATAAGGAGTTTCATTGTCCGGAGAGGCTGAAAAAAAGTCTGACATTGACTTCATTACAGACTCTTTTTTTGCATTCAACGAAACGTCTTTTTCTTGTTTGTGTTGTGCATCGGCACCTTCTATAAATGTATTGGCAGCCGTAGCAGGTGGTTCGGCGTTGGGATGGCTATGCTGGCTCGTAACTTGAAGCGAAGTGTGAGATTCTGTCTGCATAAGGGCAGAACGGATTGCAGCATATAACTGATCGTGAATAAGCCCCGTATTTTTAAACCTGACTTCAATCTTCGTCGGGTGCACATTAACATCCACTTCCCTGCTATCAATCTGAAGAAGCAAAAAAACAATTGGTGATCGTCTGGACATCAAAAGGTTTCGGTAAGCTGCATTTATAGCATGAAAAATTATATTGTCTCGAATATACCTTCCGTTAAGAAAAATAAACTGCATCTTCGTATTTGGACGGTTATGTGTTGGCGGTAGAATATAACCATATATAGATATTTCAGGCTCTTTTAAATTTATTTCAATTAGATTTTCGCTTATTTCTTTACCAAAGATAGTGTTTATTCTTTCTTTCAGGTTCTTAGCAGTTGGAAAGATTAAGACATTTTTACCATTATGGATAGTACTAAAATGGATGTTTGGATACGATAACGCAAACCTTGTAACCATTTCAGATATATGGGCCATTTCAGTTTGTGTGCTTTTAAGAAATTTACGTCTAACTGGAGTATTATAAAATAAATTATGTACATCGATCTGTGTACCCTCTGGCGCGCCTGTTTCTTTAATATTGCCAAGACGACCTCCCTCAATCTGAATTTCTGAACCAATCAATGCATCCTTTGTGCGGGATATAATCCTGGTCTGTGAGATTGCTCCTATGCTTGGAAGGGCTTCTCCCCTAAAACCCAGTGTATCAATAGAGAAAAGATCATCATCACTTCGCAACTTGCTAGTTGCATGGCTTAAAAATGCCAACTTGATATCATCACCGTCCATTCCAATACCGTTATCAGAAACCTTTATGAGTTTTTTTCCGCCTTCCTCCAGTTGTATCTCTATATGTGTTGCTCCAGCATCAATAGCGTTTTCAACCAGCTCTTTTAAAACCGAGGCAGGACGCTCTATAACTTCTCCTGCAGCTATTTTGGTCACAACTGTTTGTGGTAAAATCTTTATTCTAGGCACCTAACCTTCTCCTTCATATCTCCCATAAATTTTCTATATCTCTCTCCCTTATAAGACACATTGATAACTCGTAATGTCTCTTCCTCTATCTTAATGGTAATTTTTATGAACTCATCCGGCAGACATTCTATCACTTTATCCGCCCATTCAATAATTGATATACCTTTACCCCAGAAAAATCCCATACAGTCAATATCATACATTTCATCAGCTGATTTCAACCTGTATGCATCGAAATGGTAAATCGGCAGCCTACCCATATATTGCTTAACTATCACATAGCTCGGGCTTGTGACTACCTTTCTATCCTCCACACCCTGGCCCTCTGCAATCCCCTTTACAAAATGTGTTTTGCCGGCACCCAATTGACCAATAAGCGCTACTACGTCACCTGACCTGAGGAGAGAGCCTATTAACCGGCCAAACTCGATTGTCTGCTCAAGCTCTCCGGTTTCAATATCGACGGAATTATCTGAAATAATAATATTTTTTTTATTTAAAATGTTTATACCCTACAGGTTTTATTTTCCTTAACTTACCGTTTGTGCCCTGCATTCTGATTCCTTTTAATTTGTTTATATGGCCTATCTTTGACACCAGTGCAGGAAAAGTTCTGGAAGCTAAAAGTTTTTCTGACTCTTTATCAGAAAGAGTAAAAAGCAGTTCGTAATCCTCTCCATCATGAAGTGCATGATGGAGAGCTGATAACCCGGTCTTACGTGCCAGCCTCTTTGCATCTGCAGATATCGGTATTTCATCTTCATATAAAATAGCACCTACCCCACTCTCATCAAGAATGTGACCCAGATCTGCCGTCAGGCCGTCACTAACATCTATCATAGAATTTATATTAAATTTCTTATTCAGCAACAGGCCTTCTTTCAGACGCGGTTTAAACGTGATATGCTTCCCTAATATTGACCCGCCTAATGCACCAGTTATCATTATGGCATCCCCCTCCTCAGCACCAGAGCGGGAGATGGTTTTCAGTCCTTCGTCTTTGCCGTACATCGTCACGTTGATAACCACTGTCTTTTTACTGCTGACAATATCCCCACCTATAATTTTAATATTGTAAGCATCAGCCATTTCCTTAATACCAAGGTACAGTTCTTTGGCAAATTTTGTCTTAGTTTCGTAAGGGAAACAGATTGAAACTACAGCATATTTTGCTGAACAGCCCATAGCAGCAATATCACTGATACTACAGGCAATAGACTTGCTTCCTATTTCTCCGGGTGTATGTTTTTTAAGGTCAAAGTGAGTACCTTCTACCAGCATATCCGTGGTGACAATTAACATCTTATCACCATTTACCCTGATAGACGCACAATCATCACCGATACCAATGATGATATTCTTATCTTTTTTCAGATTACTTCTTATCCATTTTATAAAAGAGAATTCATCCATCTTTCAGCATATATTATTGATAACCGTCAAGATATATTTTCATACACACTATTTTATCTTTGTTTATTGTTTTTCACAGGATTGTTTCATGTTTATGATGGAAGTTACATATTCAGGGAAATTCTAAAATTATATAAAGTGCCAACGAAAGAGATTTTGAGAATAATATATGAATCGGCTTTGGCTTGTATTGTTCTCTTGTATATTAAGAAAAATCAATAAAAAAACCCTGAGAAGCACTTGACCTCCCAGGGAATTTTTATATTTTAAAAGTTAGCACAAACCTTTAAAGCCATTCTTCAGATAAGACTTGTCCGCCTTCTACACCTACAACAACCTGTTTGATCGGTATCTTACGTGTAGCCTTTTCTGCACCAGATTTCGCAATCTGAGACAGCCCCATACAGCATGGTACCTGCATGATCATAACGGTTAAAGTATTGATCTTGGATTCATCAATCAAAGCAGCAATTTTATCTACATATATTTCCTGATCTGAATCCAGTTTTGGGCAACCAATAGCAAGGCTTTTCCCTTTAAGATGATCCTTATGGAAATCTGCCAATGCAAAAGGCACACAGTCTGCAGCAAGTAAAATATCTTTCTCCTGAAAATAAGGTGCCTGTGGAGAAACCAGGTGTAACTGGATAGGCCATTGTTTCAGCTGAGATTGGCGCGCACCTGTTTCGTTTTCCCCTTGTTCATCGTTTTCACTAAAATCCATTGTTTTTGATCCCGGGCAGCAATCACTCATTATTAATTCTCCTTTGCAAATTTTTCTTCTAAATCAATTATAAATTTTTCATATTTCCTCGGCAGCTCATCTCCAACTGATGCATCTGCCGCACTACACCTCTGGAACAGTTCTCCAATCTGCGTATCAGACATTTGACGTTCTATCCATGGATACAGGATTTCATCTTCCTTCTTTATATGCTGAGTCAGTAAATCTCTGTATCCATTTAAATGTTCTTTGATCTGGGCCTTGTTTCCGCTTTCGGCACCTTCAACAACATTTTTTACATGGTTCCTGCCGGTGACATGATCCTCGTACATAACCCTAATTATCTCAGATTGTTCATCAACATATTTAAAAAGGATATCTTCTTCCTTCATATGATGGAATTTATCAGCATAACCTCGTATAAAATCAATACAATCCATAATAAGATCTTTATCCACAGTTTCACTGTTTTCAACAAAGTCTGTAATGGAAGGTATTAAGGCCAGTAGCCGTTTAATCAGCACATGCTCATCCACGAGATTTTTTACCGCTGGAGAATAATTTATCTCTTTCGGGACTACTTTTGACAAGTCCACCTTAGGTTCCGGAATATCTCTATCCGGGTAAATCGCTTTTTCTATTTTATACATCAAAGTGGCCTCTGATTGTGGGTCGAGACCATGGATCCCCACAACGTCACTAACCAGACAGCTTCCGACAGAACATGGGGCGCAGCCAATACCGTATTCTTCCAGGATGCGACCGACTTCAGGATATTGATCTATAACTGCCCTTATGTCTTTATTCAATATATTTTCCAAAAAAATCCTCCTTATACGTATCTAATTTCATTTACTGTAACTTTAAGCCCTGTATTTTAGTTTATTGCCATATAACATGTCAAGAATAGATTTTCCGATGATTAAGGTTTTTTAGTATTTATCAATAAACGACTTACATGTCTACCTTCAAGGTCTGCAGAAAGCACTAATTTAAAATACTGCCTACCACATGCCAGATCTCTTCTGAGATGGTATCCTTAGATTTTATTTGATTGTTTTCCGCACATTCTATCGTACACCAGCTACTATCACTGGCAGCCAGTTCAACATATGCATCACTGACTCTTTTCAGATATTCGATGTCATCTTCATGTAAATCCATTTTTGATTTCAAGCCTTCTGATTCTCTTAATCTGGTTTTAATCAACACTCTGGAAATTTCTATCGGAACATGTAGATAAACAGTAAGGTCCGCTTTCGGAACAGCGTACACTTCATGTTCAAGTGTTTCAATCCACTTATAAAATTTTTTCCGTTCTACAACATCACAGATCTTCGCTCCTTGATGAGCCATATTTGAGCATACATAACGATTGGATATAACTACACTCCCTTCCTCCAGCCATTTGTACATTTGGTTTTTTGCCTCCCACCTATCTCCCGCATAAAGAAGGGAAGTGAGATAAGGATTAACCTCATCAGGTCTCGATTCAAGATAAACAGATCTGTCATTGCCGGATGTAGAACTTTTTTCTATGAGACGTGGATGCTTTTTAAGATGATCTCTCAAATCCTGAGGCCAGCCGAATTCACCTTTCAAATATTTTTCTATCATATGTGCAAAGAACGATTTTCCGTATTGCGGAAAATCTGTCATTTGTACCTGATAGCCTTCTTTCAACAGTCTTTTCAACAGGAGGCCGGTTTGTACAGTTTTACCGCTCCCGTCGGTTCCTTCAACAACAACAAGTTTACCTTTTTTCATATTAGCTTTCTGCCGTTCCTGTCTGGTATATCGAAACTGGTCAAAAACATTTAAGTTAGACAATGCAGTGATACAACTTAACTGCTCATAATAGTATCAATGCCAACTTGAAAATCAAATGATTTTGTTGTAAAAGGCGGTTTTTTTGATACAATTTTATGTATTATGTACGTAAACTTTTCAAGGTTATTGATTGTTAAAATAATAATTTCTCTTGTTTTTTTACTTTTCCCCAGCCAGAGAGTATGTACTGGTAGCGAAGTCGATGAATTAAGAAAAGATATTCTAGAATTGGAAAAGATTGCAAACCCGTTTGTACGGATTTTCCAGAAAGTATCTCGCCTTGTAGCACCTTCAGTTGTGAGCATTGTAGCAGAAGGTGCTTACGGCACACATACAAACCCCCACGAAGAAGGGGGTGACTTTTATAACTCTCCTGACAGTGAAAGTAACAAACCTCATAATTCTAACAAGCCAAGTTTTGGTTCCGGAATTGTAATAAAAAAAGAAGGGTATATACTTACCAATTATCATGTTGTAAATGGTTTTGAAAACGGAAAAATTACTGTAACTACGCATAATGGAGACAAATATGACGCTGCTATAATTGGACAGGACCCAAATACAGATCTGGCAATTTTAAAGATTGAGTGTGAAGATCTCAGAGAAGCCGTTCTTGGCGATCCGAAAAGTGTAAAGGTTGGGGACTGGGTCATTGCCATCGGCAATCCATTTGGATACAGCCAGACAGTTTCCGCTGGTATAGTAAGCGCAATAGGAAGAACGCACATTACCCCATTTGCCAAACCTTTTGCATATGAAGATTTTATTCAGACAGATGCTGCGATTAATCCTGGTAACAGTGGTGGTCCACTGGTCAATCTGCGCGGTGAGATTATCGGTGTTAATTCTGCTATAGCAACACGTACAGGAGGATTTCAGGGAGTCGGGTTTGCAATTTCCATGGATATTGCAAACGAGGTTATTTCAGGCCTTATTGAAAATGGCAGGGTTGTAAGAGGTTATCTTGGTGTTGGACTTCAGGACATCAATGACAGTCTGGCCGCATATTTGAACCTGGACAGTAAAAGCGATGTATTAAGAGAGTTCCAGCTCGACTCAGACAAAGGCGCTTTCATATCCGAGGTGTGGCAGGATACACCTGCCTCAAAAGGAAACATTCTTCCCGGCGACGTTATCATTGAGTTTGGCGGACGCAAAATCAGTAATATAGACGATTTGCAGAAAGCCATAAGAGTTTCGAAGGTCGACAGCGATGTAGCAGTAACAGTCGTTCGTAACAAAAAAGAAAATTTCCTGACAATCAATATTGATGAACAACCTGAAAACATGTCTGGTCGTAAGTATTTAACGGTCAGAAAGCTTATCGGACAAACCAGCCTCTACGTGGGTTTAGCGGTAGAAAACCTGCCTCCGGAAGCCGGAGAAAATGGAGTACTTGTAAGACACGTTGTTAGTAATAGTCCGGCAGAGAGGGCGGGTATTTTACCCGGTGACATAATATTAAGAGTTGGCTCCAGCAATGTTAATACTGCCAGTGAATTTCAGTCAGTATTGAAAGGATTTATAGATACAGGCGTATCCGTTACCATTTTGATCAGATCAAAGGGTTATGTCACCTTAAAGTATTAGAATTTTTTTTGGTATGCTCAAAAACTGCTTACTTCTTCTTTTTAGTAACAGATTTTGGTTTTCTTTTACCTCCCCTTGCTTTCCTTTCAGGAGTTTTTTCGGCAAGATCGAGGCACTCTTTTAGGGTCAGGTCTTTAGGTTCTATATCCTTAGGTATTTTGACATTCTTTTTCCCCATTTTTATGTATGGCCCGTACCTGCCGTTTAACACTTGCACTTCAGGATTTTCGTCAAATGACTTGATGAATTTTTCTGCATCAGCTTTACGCTTGGCTTCGATTAATTCAATGGCCCTGTCTTGCTCGACGGTATAGGGATCATCATCACCGGTTAACGAAACAAATTTGCCGTCGTGTCTAATATACGGCCCAAACCTGCCGATTGCAGCAGTAATTACTTTGTCTTCATACGTTCCAACTTCTCTCGGTAATTTAAATAAGTTTAGGGCTTCCTCAAATGTGATAGATTCCAACAACTGCCCCTTAAGCAGACCTGCATATTTAGGTTTCTCTTCTTCGCCAAGCTCCTCAGTGGTTCCGATTTGAGCCATAGGGCCGTATGGCCCCAACCTGACCAACAGGGTCCTCCCTGTTTTAGGGTCCTTACCAAGTTCTCTTGAGGTGTCTACCTCTGACCGATCTATTGCATCAGTAGCCTCTACCTTTTCGTGAAAGCTTCCATAAAACGCACCTATCATTTTATCCCATTCCAGCTTTCCGGTAGCAATATCATCAAACTCCTTTTCTATGGAAGCAGTAAACGAGTAGTCAGTAACTCTTGAAAAATTTTTTACCAGAAAGTCGTTAACTATCCTGGCAACATCTGTCGGAAACAGTTTGGATTTTTCGGCACCTGTTATTTCCTTTCTTGTGAAAGAATTAACTTCGCTGTTTGCCAGGATCATTTCCAGATACTGCCTTTCCCGACCATCTCTGTTTTCTTTAAGTACATATCCTCTTTTTTGTATGGTAGAAATAGTAGGAGCATAGGTGGATGGTCTGCCAATACCCATTTCCTCAAGTTTCTTAACAAGGCTTGCTTCTGTAAACCTTGCAGGGGGCCTCGTAAACCTTTCAACCGCCTTCATTTTGTCAAGGTTGAGTACCTGCCCAACCTTTAGAGGCGGTAAAATTCCTTTGCTCTCCTCGTCTTCCTTTTCATCAACAGCTGACTCAAGGTAAACCTTTAGGAACCCTTCAAATGTTATCACCTCACCTGTTGCTTTCATGGTCTGAGGAACAGTTGAAATACTGATTGTCGCAGTGGTCTTCTCTATTCGTGCATTAGCCATTTGCGATGCAATTGCCCTTTTCCATATCAACTCATAAAGGCGCGTCTGATTCCTGTCACCACCTGCACTTTTATCCGAAAATTCAGTAGGCCTTATGGCTTCATGAGCTTCCTGAGCAGAGCTGGACTTGGATGTATATTGCCTTGTTTCTGAATATTCGGCGCCATATGCAGAAACTATTTCTTTTGCCGCATTTTCTAACGCTAATTCTGAAAGGCTGACAGAATCTGTCCTCATATAGGTGATCTTACCCGATTCATATAAACGTTGAGCCAGGGTCATGGTCTGTGCAACGGAGAAACCCAGTTTAAGGCTAGCCTCCTGTTGCAATGTAGAAGTGGTAAAAGGAGCTGCCGGTTTCTTCTGTCCAGGTTTCTTCTCCAGATTATCTATTGAGAAGGTTGCCCCGATACATTTAGTTAAGAACTCCATCGCCTCCTTTTCAGAGGAAAACCTTTCAGACAACTCCGCCTTCAAGACTTTATCGCCCTCAACCATGAACTCAGCACTGACCTTGAAGAACGACTGAGTATTAAATTGCTCAATTTCACGTTCTCTTTCTACCACCATTCTTACGGCAACAGACTGTACCCTGCCTGCAGAAAGGCCGCGTTGAATTTTTTTCCATAAAATAGGAGATAATTCAAATCCTACAAGCCTGTCCAGTATCCGCCTGGCCTGCTGCGCATTGACGAGATCTATATCAATTGTTCTTGGTGATTCAATGGCGTTTAGTATCGCCTTTTTAGTTATTTCTCCGAAAACTATCCTGCGGGTATTTTTTTCATCCAATTTAAGCGCTTCAGACAAATGCCATGATATCGCTTCTCCTTCACGATCATCATCAGTTGCCAGCCATACAACTTCTGCTTTCTTTGCTGACTTTTTAAGTTCCTTGATAACGTCTTTTTTTTCTTTAGGGATTTCATATGTAGGATGAAACCCGTTTTTTATATCGATAGCTTTATTAGTCTTGGGAAGGTCCCGGACATGACCAAAACATGACTGTACTTTAAAATCTTTACCCAGGTAACCTTCAATTGTCTTTGCTTTAGCCGGTGACTCTACTATTACAAGGTTTTTATCCATTGAAATGATCTAATAATTTTTTTTTCAACTCAAAATGTAAATACATCTGAACTAAGGTTCAAAATTAAAACAAAGGTGTTTGTTAGTGTCAAGGGTTTTCCCGTTAAAAAATCTTTTGTATGCTATTATGCATATACTTAACCTGAATATAAATTTTTACAAAAAGCAGTTGATAGTTACTGTACTGCTATATATAATAAAATATTCGGATTTATTCAGAATATTCTGCAAATTTGAACTTTATTAAAAAAATTTTTTCTACATCTTAATGTGTAGAAAATGTAAATAAGAGGTACTTATGGCAGCAACAACTTGGTTTAGAAGAAATCAGAGAAAACTCCTGGGTCTTCTGGTCGTATTTTTGATGGTGATATGGGGGATTGGTCCCGCGGCAGAATACATCATTCCTAAACCCGGTGTCGGTGAAATCCTTGGCCACAAAGTCACGCAAGATCAGTTTAGTAATACTGCCACCAGATGGGCAAGAATTTTTTTCAGGGATTCCAAAGAACCTGTAGCCCAACAGGTCTGGAGACAGATGGCACTTTTTGGCCAGGCAGAGAATATGGGCATAGTTATCACTAAAGCTGAACTTGCACAGGAAATACGTAACTTCTTACCAGTTGACCCAAGAATCTTTGAAGATAAAGAAGGTTTCAGACGTATGCTCGGAAACGTTTTTCATTTGACGGAACCGCAGTTTGAACAAACTATAAAGGAGTATCTTTTAGCCCGTAAGCTTCAATATCTTTTAAAAAGTGCCGTGAAGGTTACCACCGACGAGGCGCGTCAGAGATATATTAAAGAAAACGAAAAGATTAAAATTCAATATGCTGCCTTTAAGGCCAGAGATTTTGTCAATCGGGTTAAAATCACAGAAGACGAGATAAAATCTTTCTACGATAAATACAGTGAAAATTATCCAGATGTTGAAGAAGGGATTTGGGGCTATAAGGAACCGGAAAAGGTTAAAATAGAATATATAATTGCAATGTCTGATGCAATAGAGAAGCAGGTTAAGATCACTGATGAGAAAATGCAGAAATATTACGAAGACAAAAAAGATCTTATGTTTAGAAAAGAAAATGTGGAAAAGCCTGAAGGTGAAGTTTCAGATGAAACCTCTGTTGCAGAATTTAAACCTTTTGATGAAGTTAAAACACAAATACGTAACAACATATTATTCAGAGAGCGCGAAGAGATAGCAAATAAACTGATTGCTGATGTAGATAATGAAATATATGAAAATTTTGATAAAGAAGGTTCTATTAGCTTTGCTAAACTTGCTGAAAAATATGGACTGTCGCACGTTTTACCAACAAACCAGAATAACGGGACAAACTATTTCACAAAAGATGAATTGAGAGAAGTGATTATCGATCTTCCGAAATTCCCACAGCAGGTATTTGAAAGGGAAATTAATGACCCTTCTCCGCCAATAGGCTCTACGGAAGGTAAGTTTATTTTTCGTGTAATAGAAAAAATAGAACCACATACACCTTCTTTTGAGAAAATCCGTGATAAGGTCGCCGAAGATCTACGCTATGAAAAGGCATTTGGAGAGGCAGAAAAGCTTGCTGAAAAATGTCTTGAAAAAATAAGCCAATCGTCCTTTGAAGAGGGAATTAAATTAATAGAAAATGATACCGGTAAACTGGCAATTATAGAAACAAAATATGTAAGCAGACCGGGAATCATCAGTGAAGATGATGATACCGAAATATTGGGACCGGAAAAAATTAAAATAACTGATTCAGCTTTTGGTTTAAAAGTTGGTGGATCAGATATTGCAGTTGAAAACAGAGGCGAAAAAACTTGCTATGTAGTAAAATTGGTAGAGAGAAAACCGGTTGATCCAGAAAAATTCGAACAAGACAAAGACTTGATAATGCAGCAGTATCTCATGGAAAAACAGCTTATGTTTTCATCTGAATGGGAATCCTGGATAAGCACAAAGACTCAATTAGGTAAAAGCAAAAGCTGAATACGGCTTTGCCGGTATAAGACATCAAGTAGAAGTAGATTAGCGGAATAAACGGTAAGGGTGGACATTTTAGTCCGCCATTTGTATTTGTCAAACACACAAGAGGTTTAAATTGGATACAATTTTTGGTATCAAGCAGATACAGAGAAAACTTACCTGGCCCGTTGTTACATTAGGCGTGTTTGACGGTGTCCATTCAGGCCATCAAAAGGTTATTAAAAAAACAATAAATCTGGCGGATAAAAAAAACGGAGAATCAATAATTTTAACTTTTGATCGCCGCCCTAAAAGTTTTCTCTCACAGACACAACAGTCCTGCATTACATCACTGGACCACAGATTAGTATTATTTGAGCAGCTTGGCGTTGATATGTCTGTGGTGTTGGAGTTCAATAAAAAAATTTCTGAAATCAGCGCTGAAGATTTTATATCCAACATTTTGTATGAGTGGCTGGGTGCCAAAGTAGTAGTACTCGGATTTAACTGTTCATTTGGCAAGGACAGAAGGGGTAACGCATCAATGGTGCTTGATTATGCTGAAAAATACGGATTTGAGGTAGTTACATGCGATCCTGTAGAATTCGAAGGTGAAATTACAAGTAGCACAACAATACGAAAACATATTATCCAAGGGAACTTACAGAAGGCAAGAGGGATGCTGGGCAGACGTGTTTCAGTTTTTGGCACTGTTGTAAAGGGTTCCAGCCGTGGAAAAGGTTTAGGGTTTCCCACTGCTAACCTTAATCTTCACCATGAGATCAAACCTCCTTCCGGCGTATATGCCACCAGGGTATTACTGGAAGGAAGAGAATTTAAAGCTTTAACCAATATAGGAACTTGTCCTACATTCGGAGAAAGCACACGTAAAGATGAGCCTGTGGTTGAAGTCCACATAATTGACTTTAATGAATCGATTTACGGAAAGGACCTGGAAGTTCAATTTCTTTACAAATTAAGAGAAGAAGCCAGGTTTGAAAGTGCCGACGAATTAAAGTTGCAATTAGAACGAGACAAAATGAAATTTATTAACAGGGCTTCAGAGAAGGTCCTGGCAGAGTAGGTACAGTTTGCAAATTGTCTTCTTCTTTTATTAATTTTCGGGGCAGATAGCTCAGTCGGTAGAGCACGGGATTGAAAATCCCGGTGTCGCCGGTTCGATTCCGGCTCTGCCCACCACATTTAGAAAATGTTATTTCCAGTTTTTCCCATAACTTCTCCCCCCCCCCGCTACGACTTCAGGGGAAAAGTTGTGGAAGGTTTAAATTATAAGGAATTTTTAGTGATAAGAATAAGAAATAGTTTTAAAATTATCTGGATAGTTATTTTTATATTATCTTTAAGCCCATGCTATTTGCATGCACAAAAAGAGGAAAAACTTGATCCGGACCTGTTTTATCAAGATTTTGAAGAGTTCATAAGCATAATAAAGGAGATACAGAATAAATACGTTGATGAAGTTGGGCTGAGAGCATTGCTAATGAATGCTTATAAGGGGATGCTTGCCGGCCTGGATCCATATAGCCAGTTCATTGATGCTAAACACCTTGAAGAATTAAAGATTGAAACTGAAGGTGAATTTGACGGCCTGGGTATTGAGGTCATTATGAAGGATGGATTTTTAATGGTCTTGACACCTATTGTTGATTCACCGGCCTTTCATGCAGGAGTGTATATTGGAGACATAATAATCAAAATAGATGGAAAATCGACAAAGAACATCTCTATTCGTGAGGCAATTGAGCTGCTCCGTGGCAAAACGCATACGAAGGTTACAATAACTGTTGTGCATGAGGGAGAAAGCGAACCTGTTGACATTACTATTGAACGTGCGAAAATCCATTTGAACAGTACGCGTGGCACGAGGATCGTTGATCAGGAAGGCAAGATAGGTTATATCGCAGTTACCAGTTTTCAAGACAACACAATTGATGATTTGGATGCCGCTGTTAAAGAGTTGGAAAAACAAGGAATGGAATCCCTGATCCTGGACCTCAGATTTAATCCGGGTGGCCTCTTGAATATTGCAGTGGGCATGGCTGACAGGTTTATTAAAAAAGGTTTAATTGTTTCTACAAAAGGCAGGCACAAATCACAGCATCACGAGTACAAAGCGCATAGGTTAAAAACGTATAAAAAATTTCCACTGGTAATATTAGTTAATAGCGGCAGTGCCAGCGCCTCGGAGATTGTTGCAGGAGCGGTTAAAGACCATAAACGAGGACTTTTACTGGGAACTAAAACATTTGGTAAGGGCTCAGTTCAAAGTTTAATACCAATAAAAAACAAAAAATCCGCACTGAAGCTGACAACTGCCAAATACTATACACCATCCGGAACACTGATTGATGGAGTTGGTATTGAACCGGACATAATAGTGGATCTCAAGCAAAAAGAGGTAAGAGGTTTACACAAGCACCTGGCCAAAGTTAATGCTGCAGACATACGAACAATAAACGGGATAGAGACAACAGCAACGAATGATGATGAAGAAAAATTTGTTGATACACAGCTTTCCAGGGCAATTGACGTTTTGAAAGGCATAAGTGTTTATTCCAAAGGCAACTAGAATTTAGTTACTTGCATAAACACATAAAACGCTGAAAAGAATATTCACTCCCAGACTAACCCCGTTAAAATACATCTGATAAAATGATAATTCTCGGTATCGAAACCTCTTGTGATGAAACGTCTGCTGCTATAGTGGAAGATGGCAATAAAGTTCATTCAAACATAGTAGCATCCCAACAAGACCTTCACTCAAAATTTGGTGGTGTAGTACCAGAGATAGCTTGTCGAGCACACACCGATACAATTATAACTGTAATTGACAAAGCTGTTGTGGAAGCTAATATAAAGATGAGTGACATAGACGCAATATCAATAGCTAATACACCGGGGCTTATCGGCGCACTATTAATTGGACTTACGGCTGCCAAGACGTTAAGCTGGATATTGAAAAAACCGCTCATAACGGTAAATCATCTACACGCACATATATATGCGAGTAAAATAGAATATGATGATATTAATTACCCGGCTATCAGTCTTGTTGTATCGGGCGGACATACATCTCTGTTTTTGACACACAGTGAAACAAATTACGAATCAGTCGGAGAAACTATAGATGATGCGGCAGGTGAAGCATTTGATAAAGTTGGAAAAATTTTAGGTTTAGGCTATCCTGCCGGACCGGAAATAGATACTATTTCACAAAGAGGTAATGAGAAAGCTATACTATTTCCACGGTCATACCTGAAAAAAGGTTCTCTTGATTTTAGTTTCAGCGGTATAAAAACAGCAGTCTTATATCGCTGTATGGGCCAGGATTCAAGGAATACCAGTGAGATATCAAAACTAAAGGATCAGGAAATTACAGATATCGCTGCAAGCTTTCAGGAAGCGGTTGTTGATGTTCTGGTAGACAAAACTATTTTTGCAGCTAAGAAGTTTTCTACCAATAGCATAATCCTTGGCGGAGGAGTTGCATGCAACTCAAGGTTAAGGCAGAAGTTTACCGATGCGGCTAAGCAGCGCGATATAAGACTGTTTTATCCTTCAAAAAAATTATGTATGGATAACGCTGCTATGGTAGCAGGATTGGCATTCCATAAGTATGGAGAGAAGAAATTCTCCAGCCTTGATGTTGAAGCAGTGCCATAGCTTATTTCCATTTCCAGGCTGAAACCTGGGAATAAGTAGAGTGGAAAATAAAGGTACTATAAATGGACAACAATACTATCAAGAAACTTTTAACAAGTGTAAAAAAAGGTGACCTCACAATAGAAAATGCCTTGAAGAGTTTTAAGGAATTACCATATAAAGACCTTGGATTTGCCAAGGTAGACACACATCGAACCATACGTTGCGGTTTTCCAGAAGTGATTTTCTGCGAAGGAAAGACTCCTGCACAAGTTCTCAAAATTGCCGGACAGATCATTAAACATGGAACAGATCTATTAGCAACACGTGCTAACGAAGAGATTTATAATTGTATTTCTCAACAATTTAAGAACGCCAGATACAATGACAAAGCCCGGACGATCGTTATAAAGAAATCACGCAAAAAACAGAAAAAGGGACTAATACTGATTGTAACTGCAGGCACATCCGATATTCCCGTTGCTGAAGAAGCGAGGGAGACCGCAGAAATAATGGGGAACAATGTAAAGGTACTTTATGATGCAGGTGTTGCCGGCATACACCGCCTGCTCAGCAATAAAAAAGACATTATGGAGGCCAAAGTGATCATAGTGGTTGCAGGTATGGAAGGGGCACTTGCCAGCGTAGTGGGAGGTATGGTAGCCCGTCCCGTTATAGGCGTACCTACAAGTGTGGGGTATGGCACCAGTTTCGGAGGATTTACACCGCTTTTAGCAATGTTAAACAGTTGTGCTGCAAATGTTACCGTTGTTAACATTGATAACGGGTTCGGCGCAGCTTACGTAGCATCTCTGATAAATAGTACTAAATAAATTCGATCAATTAAAATAAACCCTGCTTTCGCAGAAACCCCATAGATTAGTACCGGAATCCTTTTCAAAATAAAAGATACATAATTACTTAATTTTCAAATCAGGTTAGGTTAAAAAAATATATGAAAAAAATTAAAAAACTGCCTGAACTATATCCCAGGAAAAGCAACTCGCACAAAGGCAGCTACGGCCGTGTGCTAGTGCTTGCCGGTTCACCCGGTATGACGGGCGCCGCATACCTCTGCTCAAAAGCGGCATTGAGAAGTGGATCAGGGATTGTTACATTGGGCATACCTGAGAGCCTGAATCCTGTGATGGAGGTAAAACTGACCTGCGTGATGACACATCCCCTGCCAGAAACAGGAGCATCTACGTTATCCAACAAGGGAAGAAAAGAGATAATGAAGTTGTGTAAATCTCACGATGTTGTCGCTTTGGGACCGGGCCTTTCTCAACAACCGGAGACAAGAGAACTCATCCTCTGGCTAATAAAAAATATAGACAGTGCCATGGTAATTGATGCTGATGGGCTTAACGCACTTTCGGATAACGTGCCTGTATTATACAAGATTAAAGAAGGTGCAGTATTAACACCTCATCCAGGAGAGATGTCACGCCTGACAGGCCTTGGTTCGGCAAAGGACGTGCAAAAAGTGAGGCTAAATACGGCAACTCAGTTTGTTCAATCGATACAGAAAAAATTAAGTGGCGATAAAAAACTCACCCTGGTACTAAAGGGTGATAAATCAATAGTTGCAGATTATGAGAAAGTATACGTAAACCGTACGGGTAATCCTGGAATGGCAACCGCCGGCTCTGGTGACGTCCTCACTGGAATGATAGCATCATTAATAGGCCAGGGATATGATCTGTTTAATGCTTCACAACTTGGCGTATATTTACACGGCCTGGCAGGAGATATTGCGGCAAAGAAGAAGGGTGAGCTGTCAATGATTGCTTCCGACATCATTGAATACTTACCTGACGCATTCATAAAATATAAAAATTGAAAGGATGGAATAAACATTAATGGCTTTATCAATCGAACAGCTTGAGTCATGGGAAAAAGAGGCAGGAATACACTATGACAAACTCGAAGAAGTAGATGAAATGATTAAGAGAAAACTGGTGGACAGGAACCTTGCCAGACGAATGGGTACAGTTGCAGACGATAATATACAGATACTGATATCAAAACTGAGGGATTCACTGGAAGATTCTGAAATATCAGAAGTGTGCAACATATTGGACAAAATTAAAATTAAAGAATCTGAAGAGGTTGTAAAGAACGATTTGGAGAAATTAGCCGGAAATAAAAGTGAGGATTCCGCTTTAATAGAATCGATTAAAAATTATGACGGTCACTTACTCATACTAGCTATGCAGGTTATAAAAAAACTTTTGTGACACATCGGTGGTTAAAACAGAAATTAGATATTGCTTTATGAGGCAATATATTTTATATACTACTCTACAACACCTGTTTATTAACTTTAGACGCTTTAAATCTTGATTACCTGACCGGCGGCGTCATTAAGGCGGGCGGTTTTGCTGCACTAAGTTATTGGTCTAAAACAGAATTTTATTCAGGTTATAAAGAGGTATTTACATATGGAAACACCAAATCCGGAAGAGGGGCAGGTTGAATGGGTAGCGGTCAAGGAAGGCGATCAGGACTGGATCAAAGAGCTGGCAGACATGCTCACTGAGAATGGAATTGCTAACGGTATGACACTCGCTCCGGGATGCAGTGCAGGAACTTGCGGCTGCAGATTCTTACTTCTGGTTGCCGAAGAGGAGGCACAGGCAGCGCATGAATGTATTGATGAGTATTACATGACCGTGCATCCGGAACTCAGGGAATCGCAGGAATGGGCTGATCAGGACAGATGCCCCGCATGCGGTCACGATGTTGGCAAGGATGCAAAGGAGTGCCCCGACTGCGGACTGCTTCTTATTATTGAAGGGTAACACCACCCGATCAGGCAGGCAAACAAGTTTTGAAGTAATTATGTTCACTTCTGATTTTTTCCATACCCCTACCTGTTCCATCTATTCATAAAACTCTTAATATCATTATCAGCAGAACGTAAAATCTGCATGCAGATAAAGATGAAAACAGAAAATTGCCAGCAATCTTCCGGACCAATGATAAGGCCGGAAGTAACGTTCTCTTCTTTTTGCAGTTCCTGCGTGTATCTCTCAATTGCCAGGCTGAGCCGGCCTTCAAAAACATCAAGTGAATATGTTTTATTATTATATTTAAAAGATGGAAACTCGATTCCACGAACCAGAAAAAAATTGGTAATCATCTCCTGCTGTCTGGAACCATCCCTGAAATCAAATCCATCAAGCTGAGGTGAACCAGGCGGGAGAAGGAGCGAGGGCTTTTCCACCAGGACTTCCCCTTTACGAACCACACAGTCTCCAAGATTAACTGAGGATTCAGCCAGAAAGATGTATGGCAGATGCGTAGTCTTAAAAGTATCAAGAGGTTTTACACGCGGCCTTATTATTTCAGTATGCTTAAGAGCTCTTTCCCAGGTCTTTTCAATATCCATAACTCATTCATATTAACGTAAAAGAATATAAAATTTATGTCCTCTGCTATAATCCGTTGTCTTGACAAAACTTATCAAGTTCGCTTACTAATGCACTTGTTTGATCCAGGATATGGTTGCTCACTTTTTCGCTTCTATCAAGGTATTGAAAATAGTTGTGGCAAACATCGTCTGATTCTAGGGCTTCTTCAATATCAAACGTTGGCACTACCTCTCTGTCAGGAAGAAAACTTGCAAGCTGCAGGAAACTTAACTGAAGAGTCCTGAACATCTTTTCATCTCTCGGCTCTGCTGTACCGACATACATCAGCTCAACCTTAATTGCCTCTTTTATAGTTTCTTTGTCATGTGGCAATAGCGATACAAATCGGCCCTGAACATTTTTAATAGGTTGTTCACTCAGGATGTTTCCATACTCTCTTACTATCTTGATTGCGTTCTCTAGATTCATATTTCCTCCATACTATTGTATAATCGAAATAATTTTTCCTGCGTAGAGCACACATAGGATTATATTTCAATAACGCGTTATAACATAAATATAATAAGAAATTCACTACTTTGTCACATGATTCAGACTATTTGGGCCGAAGCATTCATCTTCATAAAACTGCATATATAGAAAACCAGACAGCTACTCTGAAGCATGCAGCCAAGGGGGAAACGGTTGGATCTGTCTAAGTACTGCAAATTAAAAGGCAATGTATCGCAAGAAAAGCTATTTTGTTAATTAACACTGAAAGATGTTAGAAACAAACGCAATTGCTGACATATAAACCGCTCTACACATTCTGAAGCTCTCTAAGCCGTTCCTTAACAACATCAACATGACGCAATTCTCCGTCTTTGCGTTTAACCCGTACCTTCACCTTGCTCCATGACTCAGCAATCTTGCCCTCCGGAGATATGATAAAGGTTGACCGGATTACTCCTTCGTATTCTTTACCATAGTTCTTTTTCATTCCCCAGGCACCGTAAGCTTTATGCACTTTTTTGTCCGGATCGCTCAGCAACGTAATACTCAGGCTCTGCTTTTTAATAAAGTTTCTGTGCGATTCTGTACTATCAGGGCTGACTCCCAAAATAGTTGCGTTCAGCTTTTTGTAATCTTTAAATGACTCGGTGAAATCACAGGCCTCTTTTGTACATCCGGACGTATTATCTTTCGGATAGAAGTACAATACAACCCATTTGCCTATGTTGTCTTTCAACGATACTTTTTTGTCGTCCTGGTTTTCTAAACAGAAATCAGGGGCTTTTGTTCCGGATTTAATCATAATGTCGCCTCTGTTAAAAGTGCCTAAAGTGAACTAAAGTTAAAAATAAGAAACTTGTTTCTTACCATAACTTCAGCTCACTTCAAACCTGGTTTTACTTACAGCTCATCAGAATGGGAAGACAGATAGTCTGCTACACCGTCTGCTGTTGGCGTCATGCCGTCCTCACCCTTCTGCCAGCCGGCAGGACAAACGTCTCCATGCTCCTCGTGGAACTGTAAGGCATCAACTACACGAAGCATTTCGTCGACATTACGTCCCAGAGGAAGGTCGTTAACTGTCTGGTGCCTGACATTACCGTCCTTGTCTATCAAAAATGATGCACGCAAAGCGATGCCGGCAGGGTGCTCAATTCCATATGCCTGGGTAATTTTGTGATTCATATCCGCTACTATCGGGAACTGCACCTCACCGATACCACCTTTATTCACAGGTGTATTTCTCCAGGCATGATGGCTGAATTGAGAATCAATAGAGACAGCAACGACTTCAACGCCTCGCTTCTTAAATTCATCTAATCGCTTATCATGTGCAATTATTTCTGTAGGACATACAAATGTAAAGTCCAGCGGGTAGAAGAACAGCACTACATACTTCCCTCTCAAATCGGACAACTTAAAGTCTTCTTTTATACTGCCGTCAGCCAGCACGGCAGCAGCTGTAAAATCAGGTGCTTCTTTAGTAACTAATACGCTCATATCAATATTCCTTTCTTAAAAATTACGTTAAAAACAATATACTTTTCTGCATGAAAAAAGTACTTTATCATGGATACAACCCTCTTATCCTCTGCGCCTCTGCAATCCGGCTTATACCGAGCATCCATGCCGCCATCCTCATCTCAATTTTTTTTTCCTGTGACATTGTCAAAACACTGTTAAATATGTCTGTCATTATCTCTTTTAAACGCTGCTGTATTTCATTCTCTTTCCAGAAATAAAATTGAAGGTCCTGCACCCATTCGAAATATGAGATGACGACACCTCCGGAGTTTGCAAGTATATCAGGTATCACACAAACGCCACGTTCAGATAGAATCCTGTCTGCTTCGGGTGTGGTTGGCCCGTTTGCACCTTCAACTATTATGCTGGCTTTAACATTGTCCGCATTATACCTGGTTATTTGGCCCTCTATCGACGCAGGAATCAAGACATCACAATCCAGAGTCAGCAGGTCCTCATTTGTAATTATTTCGACGTCCGGAAAGTCGGCAAGTGCCTTGCTCTCTTTAACGTGCCGCATCAGACTTTCAATGTCAATCCCATTCTTGTTATAAATCCCTCCTTTGCTGTTACTTACTGCAATAACTTTGCTTTTCTGCTCGAAAAGCAGCCTGGCTGCTGTTGAGCCGACATTTCCAAATCCCTGTATAGCGACCCTGAGCCCCTTCAGCTCTTTGCCGATGATCTTCGCCGACTCTCCTGCCATGTAAAAAACTCCTCGCCCCGTCCCTTCCTCTCTTCCCAATGAGCCTCCCAATACCAGCGGCTTACCGGTAACAACTCCTAAGGTAGTTTGTCCTTTCAGCATACTGTACGTATCCATCATCCACGCCATTGTCTGCATATTAGTATTCATATCGGGGGCGGGTATATCTTCGTCGGGGCCTATAGCCCAGATAATTTCGGATGTAAATCTTCTGGTAAGCCGCTCTTTCTCTTTCATTGACATTACTGAGGGAGTGCAGCAAATTCCTCCCTTAGCTCCACCGTATGGAAGCTGCATTAATGCGCATTTCCAGCTCATCAACATGGCCAGTGCGGTTACCTCTTCGAGATTTACGTTGGGATGGTAACGTATCCCTCCCTTTGATGGCCCCAATGTAATATCATGCTGAACTCTAAATCCTTTGTATACCTTAATCGCTCCACTATCCATTTCAATAGGAATAGAAACCAATAGTGATCTTTTGGGATATCGTAATCTTTCACGAAGTCCTTCAGCCATTTCGAGCTTGTCAGCAACGAGATCATACTGTTTTAAAACAGATTTTAGAAAAGGCATTTAAAGTAACCCAATAGTTATAAATTATTATTTTTTCAGATAAAGATATTCTATATATCAATATTCATCCATATGGTACCATTCAGGATTTTCAAGCCAATTTTCCGGCTCCGACACAAGATTGACCATATTCTCCAGCAGTACACAATGACTTTTTTCTTCTTTTGCTAACGTTAAAAATATTTCCTTTCTATGCGGATCTGTCTCTTCATCTGCTCTGTCCAGATAAAATTTCTCGCTATTTGTCTCAACTTCCAACGCTTTTTTATAAAACTCTACCTGTGAAACATCGACATCAATCTCTTTTTCTTCTTTCATTTTCATGAAAATGTTTTTTACATTTGTTAATACTTCACTATCCACAGAATATTCTGTTTTATCATTTCTTTGCATACTCAAGATTACATTATAGTGCTTGGCTTCAGAATCAGCCATCATAGTCAATATACTCTTAATACCCGCATTATCTGTTTTCTTCGCCAGATCAAGATAAAAATGTCTACCATCCAATTCCATTTGCATTGCGTATTTATATATATCCATCGTTAGTACTCTCCTTTCTGTTTTTCTATTTCCAATTACCTTCAGCGTCTCGTACCTTTTTGCAGGATGGGCAAACAGGGAGAAGACCTGACAATGAAGTTATCTTTGGAAGTGCGCCATGGAGCTCTTCGATAAACCTCTTTCTCTCTTGCTCTATTCTATATTTGTACATGGCAATTTCAATCGATATTTTCAAGTCTGCGTTAACAAAAGGTTTGACTATGTACCCGAACGGTCCCGTTACACTTGCCCGTTCCAATATCTTCTCGTCGGTGTAAGCGGTTAGATAAATAACAGGAATGTTAAAACGGGAACGGATTTCATTAGCTGTTTCTATTCCGTCCATTTCACCTTCCAGCACAATATCCATCAGTACCAAATCAGGCTTATCTTGTTCCACATTTCGGATTGCTTCCTCTCCTGATGAGGCCATAGATGTTACATCGTAATCCATACTCTGTAAAACCATTTTTATCTCTTCAGCAACAGTCCATTCATCTTCAACAATTGCTATTCTTGTATTTTTCATAGCATGTTCCTTTCCTGCCAAAAGTTATATTGATTTAGTATTAACTCGATCTTTGTATTCTTTCTCTTTAAAAATAATCTGGAATTCTGTACCTTTGCCCTTGTTTATATTAACTTTACCATGAAGAGATCGTTCTGTTAAATTGGTTATCATTCTCAAACCCAATGATTCCGCTTTTTTAATATCAAGGCTATCAGGCAGCCCAATGCCGTTATCACTGACTATTAACTCTTTCTCTCCACCATCCAGTAAACGGAGGGAAATCCTGACTTCACCGTCTGTTTCTGGTTTAAACGCGTATTTCAGGCAATTAGTAACCAGTTCATTGACGATTAACCCTGTAGGTATGGCTGTATCAATTCCCAGGGAAATATTTTCAATATCCATCTTCAACGAAATTCTGGAAGTACTCACTTTGTATGAAGCAAACAGGTCGTTTACCAGGTTCTTGATATAATCGTTGAATTCAACATTAGCAAAATCTTTAGACCGGTAAAGTTTTTCGTGAATAAGCGCCATTACCTTTATTCTATTCTGGCTTTCCTGCGCCATCTCTATCGCCTGCTCATCCTTGCGAGATCTGGATTGGAGACTGATCAGACTGGAAATAACCTGTAAATTGTTTTTTACCCGATGATGAATTTCACGAAGAAGCAATTCCTTCTCCTGCAGAGATGATTCTGTCTTGGCTGCCTCCCTTTGAAGCGCATCCATAACCCAGTTGTACCGTTCTGCTATTTGCCCAACTTCTGTAAACGGCTCTACGGGCACACGGAGGCTCAAGTCTCCGGTCTTGGCCTGACTTTCCATAGTCCTGAACATGTCAATAATTTCTGTCGTCGCTCCATGTTCTGAGACATTAAGACCAACGCGTTCGTCCTCCAGTGAAACCCTTAGCGGGAAAAAGCGGTTTATTAATAAAAACAGCCCATAAGAGATACTAAATGTCCACAAAAAGCATATACCGATACCTGATGCTTGAACCAGGAGCTGGTCTCCCCGATTCAGGCCGGTATTCAACAGTTTTTCATCACCAAAAATCGCTACTGCCAGTGTGCCCCATACTCCGGCACCCAGGTGAACGGGTATGGCACCCACTGCATCATCAACATGTAAATATTCTAAAAGATAGCTCACTCCTAACATCACAGCGCCTCCAATTCCACCGATGATGAGAGCGAATACTGTACTTACTGCATGTGCGGAAGCGGTTATGGCTACAAGTCCCGCAATTGATCCAAAAATTACGAGTTCCGCATCCGCCTGTTTTTTTATTACCCATCCTATAGTAAGTGTTACCATAGTACCTGAGGCCCCGGCCAGAAACGTGTTAGTGATTATGGCAGCAACCTTGTCATTCAGAGTGAGAGTGCTGCCACCATTAAATCCGAACCAGCCAATCCACAAGAGTAATACCCCGACTACTGATAAAGGAAGATTACTGCCATGGATCTTCATGTGTGCCCCGACCGGAGGAAAGCGGCCTGTACGGGGACCAATAACCATCAATGCTGCCAGGGCAACCCAACCTCCTACACTATGGACCACGGTAGAACCGGCAAAATCTACAAAGCCCATCATCCCTAACCAGCCAGAGAGCTTTCCGATTTGAATACCGTTCCAGGCCCAATGGCCAAATACAGGATATATCAGGCCTGCAAGTATAATTGATATGATAATATAACTCCTGAACCGCAATCTTTCCGCGGTTGCACCTGAAACAATAGTAACTGCCGTGGCGCAAAACATAATCTCAAACAGGAAGAATGCAATTCGATGTGACCCGTTTTCTAGAGGTAATAAGAATTCGGTTGATCCGATCCATCCACCTGCAGATGCCCCGAACATCAGCGCAAACCCGAAAGACCAGAATAAAATTGTAGAAATTCCAAAATCAGTTATATTCTTAATAGCAACGTTAATACTGTTCTTAGATCGTGTCAGACCTGATTCCATGCAGGTAAATCCCGCTTGCATTAGAAATACCAGGCCGGCGCATATTAAGACCCAGAAAATGTCTATTAAAGGCGTGTCCATAATCATAAATTAATTATTTTCGTTAATCCTCTCAATAATGAAATTAAAGCTTTACTTATTTAATGGCATTAATTTGATTATAAATCGCAATCCTTATACCAATAATTTTTTTTCGCACACAAAAGGCTATTGTAGCGCATAAGCCCAGTATAAACAATGCCTTATATCTTCAAATTAAAAAAAAGAAGATACGACACCACACATTTTTATTTATAATTACGAAATTATTGCGAGTAACAGGATCTGCAAAACAACCTATTCCGCAAATTATTCGTATTATGCAGACAATATAAGACCAGGTATTTATCCCCTTTTTATGCCTAATATCTGTAAGACTCCATTAATTAAATACTTATGCGGTAAGGATAATCTATTTTTGTAAATATTTTATTATAGGCATATAGATTGCGCTTACCTAGTAGTTGCGGAGGGATTTAACGCACTTGAAAATATTATATTACATACTTTTTCAGGGGAAAATCAGAACCCGGAAGAGAGATGATAAATTGCAGCTTTAATTAGTAAATTTTACAGCTTTTTATATTACTAATACTCTTGCAAAATTGTTAGACAAGGAGGTAACACGGTGAAATGCTATATTTGTAGCAAGGCAGGAAAAGAGACCGATGCGGTAGCGATATGCATTGTCTGCGGAATAGCTGTTTGTATGGATCATCAGATTCGTGAGCAGGTGCCGGTAAAAGAAACATATAAATGGGGCCTGGGAGAAGAAGAGGTGACTCTGCCAAAACCACTTCCACGTATTCTATGTACCTGGTGTTATGAGGCACTTATAGCTCAGAAGCAGAAATGAAACTGTTGATTAAAAGTTATTGATGTTATGGACAAGAATAGTCTTTGCGAAAAACTATCTAAGCATTTGGATATAATTTCTAAATGCTCTATCACTACTGAACAAGGAACTGTTCTTTTGGCAACCATACTGGAATCACGCTATCCGTATGTATACCCGAGAGACAGTGCCTGCGCCTCTATTCTGTTCAGACAGATGGCGGAAAAAGGCTTCGATCCCGATGGAACCGCTTTTAACCTTTTAAAGGGGTTAGCCCAATTTATCGCTTATGTACAGGAAGACAGCGGCCAGTGGGTACAACGTTATGGGTTGAACGGACAGCAAAAAGCCATATACATCCAGGAAGACAATACTGCCTATGGGGGCATTATACTGGCAAATTACTTACTGTCCTGTTACAGCCGCCAGGAGGATCCGGCTCAATTAGAAGAGTATCTCAAAGGTATAAAAAAAGCAATTCAATTTGCCCTTAAACATTTTTATCGTGAAGAGATTTTCCTCTTTTTTTCCACTACGGGTATACATGAATCAGCAATTGAGAAGGGATACAGTATCTGGGTAAATCACGTTTACATACTCTTCTTCAATCTGATCTCTCAGCTGACGAAAAAGTTTGATTTGAAAGACTTCTTTGCCGAAGAGCTCTCATTCAAATGCCGTTTCTGCCAATCCGTGCATCGGCGTTTTATACTCAATGAGCGATTTGTGAGGCGTATAACTAAGGATGGCACTTTTGACTTGAGGCCGGATGTAACAATGATGAGTCCCACTTATTTTCAATGCAAAGAGGATCATTGTGATACCTGTGTGCTGAATGAAAATCCTGATATTATCAACAAGTCTATAAATTTCATGGTAGATAACCTGTGGGATCCGGAACTTGGCATGCTGCAGAGATATCTTCCTTTTACAGAAGATATTGAAACCCATATCCATGCAGGAAACGGACCATGGATTCAATACACTGCAATGCTGGCCCAACATCACTATAAAGAGGGAGAGATAGAGAGGGGAGATACCATACTTAACCAGATTGACCAGTATAGCACTGACGAGGGGTATATTCCCGAACATTTAAGTACGAAAAGAAGGTTTGAAGAGTTTGTCCGGTTGGAGTGGGAAGTCGGACTTGATGCTAAAAAAGAGTTTCATCCTGACATCTTAATACCCAACTTATCCTACGATTTTATCGTAGAGGAGCTTTTCTTCATGAAGAAAAGCTACGATCAGATCAGAAAAGATATCTCTGATAGCAAGAAAAATGTCATCCATTTTGCAGTACCTCTTATGTGGTCTCATGTAGAATACGCGAATGCTCTCATTGCCAGATACGAATATGTAAAGACGAACCCCGATTGGGCTGAAAAAAGTGAAATAATTTCCACATAATCTATTTGATTAACAAGTTTTGGAATATCTGTTTTTACACGATAGATAATAAAATACAGTAACTTTAAGTGAGCTTAACATGACAGGCATTATCGAAAATAAGAAAAGTTTACAGGAAATTGCATTACAATACCTGAATGATGGTGTGTTTATCTTTGATAAAGATAGAAAGATCGTCTTGTTTAATCCTGCCTGTGAGCAGATAGTCGGCTTTTCCGCGGAAGAGATTGCAAAAGATGAAGCCAACTGCTTTGATATATTTCACTGCCACTCTTCCAGTGGGGAGTGCCTGGCGATATGTCCGGGCCTAGACCTCTTTG
>CAYFOK010000001.1:0-484959 GCA_964344685.1 uncultured Candidatus Scalindua sp. | reverse complement strand
CATTATAATACATGTAAGATGCAATTGGAGGTGCCTTCTATATGATTATCAAAACCGGCAATCCTGGGAGTTTTAGGCAGGCATAGGGTTTCCATCGTTTTGATACTGAAGCCGCCCTCATGGATATATTCTGGTATTGGCCGGTTCAAATGACAGCCACCACTGATTATCTTCCAGACGGGGTTGATCCTGTTCTGCCATTTAATGACAGATTTATCAGGTGCGGCTCCATGCTCACAGAATAACAGCTTACCACCGGGCTTTAGAACACGATGTATCTGCCTTAATGCTGCATACCAATCAGAAATAGTACACAGTGTATAGGTCAGCAGCACTGTATCAGCGCTGTTATTCTCCAACGGTATCTCTTCTCCGGGAAGATCCAGCCACTTTACTTCAACAGTAGACCGGTTTAAATTCTTTTTTGCCTTTCTGCGCATTCCCTCTGAGGGTTCCAACCCCCAGACGAAGTCTACCTTTCCGACATTATAAAACGGAATGTTAAGCCCTGAGCCTATACCAATTTCCAATACCCGCCCCTCTGCAAGCGGAACGACCTTCCCCCGCTGCACCTGTATAGCCTCAGAACTACACCCAAAATCTATAATGTGCGGTAATAGATACCTTTCATAAAGACCCATGTTTTGTGTTTCTTGTATAACAAAGAACCTATTTTGTTACCATTGCTAAACCATTTTACAGCTTATCACTCAGCAACTCTAAAAAAAAGAGTGCAGGTGATATATCAAACACCTGCACTCCATTGTACAACTAACAGAAAACAACTTTACTGATTAACAATCCCCAGCCAAAAGCCGAAAACCTGTTAATCATCATCGCTTCCTGAATTCTTTTTCTTTTTTTTCTTCTTATCTTTATCCTTACTCTTACCTTTGCCCTTGTCTTTACCCTTACCTTTGTCCTTGTCTTTACCCTTACCTTTGTCTTTGTCCTTGTCTTTGCCCTTACCTTTGTCCTTATCTTTGTCCTTGCCTTTCACCTTTCCTTCACCGCTGCTATCATCACTACTACTTTCACCTCTTTCTTTACCGCCTACATCTTTCCATTCTGCAATAAAAGCCTTTTTTTCTTCCTTGTGTCTGTTTTTGAGCTCTTTTACTTCCTTTTTATGCTTTTCCTTAAGTTCCTTCATCTCCTCTTTTTGTCGCTCGTTTAATTCACTCACTTCCTGACCGTATTGACTAGCCTCTTCATCAGCACTTACACTAAAAGCTGATAAATTGTAAAGTAGTATTACAGACAATAGGCATACTGGAATCAATAAAAAATAACTCTTACATTTCATCTAGTTTTTCCCTTTCAAACAAATAGTTAAAAAAATAACCCGAACTTTTTTTCAGTATTCTGATACTTAACTGATGTATTATAACGTTCAAGCATTAAATATGCCAATTCTGATATAATTCAAACTATTTTTGGAAAAAGGCGCTGTTCCCAATGCCGGGGGGACTGAAAAAATCTCCGGCATGTATGGCATAAGTATTCGGATTTGCCTTGAGAAGCTGCTTCTTCAAGGTTGCAACATGTGCAAGGCCACCCTGAATACCTCCACTAACAGGGTCTATTTCATAAACATCATTGAGATGAAGCAGTGTAACCTTAACAACAGAGTCGGCTGAAAGTCCGGAAACTGCAATGAAGGCTGCTAAAAACAGGAAGACAACCTTTGCAACAAGTAATTTCTTAAGATTCTCCATTCTCTTCATTGATCTTTTTATTTATCTTATCAGGGTAAAGCTTATTAGTGCATTCAGGACAGATGCTATGAGTAAATTCTGCTTCAGAATGATCACGAATGTATTCTTCGATTTGATTCCAATAGCCCTGGTCATCACGTATCTTTTTACAACTGGCACAGATCGGAAATAAGCCGCTTAGTTTCTTAACATCATCCAGGGCAATCTGAAGCTTATGTTTCTCCATACCCAGGCGAATTCTATTTCTTGCAAAGAAGAACACCAGGAAACCAACAGAAATCCCTGTTAGTCCTCCAATAATCCTTATCTCCCACGAAACCAAAACTACCTTCGACCACCCTCCAAGTGGAATTGCCGCCAGCTGCCATGACCCGTTCGGCAAAGTAACATCTAAAAAGACAGGTGCAGATTCAAAAACCGTCTTATTACCCAGAAATATTTCTCCTTCAGCTCCTAACCCGTCCACCCCTCGAATTGCACATTGAATATTACCGTTGAATTCCAGCAGCCCTGATTCTTTAAACAAAACATCAGGAGTAATGAGAATAGTTGCTAATCCCCAATATTTGGAATCTCCTTTGTCTTCCGCATCAGATGGAATGAATATCGGTGTACGACTGATAAAGGCTTTGCCTCCCTGCACCAGATTAACAGGTCCAGCCACAACTGTCTTTTTTGTACTTATCGCCCTTTCAACAGCAAATCTCTGTTGTGGATGCTCTAATAATTTCAACCCAATTGCCTTTTCATTCCCGGACAATGGATGTATATGACTGACTACCGAATCTTTAGCCAATTGTATACTCCTGACACCGGTGTAACCTTCAACCAGGGCTCCGGCCAAAGAGTGAAATTCATCTATATCTATTTCATGGTTCAGAGTAGTGTAAGCAATCAAACCGGACACAAGGAATAATCTTGAGTTCAAACCGCTTTCCAGATTCGCTCTTATAATACTCAACTCATGAAGTACCTTAAGCCGGTTCAAAGCCTTATGCTGTTTCATTTCTGATCGGTCAATAAACCAGAATAGAATGAAAACAAAGAGAGACGCGACGATAGCAGTAGAAACCGGTAAAAGCTTATTATTCATTTATTATTTTTTTTTCTGAATGCCCATTTTATCCGGACACATGAGCAAGTGCCATACAGACAGTTTATAGTACTTCAGTAACCTGCTTCTAAGTCCTTCACTTTGAAACATCGTTATCAGATTTCCTAAAATGTTCAACATAAGGTTGATTGAAATCTTGCACGGCTTCAGGATTCGCAGTGCCAGGTAAGAAGCCGGGGTTCTGTTCTTTCTGAAAAACAGGTACAGAGACTTGTAATATTCAATCTGAGATCTCCAGGGATTTTTTTTCTTGCTGTGGCCTGAAAGGTGAAAGACCTCTGCATCCGGAACATGATAGACCTTCCACCCTTTTTTATACATCCTGAAGCACCAGTCAGTCTCTTCGAGAAAAATAAAATAATCTTCATCTAAATCCCCTACCTCGTCAATCGCCTCTTTCCTGACAATCATACATGCACCTATTACAGAATCCACTTCAATCGGATCTTTATAACTTACGTTCTTACCCGGATATTTTTTTGGAAGGATGAGACGGAGAATGCTTTTATTAAATATTTCTGTTTCCAGGGATGGAAAGTTGTCTATTGAGTTTTGCCTGGAACCGTCATCGTTTAAAAGCTGAACACCCGCTATTCCAACACCGGGATTATCTGATATAAATGTTAACAGTTTCTTTATAGAGTTCTCCTTCAGGACAGCATCTGAGTTGAGGAGTACTGCAAAATTACCCTGCATTAATTTTAGAGCCTGATTATTTGCGTGAGCAAATCCGGTATTTGTCTCGTTTTCCATAAGCTTTACATCTGGGAATTTCTCTTTTACCTCTGCCTGGCTTCCGTCTGTTGAATTGTTATCAACTACATATATCTCGCTCTCAATATCCGTTACCGTCTTATAAATAGAGTTCAGACAATCCATCAGGATATCGCGGGTATTCCAGTTTACAATTATGAAGGATATATCTACCAATCTTCTGTCACATCTCCCTGAAATGATACGTAGAGTATTTTTTCTGTCTTGCTGAGGCTTATTACTTCTCTTAGTATGTTCTTCTTTTCATTGGCAATATTACATTGAGCCAGGTACTCATTTAAGAATCTTAATCTATCCGCTAACGTAAACAGTCTCGGTGTGGAGAGATTAATCTGTACCAGGTTTTTCACTCTTTTTCTAACAGATATCTCTTCATTAAATGAGACCTTGTCAAAATCCAGAAATGTGAAGTCGAACGTCTCACCATCCTCTTTCACCATGATATTACACGTCTTCAAGTCATGATGGAAGATGTTATGGTTGTGCATCCTGCCCAAAGTCTTTGCAAAGTCACTTATCAATTCCCTTTTCTTTTTAATCTTTTCACGTAGTGAATGCTGTGACTGATCATTATCAGGTGGAATTTTGTCAACATTATTTACCTCCCCTTTTTCCCCTCCTTGCGAAGGAGGGGATATGGGGTGGTTATCCTTTTTATATCGGTTAGTTTCTAATCGTTTGTCGAAATTCTTCAATATGTATCTATCCATCTCAAGGCTATCCTTTACCTCTTCCATTATTAAATAACTATCTGTAGTAATCCCTGATATTCTCTTCTCTATTAAAGTCAGCGGCAAAGGAGTGTTGAAGCCGTATACCCTCAAACCGTTGCCGGCAACCCACGCCTTCCTTCCTGCAGAACCGCGGAAGATATTTTTAACAAGGCAACCGGCACATCCAGCCTTATATTGTTTTACTACAACATTTGAAACTGTTTTATCTTTAAAAGTGTGGCTTGTTAATACCGTTTTAGAGTCTCTTTTCATTATTACGGCACTATTATTATCAGCCAATGCACTGTTGTGCTTATCTATCAGTTTTTGCATACTGTCAGTATTATAACCTTTCCTGAAAAACATCTTCATCCCCGCAAAACTTTTCCTTGAAAAGGCACTGCTCTCTTTCAGACATCTTTTCAGCCTGCTTCGATAATGGGTGTTCCTTATCCTTATGGATTGTTCATCTATTTCCCGTACCAGGTCATTTTCATCCGTGACATTACCAAGCGCATTAACCCCATACAATCTGACAAAATCCAGTTTGTCGGCACTTGACAATATTGATGACAATGAGTTAAAAATCTGTGCAAGATTATGAATTCTCTTGTTGATTGATACACTTTTAAATATCTTTACGCGATGAAGGTCCATTAAGTACAGATCATAACCAGTAACATTCTGTTCCTTCTTGAATTTAATCAATATATTACCTGCGTGAAGATCGTAGTGGCAGAACCCCTTTTCATGAATATCCCTTATAAACAGTGCCAGTTTGTCCAGCAGAGCTTTTTTTTCAGACTCTTTCCCTGCTGACAGGATACCTTCATAATTCGCATGGCAGAATTCCATGAGATCTTCACTGTTTGCAACCGTCTCAGTAACCATAAAGAGACAGCTTTTTCTCTCAGAAATCGCAAGCGGCAGAGCGGTATTGATATCTTTACTCAGCAGAGCATTCCCAACCTCCCACTCCGTCCTGGCCCTGGTTGGTACAAACAGGTACTTTATATAATCCCGACAGCCACCTCTCTTGAAATGTTTAATGTAAATTCCATTTTCATTTATATCAGAGCCCTGCATTGAGATGACAGAGCGCACCCTGTTTTTCTTTACTAATTTATAACGCTTACCGTCCATGTCTGAAAGGAGATCGTCAGTGTTAAAGCTGTCCAGAACCCTTTCGTACCCATCCCTTACAGTCCACTCAGTTCCATTCTTAATCGTTTTTATAGACATAGCATTATTACTTAAATAAGCTAAAAGTGCCTAAAGTTTGAAGTGATCTAAAGTTGTGGAAGTTTCTGTTTAACGTTAAGCAACATTAACTAGTTATAAGACTTAAACTCAAGTTAAGAATAACTTTAAGAAATGTCTAAATCAAGAAAAAACAACACGTTATCAATAAACCAGGGAAAACCAACCTCTAATCCCCTCCATACGAAGGAGGGGAAATGGGGTGGTTAATAATCTATTAAGTATTCCTCAGCTTCCTCGAAATTTCACTTGAATATTGATTTGAAGTAATATAAATCATAAGTATAGTATTTGAAGCAAGTGACATCTGTATATTTATATATTAGTTCGTAATAATATGAAAGAGATACTTAATCTATCAATCTTTCTTTTTTCTCTTCTATCTATTATAAGTGGCTGTTCCTACTACCCTACAAGACATGCTGATAGTAAACCTGGCGTGCTTGCTGACAAATTACGTGATTCAACATCATACCGCCATTTGTGGGAAGAACACGATGAGATAATAAGAGAGTTTAATTAAACTATGAATTCTGTATCTTTCGGATTCAGTAAGTAAAAACGTTTTATTGCCCTATTTATATAACGTTATGAGATCAAAAAGGGATGAATACATATCCAACAGTATGAATAAACTGTCTGAGCTTACAATACGTCAAATCGAAAAGGCGGATCTGGACAAAATGGACTGCACATTCAAGAGTGAGTTTGGACGCACTCATGCCGACGATCTTCACGATCAGTCGTTGTCCAATATCTCCTTTTTTGTTGCCTGGATTAACGGTAATCCTGTCGGGCATGCATTAGTCAGGTGGCTGGGACCGAGAGAAGAGTCAGTGAGGAATGAGTATCCGGATTGTCCTGAAATCTACCGTCTGAGAGTGTTAAAAGAGTTTAGGTCACAGGGAATCGCTACCGCAATCATCAGGGAGTGTGAGAACGAAGCACTCAAAAGAGGGTGTCTGCTCATCGGCCTTGGAACATATTCAAATACCACCCCGGAAGCAAATTTATACATACGATCAGGCTATGAACCATCAAAAACAGGTAGCTACATCGATACATATAAAACCGGGTCGGATGACGGGAGCGTAACTACAATTCGTAAGGAAGCACAGTTTCTGATAAAGAGGATTGGATATTGAAATCATCAGATTTGAATCCAGCCACTGATAAACACGGATTGAACACAGATCTTTAAAAAAAAAGTTTGAATCTACTATTTCACCGAAAAGTTTATAATCAAACCGACTTCTTGCTCTGTCAGTTTCAATTGATTATATCTAAATTTTTGAATATTACAACCAGACTAATATACATTCCTATGAGATGATCTGACTACCAGATCTAATAGGAAAGCCTATTGTTTTTGTAAGGTTTCTTGAGTATTTAGCTATGTTTTCAGAAAGAATGTTCAGTTTGTCTATTGGATAATTCATGTGAGTGTAAAGTATAATGGATGAGTGAAATTTTGACTCACCGCAGATTATAGAATTTTCTATTGCTTCACACTGAAGAGAAATACAATTAATGTTTCCTTTTATTGAGGACTCTTGTATCTCTTTGAATTGATACCAATGATTGATTTCTGCATCACAATACAATATAAACAAGGCAATTGAAGTATTTCCAATTTTTACTTTCTGTGTGATTTTGCTCAATATGTTTTTGTTTATATTTTCAAGATCATAAAATGGATCAATTAACATCAGAGTATATTTACTATTGTCGATACTGCTTTGAAGAATTGACAATCCATCTTCCGGATTGAATCCTCTCAACCTGATCATATTTAACCCACTGGCTTCAAGATCATGTCTGGCGGCAGAATCTTTGTCTGATGAAAAAACTTCAATTCTATTTCCGTATTGTTCACTTATTTGAGACACGATATGCCCGCTACCAAGATATTTTCCCGAATGCATTGATTGAACCGCTTTCAGTGGGCATACATCAAGTGCCTTTAGCCTTTTAGAAACAGCATCATGAATTGGCTCCTGCCAGGGACGACCGCCAAAAGGGTCGTAATATGTAAGGCTATGGGTGATTTCTCTGCAGTGCCAGTTTGTAAATTCAGCTAAAAGGCCATGTTTTATTAGATCGCCTCCATTACCCATGGTGTAAGGAAGTGGCTGAGATGTAAACGTTAGTTGTTTCATTTACCTTGTGAATATTTATCAGTTATCATTGAAACCCATAACAAGTTTTAAAATGACAGCTAAAAACATATTTTCAAAATATTAAGATATGATGAAGGAAAGATTAAGAAACGTTAATGAAGTGATTTTGTGGTTTCTTAGTTTTGTTCTTTTCCCTGATGCCCTAAAATATCGACACATGCCTGTACAACCTTCTCCGCCGTTATCATGGTCATACAGCGCCGATCTATGGGACACGTCTTGAGCTGGCATGGTGAGCATTCTACATCTTCCCTTATTACCTTACCTGTCTCATATTCTGATTCAGTATACCTGGGATCATTAGGGCCCATCAGTACAACTACAGGCCGGTTCAGGGCTACCGCATAATGCCTCGGCCCTGAGTCCAACGCTACTAAAAGCTTGCATCGCTTTACAATCACTTTAAAAACATCCAGGGAGATTGCAGCCCTTGAAAGGTTGATCAGGCCTGACTTTGAAAGTTTTTCAATATCATCAGCAAGTTCTGTCTCACCGGGGCCCGAGGTGAGGACGATATTGCAGTCAACAACCTCCTTTAACAGATCTGCTGTCCTGGCAAATCCCTCTGCCGTCCAGAGTTTCGACGAGCCGTAGGATGCACCGGGGTTCATCAGTATGAAAGGTTTTTTGTCGATATCATATTTCTTCAATATCTCATTTGCTTTTTCTTCACATTCTTTGGAAATAAACAGCTCAGGTTTTCCGGAAGTTACCTCGCAGCCAAGTTGAGTACATAACTTTAAATAATAATCGCCCATATATGTCGGCAGAAATTTTCCATCTTCGCTTGGCCTCGCTATGGGATCGGTCAATAAGAGATAACGTGCATCACGACAGTACCCAATGCGCCTTCTTACTCCACCTAACCATAACATAAGGGCGGAACTGAACGAATTAGGGAATAGAAAACCCAGGTCGAACCGCTCACGGCTTATTTTACGAATTAGTCCTGCATATTCCTTCGTATTACCACCGCAAACCTTTACCGGAAAAGCAAATCCGTTCTTACTCTTTCCGGCCTTAGGTTCCAGTTCGATAACCTCATCAAACCAGGGAGAACCATCTACTATTCCTCTCAAATTTCTCTTAATCAGTAACGTTATGTGTGAACCTGGAAAGTTTTCTCTGATGCACCGGAATGCGGGCGTTGCCATCACAACATCACCAACCCAGTTGGGAGCCCTGACCACTATTTTTCTTGCTATAATTATCTGTTCCATACTAAATTAATTGCTGAAATATTTTAAGCATCCTTGGCGCATTTGCCTTGAGCGAATAATGCTCAATAACTCTCTCCCTCCCTGCCATTCCCATTTTTCTTCGCAGCTCATGGTCATTTATAAGGATTTCAAGTTTTTCTATCCACTCTTCCTGAGAATTTGCCCAGAAACCGTGTACACCGTCCTTAACGATCTCCCTGTTGATCCCTGCCGGACTGCAGACTACCGGAACTCCTGTTGCAAGACACTGCAATACCTTCAACCCGCATTTCCCATGTGACCATGGATCATCCATAAGCGGCATCAGCCCTATATCAAAACTTTGAATGTCTGCAACTTCGTCCTTCTCACTCCACTGTTTTTTTTCCACAACCATATTTTCGCAATCAAAAAAAGTATCACATATAATCTTGAGCCTTAATTTATCATTCTTTTTGCCAAGAGCTTCAAATATGGGTTTCATCTTCTTCAGATAATGAATACTTCCATGAGCACCTACCCAGCCCAGGGTAATGTTGTCACTTTCTTTCGAATATCTCTTTTGAGGATAGGAAGACATGTCGATAGGGGATGGTATAATTGTCACATCCTGCGTATACGGCGTAGTATTATTCTGTAAATATTCATTTCCCGCTATAACGTGGTCAGAAGCGTTAACCATATTTTTAAACATTTTAACCCGCGTTTTTGATTCATTGCTGACATACTTGGAATTACGGTACATTACAGAGTCATCAAAGTCATAAACGATTCTTCTTGCGTTCTTCCTTATGAGCCTGAGCCAGAGAACGGGAAATCTCTTTCGCTGTATAAACAGAATATCGTATTGGTTTACACTCTTGAATACCTTCAACTTGGCAAAGAACCCTTTCGGAAAACGCTGAACGGATGCCTCGATTCCATGCTCCTTGAGATATGGAAGATATTGAAGCACCCTGTACCTGCTTGCCGCCACATCGAGGCCTTGAACCAGGAATAGTATCTTCATGTAATTATGCCACCACCTCTTTATATATTTCTAAAATTTGTTCACAGTTTTTCTCTGCCGGAAATTTTTCTGCTTTTTCTCTCGCTGCAATGGATGCCTTTTCTCTGAACTCAGCATCGAAGAATATAGATATCTTTTCTGCCAATGTCCCGTAATCCTCCGGATCTCTTATAACAAAGCCGTCCTTGCCATCTTCCATTATCCCGCTTGCACCATCAAATATTGTAGTAATCACCGGCAGGCCGCTTGCCAGAGATTCAGTGGTAACAAGCGAACATGAGTCGTAAAATGTTGGATGCACATAAAGATCTGATGCCGCGTAATACTTTTCTATCTCGTTTACATGGCCTAAGAACATCAAATTTTCCAGGCAACCCAGTTTTTCAGCAAGTTTACGATATGGAGACTCTTTTCCTCTTCCTACTATAAGGGCTTTAAAATCCTTTCCGGATTTTTTAAGCTCGCCCAGTGCCTTTACCAGAGTAAGAAGACCCTTCAACCGGAAGTTGTTACTGATGTACAGAATAACAAGTTCTTCTCCCAGAGACAGTTTCTCCCTCATAACTTTTCTGTATTTAATTTTGTTTTCCGGATTGAATCTCTTGAGGTCTACACCATTATAGACTACTTCTATCTTTTGAGGATCTATATTATGGTATTTGACGATATCACTCTTTATCATATCTGATATGGCGATAATCCTGGAAACGCCTTTACCCGTATACTGTTTTCTGTCCAGCCATAAGATAAAATTCTGCCTGAGACTGAAGAAACCAGCTATCTGTTTTAAAGTCCTGTAAAGAGGGCAACTTGTTGACAGGTAATTCTGTTTCAGCCATGCTTTTTCAACTCCGCAGTGCGGATTAAATACGTTCATTCCCAGAGCCCTGCCGACAACATGAACAATATCGTAATCACTTTTTGCCATTCTATTATAGCTGTTTATTACAAATGAAATATCTTTAAGAAATTTAGGATACCTTATGGAAGGAATCGTGTGATAGTGCATCTTATCATTGTTACTCTCCCATTTACTGGCATAGATATGTACCTCATGCCCCCGTTCTGCAAGCTGATCTGCGAAATTGGCGAGATAACCTTCACCGCCTCCCTTTGTTGGCAAATACTTATAGATAATTAAGGCAATTTTCATAAGCTGCAAATATTGTAGATAATTAATGGCGTGATTACGTTTTGAAACTCATGCTACTGGTAATTCGTTTGTAAAATGGTAAATAATTGTTCGCTTCCATTTGATATTTCTTTGATTCATCCAGCTTGCCCTGACTATAAAGGCCTTCTGCAACCTTCATACAGTACCTGGCAATTCTTTTCCTTAGTATTTTCTTCTCTACCCCGTCAAGGTCTGTACAATCATTATAAACCTTTTTATAAACACCAAGGTTCTCATTATCAAAAAGGAAATCATTCTTTGAGGCGTTGGTATCATGCACCCTGTACCTTGTAAGCCCTTTATCAATAAAACCGCATTGGAACCGTTTAGCTATACGTAAGAACATGTCATATTCATCCCCAAGAGAAAATGATTCATCGTATGGCCCTACGGCATTGAGACATTCCCTTTTTACCATAACGGTTGAAGTCTGGATAAAGCTTTTGGCAAGAAGCTCTTTAAATATCCAGCCGCTGTACCCTTTCTCAGGTTTTGTTCTCAGCTCTTTACCATCCCTGAAACTGGTATATTTGGCATAAACCAGACCTACCTGGGAATTTTTCCTGAAATATTCCACCTGTAGTTTGAGTTTATCAGGGTCCCACAAATCATCATGATCAAGAAATGCGACAAACTCAGCTTCAGATAAACCAATGCCGGCATTCTTGGCGCTTGCAATTCCGCCATTCTCCTTGTAATGATATCTTATCTTTTGCATATATGGCAGAAGTGCATCACGTGTACCATCCACAGATCCATCATCAACAACTATGATTTCAAAGTCGTCGTATGTTTGATTAAGAACAGACTCTATAGTCTCTCCAATATACTTTTCGTTATTATAAGTGTGTATAATTACGCTTACTGTCGGCATTTCTCTTTTTCCCTGATCATGTTCATAGCCTATAGGCCTCTTAAGATACTCTTCCTGCATGTATCATATTTTACATATTCTATTTTTTTTTGCACATTATAATTTGATAATAAGGTACTCATTGGTAGATCTGATCGTTTCGTAATTCTTCTTCAAGTAGTCGATTACATTACTATCAATCTGATCCTGTACAGTTGTAACAAAATAGCTTGCACCCCTTCTCCTGAAACTTTCTATAACTTCAATTGAGCAGATATAAATACCCGCAGCCCATCCTCTTCTGTTTGAATAATACAATATTTCAGGTCCGCCCCATAAATACCCTACAATAAGGTCATTTTTTAACGTTACCTCTTCAACCACCTTCCCCACTTTATAAATAGGATAATCCTTTGCCAGTCTATCAGCTTTATATCTGCCGGTTATCTTATGGTAACCAATAAAAGGCAAAGGCGCTACTATGAGCAAAAATAGTGTCAGCAAAACAGCTTTTTTTATTCCGGTAATTTTGTATGTAGATATTAATCTTGTAGAATTGCAAATGGCATATCCTATCAATATCGAAGCAGGGGCGATCAATGGTATGGTATAGTACGTATGGACCATAGTTTTCTCTGCCCCCAGAAAAAAGAATATAACTATGGCAAGCAGCCAATACCGTATATATCCGAACTCCTTCTTCTTAAAGGTAAATATTAGACCCAGGACCAGCAAAATACCCCCAACGTATATCAGATCCCTCTCTAATATTTCCGTGTAGAAAACCCTCCTGTAAAAAGAGTAATCTAAATAAATTGAATAGTCACTTAGTGAAAGGTTGCTCCATGAGAGATTGTTTAAACTTACCAGATAGTGCGAGTGTCTGTACCACAAAAAAGCAGGTATAAAGATCAGGCAGACAAACAGCCATAATTTCCATTGTCTTATAAAATTATATTTATATTTCTTTAAACAAAGATATAGCAAAGGCAATCCTAAACAGATTGTCGGGAGTTTTATAAGTAATGCAAGTGCCGCGCACAATGTCATCAGTACAAACCTTTTCCACCCTTCCCTGTCTATCCACTCTTTAAAGAAATAGAGCATAGCTATGGAAAGAAACAGCATGGATGATTCCGGCTGAAAAGATCTTGAGTAAAAGAATATATAAGGGTTAAATGTATAAAACAGCAAGGCGATCAGAGCGGTTGTTCCATCTACATATTTCCTTGACAACCTGTATAAGAAAAATGCTCCACCACAGAAAGCAAGGATGGAGACTAATCTACCCAGAAATTCATGCACACCAAATATCTTATACAGTATTGCTACAACAAATGGATAAATATGAAACTCAGTTTCTCCGATATAACCTTCTGTTGTACCACCAGCCAGTATCTGGGGATAGAAGATATTCATTCCATTGTAATAAAAGTTACGGGCTATAGCTGCTGTATCACACTGCCTCCATGAAGCAACCTCAAGTAAAGGTTGTTTTATATTTATCAACCTCGTCAGAAAGCCTGAAACTATAATAAGAATTGCAAATCTAGAATGTTTGTTTAGCATGTCAGATACTATTTCTCTATAAAACTATTTACGATGCCAACTATTATCCGGCAACAGCTTACTCATTAAGAGATTTTAATTTGTAGCCAATCAACCTTTTTATGTGCACCAGATAATTCAATTGCTCTTTAAGGGTTAACTTGCTTTTACCATATTGGCGTTCTGAAAAATGTATTGGTACTTCAAATACGTTATTACATCTGCATCTCACGATCAGTTCGAGTGCAATTTTATAGCCTATCGGATTAAAGCCTTTTCCACGCCTGTAAACACTTTCAGATATAGCAAAAAACCCGCTCATTGGATCTGTTAACGTTGTAAAGGGTTTTGCAATTAGAGTGGCTATTTTGCTGTTTATCCTGCGATAGATTGTCCATTTATAATCGGTGCTTCCACCATTTACATATCTGCTGCCTATAACGAATTCCGCATTATCTTTGAGGATCTTATTTACCATCTCTTGTATGGATTCAGGAGGATGACTCAAATCGGCATCCATACACACCAGGATATCCCCTTCTGCTTCTGAAAAACCTCGAAGAACAGCGGTGGAGAGTCCACGCTCATTTTTTCGTAGAATGAGCCGTACATTAAGGCCCTCAGCGGAAAGATTTGAAACTATTTTATCGATACCGTCCCGGCTATCGTCATCCACGAATATTATTTCATAAGAGATGTTATATTCTGTCATAGTCTTATGAATACGTCTTGTCAAAATGCCGACATTTTCCGCTTCTTTATATGTTGGAACTACTATTGATATTTTATTACATCTCATTGTTTTAGAAATCATATGTACTGCTTATCTCCAACCATGACAAACCGGATACCTGCAATCCATCCAAAGACCGGAATAAGAAACAAAAGCCAGGCAGAGACAAAAAAAGAAACCAGATAATAAGCGAGTTTACGAGGCTGAGTACAGGTAGGAGTATTTGCCATTTCTTCCGTACTGATCTGAAAATGACCCGCAGAAATTCCTTTTAACAGGAACCCCCCTTTTCCATATCAGAATTCAGCTTCATTTTTTCTGGTAAAATGATTGAAAAAATAGAATTTTGTCATTATGATTCAGTTTCGAATAATTTCAAGTTATTTATTGGAAATTCTTTGGACAGAAAGAGTTAGTAGTATTTCACGATTTAGATTTTACTTGACAAAAACAGATATTAGAGGTTATTTAGCCCTTAATTGACAATACCTCGCAAGGCGGGTTTATACCTCAAAACGTGTACAAAAAACTAATTCCCAGCATTTGCTGGTACAATCCATTGATCGGTATAGATGAAAAGCAATATGGAAAATAATTTCAAAAACAGGAAGATATTAATAACCGGCGGGCTTGGTTTTATCGGCAGCACACTGGCTCAACGGCTTGTGACGATGGATGCAGACGTTTGCCTTGTCGATTCGCTGATACCGGAATACGGAGGGAATAACTTTAATATTAGTGGCATCGAGGACAAGGTGACAGTTAATATTGCTGATGTAAGGGACAAGCATAGTATGGACTATCTGGTAAAGGACAAGGATATCATCTTCAACCTTGCGGGTACTTTAAGCCACATAGACAGTATGACAGATCCCTTTACCGATCTGGAAATTAACTGCAGAAGCCAATTATCAATCCTGGAATCCTGCCGTACAAATAACCGAGATGTCAAAATTGTTTTCGCAGGCACTAGAGGGCAATATGGTAGAGCGGACCAGCTGCCTGTAGACGAAAAGCACCTGATGCACCCTACAGACGTTAATGGTATCAATAATATTGCGGGCGAGTCATATCACATTCTATATAACAATATTTATGGAATAAGAGCTGTCTCTCTCAGGCTAACAAATACATATGGGCCGAGACATCAGATGAGGCATCACAAGCAGGGAATAATTAACTGGTTTATCCGGCAGCTCATAGAAGGTCAGACTATAAAATTATACGGTGATGGTAAACAAATTAGAGATATAAATTATGTTGATGATGTTGTAGAAGCACTGCTGCTGGTAGCCTGCAGTGAAAAAACCAACGGTGAAGTCTACAACATCGGAGGAACCCCAAAAAATCTTGTAGACCTGGTAGAAACAATGATAGGTGTTTATAATAAAGGCAATTATGAATTGATCCCATTCGATGAAGACCTTAAAAGAATAGAAATAGGAGATTACATTGCAAATTTTGAAAAAATTAAGAGTACCGTCGGGTGGGAACCAAAGGTCTCGCTGGAAGAAGGACTAAAATCGTCATTTAATTACTATGAGAAATACAGAGAGCATTATTGGTGAGGAAAGAGCAATTTGAAAATTCCGGTGTTTGACCTTAAAAGGCAGTATGATTACCTCAAGACTGAGCTGGCCAGTGCCTTTACGAACGTTTTCGAAAGTGGAAATTTTGTACTGGGCGAAAACGTCAGATCGTTTGAAAAAGAGTTTGCAGACTATCTTGGTGCCGGATTTGCCGTAGGAGTAGGTTCAGGTACTGAAGCATTACATCTTTCCTTAAAGGCTTGTGACGTTGGGCCCGGGGATGAAGTAATTACTGTCCCAAATACGGCAGTCCCTACCATATCTGCAATTTCAAGTGCGGGTGCCAGACCGGTACTTGTTGATGTTACGCCGGATACCTACACAATAGACACAAAAAAGATAGAAAAAAAAATTACGAACAAAACAAGGGCAATAATGCCTGTGCATCTATACGGCCACTCTGCGGAAATGGAACAAATAATTAAATTGGCAAAAGCGCACAATTTGAAAATTGTCGAAGACGCATGCCAGGCCCATGGTGCACAGTACAACGGCAAAAGTGCGGGCACTTACGGTGATATGGGCTGCTTCAGCTTTTATCCCACAAAGAACCTGGGGGCTTATGGCGATGGAGGGATAGTAGTAACGAACAACGAAGAATTATATGACAAGCTTATTATGCTCAGAAACTACGGTGAAGTAAAGAAATTCACTTCAAAAATTGAGGGGTTCAACTCACGGCTTGATGAAATCCAGGCTGCTGTACTCAGGGTCAAACTAAAACATCTGGATACATGGACGAACAGGCGCAGGGAAATAGCTGCACTATACCAGAAACTGCTCTTTAATTCAAATGTACAGCTTCCATGTGAAAGGCAATGGGCAAAACACGTATACCATCTTTTTGTAATAAGGACAAATAAGAGAGATGCCCTCAAAGATTATCTCCAGGAACGTGGAGTCGGCACACATATACATTATCCGACCCCAATTCATTTTCAGGAAGCGTATAAAAAACTTGGGTACAATGCAGGAGATTTCCCCATCAGCGAGAGAAATGCCGGAGAAATACTGTCTTTACCTATTTATCCGGAACTGACAACAGAGGAGGTCCAGACTACTGCGGATTTAATCTCTGAGTTCCAAAATACAGATTTGTAATTACCAGGGAGTATCATAATGGCCAAAGCCAGGGTTTCTGCATGTGTAATGACTTTTAACAATGCAGACGTGATTAAAGAATGCATGGAGAATGTAAAGTGGGCTGATGAAGTAATCGTCGTCGACTCTTACAGTACCGACAACACTGTTGAAATATGCCGCAAATATACAGACAAAGTTTATCAAAGAGAATGGCCCGGCTTCAAAGATCAGTCTAACTATATTGTAAGCCTTGCCAGCTATGAATGGATCCTCTTTACTGATGCCGACGAGATAATTTCTCCAGAACTTTACCAGGAAATCCAGTCGCTTTTAAATGATAATTCAAATGAGTGCGATGGATTCTATTTCCCGCGTAGAACGCGTTATCTTGGAAGCTGGATTAATCATGGCGAGTGGTACCCCGCATATGACCTTCTTCTCTACAGGAAGGATAAGGGTAAGTGGGTTAAAGAACCGCACGCAACACTGGAGCTGAACGGCAAAGCGAAATACTTGAAGAATGACTGCTATCACTATACTTATAGAAACCTTTCTCATCAACTTGATACCATTGATAAATACACAGATATGAGTGCTGTTGAGATGGAGAAGAAAGGTGTTAAAAATCTCACTTTTCAACTTATATTCAGGCCACTTTTCAGGTTTATTAAAGGATATATCTTCAAACGCGGATTTCAGGATGGAGTGCCGGGGCTGGTAGCGGCTATAACGACGTCTTTTTATGTATTCATGAAATATGCTAAACTATGGGAGTTACGCATAAAAAACCAACCGAAAATCGGCACAGACGAGAACGCATACAAATGAAAATACTCCATCTTTTCAGTGACTGGAAATGGACGGGCCCGGCAGAACCCGCGCTCAACCTTTGTGTAGAATTAAAAGGACGGGGACATGACGTTACCCTTGCATGCGGCAAGGCTATGGATGATTACCCGTTTCCTCCGGATTCTGAATCCGTTGAAAAATACGCACACGAGCGCGGCCTCGTACCTGTTACCGGCTTTCATTTAAGCAAACATTTCAGCTTATTCAAATACATTTCAGACATGAAGAATCTTTCGTTTTTTATGAAGGATAAGGCGTATGATATCGTCCACGTTCATCGGAACCAAGACCATTTAGTCGGCGGAATAGCTGCAAGATGTTCCGGAATACGCTTGCCTGTCGTACGTACGAACCATGACGGGGTTGCATTGAAAAAAAACCTGAGGAATAAAATATGTGTAACAAAACTCACAGACAGATTAATTGAGGTGTCAGAAGAGGCAAGAGTAGCAGATATGAACAGTTTTGGATTGAACAAGGATAAGACAATCATGATTAACGCTTCTATTGATTGCCACCGTTTCAATACCGGAAGCGGACCACTCACCCACAGGAAGATGTTTGGAATGAAAGACGAAGATATAGTAGTGGGTATCATAGCCAGAATCCAGACCCATAGAAGATTTGACATACTTCTAAAGGCAATAAAGATCGCGTCTCAGAAAGTCCCAGGGTTAAAGTTAATGGTTATAGGAAGAGGAACTAAAGAGAAACAGCTGTTAACAGAACCTACCAAAACTATGGGACTTGAAGATGTTGTTGTCCATACAGGTTACCGTACAGGAGATTATGTGGAAGCCGTCTCGTGTATGGATTTCAATATATTCCTGATGCCAGGTACAGACGGCTCATGCCGTGCAGTGAGGGAAGTTATGGCAATGGGAAAGCCTGTAATCGCTGCCGATCGGGGAATGCTGTCCTCAATAGTGGATGATAACGTAACAGGATTTGTTATTGACGATACACCTGAAAACCTGGCAGCAGCTACCATAAAATTAGCTACCGACATTGACCTGAGAAAGAACATGGCTGATGCATCACTCAAAAAGGCACAGGATGTATTTTCTCAGGAATCCATGGCAGAAAAAGTTGAGAAAGTTTATGAAGAGCTTTTATCACAAAAATGTTAAGTAAAAGGATAACAGAATGGAAATAAAACAGATGAGAATAAGAATTGAAAAATTAACGAAGATATTGGTTAAGATAGCCGTAATGGGCTTGATAATGGCCGGAATAATACTCATTAATAAAAGATATATGAGCAGTGCTGAAGGGAGTGAAAAAAGAGAAGCAAAAAAGCAAGTTAGATGCCTCGACTCCCCGTCCGAAGCGGCACGGGCTGGCGCCAGGAATGATATTACACTATTAAGAAAAACACCGTAGATGTTCAGTATTGTAGAAATATTTGCGTTCTCTGCGTCTTTGCGGTGAAGGAAAACAAATTGGGAACAAGATTTATAAAGTTACTGAAGTTACTATCCAAAATTGCCATAATGGGGCTGGTTATGGCGGGTATCATATTAATTAATAGAAAGTATATGATGGATGGTAGTGAATGTGCGGGAATATGTTCTCTGCCGCTGGACGTCTCAATATATACCTTGACAGTAATTATTGTAACGGCAACAGTTCAGTCTGTCTTCGGAGTTGGGGTTCTGCTCTTTGGAACACCATTACTCCTTCTGCAATATGAAAAGCTTACTCTTGTACTCCCAATCGTCCTGCCAATATCAATTGCTATCAATATTTTCCAGGTAACCAAGCACTACAAATATATAGACACAGGTTTTTATAAACGAATACTGTTCATCACCATACCGTTTGTCATAGTATTTCTCGCCCTGGTACTGTTTCTGGAAGCAAAATTTAAGAACCTCGGTATTGGAATTTTTGTAGGACTGTTCATGCTTTTTGTCGCCGTCAAGAGTTATTCCAGAAAAATAGAGCAGATATTAAAATCATTTGTAAAATATGAGAAAACATATTTTGTCGTTATGGGAATAATTCACGGACTGACAAATCTTGGCGGTTCTTTGTTGACGGCAATAGTTCACGAAAAAAACTACCCGAAAGATACAACCAGGGTCACTGTTGGGGTATCTTATGGAACATTTGCACTTTTTCAGATTCTCACTCTCTTATTAGCCGTTATCGGCATTATCAGCATCCCAGGTTTTGCCGCTGAAAATATGAATATCTCCTTCAGCAATGTTATATATCTGATAGTAGGCGTAGTTGTCTTCCTGTTAACCGAAAAGTTTCTTTATACAAATATAGATAACGAAAAATACAACAAGATATTCGGCATATTCCTGTTTGTTTCAGGAATATTGCTTATCGTGAAATCTCTGTAATAGTCTCTGAAAAAACCATTCTTGAAACACAACAATTTATGTACACTTCTACTTCCACACAAGATAATCTTCTATAGCCAGATAATCGAGGCCGCAGCCGAAGAAGGTCATTATTGCATCTCGGGGTGTGCAGACAATGGGCTGGCCGGCTACGTTAAAGCTGGTATTGAGAAGTGCCGGGACTCCTGTTATTTTCTTGAATTCGCTGATTAATTCCCAATATCGGGGAGCGACTTCTTTCCTGACAGACTGCACCCTTACCGTATTATCTACATGCGCGGCGGAGGCTATTTCAGGAACTTTTTCTTCAAGAGCCTGGAAAGCTATTATCATGAACGGAGAACTGTAAGGCTGCTTTACGTAATCACCATAATCCTCATCCAGGAATGACGGCGCGAAGGGCCTCCATGGTTCTCTTCCCTTTATACTCTTATTCACAATATCCTTCATATCTTTATTCTTAGGATTACCAAGTATACTTCTGCCTCCAAGCGCCCTCGGGCCGAATTCCATCCTGCCCTGAAACCAGCCGACTGTTTTATTATCCGCAATCAAGGCGGCAGTCTCTTTGGCTATATCATTACTACGTTTGAAATTATTCAATTTATACTTCTTTAACTCAAACTCAACCTCTTCATTTGTATAATCAGGACCATAATAAGGGTGTTCCAAAACAATATCAGGCCTGTGCCCTACAATATCCTTATAGACACTTACGGCAGCGCCCAATGCCGTTCCTATGTCATGTGCGGCAGGCTGGATAAATATATTTTCAACGTGGTCTGATCTAAGGAGTACACCATTCATTGAACAGTTTAATGCACAACCACCTGACATGCAGAGGTTTTCAGACCCGGATATATTACGAAGATATGAGCTCATCTGGAGAGCCCCCCTCTCAAGTGTGTGTTGTACGGTAGCAGCCAGATCTTTGTGACGCTGGTTTAACTCCTCCCCCTTCTTCCGTGGTGTAACACCTGCAAGGTACTTCTTAAACCCCTTCTTATCGATTACGGGTATATCTCTGTCCCAGTCGATGAATGTAAATTCATTTTCATTATGCTGGCCATAAGCAGCAAGGCCCATGACTTTCCCTTCATCGCTATGGGATTTAAAACCCAGCTTGCTTGTGATCTCACCATACAAATGCCCCCAGCTGTTTCTGTTGGGTATTGACTTAATCACCTTGAGTTTGTCACCCTCTGCAACCGCAAGTATACCGGATTCACTGCCGCCATAGCCGTCCAGTGATACTATATTTGAATGATCAAATCCGGAAACATAATAAGAGCTTAACGCATGGGCAACATGATGGTTCACGAATCTCATTTTCTCATCCAAATGTCTGAATGGCAGCTGTCTGAGCAGAAATTCCCAGGGATATCGTTTCTTCTTTTTCTGCCGTTCTGCGGATTCCCATCCGATGGCAATATAATCAACCTCATCCAGTGTAACACCTGCCCTTTTGAGGCAAAACTCAATTGACATGTCTGCAGATGCTCTCGGCGAATGTTTAAATCTGTTAAACCGCTCTTCCTCCACCATAGCGACCAGTTTGCCATCTACAAGGATACATGCCCCGTTGTTCCATGAGATAGGGTGTGTTACTCCCAGAATTATCATATACAGTTCTCCAGTTTTGGATTTATTTCGTTATGTAACCGTTATCAATTTCAGCTCTTCTGCCACCATTTTTCACCGGACGGCAAATAAGTTAGACAAAAGAGCCATAATAGGATTTTCTTGTAAGAACTCAAGCTTTTTCTTGCTTCCAAGTTAGCATTCAGTATAAATTTTAATAACCTGCTTTCAGTAAGAATTAACAGGATATATACCCACACATTACAACGATTCGTTTGATATTAATGATAATTTATACTATAATCATCTGACATCAATTAGAGTACATGATAAATGTGTACACCAATCATCAAAAGTTGTATTAGACCTTTTAAATCAAACCATAACATAATCTGAGATAAAATGTTAAAAGATTTACGGAGACATCTCCGCATCTACAGCATAAGAAAGCTCTATAACCTGATTATGGGTAAGGTCCAGTTTTCAATAGGCTCTACACATCTCTATTACTATCCCGCCAAGATAACGATAGAATCAGGCAATATCTGCAACCTACGCTGTCCACTTTGCCCGACCGGACAGAAGGATACTTCTGCCAGGAAAGGTTTACTGTCATTCTCCGATTTTAAAAGGATTATAGACGAAATTGGTAAAGATCTTATTCTGATCAGGCTGTATAACTGGGGAGAACCCCTTCTCAACAAAGAACTTATACAAATGGTAGAATATGCCGATCGAAACAGAATTGCAGTAAAGATAAGTACGAATCTGAGCTTTGATATTGATGATGCTCAGGCTGAAGCCATAATTAAAGCTAATCTGCAGAAAATATACGTCTCATGCGATGGTGCAAGCAATTCAACCTATCCAACCTATCATATTGATGGTGATTTTAACAGAGTAATGTCCAACATGAAACTGTTACTAAAGAAAAAGAAGCAATTAGGAAACAGCTATACTGAGTTAATATGGCTGTTTCACGTCTTCAGCCATAACGAACACGAAATTGAGACAGCAAAGACGATAGCAAAAGAGATAGGTATAAAGCTGTCTATTAACAAGATCCGCACTGATATGGGCAAGGAGATATTTGAAACTGCCGAACAATCTCTTGAACGAGATTCAAAATGGCTGCCGAATAATCCGGAATTCAACACTTTTAACATGTCAGAAAAGAAGCCCAGAAAGAGATTTAATTGTCATCTGCTTTGGACTGAAACCGTAATCAACTGGGACGGCAACATTTTACCATGCTGTTCTGTATATAGTGAAACACACTCTTTTGGCAATTTGAAGGAAGAATCTTTCAAGAAAATATGGAATAGTAATAAATATATATCGGCACGAAAAGAGGTCATCGGCCGTAAAAACAACACTAAAACAGTTTGTCATATTTGTAAGGCAAATGATTATCTATATATATAAAATCAGCATAATTACCGGCCTTCTGGTGCTCAAAGAAATGCTTTAATAATATAGCTCTTTTTACTATTGACAGTCAATTTAGTTGTTAATAATATAAAATAATTTCCGTATATTAATACTATGTCACTAATTGAAATTGTAGCTCTAGTAGGCTTCATTCTTGGCTCAATCCTCCACACAATCCTTTCAATTCTCATTATTCAGAGGAAGAATAAGAAAGGAAGTGAACTTGTCTTCTTATTCCTTGTGATCAGTGTGGCTATGTGGCATTATGGTAATGTCATTTCTCTTTTCAGCTTAATGCTCTTTGGAAAACACATTCCAATTATCAATCAATCTTCAAATGCGGTTGCATGCATGGGAATGGGTGTAACACCAAGCCTACTTTTGCATACTGCTCTATTATTTCTTTTGGAAAGCGGCTGGAAGATCCAGAAAAAGATTATGATAACCATGGTTAGCATAATTTATCTTCCACTTCTGCCTCTCTCATTTACGGCAGGAAGGATAGTGTTTTTTGAAGAGTCAAATGTCCTGATGAGCGGTTCACCATTTGTAAAACCTTTTATCATCTGGCTTCTGTTTTCAATATTTACTTCTGCTGTTATCTCCCGCATTCTCTCCACCAAGGTGGAAGAGGTGGAGGAGCAGAGATTTCACTTCTCTATTTTCTGGATTCTCATATTTATAACAATACTGGTTACCTGTACAGTCCTTCTTAAAGGAAGTGATATTCCATATATTGGTGATTATATGATCCTGGTAACTATGCTTTCATCCATCTTTCCCAGTATCATATTTTCTTATTATGTTTATCGTTACAATTATATGGAATTTGTGCTCAGGCGAAGTGTGTTTTATTCATTTCAGGCAGTGCTGGTTATCTGTTTCTATTATTTCGGAATAAGACAATTAAGTAAATATCTTGAGTCCTGTTATTCAATAAACTCAAAGGTATTAGAAGCTGTACTGATCATAACGCTTGTGTACTGGTTCCCGAAATTAAAAGATAATATTCAAGGGTTAATGAGAAAGCTCTCCTTTAAGATGATTACTGACACCGAATATCTTTTAAATGAGCTGAGTCATCAGATCAGCACAGACCTGCTTATTGACTTTTCACTTTTGCTGGAAAACATTGTAGAATCAATAAAAAAGGCAACCGCAATAAAAAATGTTAACCTGATCCTGCTTAAAGAATGGAGAATACAAATCGCCGGACATGGAGAAAATACGTTTATAACTAAAGATGACATAATAAATATAATCAAACACTTTGACAAAGGCGAAATTGCAGTATTGGACAGATATGAAGTTACCGATGCCTCTATCATAAGCGAAATGAAACGGCTGGAGATGTTCTTAGTATTTCCGATTTTTAAAGAGAGGAAGTTAACAGGGCTGCTGACTCTTGGTAAATCCCGCAGAGGAATGCGGCTGCGTGAAGAAAACCTTGAACAGTTAATGCTTATTGCGAATCAGATTAGTTCCGCAATGGCTAAGGCTGAACTGATACAGGAAAAGCTGCAGATGGAAAGAAAAATGTATGAAAACGAAAAACTGTCCAGTTTGGGCAGGTTATCTACCAGTGTCGCACATGAGGTAAAGAATCCCCTGAGCTCTATAAAGGCAATCGTACAGGTCTTAAAGGAGGATTCAATGAATGAAATTAAAACCCAGAAAAGCCTTTCAATCATTGTAGAAGAGATAGATCGTTTAACAAAGGTTGTAAACCAGCTTCTGGGCTTTGCCAAGCCTCAAATGGACAGTAAATCTACCGTCAAAATTGACGATGTGATCAACAAGGTGTTAGTTGTTCTAAAGCATGAAGCAAAAATGAACAACGTCAATATACACCTGGATGTTTCAAATGATCTACCGGTTATCACGGTAGACGAAGGATCATTAAATGAAGTATTTTTTAATATTATCCACAATGCTATTCAAGCCATGTCAGATGGAGGAAAATTGACGATATCAATGAGCTATGATCAAAAAAATGATTATATTACTCTTGTTTTTGAAAATACCGGACCCGGCATCTCTGAGGAAGATATGAGTAAGATTTTTGAACCATTTTATACAACCAAACAGATGGGCACCGGTTTAGGATTGGCTATTGTTAAAAAGAAACTGGAAGAATTGAGTGGTATGATCCATGTGGAAAGTGAAGATTTGTCCACAAGGTTCATCGTTAAAATCCCATCGTCAGAGGGAGTTCTGGCAGGTAACATCTGAAATTATGAAAAAATCAATATTAATAGTAGATGATGAAAAAGCGGCGCGGTTTGGAATGAAACTGGCTTTAGAAAAAGACGGATACAGTGTCCTGGAAGCCGTTGATGGCATTGAAGCTTTTGAGGTAATAAAGGCAAGCCCCCCCTCTCTTATTTTCCTTGATATTAATATGCCAAAGATTAACGGGATGCAGGTATTAGAAGATATAAATCGGATGGAAAGCCCTCCCATGATAGTCATTGTAACTGCCTATGGATCTGAAAGAGTCGCAGTAGATGCCATGAAAAAGGGGGCTTATGATTATATTGCCAAGCCTTACGAAATAGATGAACTCAGGCTGATTGCCAGACACGCATTTGAAAAACTTGCACTTGAGGAAGAAAATGCAAGGCTGCGTTCAGAAATTGACAGATTAGAGTCAATGGGTGAGATCGTAGGGAAAAGCAGGGAAATGAAGGATGTATATAACAAGATAGAGAAGGTTGGTCTAACTGACGTAACAGTCTTGATTCAGGGTGAAAGTGGAAGTGGAAAAGAGCTGGTGGCAAAAGAGATCCATAAGAAAAGTCCTCGAAAGTCCAATCCAATGATAATAATGAATTGCGCTGCGCTGCCTGAAACATTAATTGAAAGTGAGTTATTCGGGCACGAAAAAGGCGCCTTTACAGGTGCTACAGAAAGACGCCTGGGTAAATTTGAACTGGCAGATAAAGGTACGATATTTCTTGATGAAATTGGAGATATGAGCCCTAACACTCAGGCGAAAGTGCTGAGAATCCTTCAGGAACAGAGCTTTGAACGATTAGGAGGCACAGAAACCCTCCGTGTTGACGTCAGGCTCATAAGTGCAACTCACAAAGACCTGTTAAAAGAAATCAAAGAAGGTAATTTCAGAGAAGACCTGTATTACCGGCTGAAGGTTGTTGAAATTTCACTTCCACCATTGAGAAAACGCAGAGAAGATATTATAATACTGGCAGAAGAGTTTATAAAGTATTTCTCTGAGAAACACAAAAAGAATGTAAAATCAATATCAAACGAAACGGTAAAATGTTTTACTAAGTATCCATGGCCTGGTAATGTCAGAGAGTTACAAAATGTTATAGAGGGTGCAGTCGTAATGGCAAATACTGAAACTCTCGAAATCAGTGACTTTCCGGTAGAGATTAGAAATTCAGATAGTAACATCAGCCTGGATTATAACTTACCTTTCAGAGATGCAAAAAAAATAGTTGTGGAAGCATTTGAAAAGGACTTTGTAAGCAGGAAGTTAGCAGAAAACAGCGGTAACATAAGTAAAACCGCTGAAGCACTCGGTATGCACAGGCAAAGCTTACAACATAAGATTAAAGAACTAAAAATGAAACAGACATGAAAAATAATTTTGTCCATTTACATGTTCATAGTGATTTCAGCCTGTTAGACGGTGCGTGCAGGGTTAATGATCTGATTGACAAAACCAAGTCATTAAACATGAAAAGCGTCGCATTGACAGACCATGGTAATATGTTTGGTGCAATCGGATTTTACGAATATGCCAGGCAAAATGACATAAACCCCATACTCGGATTTGAGTCTTATGTCGCTCAGGGAAGCAGGCTGACAAAAGAAGGCGGTAAACAGAAAATATACCACCTGACACTTTTGGCAGAAAACAATGAAGGATATAGAAACCTACTTAAATTAGCCTCTTCTTCCTACCTGGAAGGTTTCTACTATAAGCCCAGAATTGACAAAGAGTTGTTAAATGAGAATTCAAAAGGGATAATCTGTCTGAGCGGTTGTATGCAGTCAGAGATAAATCAAAACCTGTTAAACAACGATTACAAAAAAGCCTTAAGCGCTGCATCTCAATACAAGGATATCTTTGGCTCAGATAATTTCTACCTGGAACTGCAGAACAATAAAATTGAACGCCAGGAAGAGTTAGTGAACACTGCATTAAAAATCGGTCAGGACCTGGGATTAAAAACAGTGGCTACTAACGACATACACTATATGGAACCTGAAGATTATTATGCCCATGACGCACTCTTATGTATAAACACCGGAAAATCTATCCATGACGTCAATAGGATGCGTTTAAGTACGAATGAATTCTACTTTAAATCTCAGGAACAGATGGAAAAAACTTTTGGAGATTTACCGGAAGCGATAATGAATACATCATTAATCGCCGATAGATGCCGTGTTGAACTGAATTTAAATACAATGCACCTGCCCAAGTTCCACCCAAAGGAAGACTCACCATGTTACAAACCTGGCATGACTAATGAACAGCATTTGAGAAAACTCTGTGAACATGGGGCCTTAGGGTTATACAAAAAAATTGATAAGGTAATAAGCGATAGACTGGACCATGAACTGAGTGTAATAGAAGAGACTAAATTTGTTGACTATTTTCTTATAGTCTGGGACTTTATCGATTTTGCAAAAAAAGAGCAGATACCGGCCATAGCTCGTGGTTCAGGTGCGGGCAGTTTAGTCGCCTACCTGCTCGGAATCTCAAATATTGATCCTATAAAATACGATTTACTGTTTGAAAGATTTCTTAATTCCGAAAGACTTTCAATGCCTGATCTTGATATAGATTTCTGTGCTGATGGCAGAGACAAGGTGATTCAATATGTAAGAAAAAGATATGGCGGAGATAATAATGTGGCACAGATTATCACCTTTGGAACGATGAAGGCCAAAGCTGTAGTCAGGGATGTAGGCAGGGTCATGGACATACCGTTACCCACAGTCGATAAAGTGGCAAAATTAATCCCACCCACTCTGGGTATCACATTAAAAGACGCTCTTGAACAGGAGCCTGAATTGAAAACTATGTATGACAATGAGCAGCAGATACAGGATCTGTTCAATATCTCTACAAAACTGGAAGGTCTTCGCAGACATGCCTCTACACACGCCGCCGGCGTGGTTGTTTCTGACGAGCCACTAACCAACTATATACCGCTGGCAAAGAACAAGGATATTGTGATTACACAATTTGATGGTGAAACTCTTGTCGAAAAGATAGGCCTGTTAAAAGCCGATTTTCTTGGAGTAAGAAAATTTTCTGTTATAGATAAAGCAAGGCAGCTGATAAAGTCGACAACAGGAACTGTTATTGATATCGATAAACTTCCGATAGATGACAAGAAAACATATGAATTACTTTCACGAGGTGACGTTAAGGGTGTTTTTCAGGTAGAGACAAGCAGGGGTTTCAGAGACTTGCTGATGAAACTTAAGCCTGATAAATTTGAAGATGTACTGCCGCTGGTTGCGTTATACAGACCCGGACCATTAGGAAGTGGAATGGTTGACACGTTCATAAATTGCAGACACGGCAGAGAAGCCGTGAAATATCTTCATCCTAAACTTGAACCGTTGCTGAAAGAAACGTATGGACTGATTGTATACCAGGAACAGGTAATGCGCATTGCAAACAGATTGGGCGGATTTACCCTTAATGAAGCTGATAATTTGAGAAAGGCAATGGGTAAGAAAAAACCTGAAGTTATGGCAAAGTTCAAAGCTCAATTTCTAAAAGGAGCCAAAGAAAACGAAATACCAAAAAATGTTGCGGAGAAAATCTTCGAACTAATGGAATATTTTGCAGGCTACGGGTTTAATAAATCACACTCTGCTGCTTATGCTATGGTCTGCTACCAGACTGCTTATCTGAAAGCCAACTACCCTACGCAATATATGGCAGCCCAGATGACGTGCGAAAAACAGAATAACCTTAAGATAGTAGACTATATGCACGAATGTAACCGCATGGGCATTGAATTATTACCGCCATGTATAAATGAAAGCTATTCGGATTTCACAATAGTATCAGACCGACAGATAAGGTTCGGTCTCGGGGCAATAAAAAACGTTGGTGAAAAGGCAATAGAATCAATCATTGAGGCAAGAAAAACAGATGGTGAATTTACCACAATATTTGATTTCTGCGAACGTGTGGATCTGCGGCTTGTAAATAAACAGGTAATGGAAAGCCTGATCAAATCAGGATGTTTTGACTCACTGCCGGGATACAGATCTCAATTCTTTGAAGGAATAGATACACTGCTGAAAATTGGAGCAAAATCAAACAAAGACCGCCGTATGGGACAGATGAGCCTTTTTGGCGCACAGGAAAAGACAATGGACTTAAATTCCTTCCATAGTTTGCCTGAAACGGAGAAGTGGTCTGAAAAACAGCTGCTTAAAGCGGAAAAAGAAGCTTTGGGACTTTATGTCAGTTCCCATCCATTAAAGAGGTATAAGGATGCAATAGAACATTACTCAGACATAACAACTGGAGAACTTTCAGAAAAACCGGAAGATGCCGAGGTCTTGATAGGCGGAATAGTTGACAGCGTTAACCGCACAATCACTAAAAGTGGCAAACCGATTGCATATTTTACCATTGAAGATATGGAAGGGATGGCTAAATGCGTTATATTCTCGACAAAACTGGCATCTCTCAATGATCAGCTCCATGCCGATGAAGTAGTTTTTATTAAAGGGAAAGTAGGTTTCAGAGATACAGAAGCATCAATAAGAGTTACGGAAATAATAACTCCGGAAGAAATGGAAAAATTAATAGAGAACAAATCACCAAAGAATGCTATAATACGCCTCAAATATACACAAATAAATGATGATATTCTCTCAGGTTTGAAAGAAATCCTCTCGGCAAATAAAGGGCCTTGTCCTGTATTTATAAAATTCGAGATTCCCGGTAATAAATCTGTAACGATAAAGGCATCAAATGGATATTCTATTTCTTTAAACGAAAACGTGTTTAACGGAATAAGAAATCTGGTTGGTGAAGGATGCCTGGTCTCAAAAAGCGCATGAATATGTTTAGGCACAGCCCAAGCTGTACACACAGAGTTTGGCTCTGGTAGAGATGGACACTGCCTGCCATGTTGTTTCAAATAAACTAATTATCAAGCTACAATTTAACTCAAGGAAGGTATAGGGAAAATGGAAAAAGAATTAACTTACGCACTAATAACCCCGTACAGCTTATTAAAAAGCAGAACGGGCGGCATAATATGCAGGCTTTTATCTCTGTCTGACCTGGAGCTTGTGGGTGCACGAATGTACACTCCCAGCGACAAGCTCCTGGATGAATATATTAAAACTATTGAAACGCAGAAGATGAAGACCGTATGGAAGAAGGCAATGATAGACTATGTGAACAACATGCTGAGGAAGAATAATAAACTTGGCATGCAAAACCGTGCTATGCTTCTACTCTTTGAAGGTAAGAACGCGGTTGATGTCCTTCACAATAAAGTAATCGGATCAGCATCTGACCCTTTAAGAGGAGATACAGTCAGAGGTACTTTCGGTGACACTATACTGTCAGAGGACGGAAAGGTCGAGTATTTTGAGCCTGCAGTTCTTACTTCAGCTGACAAGGCCACAAATATTAAGCAGCTTAAGTTATTCGCAAAATACGCTCTGAGCGATGGCGGCATTCTGGAAGATGTTATGCCTTTTGCAAAAAACAAAAAACCTGAAACTTCACTCATAATTCTTAAGCCATTTGAAAAACACGATCCACGTGCCGGGAATATAATAAGTATGTTTTCAAGGACCGGTTTCTATATAGTCGGTATTAAACTTCTTGACTTGAGCACTAAGCAGGCAGAAGAGTTTTATGGCCCAGTAAAAGATTTCTTCAACAGTAGTTTCGATGACAAATTCAAACCGGACCTGGTTGAACAATTGAGAACATCATTAAAACAGAAGGACTTCTCTTTTGAACTGACTGATGAGCTCTTGAATAATATGGCAGCTCAGATGAAAAAACCAAAAGTAGATGGTGAATTCAATAGCATATTACAATACATGACAGGCAGTGAACCATCTCCCTTTGCTCATACCAAAGAAACATTTGATGGAAAACATACTATCTGTATCGCAATACTGTACCAGGGCATCAATACAATCAAGACTATTCGCGAACTATTGGGAGCCACAGATCCAAAGAAGGCAAAATATTCCAGTATCAGACGTTTTTATGCACTGGATATAAGAAAAAATGCCGTACACGCGTCTGATTCCCCGGAAAGCGTAAAGAGAGAAAGAAAAATCATAGGCTTCAATAAAGATGAAAAAACCTGTGATATTAAGCAGATAATTAATCGATATATCAGAAAGAGTTGACCTTAGCTTTAGGCGCTTGTAGCTGGAAGCTTTCAAATATTACCATGTTGGATATTCATAAATTAGAAGTTGGACCTTTGGACGCTTGTTGTTACATAGTTTCGTCTAAGCGTTCAGAGGCCATGATTATAGACCCAGGTGGAGATACAGAGAGAATAGTGGAATACCTGGAAATGAAAAAGCTGCACCCTGTTATTCTCGTTAATACTCATGGACATGGGGATCATATTGGTGCCAACAAAGAGCTGAAGGAAAAATTTCCGGATCTTCAAATCTGTATTCATACTGATGATGCTGAGATGCTGGAAGATCCGTTCAAAAACCTCTCACTACTTGGTGGGAAAAGATATTCTTCTCCACCGGCATGCCGAATCTTAAATCACGACGATAAGATTGAGCTTGATGGTTACGAATTCAAGGTTTTACACCTTCCCGGTCACACACCCGGTGGAATTGGAATATACACTGATTCTGCTAACAATGGAGAAGCTCCCATACTGTTTTCAGGAGACACTCTCTTTGCAGGAGGATACGGCAGGACTGATCTACCGGGAGGCAGCCATAACCACCTTCTACAATCGATAAAAGAATGTATTTTTAAGCTGGATGAAAATACCGTTATTTATCCCGGACACGGATCATCTACAACAGTGAAAGCCGAAAAAGAAAGGTTTAAATGATAGAAGAAAAAGGAAACGTAAAGGATATCCTCATTGAAGAGGAGATGAAGGAATCGTACCTTACATTTGCAATGAGTGTAATCATGAGCCGTGCATTGCCTGATGTACGGGACGGTCTTAAACCGTCACAGAGAAGGATACTCGTCGCAATGAACGACCTCAACCTTGGTCCTACAGCCAAATTCAGAAAATGCGCAAAGATCTGTGGCGACACAACAGGAAATTACCATCCACACGGTGAGCAGGTTGTATACCCCACACTTGTACGTATGGCCCAGGACTTCAGTTTGAGGTACACACTAATAAGAGGTCAGGGAAATTTCGGATCAATTGATGGCGACCCGCCTGCCGCTATGAGATATACAGAAGCAAGAATGACTCATGCTTCTGCTGAAATGATGGAGGATATAAAACAGGACACCGTCGATTTCATTCCAAATTACGATGACACCCGCACAGAACCATCAGTACTTCCTTCCAAATTTCCGAATATTCTATGTAATGGCGGTTCAGGTATTGCAGTTGGTATGGCTACAAGTATACCTCCACATAATATAAATGAGGTGTGTGACGGCATAATAAAGGTTATTGATAATCCTGATGTAACTATTGATGAACTTTTAACAATCATAAAAGGGCCGGATTTTCCAACAGGTGCATTAATATGCGGAGCTAAAGGAATAGAAGACGGATACAAAACCGGCAGAGGAATAATAACAGTAAGGGCAAAATCTCATATAGAAACAGCAAAAAACAACAAACAGAGCATAGTCATAACTGAAATCCCCTATCAACTTAACAGGGACAGAATAATTGAAAGGATTGCAGAGCTGGTAAGGAATGAAGTAATAAAGGGCATAACAGATGTCAGGAATGAGAGTGATAGAGAGGGAAGCAGAATTGTTATCGTTTTAAAAAGGAATGAAGAAGCGGATGTTATTCTGAACCAATTATATAAACATACAAAATTGCAGGACTCCTTCAGTATTATCATGATAGCATTGGTTGAAGGCCGCCCTGAAACATTAAACCTGAAGCAACTGCTTAACGCTTATATCACACATAGAAAGGATATAATCAGACGTCGGACACGTTTTCTGCTCGACCGTGCAGAGGAAAGAGCTCATATCCTGGAAGGATTAAGAATTGCTCTTGAAAATATTGATGAAGTTATTAAGTTGATAAAAGCCTCTAAAACCGTTGAGGATGCCAGGGATTCGCTGGTATCAAGATTTTCGCTCTCAGAGAGGCAGGCAAACGCGATACTCGAAATGAGACTGCAGAGATTAACCAACCTGGAGCAATCCAAGATCGAAGAGGAGTATCAGAAAGTCTGTGAAAACATCAGGGAATACAAGGCCATACTGGAAAATGAGAACCTGGTTCTGGACATTATCAGAGAAGACCTGCACGAGATAAAGGAAAAATACGGGGATGAAAGGAGATCTCAAATTGTCGATGATATTGGCGAACTCAATATGGAAGACCTCATTTCAGAGGAAGATGTTACCGTCATAATCACCCACGAAGGATATATAAAACGATTACCACTTAGCACGTACCGGAAACAAAACAGAGGAGGTAAAGGAGTAACCGGCGCTGGAATGAAAGAAGGAGATTTTGTTGAAAACCTCTTTATCGCGTCGACACACGACTATATACTGTTCTTTACTGATATGGGAAAAGTTTACTGGCAAAAGGTATATGACGTCCCCAGCGCCAGCCGAATAGCAAAAGGACGTGCAATAGTTAATCTTCTTGAATTAGATAAAGATGAGAATGTTACATCTACTATTCCTGTTCGCAAATTTGACGACAGGCAGTTAGTCATGGCAACCAGGGACGGAGTAATAAAGAAGACTGTCCTCAGCTCTTTTGGCCGCCCAAAGAAAGGTGGAATAATCTCAATCCTACTTGACCGTGGTGACAAACTGATAGGTGTTAAACTGACTCAGGGAGGGCAGGAAATTGTACTTGGTACCGAAAATGGAAAGGCAATACGTTTTTCGGAAGACGACGTACGCAGCATGGGACGTGCAACACGCGGGGTCAAAGGTATAGAATTAAAGGGCAATGACAAGGTTAAAGGTATTGTCGTAGTTGACAAAAACGCGACCCTCTTGACCGTTTGTGAAAACGGATTTGGAAAAAGAACAGATTACAGTGAATATTCAGTCCAGCGCAGAAGCGGACAGGGTGTCATAAATATCAAGACATCTGAGAGAAATGGCAAGGTTGTTGCACTGATAAATGTAAGTGATCAGGACGAACTTATGATGATGACGGCAAATGGCATGATAATCCGTGCCGCTATTAATACTATTAGATCTATTGGCCGCAACACTCAAGGAGTTAAGCTTATTTCACTGAAGGAAGGAGACAAACTGGTATCAGTTGCACCGGTTATAAGTGAGAACGAAGGAGAGACAAACGGGACTGAGACAGATGCTGCAGAACCACAACAGCCTGAGCAAATAGAGTAACCATGGACTAGGTCTGAAGTGACTACCCGCCTGACCAATCAGTACGGGCAGGAAGTTAAAAGTGTGATAAAGTTGCTCGAAATATATTGTTATAAACCTCACGCTCTACGTGGGAGCTTACGACAAACACCTGTACCACATCAAGTTGCAGTACCCTGTGACTAGTACAATACTTTCACCAATATAAAGCTATTAACATTACAAGTTAATCCGTTTTTTTATTTTATATATCTGACACTTATTAAGATGGCAGTATGACGCAAGATGATAATATAAAAGGAGAGATGACTGAAGAAACCACTGAAAGTACACCAGATTTAAGTCAATGGGGCGTGTTTTTCTGGAAACTCATCAGGTCATTAGCGGTAGTAGCTGCAGGCACAACTGCAATAGTTTATATCTGTAGATGGTTAATATATTAGATAACAACAGGAATCATCTTCCTGGTGTTCATTTATGGATGGCTGTTCTAGAAGTTAGAAGTGAGTTATTAAAATAATCTATGAATCAAAAAGTCAGCAGAAGAAAATTTCTTAAGCTCAGCTTATCAATCGGCGCCGGAGCATTAATTGCAACATATCCATTCTGCATTGAACGCTATATATTCCAGGTCAATACTTATCAGATCCCGGTACCTAATCTCCCTCCAAAATTCGATGGATATACAATCGCTCAATTGACAGATCTACATTACGGCCCTTTAATGCCGCAGGCTATTGTTAAAAAGATCATCCATAAAACGAATACCTTACATAAGGATTTAATTGTCTGCACTGGAGACTATATCCTTGAAGAAAACGGGACAAAACAGATTGACACTGTCTGGCCTCAACTGATGAAACTGCACGCAAATGATGGTGTTTTTTCAGTTCTGGGTAACCACGACCATTGGGGAAGTACTGACAGATCGCTATTTTGGTTAGAGAAATCCGGGCAGAACATAAGACACAAGGCCGTACCAATATTCAAAGGAGAGGAACGTATATGGATTGGGGGAGCAGGTGATTATGATGAAGATAAATTAGGTATTGATGATGCCTTTCAACATGTCCCTGATAGTGAGTGTAAAATATTATTATCTCACAACCCTGATAGTGCTGACACTGATTATAATACTCGAATCGATCTGATGATTTCAGGACATACACATGGAGGGCAGGTAATCATACCCTTTGTGGGAGCTCCTATCCTCCCGGTCAAGAACAAAACATATTCAAGTGGCTTTATAAGAACTATGAGAACAAATTTATATATTTCAAGAGGATTAGGATGGGCAATAATTCCTGTTCGCTTCAACTGCCGACCGGAAATCTCAGTTTTAAAATTAGTCCGGGATAGAACAGAGAGAGTACTTTAACCAACAAATTGATAAAAAATGTGTAAACAGCCATTTCTCCCTCAATGATGATGGTGATGATGGCCAGCCCCCCCACTTCCTGAGGGCCCACCAACTTTTTCAAGTGCTTCGGAAAGCGATTTGCCGGCCTTCTCCATATCACTGATAGCTTTATCCAGCAATTGGGCAACTTCCTCTCCGGACTCTTTTCTCGCTTCACCTTCCCACTTTCTGAACTCAGCTATATGGCTGATATTATGTTCAATCCAGTGCGGTAACAATATCCGAAGCTTTTCAATTGTATTCTGCTCTGTCATGTATTCACTCTTAATTGCTTAAGTTTAAACTTATATAAAATAAAAAATTCCGCCCGGATGGGCAGCGGCTAATATTCACATAATAATTTCTGAAATCTGGATTCATTAAACCTGTTTTTTCTGAAGCATTGCTTTTCCTGAAAGGAAATCAATGTTTTTTATCTCAACGCCTGAAACGAGTTTTGGCTCTTCAAATAATGTACTGATTCTGATCCCGTCTTCAACAACTTCAAGTTGTGCAACGTCTTCCATCACTAACTCCTGCTGGCCTTCTTTATCCATCATTATTTTCATCTGACACATAGTTTTTCCCTTTGAACAAAAATGACATATATTCTTTAGAGGATCATTGAGTGAAGATTTTACGTCCTCTTTCTGTCTGATAATTAGTACCAGGTAACCTGCCTGACTCTAAATTCCCTATATACTCAATTAAATCAGAACACTTTAAAATAGCAACTATTTTTTCAAGGCGATCCGTTTATTAACATGAAGTGGCCACCATCAAAAAAAAGATATTTGACAAAGGAGGTAATTTAACTCAAAATACCCTGAAATTATTACCCAATGGAATGTGTCAGACATAAAGCCGCAAAAGCAACTCATAACCAGGTTATAACTAAATCGCAAACTGCAAAACCAATCAAAATGGACAATAAAATTACCAAAATCCTTTATGTTGAAGACGAAATTGATCATGTAGTTATTATGAGAGAATTTATCAGGGAGATCAAAAATGTTAATTATGAAATGACACATGTTCAGCAGCTCGATGAAGCATTATTGGAACTTGATAATGCGCATTATGATATTATCATGCTGGACATCTCTTTGCCTGACGAACAGGGAGTAGATACAATCACGAGGGTTTGCGAGAGAGTTCCGGAGATACCGGTTGTAGTTATGACGAGTATGGATGATGAAACAATGGCAGTTAAGGCATTGCAGCATGGTGCTGAAGAGTACCTGGTCAAGGGAAAGATGAACAGTCATGCCCTGTCGCGTATTCTACGATATGCCATCATGCGGCACAAAAGCCGGGTAGAGTTGCAATCGCTCTCTCTTATTGATGATCTTACGAGTTTGTACAACCGGAGAGGCTTCATGCTTTTCGCCCAACAACAGCTAAGCATTGCAATCCGAACTAAACGAGGAATGATTCTCTTTTTTATTCGTATTGAGGGGCTCAACGAGATCGGTGAAAAATCCGGCCACCAATATGAAGACCTGGCTAAAATCGAAACTGCCAATATCCTGAATGAAGCCTTTCGTGAATCTGATATTATTGCTCGCCACAGCAGAGATGAATTTACAGCCATTGCAATAGAATCATTCGATGCAAGTAATGAAATCATAATTACCCGTTTGCAGGATGAATTAAAAAACCGTAATAATCAGGAAAACCGAAAGTATAAATTATCACTGTGTATAGGAAAAGCATATTACGATACAGAGGAGTTATGCACCATAGAAGAGTTGATACATCGTGCAAAAGAGTCAATGATTGAACAACAGAATAAACTAAAAACCTGATTCAGTTATAGCTATTCAAGCGGAAATAATAACCGCCCTACAAAATCTTATGCGTCAAATTGATACGGAACAGATAACAGACTCTGTTGAACAACTTTGTATTGATGCAAATTATAACCTGGGAGCTGATCTTATAACTTCATTAAAAAACGCCCTGGAAAAAGAAGACTCTCCCCTGGGTAAGGAAGTAATTACACAGCTATTGGAAAATGCCGAAATTGGCAGAAATGAACAAGTTCCCGTTTGCCAGGATACAGGTTTTGCAATTATTTTTATTGAAATAGGCCAGGGAGTCGCACTCGCAGGAGACAATCTGCGGGAAGCGGTCAACGAAGGAATAAGACGCGGCTACAAGAACGGACTACTTCGCAAATCAATTGTAAAAAACCCGATAGATCGTATCAACACCGGAGATAACACTCCGGCAGTTATCCATACTGACATAGTCCCCGGTGACAAATTAAAAATCACATTTGATGCAAAAGGAGGTGGATGCGAAAACATGAGCCGTTCAGCAATGCTGACACCGGCACAAGGTAGAGAAGGTGTAGTAAATTTTGTTGTTGAGACGGTAAGGACAGCAGGAGCAAATCCATGCCCACCTATAATAGTGGGAGTCGGACTCGGAGGCACTTTTGACTATTCGACTCTACTGGCTAAAAAAGCAATATTACGGCCGGTGGGCAGTTACAATAATGACAAAACTACAGCCGGCCTGGAAATGGAACTATTGGAAAAAATCAACAAACTGGGGATAGGGCCTCAAGGGCTCGGCGGAAGGATAACGGCTTTAGCCGTGCATGTAGAAACATTTCCCTGCCATATTGCCAGCTTACCGGTAGCTGTAAATATAGAGTGTCACTCACACAGGACTAAGACTGTTGTGCTTTAACAGCCTCCTATTTTTCCAAGATGGAATGGGGAGGTTTCTTATTAACTCACATTAAATTATTATGACAGAATACATCAATTTAGAAACTCCACTGAGTGATTCTACCATTGAGAAGCTGAAAGCCGGAGACAAAGTAAGAATCTGCGGAGTATTATACACTGCCAGAGATGCAGCCCACAAACGACTCATAGAGATGATTGAGTCAGGCAAGGATTTACCTTTCGACTTAAAAGGACAATTGCTTTATTACGTTGGGCCTACTCCGGCAAAACCGGGGCAGATAATAGGATCTGCCGGGCCCACAACAAGTTACAGAATGGATACGTATGCCCCTACTCTGATTAAAATGGGACTTAAGGGAACGATCGGAAAGGGAGGAAGATCAAAAGAGGTAATAGAGGCAATGAAAAAGTACAAGGCCGTCTATTTTGCCGCAGTTGGTGGCGCTGCAGCCCTGATTGCAAAGACAATAAAAAGCGTTGAAATCATTGCTTTTGAAGACCTTGGAACAGAAGCCGTCCGTAAGATGGAAGTAGACAACTTTCCGGCAATTGTCGTAAATGATACAAAAGGTGGTGATTTATACAATATAGGCCGGGAAGAATACAAGATACCTATGTAATCCTTTTAACACATCCGAAATACCAGACGCTGGCAACAAGAACCCCGGATTCTCCGCCCGGGCGGATCTGCCTCAGGCATGACCGGGGAAAAGTCTTCAGGATCTTATTTCAGGTAAGCAGACTGCCCCCCCCCTCTCTCTGAATCAGGCCAGATTCTTACAATACTTTCTCCAGTTCTGAAGCAGCAAATCCAACAATTGCAGAACAGTATTTCCTTCTTTCAGGAGTCTTAAATTTTCCTTTTTCCCTCCATGTATATGTAAGTCCGGCACAATCCTGTTTCTTATACCTGTCATTGAACCTCGATAAAAAGTCATTAACCTTCTCAAAAACCTTAGCATTATCTCCCGTAATATCTACCCGTCCGTATTTTAAACCTATTGCCATGACGGAACCGGATATTGCGCCACAGACATTTCCAGAACCTCCTATACCGGTCCCAAAACCTGTAGCACATTTGAGAACTTCTTCCGGGAGTTCATCATAAATACCTTCCTCCATAATCGCATGAAGAATACTTTCGGCACAGGCAAATCCCTTTAAATAATTCTCTTTCGACTTTTCAGGAAAAGACATATTTGATCTCCTTGCTATAATTCAGTTACTGTTAACCTGTAAATGTAAAGAGTTATTATATTACGAAAGCAGATTATCGTATATCTAAAAAATATATGTCCATTACAAAATGAATTTGCAATTGATCTGCTTTTCGATATAACATGAAAACTTCTACAATAACCGCTGGAATATTAATAGATTATCCATATAGACTACAAATGTATAAAATTGCTATCGGCAACAACACAATCTCAATATTAGACGTTGTAAACTACTATAAATCGGAATTCGGGCAGGTTACGGGGTGCATATCGAGAACCCTGCTACTGTTTGCATGCCTGTCTACCCTTTTACTTGGCCATAATCATATGTCATTTGCTGCAGAAGACGCTAACCGGCAGGATGGATTTAAGATTGTTGACGAACTACTTGTTAACAACAGGAACAGTTTCAAAACTGTAATTTACAAAAGCGAGGAAGAAGGAATATCAGAGATGAGGAAACTTATCTCAAGTTCACAAATTGAGGAATCCTGGGCATATTTACCTCATCTGAGAAAATGGATTGAAATCGGTCACAATGAAGAGGCAGAAAAGAAGGTAGACAAGCGCTATATAACAAAAACATTGCTTGATATTCAGCTTCTGGACGAACTAATGAGCAAAAATAACAACATGGTCTTATACCATTTCCACCCCTCTTATTGCCTCTCTTTAGAAGATAAAATCAAAAAAAGAGAGGAAGACGGTCTACCAATGAATGACAGTGAAATTGAAAAAGAGAGAGAAAGGTTATTAATCAAAAGTGCTTATCCCTCCAGATCAGATTTGTTAAACATGATCGGAAATTCAACTGAATTCTTCGAAAGAAACGCTGATGGAAATATCACATTTAAAATATGTTCACATTATGGAATCACTGAGTATTACCTGACTGATAAGGGCATGACATATCTCTACGCTGACAATACACTTGAGCAGATTATAAGAATAACAGGAATAAGCTCATCAGCAAATATTGATGCAAATGTCAAAGGAGAAATCATGGAGATGAATCCCAGAGAGACAAGAGATCCATTAAAGAGGATAAAGATGAGCCCCGGACAAAAAAGGAAATCATTGTCCAGATATACAATAATTGACCCACTTACAAGGATTCAAAAAGCAATTGAATCAATGAATGACGAGCATTTAAGAGTAACATTCACACCTTACCAGTAAGTGTTGGAACTTGATATCAGCACAGGTTCAGCCGCATTGTTGTAACCAAGCTGCACATGCACTTACGAATTTTTGTACTATCCAGCCTAAAACATTGCGGAAACATTTTCCTTACTACAGTATAACAAATGAATAATTCTTCAACAGATCCAACTATCAAATACATATCTTTTGTTGCACAATTTATTGTATTACCGATACTTATCTAATGGATATCATGGACTTACAGATAATCGAAAAGTTTATGTGCCACGAAACTTCTGTTATGGTACAGCTTTTGCGATTTAACCCGTAAACAAAAGCCCGGCTCATTTTACCTTATACATAATTTAATTATGGAGGAAACAGTGATGAAAAACTACTTCCCGGAGCGCACAAAATATGATGAGAATTTTGATGATATTTATCCGTCAATTTTAAAACATCCGCCATCACATTTCAAAAATATGTTATCATCTTTATACTTTAATTTTGTACGTATTTGGAACAGGGCACTTTATTCAAAGAATACGCGAAGCTGCTCTTCATAATAGGACATTAACAAACTCAGCTAAACTTAAAATAGTATATATACAGGGTGAAACACTCAATTAGACCGTCGTACCCGGCACTTGTATCTCATACCTGCCCACTCAGAACGTTAAATAGTAGCCTGGTTATTGTCTGACCGATTATTCCACTCTATTGTATATTGTAGTTGGCCCGTCAGGGCCTCCTTTTTTCTTTGGTTCGTCCGTTAACGAGAATGCATTTTCAGATAAGGAAAGCTTAAAGTACCTTGGAGGCATCTGACTCGCTAGAGCATCCCCTATAAAATCTATCTTAATACGGCCTGCTTCAACAATTCTAAAATGGCCATGTAACGTATACGCCCTACCTCTCTTTCCTGAAACTGCAATTGACACCGTACCATCATCATGAAAATCATATGATTCTGTCTCTATCTTGTTGATCCACTTACCATACAACTGTTTCTCCATATCTATATATGGCCTGTTCTCTTTGTCTGCACTCTTGACAGCTGAATCACCTGCCGGTTCCTCACGGCTCACAGCCTTCTTCTCTCTAGAAATACCAGGAAGCAATGCTCCTCCGTGCCCACTCAATCTACCAATAAAGTTATTCCCAAACTTTTTCATCATTTCTGCCTCTTTCTCTGCCGTTACTGAAGTTGGAGACGATTCCTTATCTAATGAATTAGTTTGGGGTGCAATCTGCTCTATAGATTCCGCATCAGATTCTGTTTTGTCAGATGTAATTTCTGAAATTGGAAATTCTGAAGTAACTGCATTATTGGTGGTTTGGCATCCGTAAACAGCAAACAACAGGAATACCACTAAAAACGACATATATAATAATTTCTGTACAGCTTTCATATTTTGGTTCTCCATATATATAGTATATGCTAATAGATTGATTTAATGCAGGAAACCATACTACTACTATTAATAAAGGCTGTAAAGAAATAACTCGATTAGCTTGACATTAAGTTGACATGTAATAGCTTATATGCTAGAAAATAGACGAACTTTGCTGGCAGGAATCAGTGTTATATACCACTCAACCCTCAACCGGTAAACCACGACTGACTATCTGTTCCTTTATACCTTTTATTATATTGAGACAATATTTTTATACTACATAAAGTGTCAGGAGTATTATTTTTATGAAATTCCCTTTTACTGAATATGGCTCCAAGGAACTCTCTTTTTTTGGAATGTTCCTGTTTGTAATGATAATGTTGAGCCTCTTTTTTTATCCTTTGGCCAGTATACCTTTTTGTGTATTTCTATTTTTTGTTTTCTATTTTTTCAGAGATCCTGACAGAGATATCCCGGAGGGAGTAAACAGTTTAGTGTCTCCTGCTGACGGTAAAATTATTGCAATATCGCACGTACAAGAGGATAATTATTTAAAATGCAAGGCATTAAAAATTGCGATATTTATGTCTATATTCAGCGTACATGTCAACAGAATTTCATATGGTGGAAAAGTAGAGTTTATTAAACACGTACCCGGGAAGTTTCTGGATGCACGTTCTCCTGACTCCTCTGAAATGAATGAGCATAATCTGATGGGAATCCTGACAGATGATAGAAAAACAAAGATAATGATAAAGCAGGTTGCAGGAAAGGTAGCCAGAAGAATTGTATGTGATTGTTCAATTGGGCAAAATGTAGAACGAGGCAGGAGATTCGGTATGATTAAGTTTGGTTCCAGGCTGGAGGTCTACATACCTGAAGATGCCGATTTTGAAGTGTCTGTTAAAGAGGGACAAATGGTCTCCGCAGGGTCTACCACACTGGGCACACTGAGAATATGATCAATTGTAAACGGCTTGTAAGCAGAGACGAAAAAGCGTAAAATTACTGTAATTAAAGTTCTATACAAATTTTTGTAAAATGAAAAATGTTTACTGGTATAATTGAGCATTTAGGTAAGGTAAAACAGGTTAGTCTACAGGCAAATTCGGCAGTTATTGCTGTTGATATTGGGCCATTGAAAGACGGTGTTGTTCCGGGTGACAGTATCGCCATAAACGGTGCCTGCCTCACAGTAACAGAGATAAACGGTACAAACGTACACTTCGATGTCTCCAGAGAAACATTAAGCAAAACTACTCTAGGTAATTTAAGTATTTCTGACGGTGTAAACATAGAGAGATCACTAAAGATAGGCGATAAACTGGGCGGACATTTCGTAACAGGACATGTGGATTGTGTCGGCACAATTAATAAAATTGAAAACGAGCCAGGACAATGTACCGTATGGTTTTCTGTAAGTAAAGAGACCGCAAACATGATGATAAAAAAAGGTTCAGTTGCCGTAGACGGAATCAGCTTAACAATTGTAGATCTTAAAGAGAAACTGTTTTCTGTTGCACTTATCCCATTTACGCTTGATGCGACTACATTAGGGTTCAAGAAAACTGGACAAAAGGTAAACATAGAGACAGATATGTTAGGTAAATGGGTAAAAAGGATATTATCAACTGATGATAATACTGCATCAGGAGTAACGGAAGAGATGTTAAAGGAAAAAGGATTCATGTGAAACCTGGTGACAACTACAGATTTGATCAATTGCAGGGTTGCTGCAGGAGATAGTCGGTACTATGAAATCTGAGAACAGAGAAAAAAGTTTAATCGGAATAACAATGGGAGATCCTGGTGGTATAGGTCCGGAAGTAATCCTTAAGGCATTAGTATCCCCCGAAGTAAGAGATGCGGCAGATTATGTCATAATCGGTTCAGAGAAGGTCTTAAGAGATAATATTGACAATCTCGGTGAAGCAACAGAATTCCAACTGTCTCGAATTGATAGTACTTCATTAAACTCATACAGAGACTTAACAGATAATATAAACGTGTTAGATCTTGAGAAAATTACAGTTAATGATACAATGATGCACAAACCCATGCCGGAAAATGGAAAGGCATCTGTAGAGTATATTCTGAATGGACTCGATCTCGCACTCAACAGAGAAATAGATGCGCTTGTAACAGCACCTATAAGCAAGGAAGCAATCAAGCTGGCAGGCTTTGATTTTGCCGGACATACAGAGCTGCTTAAGGAAAAGGCATCTGTAGAGAATGTCGTAATGTTTATGATTGGAAAAAGGCTTAGAGTCTCGTTTGTCACGACTCACCTTGCAGTATATGAAATATCAGGTTCTATAAACCGGGAAAATGTTTTTTCCACTATACAAATAACAGCAACAGGACTTAAAACATTTTTTGGTATAGATCAACCAAAAATTGCGGTTTGCGGTTTAAACCCGCATTGTGGTGATGGTGACAGATTCGGTACGGAAGAGAGGAATGTTATCATGCCTGCAATTGAACGTGCACAGGAAATGGGAATTGATTGCCACGGACCACTATCATCAGATACGGTTTTTAATAAGGCACTCAATGGGGAGTTTGATATTGTAATAGCCCAATTTCACGACCAGGGGACGATACCGATAAAGATGCTCGCGTTCGATTCCGGAGTGAATATTACGCTTGGTACACCTGTTATCAGAACTTCACCCACACATGGTACTGCATTTGATATAGCAGGAAAAGGTACTGCAAATCCGGGTTCAATGACAGAGGCAATAAAAACTGCAGTAATGATGGCGGAAACACGAAAACATTTATTTGTGTAACAGACAAAGATGGAAAAGGAGCGGAAAAAATGGGAAAAGTATTAATTACGTATTACAGCAGAACAGGCAAAACAGAGAAAATGGCTGAGTATATTGCAGAAGGTGTGCGTTTCAGCGGTCACAACGCTGATATCAAAAAACTTACTGATATCAAAAATGAACAGGAACTAGAAGGATACGACGGTTATGCTTTCGGTTGTCCTACCTACCATAGAGATATGACAGCCAACATGAAGACATTTCTGTTTGTTGTAGAAAAGGCAAAATTGAAGGGAAAGGCAGGAGGAGCTTTTGGCTCATACACTCACAGTGGCGATGCACCAAAGTACATATTTGATACAATGGAAAATGTATTTAAGATGAATATGACGTCTCTGGGGTCATTCAACCTGCTGGAACATTTAGTGGAAGATACAGAGGGTATGAGGGCTTGTCAGGATTACGGGAAGAGCATCAGCGAGAAACTGTAATCATGATAATATTACGATGATTACTGATTACGCTTAACAAAACGCCATAAAAGGAAAGGATATGAGATATGTCAACACAGGATAATTTACAGGATGCCTTCGCCGGTGAATCGCAGGCAAACAGGAAATATCTGGCCTTTGCTAAAAAGGCTGATGATGAGGGTTTTAAACAGGCGGCAAAACTCTTTCGTGCTGCGGCTGCGGCTGAAACAGTACATGCCCACAAACATCTCAAGGTAATGGGTGGTATCAAAAGTACTAAGGAAAATCTTCAGGAAGCCATAGAGGGAGAGACACATGAATATACGAAGATGTACCCACAGATGATTTTAGAGGCCGAAAAAGAGGGAGGCAACGAAAAGGCTCTGCAGAGTTTTGATTTTGCAAATAAGGTAGAGAGTATCCATGCAAGCCTTTACAGGAAGGCATTGGACAATCTGGGCAACAATGAATCAGTAGATTATTATGTATGTCAAGTATGTGGAAACACGGTAGAGAATGAAGCTCCAGACAATTGTCATGTCTGTGGTGCTCCATCATCTATGTTTACAAAGATTGATTGATACTTGTATTATAGTTATGAAAATTTAAAGTTTTGAAATTACCCAACCCTTCGACATTCCCAGGGCAGGCGCTGAAGGTTTCGGCTACTTCATCAGTCCGGGATAGTTATTATCATGTTCTTTGAAGATATAATTACATTAGACGCTCCTCACACAAAATCAATGTTGAAAGCACTTTTAGAGGAACGAGGTGTTCGTGTCAAGAAACAATGGGGACAAAATTTTTTAATAGACCAGAATTTACTGCAATTTATCGTTAAGGCGGCTGAGCTAAGCCGTAATGATGTGGTTCTTGAAATAGGTACTGGCACAGGTTCTCTGACAAGGCTACTTGCCCAAAATGCTGGTCACGTCTTTGCTGTGGAGATGGACCGCAGGCTGTTTGAAATCATGGAGGAGACGTTAAAGGGTTACAATAATGTCACTACATTTAACAAGGATATCCTGAAGTCAAAACACCATATCCACCCGAAAATCGTAGAGGCAGTATCTGATTACATTAAGGCTGCTCCTTCCTCAGAAAATTTAAATGTCAAGGTTGTATCCAATCTGCCATATTATATCAGTACGCCAGTAATTATAGATTTATTGCAGGAAGTAATGCCCATCAAGACTATGATCCTGATGCTCCAGCGAGACACTACAGACAGGATTAAGGCGCAACCAGGAACCAGAAATTATGGAATATTGTCTATTATGACAAAACTTTTTGCAGAAACAAAAGTATTGAAAAAACTCCCACCAGACGTATTCTGGCCTGTTCCACTCGTAGATTCTGCAATCGTTAAAATGACAATTAATAGACACAGGTTTGCAGACAGAATTCGTGATTTCAGAGACTTTCAGAATGTAATCCATGCAATTTACGTCTCAAGAAGAAAGACTCTTTTAAACAGTCTGTTATCACTCTGTTCAGGGCTCGGTATTCAAAATGAGTCCGGAGAGATACGTAACAATTTAGTAGAAATCTTAGAGTGTGTTGGCATAAGGCCGGATAGCAGAGGAGAAGAATTGGACATAGAAGCATTGATTAATCTGTCCAATGAAATTTCAGAATACCTAATTTCCAAAAAGAAACCTATATAAGGATTCAGAAAAAAATTACCAGTATCAAATATAATACAAGATAACGCATAGGCAAGGAGAACCAGAGGTGCTATGAAGCATTCATTATTACTATTAATACTAATCGTATCATTTGTATTTCCTGCATCTTCTGCAATACAAGCAGCAGAAAAAAAGATACCAAGAATAAACCTGCGTCCATATTACAAAATAGTACCCCTGTCTGAAATAGAAGAGATACCTAACATCGTAATACGTGAGAAGAGAGAGAATCAAGGTTTTGTTGGGCACAGCACAATCAGTCACGATTACGAAACAAATATAATAAATGACGATAAAGTTGTTATAGACCATGCTACAGGATTAATGTGGCATCAATCCGGCTCTTTAAAAAATATGAGTTGGAAAAGAGCAAAGAAATGGGTAACAGGGTTGAACGAAAAAGGTTATGCCGGATTTTCAGACTGGAGATTACCCACTCTGGAAGAAGCGGTGTCATTATTGGAACCCATCGAAAAAAATGGCAACCAGTTAATTGACACTGTATTTGATATATCACAATCGAGTATCTGGACGGGTGACAGTAATGTTTCAAGTGCCAGTCTTAAGATGGATAGAGCATGGAGTGTGAATTTCAACTACGGTTTAGCAAGCAGGAACGACATAATGATCGAAAGAAAAAAAGTTCGTCCTGTACGTGTTGTATATTCACCTAAATGAGACGACAGGGCATTATAATGAAAATCTGTTTTCTGTTTAGATTAGTTAAGATGGCTCTGTGAAAAGACGGAGCATGTAAGATTAGTTAATTAAAAATAAGGAGATATTTAAATGGCTAATGATGAAGGCACAATATATGTAGCACATTGGACTCACACCCCGGAAAACTGCCCGGGAAGAACCAAGGAAGGCGCAAATATGCTCAGTGAATTCTGGGCAAGCCGGGAGGACGCTGAAAAGAAGGGAATAAAGATACTTGGTTCTTACGTTACAGTAACAGAGCATGATTACTATATTGTCGTGCAGGCAAAAGATTACTCCGAAATGGTCAAGTTCTTCCTGCCACTCATCCCGACGCAAACCGGCTCTTTCAGGCCTGTACTTCCCATGCAGGAATGGATAGACATAAACCAGTCAAAGTAGTCATAGTTATCAGCACAATCTACTTTGTTTAGGTGGATTGTGCTGTAAATGTCAGACAGGAACTTTAATCTTTGACATTTGGGTTAATGTAATCATGTCGACACTTTTCCTGTTTCGCTTCGTCTGCCACTTCCGTACTATCTGAAATCGTCATAGCGGCTTCTGCCATGATTCTGGCGACTGTATTCCATGAAATCGTCTTGATACCTTCCAGCAGCAATTTGTCTGGCACTTTTAGCCCTGTTTATTTTTTTCCGCTCAATTTCACGCCTTTCCTTGATGAAATCACGACGCTTAAACTGTGAAAGATATTCTTCTGTTTGCACCTTTCTTGCTAAGCGTTTACTATCATTATTGCCCGCGTTGTTAATTCCGGAAAACAGAAACAGGAAACCAATTATCAATAATGTGACAGTTACTAACATAGTTGAAATTGTCTTCATATAACGTCTTTCCTTTTCATACATTTTTCCAAATTAAGTATTTATTGCCAAAAAAAAAACTGATATCGACAAATTACAAAGTCAATTAATTACGAATCTGAGCTGGAAAAAATCTTTTACCTTCCAATAAACAGTGTATTATGAAACTAATAAAGGTGAGACCGCTTAACAGTATCTCGCAACTACCGCACCATTTCTTGTGATATCTTTTTTTAAGGTGCTACAAAACTGCTACTTTTTATTACAAAGTACGCAACGCCTTATTAATCCAGAGCTTACAACTGCTGCTGCTGTATGGATTATCACTTTTCACAAAAAAATTATGAAATAATTCTTTAACTTTTTTGCAGGTAGCTGTTTATTTATAAAACAATTTTTCTATATTAAGACAAAAATCACAGCTCATATAATCTTATTATCGGCAAGAAATGATAATAGTTTAGGAAAAATTGTCACATAAGCAAATAGTATTAAGGAGCTTACGTGAAAAATAATTATTCAAAATGAAATGAAAAGGCCTGACATCTACTTTTCTCAGTCTGATTCTTCAGTAAACCCGTATTCTGCCGCGTACTCTATTCCTTCCTCTGCCCCTGCTGCCAGCAATATTCTAACAGTATCATCATGTCCTTTCTCTACTGCATACATCAAAGGAGAGAAACCTTTGTCATTCCTTGCATTAACATCAGCCCCCCTTGCAAGCAATACGTCTACCGTATCAGTATGTCCTCTCCATGCAGCAAGAATAAGTGAGGTTGACCCTTTACTGTTCACAGCGTCTATATCAGCACCTCCATCCAGCAGGACATCCACTGTATCCGTATGACCAGTTACCGCTGCATACATCAAAGGAGAAGATCCTTTTTTATTTATTACATTAACATCAGCTCCCCCTGCAACCAACACATCTGCAGTATCGGCATTTCCTCTCCATGCAGCAAGTGTAAGAGGGGTAGAACCCTTACTGTTTATCGCGTTTATATCAGCACCAGCTGCAAGTAAATATTTAACCATTTGAGTATACCCTCCCTCTGCCGCAAAGAGAAGAGCAGATGATCCCCTGTCGCCTCTTGCATTAACATCCGCACCACGTTTCAGCAAGAATAGTACCGTCTCATCATTGCCCCTCCAAGCCGCAACCATCAGTGCTGTTGAACCAATATCATTCCTCGAATCAATACTAACTCCTTCTTTAAGATACTCCTCTACCTCCTCCACACGATCCTGCCTGGCGGCCGTCATTAAGTCTTCCACTTTGTCACTTGCAGCATTGCATGTTTCAGACACTAATACAATAGCCAGTGCAAAACACAATAGATAAAATAGCTTCATTTTAATTTCCTCCATGATAGAAAAATGAAAATTTTAATAAGATAAAAGTCTTGATTTATTGCCACTAAATAACATCAACACTATCTAAAATTATTACGCATGTTGCGAAATGGTCAACAAGGCAAGAATAGGTATGGAACTGGTATGAAAACTACTTGGTATCTATAGAGAGAGTGGTCAAAGGATTGGTTTCGTATTGGAGTCCTTGCGAAAGCAAGGCAGTCTCACTCTCGTGAGCATTCCAGATTTAAGAATTACGATTTACGATCGAAGAGTGCAAAAAGAAGAGAGAACATTCACCACATATGGACAAAGGGCGAATCATGATTGACATAAATAAGACAAGAAGCAAGAGGCCGGAAGTAAGATTTGGGGTTTAAAATTGGATATTAATTGTAATTTGAAATATATATTGATTATCACAGATAATTACTGATTTAGGCAAAGCGGAAAATACTTCTTCACAAACCTTATTTGCACTTTAGGTACACCTGTCTATAGTTAGAAACAGTGTCACCAGATATTGTCTATTTTCATAAAAGGTTTGCCAAGCATCAGAACCATGCAGTCAAATGGAGATTTGCCCCCCCTTTTTGGACCATATTTGTCCATATTTTAGAAACCTTACTGACTCAACAGGGATTCTCAGGAAAAACGTTTAAGGATCATTTCCTGTATTTTATTTTAAGTTGTGGTGTACTTCTAATCCTTCTGTAGTTGTCAAATGCCTTATCCGCTTCCACAAGATTATCCTGATTTTTGTATCCCACACCCATCAAGTAAAACGCACTGGCATAATCCGGGTTCAAATCTAATGCCCTATTACAATATGCTATTGTTTTATTCCATTTGTGTAAATGCCCGTAAGCCTTTGCCATTAATAAAAAAAATGATTCAGCACTATTATTGTTTAATTTAACGGCCATTTTCATAATTGCGATAGTTTTATCATATTTTCCCTGGACGTACAGGTTGATACTCCAGCGGCATATGTTGGCTGTAAAGAAGGCATAAAGATCATGTCGTTTATGTTTGTCTTTTTCACGTTTAATCATTTTCCAGATTGAATCTATTTTACAGGCAAGTTGCTCCTCTGTATCCCAAACGAAGTATTCATCGTAATTTTGCGTGAGTTTAACTTCCGGATCGCCGGCAAATCCATCTTCACCTATGAACTTCTTTAATTTGTAAATCAAAGGGGCAGGATCAAAGATAACTATATTTTTCCTTGCCAAATCCGCCGCCTTCTCGTAATCGAGCATAGCACTTACCAGATGAGCCTTGTCAACATCTCTTTTTTTGTTGTCTAATCTTAGAGCCTTTTTTAGATAAATATTTGCACGCAAAAAATACTCCCTGCCAACTTCATATCTGGACTGTATAACTTTATTTACATATTGTAACGCTCTGCCTGTATCACCTCTCTTTTCATATAGTGTAGCGAGTCTTAAATATATTGATGCTGGTTCATGGTAATATGTAAGCTCTTTCTGATATGCCATAATACTTTTATCTATATACTTAACTGACATCCTGATATTACCTGTTTTCTCATATAATGTCGCCAGGTGCATGAAGATTGGCCCAAGCATGGGGAAGCTTGCCAGATTTTTCTCATATGCTGATATCGCTTTATTCCACATCCTTTTTCCCTTGTACGCATGGCCTAAATTTTTGTGGATGAAAAAGGTATCCGGACTGAACGTAGAAGCCCTGTTTAATAAACTGACAGCATCGTCATATCTTCCCTGTCTAATCCGAATGATTCCCAGTGTGCCATACGCCTCTGCATATCCTGGATCTATTTCGATTGCTTTTGAAATATATCTCTCAGCTTCACACTCTTTACGCTCTTTTAAGTACTTTTCAGAACCTACGATTAACCACCACTCCTTATTATCTTTATCTCCTTCTATGAATTCTTTCAGAGACTGAGGCTGCCTGTTTTTCAGCAGTGGAATTGTATAGTTGATGGGAACGGAAAAACAAATGACGGAATCTGCATAGTCATGAATGTGAAGAAGGCTACACACTATACCAATAACATCACCATTAACGTCGAAGACCGGACCACCGCTAAACCCTAAATTGACCTGATTAGTTGAATAAATCACATCGTATGAATTATCAAAAAGTGGTTTTTTTGTGAATATATAACCACCTTCCCGCAACAGCTTACGTTTCTGATTTCCTGTTTTGGCACCGATTATAATACTCTTTTTTGAAGAATAACCAAATGCCTCTACAAAGTTATTTGCATTTAAAGTGCTAGAATCTCCAATCCTAAGACTTGGCAGGCTTTTCCCCTTCACCTTAAGCACGGCAATATCCTTCTGCCTGTCAACACCCAGAATACCCTCGAATTTCAGCTTCTTTTCACTTGATAACCTGATCTCAATAGAGTTGATATTAACCAGGGTGTGATAGTTAGTGATGATAATACCGTCTGGACTTACAATGAAGCCTGTCGCTGCTTGAAAACGTTTACTGCCTTCCTCAAACGTCATTATCTCTACGATGGCATCAGTTTTAAGGTTTAAAGAAATCCTTTCATTTGAATACTCATGACCTGCTGCTGCATTTACATTATGTAATAACTCCTGTACCAGCAGAAAGATGAACAAAATGATTGTATATTTGACATTTCTGATTCTCATACAATTGATTATTACGCGAATTACGCAATAATCAACAGGGCAAAAGTAGGTATAAAATTGGTATATGTTTTACTTAGTATTTTAGAAAATGCATTGCAGGTTGTGAGGCAAAATATGAAGAAAAAAGCAAGAGCATGCACGATCGTGCACAAAAGTATCTACCCCCCTGCCCGTCCCGCAGGCGGGGATGCAAGAAGAAAAAACTGAGAGGCAGTGGGAGTATCCGTCTGGCTGTGTAATTCGGACAGACAGATTACGGTCATGGTGCTCTTCCTGACCCATTTACATTCAAGAAACAGAAACAAATCTACAATGTTATTTCCCAAAATTACTGGGGAATATTCCTCACCCGCTGTCTACCCCGATAGACAAAAAATTCACCTGCTTGCACCACACTTGTTTATATAAGCCATATTATATCAATATGTTATCACGGTAATTGTCCTATTGCTTTACAGGATAAAACAGCCTTGGTATACAGTTTGCTTTTGTAAAACTAGTCTGAAAAATATCAGGCTGGTTGAAACTGACATTGATAAATTATCTGATTATTACCGAGACTGAAACAGTGAGGTATACAACAATGAAAAGCAATTACAAATTATTTGACCTGAATAGAGAGAGAAGAATATTAATAAATGGATCTGGGTATTCTGATACTGAGAAAATAAGCTTAAAGAGAAGCAGGCTCTGTTTGAAATGTGGAAAGAATTTTTCCAGTAGTGGACCATACCACCGCTTATGTGATAGATGTACTTCTAAAAACTCAAGAGTATCTTATAGATCATTTCATATAAGCTCAACAGGTTCTGACATCTCCGGAGACATGGTATAGCACATTAGGACTATTATTGAGAAATTACGAGTTCAGGATTCGAGGTACAAGTTGAGGGCAAGAACCATTTAAATAGTTTAAACCGAGTTTTTTCTTTGTGTTCTCTTGTCTTTGGCGTTTTTTGTCCGGGGAGACGACTTAGTGTGAGGAATTCAGGGATTAACTACATGTAGTACTACATAAGAATCAACTGAATGAATTACAAATTTGTCCTTTTGTACTGAAAATTTCTAACTTCTGGTGAATACCTTCCAAATCATTTTGCCAAACCCAGCTCTTCTCTAAATTCGAGGTCCTGAACACTGTTTTTATTCCAGTAGTCTGTCATTACGGCATGTGTGCGGTGTGCTTTTGTTGTCAATACTTTTGCACTTTCCCCTGAACCACTCGGATTGGTTTCACTCCAGGAGAGAATATCATATGGAAAATTCCGGTTGAAACGAATTGAAAGAGTCCTCTGAAGAGATGGGTATGTCACCGTATACTGTGAAACACCAACCGTCTCGCCTTCCTGCGTGTGTTTCAATTCTGCAAAAGCACTAACTGCACCTAATTCGAGCATGCGCAGTGTGGTAAAGAAGCTTCCGGGTACCATTTTGACCTCACCCAGCGGAAGAGTTTCCGGAGCTATACGTATGCGTGTCCAGACATCATCCTCCAGGTGAACTGATGGCACGGTGATGGCCTTATCCCCCTCCTTTTCAAAATATGAATATTGCTTTACATTATAGTGATCATCCTCAAGATTATACTGGAGATAGACATGGCCGCACCAATCCTGTCTTGTCGTTGATACTTTTAATGTTTTACTGATATGCTGCTTTCCTGTAGGGATTGTTGCAAATACTGACTTCATCATGGAGTAGTCATAGATACCCGTATTAAATCTTTTGATTAGGTTGAGCTTCAAGACCGGAATGCTTTTCTTTCTAGACGATTCATAATCTGACTTTACATGCAAGTCAGGAAGAAACGGTTCGGTAACAAATATTAAGATTGCATGGCCGGGATGGATTTCACCATATCGGCTCTGCTCAAGTTCAAAACGTGTTATTTCCGCACCATGATTATACCAATATGAATGAAAGTTGCCTTCATCAGGCAATGAATAAGCCGTTGGTATATAATGTAAAAGTGATATATATAGTGTTGTCAGCAGTATTATAAATTGTAACTTACGTTTCAAAATCACTGCTCCTTTTTAAGAGCGACATGAAGAGTACAGACCTTATAATTCAAAAAATTGTAGCTTGTTAGTCAAAACATCATATGCCATTCAAACAGTTCGGTCAAGCTGAAACTGACAAAAGCAATATGTGATCAGTAACTACGGACAGTATTGAATCATCACCTGATTATATAATAAATTATTTAACAAGTATCGACAAATGATGTATACTGATAGAGTTAAAATTGCCTAAAGATTGAAGCGAACTAAGGTTGTAGTAAAACGAAAAACGTTTTTTACTTTAGGCATGATTCAGCTTAATGGCAGGAGTCCGTGCCGGTTATAAGAGAAATATGGAAAGAGCAAGACCTGCAGGCTATTTGCATACAGGATTAGATAGATACGAGGTTTTTGATTTTCAAGAAGATGGATTAGGAAAGCTAAAGACTTTCATAGAGAGCAAGGAGCTACCATTCAGTTTCCATGTACCATTTTTCAGGCCCTCATATTTTCCATATACCGGAGTAACCACCTTTTTCCTTAATGACGATCCTGACAAAAGAGCTCTTTCTTTTAAACTGATCGACAACACTTTGCGTTATGCAGCTGAATGGAAAGCTGATTTTGTCGTAACACATCTGACCTGGAAAGAAGATTCTCATGACAGGAAAAAGGTAATGGATCTTGTGAGTGATACAAAATCAAAATTCTCTAATCTTGCAGACGAATACCAATTGCCCATTTATATTGAGTTCGGTGGGTATTCGGGTCATTTTCATGAACCTGAACAATTTGTGGATTTTGTTAAGGACCACCCTTTATTGGGTATCTGTATTGATATAGGACATACATCTCTGATATCCGGAATACGCAAACGTAACTTTTTAGAAGATGTGAAAATTATGGCGCCATATACTAAATCAATACATGTGTGGAACACAAAGGGAGTGGAGCATAATAAAAAGCATAATCACGTACCCGTTCATCCCTCACAAAGGGCAGAAGATGGATGGGTAGATATAAAAAAGACACTTGAAACAATTTTAGCACACAATAGGGACTGTAAAATTATATTTGAATATAACCAGACATATTACGACAACATACCCGATGCTGTTCAGGAAGGTATGGAGTGGGTCAAGGAGATAGTAAACAGAAAATGACAGATAACAAAGATTTCAGAGTTTTGTTTATAAACTGTAATACAATGATGGATGTTCTACTGCCTGTAGGACTCTCCTTGATATCGGCATGTCTTAAAGAAAAAGGGTTTGGAGTAAAGCTGTTTGACACTACCTTCTACAAGACCGCAACTGAAACAGGTGATGAGGCGAGGGCAAAGAATCTTCAGGTAAGGAAAACAAATCGTGAGGAATTTGGGCTTGTATATAAAGATACCGATATGTTTGAAGATCTCAAAAAGATGGTAGAAGAGTACAAACCTGATATCATAGGTTTATCCTGTATAGAATGTACCTACGAACTTGGTGTAGAAATGCTGAAGAGTATAAGGAATTATTATAACGTACCCATGATTGTGGGAGGTATCTTTGCCACTTTTGCCCCTGCAGAGATAATTGCCGAAGAATGTGTTGACATGGTATGCGTGGGAGAGGGAGAATACGCACTTGTTGAACTATGTACTAAGATTAGAGAAAAACAGGACATAACGTCAGTACAAAACATGTGGATTAAGCAGGATGGCAAGATATACAGGAATGGAATCAGAAAACCTGTTGATCTTGACGAGTTGCCGTTTCAAGACTGGACAATATTCGAACCCAGGAGATTTTACAAACCTATGGGTGGCAAGATCTCTATGACCGGCACATTTGAAATGAACAGGGGTTGCCCATATAGCTGCCGATTCTGCAGTGATTACGGTCTGAATAAACTTTATGCAAACAACGGTGGTTATTATAGAGAAAAAAGTATCAAGAGACTTATTGACGAAATGAAGGAGAAAAAAGAGAGATACAATCTTGAATTTGCATATCTGGTTGCCGAAAGCTTTCTTACTACTAAACGGGAGAGGATTGCCGAATTTATCGAACGCTATAAAGAAGTGGATATCCCATTCTGGATTGAAGCACGACCTGAATCAATTAATGAAGAGAACATTAAACTCCTTGAGTCTTCAGGTTGTGAGGGGATAAGTCTTGGTATCGAAAGCGGCAACATGGAGTTGCGCCGTAATCTTCTTGGCAGAAATATGAACGACGAGACGATATTAAAAGCTTTCAGCCTTCTGGAAAAATCAAGCCTCAGGGTAAGTGCTAACAACATTATCGGCTTTCCCACTGAAACCAGGGAAAATATTTTTGAGACTATCGAGTTTAACAGGAAGATAAATGTACCTGGGGTGATGGTGTCACTATACAATCCTTATAAAGGCACTGCATTGCGCGAATATTGTGATGAACAGGGACTTATGCGAAAAGGGGCACATGCCGGTGATTACAGATCTGAAACGGTATTAAACATGCCTCAAATTTCCAGGGAAGAACTTCTCAGCCTTCAGAAAACGTTCCCTTTATATGTAAAGTTTCCAAAGAGCGAGTGGCCCAGGATAAAAAAATGCGAAGGCAACGGCCAGGAAGCGGAAACACTGTTTCAAGAATTGTCCAGTGAATATACAGAGAAATATTTATAGTGATAGTAGGTACTTCTTAACGGGTGCATAACCCGGCATCAGTGATAATATATCTAATTAATTTATTAGTGATTATCCTGATAATAAGTAGAAATATTATTATGGAAAAAATAGGTGAAGGACGAACTGCTGAGGTATATGATTACAAAGACAATAAGGTATTAAAATTATTTCATTCTACTTTCAGCGATAAGGACATAGAATACGAATATCATATAACAAAGAACATCTCTGATTTAACACGTATAGCACCAAAAGTTTATGACGTTATCAATGTTAAAAACAGAATGGGAATTGTATATGAGAAAATACATGGGCAAATGTTCTCTGAATACATTTCAAGAAACCTTAATAATGTACGCAGGATTGTATACGAATTCTCACAAACTCAGAAAATAATAAACAATATTACTATTGAAAACTTTCCAAACTATACAAATAAGTTACAACAAAGAATAATGAATTCAAGTTTATTATGCGATTCTGAAATAGAAATAATTCTGAAATACTTAAGAGCAATAGATAATAATGAAATATGTCACGGTGATTATCAACCTGAGAATGTTTTTGTGGATCAAAACTATAATTTCAGGGTTATTGATTGGGCAAATACATTTATAAGTAATAAATACATAGATTTAGCAAGAACTTATTATTTAATTAAATTAGGAAGATCATTAAATAGAAAATCAATATCCACAGAATTGATAGAATGGATGGGTAGGCAATTTATTGCAAGGTTTTATTGGGAAAAGATAAAAACTGAAGAAAATAGAAAGAATTATTTTTTACCATGTCTCTTTATTGTTATTTTAATAAGGTATGATGAAAATATCGAACTAGAGAAAAAATGGATTTACAAATATGTTATGAAGAATAAAAACAAAATGTTAAAGAGCATGTATATAAAAAACACAAATCAGTAACATTACAAGACCGTTTAGAAAAATTCAGAATGCAAAAAAAAAATTAACCCTTGTCCTTTGTCAAATACGTATATAACATTATTTATCCATAAAAGACTTCCAACTCGTTTCCAAATGACTCTCCCTCAACAACAAATAATTGCCGCATTCTGCTGACAGCCTGACTTGTTTAGCAAGTCTGTTAATAACCGGCATAAATGTAAATGTTTCATGTGAAGAATACAGATTGGAATCATTAGTGAAGAATAAGAAAAAATACAAAATACTACTGTTAATTTTTGGTTGTGCAATCTTTTTTGTACTGATTTACAAGGTGGGGCCTTCCACTATCTACCACCAACTCATTGCTCTGAAATGGAAGGTTTTGCTTCTATTTTTACCTTTCTCACTCGTTTTCGCCCTCGATACTCTCGGATGGAAGTATTCATTAAAAGAGGAGAAGATAAGCTTTAAAGACCTCTTCATAATAAGACTTGCTGGAGAATCGGTAAATTCTATCGTACCATCCGCAAATTTTGCAGGAGAACCTGTGAAAGCTTATTTCCTTAAGAAACACAACATTTCACTGTTTGATGGCATGGCCTCCGTTGTTATTTCAAAGACGATGCTGACGATCACACAGATAATCTTTGTAATGATAGGCGTTATTTTCCTTTTGTTCAAATTAAATGTATCAAGTACACATTTAATTGGTTCGATAGCAATTGTACTGTTAGGTATACCCGTAATAATATTTATTATTTTTATTCAGAAGCACGGCCTTTTTGCCTTCCTGTTTAAACTATTAAGCATACTGAGAATAAGGATACGTTATATTGAAGAGAGGAAAGTGAGGCTAAGAGAGCTTGATGAAAATATATACCAATTTTATATCCACAACAAAAAGAAAGCTGCTTACACTTTTATCTGTTTTTTTGTGGGATGGCTTGCCGGTGTGATAGAAGCATACTTGATTCTTTACCTTCTAAATATCCCTTTAGATACCGTCTCCTCCTATATAATTGAATCACTTACAACTGTTGCAAAAGGAATAACTTCCTTTATACCAGGAAGTGTTGGCGGCCAGGAGGGTGGAATTATCGCAGTTTTTGCGAGCCTGAAACTAGGTGCAGGTATTGCATTGACGTTTGGAATATTGAAAAGATTTCGGGAGTTGTTATTTATTGGTACCGGGCTTTTTGTACTGTCAAAACTTGAATGGGCAATTGCAGAATCTCCCCCAATACAAGCATTAGAAGATTGAAGTCATCAGTTTGTATTACTCTCCAGGACACCATACAAATCACCGAATCCGATAACGTCTCTTGCTATAAAACCAACCGGTATTAAATCCTCTGTAAACAATATTACCAGTTTGCCTTCTTCCGAGTCAAAAACTTCAGGATCCATGGTAATGTCTGCTGCAAAATGAATATTCAAATTGTCTTGTGCCCATTTAGATAATTTATCTGACTTTGAAGGACGGCGAACAAATACGCTGGAGTCTGTTGATCTGTTCCTATAAGTAGTACATATATGAAAACTGGCCCCCTCTTTTACTTCTCCATACATTCCATTCCGAAGATTATAGAACGCCGAAATCCCATCGTCACTTACGTTATTTTCAATCTTAATTTCATTTTCTCTACGAATTATACCATTTTTCCATATTTTGAATTTACGTACATTATTTACATAATCATATTTCGTAATCTTTATCCTCTCCTTATCACCCTTAATCTTTTTCTCGTACGTTTCCAGAGGTCTTAATCTGTTTGTGTCGTTGTCAAAAAACATAGTAGTTTTATATGTATTGTGCCTGTGAAGCATCTTACCAATCAGCCCAATCGTTGTTGCATCTATAGTAACTGTCAGATTGTTAAGCCCCTTCTCACACTGAAGAGTAGCGGTACCCATTTTTTTAAAAAGCCAGAAACCGATATTAAATTTAAATAACTCACCATCAAACTTTGTAATATTGTTTTTGCTTTCCTGTTTGCTTTTAAGGGATATTACCGATAAAGGCAAAGCATTTTCGCATTTCTCATATTCACCAGAATATAAATTTCCGATATGAAAGAGAGAAAGAAATAACAAGCAGGTTACTTTAACAAAAAGATATTCAGATATTAATATTTTAGTCATATACACCCTCACATTTTCAAGAACTGCATAGTTTTGCCTGGAAGTTCAGAACTGCCACTCAACTTCATTGCATGAATGTGCGACCTCAAGAATTCCAGATTGTCTAAAGTGTCAACATCATACCAGGGAGGCAATACATATAGTGGTTTATTTGCTTCCTCTATCCTTGTCAGGGTCTGGCTGAATACTCTTGATGTGCTCCAGTCAACACCTTCAAAGATTGTACAGTTCTGCTCTGAAAGACCGATTAGATAATAACCACCATCAAAAGTGGGACCTATTGTAACAGGTACCTCTTTTAATGCGTCAAAGGCTTTCTGAATGTAGGATAAAGGAAGGGTAGGACTGTCTGTTCCGATAATTATTGTTCTCTTTGAACCTCTGGCAAAAGAGTGCTTAAATGCATTTTTCATTCGTTCGCCAAGATCATGCCCTTGCTGCGGAAAGTAGCTTACTGATTGTCCGCATATGCTATGAAATGCAGTTTCCGCATTTGAGGGCGTATATGCAATAGCAACTTGTTCACATTGTAGATTGTATGCAGTACCGACTATATCAATAATAAACGCTTTATATAATTCTGCAGCTTCGGCGGGAGTAATATCAGGAGTAAGCCTTGTTTTAACCTTACCGGGAATCGGGCTCTTTGCAAATATAATAAGTCTTGTACTCATGAAGCTTAATACATAAAAGTTCCAAGTTAAAAGTGCCTGCCTGCCAATCAGTTCGGGCAGTAAGTTGAAAAAATAACATTTTATGCATACAGATTAGCGGTATCTATTTTACATCATCTATCTTGAAAGTAAATGTATAGTCGCGAAAAAAATCACCATAATCAATTGGCAGGATAAGATTAAAAGTTGAGTTTTTTAAATCTTTAACACTTCCCTCAAAACTATACCTTGGGAAGAAAGGCTCCATTCGATTGTGTATATTAGGCGTTGAAATAGGATCGTTTCCAGGTCCTTGCCCTATATGGAAATCGGGCCAGTTATTTATCCAGACATATCCTGTAATCTCAGAATTAGGGTCTATCCGCAATGATGGAACTAACGAGCTGGTATTAACTGCAAAGTTTTTTACCTCCTGCTCGTAATCATAGCCATAATGAACCCTGCGAGATTCACCTGATTTGTCTATATATTCAGCTCTATTCCTGACAAGATTTATTTCCTGGTCGCTTTTGTTCTTGATTGTCACGTGTATATTCTCGGAAGAAGGAATAAATCTGAATTCGATATCACTATCCCCAAAACTCATTACCTGATCGACTGCGTCATTACGGAGGGTTTCGTTTTGTGGTTCAATAAGTGAAAAGCTGTAACGGTAAGGTGTGTACGATGTGCAACCAACAACGATCAGGCATAAAAACCAAAAAGCTATTGTTTGTTTAATAATAAATGATTGAAACATTTCCATACCTCCTTTCACATCATTTATTTTAAGGAAGTAAGGTTTCGCTGGCTACACGCATAAGTCCTTCTCTATTCATTTTAGAAGTAAGGCTATACAGTGTATTGCCCTGCTTCCATATAACTACATTATATCCTTTATGTTTTCCAAAATAATATGACCTGCCCCTGTAAAATTCTCGCTGCAACTTGTCTATATTCATCCCCGAACCGTTTACTATCTCTAACGATATCTTGTTTTGGTGGCCTCTTAATCCAACATAAGCACTTTTTTTCCCATCCATACTGTAATTCTTGCATCCCAGAAGTTCCATTTCGCGCCCATTACAATCGGGAACATCTATGGCAAGATTAGACCGCTGTAGATTTTCTAAATGCCTTCTTATTTCATTACTATCTGAACTGACAAGATCAAGGTGCAGATCATCATTAACAAAGCTGTCGTGACGCTCTGCTGCAACCTTAACAATAGGAGAGAATTCTGCTGGTCTGAAAAAAGCAAGATATACGGCAAGGCCTATAATGGTCATAGGCAGTAAGACTGCCATCGTTACATATGCCGGCCTTAATGTAAAAAAACCAAATATGCTTTTACGGTGTGTTACTTCGTGCTCAACAGCTATAGGTTCCGGCCTCTTGCGCTGTTCGTTTAACTCTGCCCACTGACTTACGATACTTTGCACTACATGTTGGGGTGTTTTATGAAGCTGAGTTTTTTCTCTTATGACTTTCTTTATTGAGCGTTCAAACTCAATCTTTTCACAACATCCACGACATATCTCGATATGTTGTCTGATTTTCGAATAATCCGCATCATCAAGTTCGTTATCCAGGAATTCATTGAATTGTTCAATAGCTTCTTTACAAGTCATTATATTTACTTTCCCCCCTGCCTTTCTTTCAAATAACCCCTCTCATTTGCGTAGTTCCATAATGATTTCTGCAACAATTTTCTTGCTCTGAAAAGCCTTGATTTTACTGTTCCTATAGGGCACCCAACAATTTCGGATATTTCGCTATAACTGAGATCCTCAATATCCGAATACAAAACAACTTCCCTGAAAGCAAGAGGAAGACTATTAACCGCATTTTTTACCTCATCTTCAAGAAATTCGTAAACATCTGTATTTTCACCGCTTACGTAGCCCCCTTCTTTTTTGTCAGTTTTAATTTTGTTGAATAGATAGAAATCTTCAACCTCGTCATAATGAACCGATTTAGGCTCTTTAATCTTTTTTCTGAACGTATTGATAAAGGTATTTCGTAAAATCTTGAACAGCCATGCCTTTAAGTTGGATCCCTCCTTAAATGTATGTGAAAATCTATGTACTTTAAGATATGTCTCTTGAACGAGGTCTTCGGCTGCTTCCCTGTTTCCAGTCATCCGCATTCCAAAGTTAAAAAGCGAGTCTATGTGCTCCAGAGCAGACGCCTCAAACTCCTTAATTTTACTTTCCTGGCTGCCAAAGTCTTTCATTCATCACCATTTATAACAGCTTATTAAACAAAAAGGTTCCTGCCTTAAAATTTCATCCTAAATTTTTTTATATCCCGAATTTTTAACGTAAGGCAAATGTACAAATGATTATTTAACTAATCTGTAACGATATCTCAAGTGCTTAATCAACAGACATATAGTAACATTATGAATTTTCTTCGTAAAACAGGATATATTTTGTCCATATTATTAGAGACAGGAAAAAAGGCAAGAGAAATATTACAGTTACGAAGCGTAAAAGTAATTGTTTACATTAAAATCAGGGATCAGACTAATCTTGTATAGAGAAACAACTAACGATTATAAAGTTAAAATTTTGTTTACTTTCTTAATAAAAACACTATATTTAATTGTTTCAACTAAATTTGGTAATACATTAGCTTGAATTATCAAATGAAAAGCAATTTATTATAATTTAAAAACGTTTTTTTCGTTTTCTTTGCAATCAATTTATACAATATTGTAAGCAGCTTTCAAGATAAGCTCGTTCAAGGAGATACTTATGAGTCGAAAAACGGTCATCGTTGATGGTTGTACTGCCTGTGCACACGTAGTACACGCTACTAATGAAATTATAACAATCTATCCGATAACACCTTCTTCCCCTATTGCGGAAATCTGTGATGCAAAGTCTGCAAAAGGGCAGAAAAATATTTGGGAATCAGTTCCAAAAGTCAGTCAGATGCAATCGGAGGCAGGTGTTGCAGGAGCAGTCCATGGCTCTCTTACCACCGGTGCAATGGCCACAACTATTTCCGCCTCGCAGGGTCTTCTCTTGATAATACCAAACATGTATAAAATTGCTGGTGAGCTTACACCAACAGTATTTCATATTACTGCCCGTTCTCTTGCTGCCCAGGGATTATCCATTTTTGGAGACCATTCAGATGTAATGGCAGCACGTTCTACAGGCTTTGCCATGTTATGCTCTCAAAACGTACAGGAATCGATGGATTTTGCACTTATCGCTCAGGCAGCCACACTAGAATCCAGAATTCCGTTCATGCATTTCTTTGACGGATTCAGGACTTCACACGAAGTCCAGAAGATTGAAGAGGTCAGTTTCGAAGATATGCGTGCCATGATAGACGATGATCTGGTAATTGCACATCGAAAAAGAGGCCTTACCCCTGATCGTCCAAATATCCGCGGTACATCACAAAATCCGGATGTATATTTCCAGGGAAGAGAGACAGTTAACAAGTATTATGATGCGACACCCGGAATCGTTCAGAAGGTGATGGATAAGTTTGCCGACGTAGTCGGACGTCAATATAAACTATTTGACTATCTGGGTGATCCGGATGCAGAACGTGTGATTGTCTTAATGGGTTCCTCAGGTGAGGTAGCTCTGAATACCGTAAATGCATTAAACGCCAAAGGAGAAAAACTTGGAATTGTACTGGTCAGGCTTTTCAGGCCGTTTGATATAGAGGCTTTTATCGGAAGTTTACCGTCCAGCGTAAAATCAATTGCAGTGCTTGACCGTACCAAAGAACCCGGTGCAATTGGCGAACCTTTATATCTTGACGTCAGAACGGCCATAGGTGAAATGATGGATAGAGGCACATCAAAGCTGAAAGAGTATCCAAAAATAATCGGCGGACGCTACGGCCTGGGCTCAAAGGATTTTACTCCTGCGATGGTAAAGGCTATTTATGATAACCTCTCACAGGAAAATTCAAAAAATCATTTTACCATTGGAATTAAAGATGATGTTACAGGTACCAGCCTCGAATATGATGAATCTTTTGACGTAGGGGACAAAGATGAATTCAGATCACTATTTTATGGACTGGGCGCTGACGGTACTGTAGGTGCTAACAAAAACACTATTAAAATTATCGGAAATGAAACGGAGAATTACTCACAGGCATACTTCGTTTACGATTCGAAAAAATCAGGTGCTACAACAGTATCTCACCTCCGTTTCGGGAAAGATAAAATACATAAACCGTATCTCATTAGAAAGGCAAATTTCATTGCATGCCATAATCCTTCATTTCCGGATAAGATAGACATGCTTTCAAACGCGGAAGAAGGAGCAACTTTCCTTCTTACCACATCTCACAACAAAGATGATGTTTGGAACACGCTGCCGATCGAGGTTCAGGAGCAGCTTATATCCAAAAAGATGAAATTCTACATTATTGATGCTATTGCTCTGGCAGAAGAAATTGGTCTCGGTGCAAGGATCAACATGATCATGCAGACAGCATTTTTTGTTATATCAGGCATAATCCCTAAAGAAGATGCTGTTAAATCAATCAAAACTGAGATTGAAAAGACATACATGAAGAAGGGTGAAGATATAGTCAAATTAAATTATAAAGCTGTAGATTCTGCACTACAGAATATTGTAGAGGTGCCTGTACCTGAAAAGGCTAGCAGTAGTAAATGCATGCGTCCTCCGGTACCTGAACATGCTCCTGAATTTGTAAAGAATGTTACAGCCAAATTGCTGGCAAACAACGGAGATTCTCTCCCTGTTTCTGGAATGCCTGATGATGGAACATGGCCGACTGCAACTACTCAATATGAAAAACGTAATATCGGTGTAAATATACCTGTTTGGGAACCTGATGCCTGCATCCAGTGTGCCCAGTGTTCTTTTGTCTGCCCGCATGCCAGCATCAGAGTAAAGGCATACGACCCATCACATCTTAATGGAGCACCTTCAACGTATAAATCAATAGACGCAACCGGCAAAGATATGCAGGGACTAAAATTTACCGTACAGGTTGCCCCGGAAGACTGTACCGGATGCGGTTCATGTGTATTTAACTGCCCGGGACAGAAGAAGGATGCTGATGGCAACAAGATTGAAGGTGTCAAGGCCATAAATATGAAGTTTCAGGAACCTCTTCGTGAAACGGAAGCAGAATGTTATGATTTCTTTCTTAACCTTCCTGAAACCGACAGGTCCAGGTTCAAAACCACAAACGTTAAGGGCAGTCAGTTTGTGAAGCCGCTTTTCGAATATAGTGGTGCATGCCTTGGTTGTGGTGAGACTCCATATATAAAACTGATGACACAGCTGTTTGGAGATCGCCTGATCATCGCAAATGCAACAGGCTGCAGCTCTATATACGGTGGAAACTTGCCAACTACACCTTACACAACAAGGGATGACGGCAGAGGGCCTGCCTGGTCGAATTCTCTCTTTGAAGACACTGCGGAATTTGGTCTTGGAATGAGACAGACAATGGACAGGTTTCAAACTCAGGCGCTGGAATTGATTGATCGCCTCGTGTCAGACCCTGCAAACTCAGATTTAAAAGATTTGTGTGATTCGATCAAAAATGCAGACCAATCTTCACAGGAAGGTATTGAGGAGCTAAGGAGCAAAGTAGAAGAGTTGAAGAAAAAACTTTCCGAAATCAGTTCTCCTGAAGCAAAGAATCTGCTCTCTCTTGCCGATTACATCATTAAGAAAAGTGTCTGGTCTGTTGGAGGAGATGGCTGGGGTTACGATATCGGTTATGGAGGAGTAGATCATGTGCTGGCAACAGGAGAAAACATAAAGCTATTGATCATGGACACAGAAGTATATTCAAACACCGGCGGTCAGATGTCCAAGGCAACACCCCTTGGAGCTGTTGCCCAGTTTGCAGCCGGTGGAAAAAGAACTCCCAAGAAGGATATCGGCATGATAATGTCAACTTACGGTAATGTTTATATTGCCCAGGTGAACTTTGGTGCAAATCCGGCACAGACACTGAAGGCATTCATTGAGGCAGACGCATATGACGGTCCCGCGTTGATAGTTGCCTATTCAGTTTGTATTGCGCACGGCATGGATATGAGTAAGGGAGTAGAGGCAATGAAGAAAGCTGTGACAAGCGGTTACTGGCCGCTCTATCGATATAATCCGAAACTGGAAGAGGAGGGTAAAAATCCGCTTGTTATCAACAGTAAAGACCCTTCAACACCATTTGAAGAGTACGCCTATCGTGAAAATCGCTACAAAGCATTAAGAGCAGCCAATCCGGAAGCAGCAAAGGCACTTATGAAACAGGCAGAAGTGGACATCATGAGGAAATGGAAGCTGCTTAAACACATGGCTTCCTGGGATCCTTCTGCGTAATGAGTGTTCGGAGAGGGGGATTCGGCCTCAATCTACCATATCACTCTCTTAATAATTTTTCCGACAGTTCGAATGAAGTGAAACACCTGGAAGCGGATCTATTATAAATAATCTACAAGCTTTCGAATATAGGAATTGCCGCTTCAACCACGTCAGGATCAAACTGAGTTTGAGAAGCATTTTTTATCTCATCAATTGCTCGTGGAATTAAACTGGTATCTCTATATCCGCGCAGTGATGTTAGAGAATCAAAGGAGTCGGCAACTGACAATATTCTGGCACCCAAAGGAATATCATTACCCTTCAGCATGTGATGATAACCATTCCCATCAAATCTCTCATGATGAGCCGCAGCTATAGGTACCAATTCCTTCATACAGGTAATTTCTCCGAGAATTTCCTCAGTATAAGCGGTATGTTTTCTCAGCAATTCATGCTCTTCCACTGATAATTCGGACGCCTTATCCAGTATAGTAGGAGGAATAGCGACTTTCCCAATATCGTGCACCAATCCTGCCCATTTTATTCTGGTCACCTCATCATGTGGCAAGCTCATACTTAGAGCGATTAACAGACTATATTTTGAAACCCTTTTTGAATGCCCTGCAGTGTATGCGTGTTTAGAATCTATTATCTGACCAAACATATCAAGCGAAGTGCCCATTATATCTGTTCCATCTCCAATACCGCTTACTGAGATTTCATCCCGCAACTTAAAAAGTAGATCAGACAACCCCTGTGCATCAATAAGATCATGAAACAAATTTTTATTCATAACTCTCTTAAGTGATGAAAATACAGGTTTGTTGAATTCCTTGCCTGCCAGATCTTCCATACTCTCCATAATCTCAGAAAGTGTCTTATCGGGATGGGTTTGCAATATGATGTCAAACGTGTCTGCCGCCCTGATTAATTGAGCTCCAGCTTCAATCTCCTGGCCTTGCTTTGCTCTGGGATAACCATACCCGTTCCAATATTCATGGTGATCAAGGATAAGGGGTGGTGTTTTTTCAAATCCAGGAAAGTCACTGACAATTTGTGCACCTATTATTGTATGTGAACGTATAATTGGGTGCAGGACTTGTTCGCTCATGGAAGGGTACCTTGTCATATGATTAGGCAGCGGCATTGCACCTACATCATGTAACAATCCAGCAATAAAAATATCTGATTTCTGCTCCGGTAAGATTTCCTCAGCAAGTAAAGCAGAGATTACTGCAACTCTCCAGGCATGATAATAATTCAGATCTTCTTGTAGATCTAAAACCAGTGCGAGAGCCGTAATTAATTCTTTCCACGCCTTTTTGTTATCAATAGTCATTTTTACATTTTTTTACGGTATTTCCAGGTCTTCCACCTTGGGAAGGCCCTTGATTGATTTTAAGCCGAAATGATCCAGAAACTTTGTAGTGGTTCCATACAGGAGCGGACGTCCCAATACCTCATCGCGCCCGGTAATCTTTACAAGGCCTCTTTCAACAAGTGTTCTGATCATTTGGCCTGATTGAACGCCACGAATTGCTTCAATGTCTGCACGTATTATAGGTTGTTTATACGCAATGATTGCCAGAGTTTCAAGGGCCTGTTGCGAAAGTTTACTTTCGTTACTCTTTTTACGTGTTTTGGATATCCATTCATGGTATTCAGGACGTGAGAGTAATTGAAACCCATTTGCAATTTCTTCAATCTGAAAGACTCTATCATGCGTGTCGTAATCTTCACGTAATCGCCGAATTACTTCCTGAATTTCCTTAGTATCAGTATCACCAACAATATCGCTCAGCTTGCGTGCAGAAATAGGCTCTTGAACAGCAAATAAAACAGCCTCTACTATTCTCTTAACTTCATCAGGTGATTTTTTTTCCGATGGTTCCATCAATTATTGTGAGTGTATTAAGTAAATGATGTATTATTGCTGCTACTACATGGTGATGAACAACCAACTTAAGTCAAACATCCTTCTTTTGCTTTAGAACAATAAATTTAGATGCTTTATCCTGGCGTTTAATAAATATCAAAATATCCTCTCCGTTTTGAATCTTCAAGATTGCCTGATAGAGTTCATCACTACTTGTAACAGGTTTGTGTTGAATTTCTACAATGAGATCGCCCTTAGCCAATCCCGCCTTAGATGCAGGACTTCCCTTCTGTACGTTAGTTATGATTACACCTTTTTCGCCTTCATATCCTAAATTGATAGATAATTTGCCGGTTAGATTCTGCACACTCAGCCCAAGGTTCAGAAACAGATCATTCTTGCTCTTCGTTTTAGTCTCTTCTGCTTCCAGAATAGCTGTACTCAGTGTCAATTCCTGACCGTCTCTTAGTACGACCATTTCTATCTCTCTGTTAATCTCGGTTCCTTTTACGAGACTTCTAAGATGCAGGATATCTTTAATCTTTTTACCATTATATTTGATTATCACATCACCACTCTTAATGCCGGCATTTGCTGCTGATGAACCTGGATCTACATCACTAACGAGAGCGCCCAGGTTGTTCTTAAGCCCGAGAGCTTTCTGTAATTCCCTGGTAACAGGTTGAGCGGTGACACCTAGCCAGCCTCTGGTAATCTTCCCATATTTAATCAGATCCTCTGTTGCTTTTTTAACCACATTTATTGGAACTGCAAGGCTTATTCCAAAGTAACCGGCTGTTTGTTTTGGCGGAAGAGTGCTGATACCTACCACTTCTCCATCCAGGTTTATGAGTGGACCACCATAACTATCAGGATTAATGGTAGCATCTGTCTGGACAAAGTCTTCAAATCCCGTAATCTGCAGGTTAGATGTCCCTTTGGCACTAATTATACCGCTTGTAACCGTCTGGCCCAGTCTAATAGGATTACCAATTGCTAAAACAATTTCCCCCAATTCCAGATAATCTGAATTACCGAAACTCGCTGGTGTTAAATTCTCAGCATCTATCCTTAACACCGCAATACCTGACCTCTCATCCGTTCCAACAATTTCTGCCTTATACTCACTCCCATCAAACAATCTGACTATAATTTCACCGGCTTCTTTTACAACATGTTTGTTAGTAACAATGAAGCCATCCCTGTTGTAGATGACACCGGAACCCTGCCCTTTAATTCTAAACCTTCTATATTGTGTGTTATTCTTCAGTATCTTGGTTGTATGGATGTTAACAATAGAGGGTTTTGTACTCTTTACTATAGAAATGAATGTATCGGAAAGTACTTTGTTTGCAAGGCTTTCATTGGAAAATGAACCGGTTAGCAGAAACATACAAATTATCAGGGAAAAAAACCGGCCGTATCCTAGTAAAGACAGTATATTAATTAACATCAGCTTCACCATTATCTCTCGTTTCTCCCTTTTTTTCATTGTCTAGAAATGCATTTAGCTCGTCCCCCTCTATGACCTCCTTCTCAATCAATACTTTTGCCAGCTTAATAAGCGTTGGTTTTCTGCTTTCCAGTATTTCTCTGGTTTTTGCATAAGTATCATCAACAATCCTTTTAACCTCTATGTCTATTTCCCTCGCAGTATCTTCACTATATTCTTTGTTGGCACTCATACCAAAACCCAGGAAAGTAGATTTGTTTTCCGGCTCGAAAGTAACAATTCCCAGTTTTTCACTCATACCGTAATATTTTACCATTCTTCTAGCTATTTCTGATGCTTTCTCAAGGTCGTTCTGCGCCCCTGTAGACACCTCCTTAAAGATTATTTCCTCTGCAATTCTACCACCGAGCAATACACATATACGTTCTACAAGCTCTACTTGTGTCATTAAATATCTATCTTCAGTAGGCAGCTGAAGGGTATAGCCTAATGCGGCAACACCCCTTGGTATAATTGATATCTTCTTCACCTTATCCGTTGTGGTCAAAGTTGACGCTACTAATGCATGCCCGCATTCATGATAGGCTACAATCTCTTTCTCCTGCTTGCTTATTAGCCTTTTCTTCTTTTCAAGCCCGGCCATAACCCTCTCTATGGCTTCCTCGATTTCACTCATACCAACTTCATCTTTGTTCCGCCTGGCAGCCAGCAGTGCAGCCTCATTCATTATATTTGCCAGGTCAGCCCCGACAAAGCCGGGCGTCATTGCAGCTATAGACTTGAGCTTAACATTTTCGTTAAGTTTTACGCCTTTTGAATGAATTACTAATATTGCCTCTCTGCCATGCAGATCAGGCCTGTCAACAACAACCTGCCGATCAAACCGTCCGGGCCTGAGTAGCGCAGGATCAAGTGTTTCTGGCCTGTTAGTGGCACTCATGATTATTACACCAACATTTGCGCCAAAACCATCCATCTCCACAAGCAGCTGATTCAGTGTTTGTTCCCTTTCGTCATGTCCGCCAACAGGGTTTGCGCCTCTTGTCTTCCCTATAGCATCAAGCTCGTCAATAAAAATTATACACGGCGCCTTTTGAACCGCCTGCCCGAACATATCTCTTACTCTGGAGGCACCAACACCTACAAACATCTCAACAAATTCGGAACCGCTGATACTGAAGAATGGCACTCCAGCTTCCCCGGCAACAGCCTTTGCCAGAAGTGTTTTCCCAGTTCCAGGAGCACCAACAAGGAGTACTCCTTTTGGAATTCTGCCTCCCAACTTTGTAAACTTATGAGGTGTTTTAAGAAATTCCACAACTTCCTGCAGTTCCTCCTTAGCTTCGTCAATACCTGCAACATCGTCAAATGAGAACTTCAAATCTTCCTGGGCATATACTCTTCCTTTGCTCTTTCCGAATGACATTATACTGCCTGTGGGACCCATTCTTTTAAAGATAAAACGCCAAATAAGAAAGAAAATACCTATAGGTAAAATCCATGTAAATAAAAACTGCTGCAACCATGTATTTTCATAGTTTCCGGCATATTGGACACCCTGTTCTTCAAGCTCTTTGACGAGATCAGGATCATCAACTCTTGCAGTAACAAAGGTCTGTTTTTTACCTGACCTCAAGTCTTCTGATCTGAGAGTTCCCTTTATCATACTGGATGTAATCTGGCACGATTCAACCCTGCCATCTCTAACCAGGCCCTTAAATTCGCTATACGATATATTTTCGCCTACAGGGTTGAACAGATACGAAGAGAGGCTCATAAAGATAAAGGCTGCTATGAGGATATACCATATCTGAAAGTTAAATGGCCTCTTTGCAGGTTCTTGTTTCCTAGGTTCTTGTTTTTGTTGTTCCATGGCTACGTCTTAACCTTTTGTTAACTAAAGGCTTTAATTCTTCCTTAAGTGGCTTAAATTTGGTTATTATACACTATTAACACGTTAGTACATATCAAATTTTTAGCTCTATACTGTTCTGGACAACAGAAAAAGTTGCATAATCATATTACTTCAAGATTATGTGTCCGACTCTGTACTTTCCGTCTCCGTTATATCCTGTTCCTCATTTTCATTCATGTTTTCCTTAGGACGCACCAGTACATCAATAATTGTTTTAAAGGAATCAGTCACTGGCTTGAACCCAATCATTTTACTCTGGGGGTTTGAGATTGTACCGGTTATTTGCACTTTTGTTAGTTTCTTTCTGACACCACCTACCACGTAATCCATTAATTTACCAACAAACGGTATCTGCGAAAAGGTCTCTTCACTTAAACCTGCAACCACTGTTAAATCAATTGTACCGTCAAAACCGACGATTCCAACACAACCTAGTTCTATAGAATCACTAAATACCTCAAATTCTTCAATATTAATTATCTTGTTTTTTATTGTATATTTGACATTAGCAGAATGAAATGGCTCCTTTTTGGGTATGGACAGATTCAAGAGTTTTAAAATACTTAATACTACTGGTATCTCGGAAAGAAAACCTTCTCTTAGTTTAGCTTTTCCTTTGGCAGTGAAATTTTCCAGGTCTATGCCTTTACCCTGTATTTCAATTTTTCCATTACACACCCCGGTCATATTTTGAACATCTTTTGAAAAGCTCGCCATAGCTTCTTTTAAAGATACGTTGTCAAAATTGAATTTTCCAAAATATTCGCCATCTGGAGAGGTCCTGTCTAATTCTATAGAGCCACTGCACCTTCCTCCACAGTACACCCCTGTAAATCCACTACTCTTCAGTTTTTCTGCATCAACTTTTAACCGCCCTTCCAGTCCTGACATTGTAATGGGGAAGTTAATAAGCCTAACCTCACATCCCTTACCATCAACGATGATCGAGTGCAAATCTTTTCCTTCCTTCTCGTTTACATCATCACTGACGATTACACTTGCCCACCCAACAGGTTCTATCTTAAGCCAGTCCTTTTTAAGTATTTCTGGAAATTTATCCATAAATTCCTGAGTCACCTGTAAATCAAAAACATTAAACAGCGTCTTCTTGTCTTTACTTCCCAATTTATATACACCGTCGCAGACCGTACGGGCAAGTTGATTACCATTAACAATATAGCCACGCATATTCTTTAGTTTAACCTCGTCTTTGCTGACTATAACTCTGCCAATAACATCTGTCATTTCAATTGATAAATCAGTGTATACAACTTCATCACCCTTACCATCAACGGTAATAACATATTCGTCCTTACTGCTATCTGCAAATCCCTTATAATCGAGCATAAAACCAACTTGACCCGTGGGTTTATATTTAGACCAAATAGCTTCACCATTTTTCGGAATACTCTTAATAATATCTTCTGTCATATCCAGATTCGGGATTGACACCGTAATTTTCTTCTCTTTATTTTTAAGATTTATCATTCCGTTAATCATGGAATGGTGGGTTTTGGGTCCATTTAAAAGATAACCGCTCAGGTTTTTGAGATAAACATTTTCACCATCTATTTCGAGAAGCCCCATAATATTGGATATGTTGTAAGGAACGAAAGGGTTTTTCGCCTTAACCCCTTTACATGATGCTTTAGCCGTATAATTAATAATGGAGTTATCTTCATTACTCTCGTAATTTACTGTTAAGTCTATATTTCCCTCTGGGCGATAATCATCCCATACCTTTTCTCCTACATCAGGTATCATTTTCAAGAGCGTTTCTGTTATATTAAAATTTGGTATGCTCAGGCTGATATTTTTTCTTGAATTGCCAACACCAAAAAATGCATCAATTTCCCCATGAGTCTGCTTTCCCTCATTCTGAACATCCCCCCTAATGCTCCTTAAAAATACACCTTTTCTGGAGAACTCTAATTTACCGTTAACATGCTCTACTAAGAACGGCCATTTTACGTATGTTGTCTTGCCATCTGTTATATCCAGTACCAATAAATAGTCCAGCTTTTCCTTGTTATCCTTGTTATCAAAATTGAGAGTACAATTAAAGTCAAATTTCCCTTCGGGAGCGTACTCTTTCCAGAATTTCTCTCCAATTACCGGCAACTCCTTCATTAGTTCCTCAGTCATAGTCTCGTCCCTGAGATGTGCTTCCACCCTTAGTTCAGGTGAGACAAAATTTGTATCAACTTCAAACTCCAACCCCTTCCAATATCCATCATGCACGGTACCTTTAATATTTATGTCCCTTAACGAACCTCCAAAATGCTGCCCAAACAAATCCAGATTTTCTATATCTAAAACACCTCTCCTGAATAATGTCTCATCATACAAGTGAACATCAGCAGACTTAACAATAACCCCACGTTTAAGCTGATCTGTAGGATATTTTATATTTGCATGGTCTAGATATGCCTTAACACCGTTAATAAAACTCCATATTGCACCCTTTTGTCTAAGTAGAAACAGTTCGGGAGAAAAAATCATAACACTACTGATTAGAATCTCTCCTCTTAACAAAGCCATTGGCTCATATCTGACAATAATCTTTTCGATTTCAATACGTAATTTTTCTGCTTCTTTTCCTTCAAACTTGACATTGCTTAAAGTAATCCCTTTAGAAATATCAAAATGCGCATTTTCGATATTTACCTTGCCGCCGGTATAATCTTCTAATGCACTCGTGACCTTGGTTTTAATCGCTTTATCTGATGTGAAAATTTTCAGTGTTACATATCCACCTATAAGGACACACCCGATAACAGAAAAAACTATAATTAAAATCAGTATAGCTTTAGATTTTCGCAACAATTGCTCCTATATTTGAATTCGTTAAATTCCGATAACATAAAAAGATACATCCATTTTATGCCTATTTCAAGTATAATTTAATTGTTAATCACTTAGTATACTTTTAACGGTATGTCAGCCGGGTGAGAAAGTCCTTCTTCATAAAACGAAATTGGTATGAAGAATAGAAATTGAGCTTACTGAACAAAGGAGCAAATTTTATGCAGGTTTATTTGTATGGATCCAGTGTATAGCAACTATTTTAGAAAGACTGCTATATAAGGTGTTATTACTGGCAACTTAGGAAAAAGGAGAGAAACTACAACTTTACTATACAAACAGGGACGACGTACTATTACAATTCAAATTAATTACAAAGGATTAAAGAAATGTGCACTGTGCAGTTTTGAGGGAATCTATTCGTCAGCGAATAGATCATCTATCATTCTTGGATTACATTGATGATAAAACTGTTTTACATTTTCAGTATTCTCTGCCTCTGATATCAGCCGCATAAGCTTTTCTTGCTCTTCCTGGAGAATTTCTTCAAATGACTTTTCGTATTTTTGAGTTATTTCCTCATCACGAATTTCAGTTGTGAAAAAATGAGGGAGAATTCTATTGATTTTCATATTGAGATTCCTTTTACCTACCTATCTTCTTTTATAAAACGATATACTTTTATTGTCGGATACACAGTTTAAAACTTTAGGAAATAATTCAGCTTAGAAAAATATCTTGCATCATAAGCATGCTGCTTTAGCCAATTTAATTCACTTTATTTCCGGTCTAACTAAGAAGCAAGAGACATAACAGCTGGACCACTTATTCTGTTATTCGCCCCTGCAACCTTATTTATCATCTCTTTTATGTGTTCATCGATTTTAGTAAAAACTGTTGCAACTCCGAAAATAAAGCTATTTGGATGATTTATCACACGTGTAACTATCCCCTCACATTTTATTGAAGGTGTAGTTTTTGAAAATCCAATTTTTAAATTTAAAATTGCGCCAATTTCCAAATTACTACTGGAATTAAAAAAAACACCTCCTGCGCATAGATCATTAACAGCAACCATATCCCAACCAGCTGAAACTACACCCGGGTCTCTATCCAGTTTAACTCTAAATCTTGCCATATACGGTTTTTCTATCCTAATATATTTTCTTTTTTCTGCATAATTATACATAAGCAAACTCCTGATGGTTCTTGTTTCACTTATTATCGACACATTTGCAATAGTCTTTAACATAAAACTATAAAATTATGGGAATATGGCAGAAAGACATCAATATTTCTGAAAAAGGAAATGATAAGCTGAGAATAGAGACGCTAGAATTTTGTACGATTTGTAGAAAAAAAGCTATTTTTTTAAGATTTAAATGTTTTTACGGGTGAGAAGCTTTAGATTGTGACTGAAAGACACACAGAAATGTCAATCAGTTTCTTTCAATTTATCGCGTAAGAGCGCAATATCATCTTTAATTTTTTTGATACGCTCATCTATATCACTTATGAAAACACCAATGATTCTCTTTACTTCCAACTCATCAGTGTTAGCATTTTCCAATTCTAATCCATTTCGTGTTAACATTAATGCATCAATTACCAGCTCTCTACTCTCGATTTGAGAACGAGTAACTTGTTCTCTGGCCATTAATGTTTCCTCTTGTACCTGCTTTATAGATTCCGCTACCCTGCTAACCTGTACAAGAGCTTCTTTTGTAGATCTTCTTTCTACTGACGCAACTAATAACAATATAACGGATGCAACCACTATGAAGACGGATATTATAGTTCCAGTTTTTTTAGTACGACGTGGTTTACTTTCGCTATAAACAGCCGCTTGAACCTCATCAACATCTTCCTTATCAGCATCTTCAATATTGGTTTCTGCCTCAGAAGCCTCCTGGTTGTCTGTTTGTATGTCGTCTGTCTCCAAGGTACGGCTTATAATAGTATCAGAACTCTCAACATCCTCCTCTGCACCATCAACTTGCTCATCAGCCGGAGTATCATCCACTTCTTCAGTAACTTCTTCAGTAACATCTTCAACAAGCCCTGAATCTTCGATATCAGTTTCAACAACTTCTCCTACCTGCTCATCACTACGGATATCATCTGTTGCCTCTTCAGAACTTTCCGTCTCGGCATGGCCTTCAACATCTTCTTCAACAGGCTCATCAGCCTTACTACCAGCACGAGATATTCCAGAAACAAGCTTTTTAATTCTACCAACAACCGTTTGGCCCTCAAAATGGCTTCTAGTTCCATCTTCTGAAGAATCATCAGCCTTATTAACAGTACTGGATATTCCAGAAACAAACTTTTTGATTCGATCAACAACCGTTAGTCTACCGGCAGCAGCGCTTCCGATATCAGCTTCCTTAGCTTCAGCAGTTTCAGTTACTTCACCTTCCAAGCTATCTGTTTGAATATCATCCTCTTTTTCAACACTGCTTTCCATAGTATCTGAAGCTCCAATTGATTCCTCATTGGCTTCATCTGTTTGGTCGCCTGTTTCAGTTTCATCTATTTTCTCTGCTGGCTCTTCAGCAGTAGAAGAGTCAGATACGTCCTCAACCGGATTGTCTGCTTGTATATCCTCTGTCCCCTGACTCAGACTTTCTGCAAACTCAGAGTCTTCAGATTCAACCAGGATACCTGTTTGTTCGTCTTCAGGTTCTAAATCCTCTGATTCTTCCGTAAGCCTTTCTGTCTCTGCAGCTGCATCGAGAATTGCGTCTGTTATTTCATCTGTCTGGCCGTCTGCAACTGAAACATCTTTTTTCTCTGTTTGATCTTCAGCAGCAACAGAGTCTTTAACAACAGGCACAGATATCTCTTCCTCTGGTTTGTAAGTTTGTATATCAACTTCCTTCTGACTTAGGATTTCTGCGGAATCTGGATCTTCAGTCTCAACTTCAATACTGCTCTTTTCATCTTTGACCGGTACTTCTTCTGCTCCCACATGCCCTTCTGTCTCATCAGCAACCTCAATCACTTCTTCTGCCTGAGCGCCTGTTTGAGCATCATCTGCTTTTTCATCACGGTTTCCCATAATATCTGAAACTTCAATTGATTCCTCATTTACGTCTTCTGCCTGGTCATCTGTAGCAGTATCATCTATTTGCTCTGTTGGTTCCTCAGCAGCAACAGAATCCTCAATAACGGATTCAGGTATCTCTTCCACCGGCTCATCTGCATGTGTATCACCAGCCTTCTGGCTTAGGCTTTCTGCCTCGTCAGACTCATCAACTTCATCGGAGATACGCTCTTGTTCATCTTCAGTATCTGAATCCTCTGATTCTTCGGTAAGCCTCTCTGTTTCTGCAGCCGCATCTAGAATTGCATCTGTTATTTCATCTGTCTGGTTATCTACCTGTGAAGTTTCCACCTTTTCTTCATCGTTTCCGGCATCTGAATCTTCAACATTCACCACAGATGAACCCTCTGCTTGTATGTCTGTTTGAACATCATCTGCTTTATCGGTTGTACTTTCAAATGTATCAGGTACTTCAACAACTGATTCAGGTACATCACCCGCCGGAATATCTGTTGGAGTAACCCCTGGGCTTCCAGTAAAGATCTCTGACGTATCAGTCTCTTCAATAACTGCCCCTGATGCACTGCCGCTTTGCTCTTCAGCATGTAAAGCCTCTATTTCTTCTGCCAGCTTCTCTGTATCTTCAGCGGTTTCTAGAACTTCTTCTGCTACTCCACCGGTCTGGTTATCTTTCTGTAAGTCTTCTTCATTTACGGAGGGAGCTTCAGCTTCTGGCCTGCCAACATCTACTTCTTCCGAGCCTTCTGCAGGCTTATCGGTTTGAGTACTGTCTATTTTCTCTAAAAGATGTTCAATTTCAGGAGGGATTTCAGTCTCTGCCTTTTCTTTATCATCTGCTGGATTGATTGCTGTGGCTTCCTTTTCTGCTATTGTTGCAGCTTCCTTGTCCCTGGCCTTTTTTCTGATAGCTTTTCCAGCTTTTTTACCTTTTTTCCGTTTTGCCATGAGATAACGATAATCATTTTATATTATAGGAATCACCAAATAGGAATCTTATCCTTTATCATGATCTTGTCAATCAATTTATTGTCACATATAAAATCTCAAATTTTTCCTTAACGAATAGTTTAATATATTATAGGAACTCAGTGTTAAAGCAATAATGTGAACTACGGTAACTTGCCTACATATGAGCATTCATAACATGGCTTTTCATTAACTTATATTATTTATAAAAATTAAAATATCAGAAATACCTGACAGTAAATCTGGTATACTAAATACTCTATTTTCACTTGACTTCAATAAGCTTGCAGTTATATTAGTCCGTTCCATTTTATCGGCATTAATTAATCAAATAATTATTATTAACAGTAATGGTCAACTACAATTTAGAAAAGGAGATTTTGTTTTTATGAAGAAACTCATTTCAGTTTATACTATTCTGGCTCTAATACTGCTTTCTACACTGTTTTCAATTCAATCTTTCGCAAAAGGCTTACCGAAACATGAAGAGATCAGGGAAGCTCTGAAAAGTATTGTCGCAGAGAAGAACGGCGGTTTTGGTCTCAATATGTGGGCAACGGTAGTTGACAGAGACGGTATCGTAAAAGCCGTAGTCTTCTCCGGTAATGACAGGGGTGATCAATGGCCGGGAAGCCGTATTATTTCAGCACAAAAGGCAAATACCGCGAATGCCTTCAGTCTCCCAGGGCTTGCATTATCTACTGCCAATCTCTTTGCAATAACCCAGCCCGGCAGTAGCTTATTTGGCTTGCAGCATAGTAATCCAGTTAATACGGAAGTGGCGTATCGCGGACCATCCGAAAACATAGGAACTTTAAATGATCCTATGATTGGTTATAAGATTGGAGGAGTAAATGTATTTGGCGGTGGTTTAGCATTATACGACAATAATGGTAAAATCCTTGGGGCAATAGGTGTCAGCGGTGACAGTTCCTGTGCAGACCACAATATTGCATGGAAGCTCCGCCACAGACTCAGCCTGGACTATGTTCCCAAAGGTGTCAGTCCCACTCAAGATGATAATATTGTTTACGATATTACTGATGGTGTCAGTGCAAGCGGATGGGGCCACTCCGAGTGCTCTCCGGAAGCCGCTGAAATTGCTAGAGCATTACCGAAAACACATCCAGTACGTTCCATAAAAAAGCAGTAGGAGCCTCCATTTTTCAGGTGGTATGAATAGCCCACAATACCACCAATTATTTAATTTTCTACCTGAGTATAGATTTATGGACAACACACAAATTATTGCAGATGAACTCAATCTGGCAAATCCAATAGTCCTCAAGGTACTTTCCCTCTTTGCCGAAGGTAACACGGTCCCATTTATAGCACGATACCGTAAGGAGGTAACAGGTGGCCTTGATGAAGTTGCTCTCCGCAAGATAGAAGATCGTAACATCTACCTTAAAGAGCTTTTGGAGCGAAAGGAGACGGTGATAAAAACAGTTATCGATCAGGGTAAAATGACTCCAGAGCTTGAGAAAACCATACGGGATTGTTTGTCCAAAACAGAACTGGAAGAGATATATCTTCCTTACAAACCAAAGAAAAGGACCCGTGCTACCATTGCCAGAGAAAAAGGACTGGAACCATTGGCCCTGAAGATATTAGACATGGAAGATGGTTTTGATCCCGTTATCTCAGCCACAGAATCGATGTCTGAGTTTAAAGACATAGAGAGCGTTGATGAGGCTCTTGCCGGTGCCAGAGATATTATCTCAGAGATTATATCAGAAAATGCAGATTACCGTAGTATCGTCTACAAAAAGACGCATGAAGAGGGCAATTATGTGTCAAAGGTAAAGAAGGAGTACAAAGAGAAGAGTACAAAATACAATATGTATTATGACTACCACCAGTCTGTCAGCTCTATCTCAAGCCACAATATGCTGGGCTTAAGACGTGCGGAAAATGAGGGAGTAATTACCTTCACCATTGAAGTACCTGATGAAGAGATTCTTACGAAACTGAGAAACAGTATAATAGGACACAAAAATAACAGGTCAGCGAATATCGTAATAGAGTCAATTGAAGACTCATACAACCGCCTGATGAAAACATCCATAATATCGAGGATACGCCTGGAAAGTAAGGAAAAAGCTGATAAGGAGGCGATAGATACTTTTGCCTCCAATCTTAATAATTTACTACTGGCTCCCCCGGCAGGCGGTTGCCATATTGTGGGAATCGATCCGGGTTTCCGTACCGGCTGCAAGATTGTAGCGTTGGACAGTACCGGAAAACTCCTTGATGACGCAGTTATTTATCCCACTGAACCGAGAAAGGATGTCAAAGGATCAGCCAGAATATTATATGACTGGTTTAGGAGATATAGTATAGAACTGGTAGCCATTGGCAATGGTACCGGATCACGTGAGACAGACAAGTTTGTACACTGGGCCCTGGATCAGGATGAAGCAAAAGGGTTTAAGGAAAAAATTAAGGTCGTAATAGTTAATGAGTCCGGAGCCTCTATCTATTCCGCATCTGAAGTTGCCGCAAGAGAATTTCCTGACAAGGATATTACGGTTCGCGGGGCAGTTAGCATCGCACGTCGTCTGCAGGACCCACTGGCAGAGCTGGTAAAGATCGATCCGAAATCCATAGGAGTGGGCCAATACCAGCATGATGTTCAGCAGAAAAGCCTCAAGAAGAAGCTGGACGATGTTGTCGAGGACTGCGTCAACTATGTTGGTGTAGACATTAATACTGCATCGAAGGAGCTGCTCTCATATGTTGCAGGCATCAGCAGCAGTCTGGCTGAAAATATTGTGGGCTACCGTAACCAAAACGGACTTTTCACCAGCAGGAAACAGTTTCTGAAAGTCAGCAAACTTGGACCCAAAGCGTTTGAACAGTGCGCCGGCTTCATGCGCATCCGAAATTCTGAAAATGGATTAGATAATTCAGCTGTCCATCCAGAGAGCTATTATATTGTAGATGTGATTGCGGAAAACCTGCAGAAAGAACCCGGTGAGATAATTGGCTGTGAAGAGCTTATTGAAACACTTGATCCCCGCAGCTTCGTCACAGAGAAAGCCGGATTACCCACAATAACTGATATACTGGAAGAGCTTAAGAAACCGGGACGAGATCCACGCAAACAGTTTGTTACTGCTTCTTTTGACGACTCAATTAACGAGATAGAGGATCTGGAAACTGGAATGGTGCTGGAAGGGTGTGTAACCAATGTAACCAACTTTGGAGCCTTTGTGGATATTGGTGTACATCAGGACGGGCTTGTCCACATCTCAGAAATTGCCAACAAATTCGTTAAGGACATAAAGGCTCATGTTTCAGTTGGTGACATCGTTAAAGTCAAAGTCCTTGATGTTGACGTAGAAATGAAAAGAATTTCACTTTCGATGAAACAAATGGAAAAATGATTTCTGACATCATAATATTCTACAAAATATTAAGCAAGTCATGTAAGAATTTCACTTTAAACGAAAAGTACTTTGTCATTTTGTACTCACCAAATCATCAACTTTCAATTATCTTGACATTTTACATTTTAAAATTTTCAAATTTAATGCAAAATAAATGGGTTGACAGTGAATCGCTAATAAATAAAATCTAGTAAATTATTTTATTGCAATCTGGTTACACATCCAGAACCTTCAACAAGAAAGGAGAGATATTTTATGCGCAGCAGAAGATCGTTTGTTATAGCAGTATGGGCAGTATTAACCCTGTTGATTCCTATAGTAACACCGGGAGTAGCTGCCACACATAATAATACTGTGACTGTTCTGACCGATGGATACGTGAAAGCCATAGAAGTACACGAGCTTATTCCAGGAGCTACTGATAATGGTGCAAGAAACGTTGCAAGTACCGTCGCCCTTATACAGAGTAACAGTGTCATGGAAGATGAAGAAGTTACTATAATAGCCGATCCGGGTATGGTTGCCACCCGAGACTTAATCACCGGACCACTGAAGAAACATGGCGTCTCTCCTGAAGAGGTAACCCATGTTTTTATAAGCCACCATCATCCTGATCACATTGTAAATATTGCTCTGTTTCCAAATGCAGAAATCGTTGATTTCTGGGGCAGATATAAAAACGATCTCTGGAAGGACCACGGGGATGATTACGAGATTGCACCCGGTATAAAGGTTATTAGGACACCTGGACACACAAAAGAAGATGCCTCTCTCCTTGTAGAGACAAAAGAGGGTAACTACATCCTGACTCATCTCTGGTGGGCACCTGATTATTTCCCGGCAGAAGATCCGCTTGCATGGAACCCTGAGAAACTGGAAGAAAGCAGAAAGGAGATTCTGGGAATTGCTGACTGGATTGTTCCGGGGCATGGAAAAATGTTTAAGAATTCACAAAAAAGCCACTGATTTTATATTATATATAATATCATGGTTTTTTTAACCTTTGCGCATTATTATCTGGCAATTCCGGTCTTTGATCGGAATTGCCTCGATTACTCCAAAGTAGAATACTCAACCCCCTCCCTGGCCACTCTTTTTCTTAAAAGGAATGTTTAAACGTTACTACTGCATTTTACACTTCATTCTCTTATTTAAACTAAATAAGGTGTTCTCGCTGTACTGTAACTTAGTAGTCATTCATTTTCCGCCAGGCCGGGATACTGTTCCTTCAGGGGTTTGTTGTCCAGGTTGACGTGGGTCTGTTCTTTGAGCGCCTTCCTTACATACTTAGGAAGATTGAAGAGTGACTGGTGGGTAATACCGTCGTAGAACCTCAATTCTTTTGCAACTCTTTGAGATATCCGGCGGTCTATCTCCTCTACACTTATCTGAGCAGGATCCACATCGTTTGCTGCCAGGCAAAACCCCCAGAGCATGGCAAAAAATGGAACATGCGCCACATAAGGAGACACATTTGTAAACACCTCATTGAGCGTTCTGCTGAGAACGGTATACGTCTTTAGGGCTGTCTGAGAAACAGTGCTTGCCTGAATAGACAGCAATCCCTGTGGTGTAAGCTTCTGTTTTACCAGCTCATAGAACTCTTTGGTAAATAACTTGTAAGCAGGACCTGTTTCCAGAGGGCATGTAATATCGATAATTATTACATCAAAGACAACATCAGTCTCCTCAATAAACTTTCTACCATCTTCAAAAAGGAGCTTGGTTCTTTGATCTGAAAAACCTCCTTTATGAAAACTTGGCAGGTATTCCTTTGCACACTCCACTACCTTCTCATCTAAATCCACCATCACTGTCATCTCAACACTTTTATGGCGGAGAACCTCGCGTATTACAGCTCCCTCTCCACCACCAATGACGGCCACTTTTTTCGGATCAGGATGCAAAATCATGGCCGGTTGAACGAGTGCTTCGTGATAAATAAATTCATCCCGCTCAGCTGATTGAAATTCATTATCAAGTATCAAACATCGACCAAAACATTCAGTTTCAGCAATCACAATTTCCTGAAATTCTGAATGGCCATGATAGAGCGTCTGCTTTAAAGCGTGTTTGTGGACTTCATACGGACTGAAGTAATCGTAAATCCATCGTGAAGGAAGGTCTTTTTTCAGTTCTTTTCCCCTAACTTACCGGACAGGCTTTAGACAGCATTGTCTCTTTGATAAACGGAGAACCCCTCTTGATCTCCACTGAAGTGTGGTCTTTCGGTTCGAAACCATCCAGAAGCCCCTTTATGGCCATTTGAGGATCAGCAACCGTCCCACAGGTAAATATATCAACGGCCACATAACCTTCGATAGGCCATGTATGAACTGAAATATGTGATTCTGACAGGATAGCTACAGCAGTAATTCCCGGAGGATCAAATTCGTGGTAAATTGACTTGACTACGGTTGCGCCGGCATTGTTTGCGGCCTCGCGCATAATTTGTGTTATCTTCTCAGCATCATCAAGGATTTCCCTGTTACAATCCCACATCTCAAGCAAAAGATGTCGTCCAAATGCTTCCATTCTCTACCCCCCATTCTAAAGTAGAAAGATAAAGAATAATTTGTGGCGATTGTTGACTGTCGGCCTTAATTAAAGAGACGGACAATCAGGTACCATGACCTCAACATTGCCTTAAATTACTCTTACAACTCTTTGACACATACGGTTTTCTACCTGTTAAAAATAAAGGTGCATTTTTATATATATACATTAATTTGTCAAGGAAGATTTTTAAAATCTATTTAATATAGGCCTGATGAACCGCCCTTTGGGCATCACTTCAATAATACCGATGGCAGTTCTTATAATATTTGTAAGTTTACGGGAAAGTCTCAGCGTTATCAGTCCTTTTTCAAATGACAGCTTATCCATTGAAATCATGTCCCAGTACCTGATCTTCACCACATCTTTTCTAAATAACTCTTTTAACTCTGGAATTTTATTGAGATCAATAGTGTGTGTACCATCAGGATTAACCGTAAGTGACTCCTGGCTGAAAAAACTCTTTTTTAAACCACCGCCCTTTTCACTGAATATACTGATTATTGACAAGCTAAACCAGAATATAAACTTAGAGTAGTAATTGTTTACTTTGTCTATTTTCTTCTCAGCAAAATTAAAGACAACAATCCTCTTATCTTTATTAAAAACAAAGTGCTCAACTGTAAACGGCATCTCTATTACACCATCAAAAAGAATCTTTTTTAATTCTATTGAAAAAGAGGCTTTTCCCTCTTCACAGGAAATTTTAATTGACTTTATCCCCTTGTCTTCAATAGTCACTTCACTCAGGTAGTCGTTGACAAATCTCTCTTTGACCTTCAGGACCCCATTATCAACATCAAGTGATATATTTTTGCCCACTCTGGCGAGTGTCTTCAAAAGTTCAATGTAAGCAGGTAGTCTTTCTCTGACCTCTTCTGAAACTCCCTTCGCCCCCCTACCTATTTTCCCCGCTATATACTTAATAGACAACCTGCTATCCTTCATTTTAGTTTCACGTTCTCTAAAATTCCTCCATTTCAGTCTGACATGAATTGGACCAATTACGAAAAAGCCCTCGACACCTTTTTGTCCTGGAAAGCGAGGACAACATTGATTCCAATTTTATACAGTAGAAGTGGGTGGCCTGGATATTGCCTTACTTGCAATATCTCTGCGATAATGTGCTCCTTCAAACGAGATTTTACTCACAGCTTCATATACCTTTTTCTGTGCATCCTCTATGTCTTCACCACAAGCGACAACATTTAATACACGGCCTCCATTTGTCATGACTTTCCCGTCTGCTGATTTTGTGCCGGCATGAAAAACAGATATATCCTCCCGGCTCTTTAATAAATCTAATCCGGTAATTTCCTTTCCATTGTCGTAACTGCCAGGATAACCGCCAGAAGCCATTACCACACAAACCGATGCCTGAGAATACCATTCCAAATCTACCTTGTCCAGCTCACCAGTTATTGTAGCCAGCATAATTGGAACGATATCGCTTTTCATTCGGGAAAGTATTACCTGGGCTTCCGGGTCACCAAAACGAACATTAAATTCCAATACCATAGGTCCGGAAGACGTTATCATCAGACCAATATAAATAACACCTTTATAAGGCCTATCCTCTCTATTCATAGCATGAACTGTTGGCACAAGTATCTCTTTTTCTACCCGGAGATATAATTCATCAGTCATGAGAGGGACAGGAGAGTACGCACCCATACCACCCGTATTTGGACCTTCATCTCCGTCAAAAACAGTCTTATGGTCCTGAGAACTTTCCATAGCAACAATATTTCTGCCATCAGTAAATGCCAGCAGAGAAACCTCTTCCCCTATCAGGCACTCCTCTATTACCACCTGATTTCCTGCACTACCAAACACTTTTTCTTTCATTATTGAGTCTATTGCCTGCAGTGCTTCATCATTAGTTTTACAGACAAACACCCCTTTGCCCTTACTCAGTCCATCGGCCTTTACTACTATCGGTGCCTCCTTCGATGAAACATAACGCCTGGCCTGTTGATAGTCATCGAAACACTTAAAACCTGCAGTAGGTATGCCATGTTTTTTCAAAAGACATTTAGAAAAAACTTTACTATCCTCTAAAATTGCTGCTTTTTTATCAGGCCCGAAAACCTTTAAATTGTGTTTACTGAAAACATCTACAATCCCATCTACTAAAGGAGCCTCAGGTCCCACAACAGTCAGGTCTATTTTCTCTTTAATAGCAAATTCACAAAGCCCTTCCGTCTCTTCCGCGGAAATATTAACACATTCGGCAAGTTCTGAAATTCCTGGGTTCCCGGGCGCACAAAATATCTTACTTACCTGTGGAGATTGTGCTATCTTCCATACAAGGCTATGTTCCCTTCCACCACTTCCAATTACCAGCACCTTCATCGTAAATTAGCTCCTAAATGCCCGTCAGGGCAGGTTGTAAAATTTATCTAATCTCTTAATTTGATTAATTTCTTATCTTAACATTCTGGAAGTTCAAAATCGTGACTATTCTATTCATGTTAAATAATTTGAGCAAGTAAATTGTTAAAAGTATTAAATATCAGTAATGGCTATGCCCGCTTTACTTCTCTGGAAAAATTGCGTTATAAAGAAAAAGAGAATCTGTCAAAGGGTTTAAAACAACCGGTTTTAAATTTTTTATTGGAGAAATTATGCCGTCAATGTTATATTCAACACAGTTTTTATTTGCGTTCTGGCACAAAACTATTCTTACAGATTTTACTATCTAGACGATATTTAATGAGTACTAAAAAGATTTTTCTTACGATTGGAATAGCTTTTTCTATTTTCTTAGTTACCCTGCCGTTAGTAAGTTACAAGTTCCTTAAAACTGCAGTAAAATCTGCTGCTTTTAATCACTTAGTTACAGTTAGAGGGTTGTTAAAACATCAGATAGAAAATTATTTCCAGGAGAGATTTGGAGATATAAATGTCCTTTCAAGAAACCCCGTAATCGGACAAGCTTTTTCCAGACTGTCAAAGGCGTTTCACTCTTCAGGGCTGGATGGAGACCAGTATATTAAAATATCTGAGCTTTATCATCCTTTAATGGAATACTATTTAACTGACTATGGTTATGTAAACTTATATTTCGTCGACAGTGACGGAGATGTAATGTATTCCGCAATTAAAGAAGAGTTTACGGGAACCAACCTGCTTACCGGCAGATATAAACAATTCAGTATCGGCCAGGTCTATGCAAGTGGCTTAGACGGGGTAGCGTTTGAGGACTATACATGGCAGGAAGAACTAGGTGAATTCACTTCTTACTTTTCAGCACCCGTATACGACGGACAAATGCTGTTGGGAGTATTGGTAATCGAAATCCCTTTCTCTCATTTAGACGCTATTATGACTAAGAGAGAAGGCCTGGGAGAGACAGGAGAGATGTACCTGGTTGGTGACGATAGCTATATGAGGTCAAATTCCAGGTTTGTTGAAGAGCCTACTGTACTACAGAAAGAAGTAGACACTATTGCAACAAGAGAGGCATTAGACGGAATAACAGGAGAAAAAATAATAAAAGATTATCGAAGGGTTCCGGTATTAAGTGCATATACACCGCTTGATCTTAAATTTGTAAATTGGGCTTTACTGGTTGAAATTGACGAAGAAGAGGCGTTCGCAGCGGTTAATACTGTAGAAAAAAGAGTGACGATATTGGGATCTCTAATTGCAAGCATAACATTCCTGTACATCTATCTAGTTAACAGAAGGAAGAAAATAGCTTTGGTTGCAGAATCTTTAGAAGAAACTAAAGCCTGATTAGTCAGGCATGGGTGGTTAAAACTAAACTAATAAGACGGTTTTAATAAAAAGATTATTTCTATAATGCGATACATAAAATAGTTTCAGTTAACAGACACCCTATTCTATCAATACCAGCGTTCAAACCCTGGCACAAACATTATACGACTCATCATTCCAAACCTGAAATTTAAAACACCGATATACATGCTTCCCCACAATTTGGACTAATCTTTTATCTTCTTCGCACGGTTCTGAGTATATGCATCCTGAATTGCTATGTAAGGATCTATTGCCTGTTCTACCAAGCCTTCATAGGTGTCTCCCTTATCAATAGAAATATCATTCAGACCAATATAACCTTTTGCCCCTATAGTTGCAAACGGGCTGACAAAAGCCAGAAGCGTAACCGGATCAAGTGCTGTATCGATTATAAGCCCAAAGCCATCGCGTATGTTGGATGGACCCACAAAAGGTATTTCAAGATATGACCCGGGTCCCATATTATAACTTCCGAGAGTCTGTCCAAAATCTTCATCTTGTATATCCAGATGAAAGTATTTTTTTGCCGGATCAGTAAATCCGGCTCCACCTATGGTAGAATTGATAATAAGCCGTGAAAATTCCGTACCGGCACCCTTGAATTTGCCTTGAAAGAGGCAGTTAAAAAAACGACCTGGCATCCTTACATTATTAAAGAAATTCCTGACACCTAATCTGGCAACTTCAGGAACAACGGTCTTGTAACCTGTTGATAATGGTTTGAAAAAGTAATAGTATAATTTATCGTTAAAGGTAAATACTGCTCTATTAAAAGGCTGGAATGAGTCTTTGACGAAAGTTGCTTCCATTGAAATATCAACATACTCAACGTCTTCAATATCCTTAGCGCCCTCAACATCCTTAACAACCTCAACATCCTCAACATCCTTGACTGCATCCTCAGTCTCTACTACAGGGCTTCTGTCGCCACTTTCATTTACAACAGGCTGTTCCCTTGATGCAGTAGAATCTTCTGCAAATAAGGAGATATTAAACGTGTACATTGTTAAAACAAAAAAGCACATCAATAAAGCAAGTTTCCTCATCAGTTAACTCCTGTATTTATAGCTAATATTTAAAAATAATTTTCTATCATATTTGCAAACACTTTCTTCTTGGCTACTTACTCAGCACCTGCACGGGCAGATTTTAGCAAAATATTTTTAAATTGGCTACGATTATTTTCGACCAAGTTTCTTAAGGTATCTCTAGAAATTTAGCAATAATAATACCAATATTTCACTTTCGCACACAAAAGTTTCATATATTGCTTAAGCTATTATTTGGCAAGACCTTACCACACAAGCCCACAGATTGCAACAATTAAATCTGAGTGTTTGATTATATGGAAAAACGTAATTATTGCGGAAACACATTAATTACACTCAATCGTCGCGAAATTTATGCGTGTGTGCCCAGACTGATTGGCCAGAAATTTAATAATAGAACCAATCTATTTCCCAAAAGGTTTAAACACTATTATCAGTCGCGGTAAAAGTGTTAATGCCGTTATCAGTGCAATAAACATCGCAAGACCGGTAAGAAGGCCAAAAAGAATTGTGGGAATAAAATATGATAAAACTAAAATAGAAAAACCGGCAATAATTGTGAGAGAAGTATAATACATCGCATTTCCTATACTTCCATGGCAACGATGCATTGAATTAATATAATTCCGATCAATCTCATACTCTTCCTTAAATCGGTGAATGTAATGAATTGTATCATCAACAGCAATACCAATGCTTATTGCCGCGATAGTAATCGTTATGAAATCCAGAGGCAGCCCTGACAGCCCCATTACACCAAGCACTGCAACAGCAGAAATTATATTAGGTATAATTGCAATCAGAGCTATCTTTATTGAACGAAATAACACCATGAACATGACCATTAATGCCAGAACAACAAAACCTATGGTTAATATCTGTGAACTGAAAAGGCTTTGAAGCATATTATTGTAAAGAATCATCATGCCGGCCAGGTGGTATTGATGTTTTTGCATGCCAAGCTTTCCTTCCAGATCAAATGCAATCTTTTTGAGTAAGTTGTCCCTTTTTAATCCTTTCAAAGAATCTTTTATCCGCACAGTTACTCTGGCCTGATTATCAGGAATTGATATATAAGGTGCTAAAGCCATACCCCTAAAATTTTCGGGCAATTGAGTATAAAGAAGTGCAAGCTGAAAATCATCAAGAGGTCTACCATCAGTAAACTCCTCAGCAATCTTTAACATAGTCCCTAAAGATAAAACCTTACCAATTTCAGGTAAACTATCAAGATAATCGTGAACCTTCATAATTTTGGCCATTTTATCAGAAGTAAACCAGTATTTATCTGATTTATCCTGCTCATCAAATTCGTCAAACTCATCAAACTCATCAAACTCGTCAAATTCGTCTTCTCCTTCTAACTCCTCGGTTGATTCTGCCACTGTACCTTCATTTATTGATTCTGTATCTGTATTATTTGCAATAGAAATATCGTTTGTTTCCTGGTCTGCATTCGGATTTGTTTCATGAAAATTCACAAGAACGTCTAAAGGTGTTGTACCTCCAAGGTTCTGATCGATAACCTTTAAACCCTGATATATCTCGGTTGACTCCCGAAAATAATCGATAAAACTATTTTCTACAGTCAATCTTGAGATTCCAACTACGATCATAACTATCAGCAGCCCGGTTACAATAAACACAGTCTTTGCATAGTTCTGGGTCACATTCGCCAGAAAACGAGTGAATCCTCTACAAAACTGTCTGTCTTCTCTTGTTTTACCTTTTGGAATCAAACTTAAAATAGCGGGAAAAAGGAAAAAGGTGACGATTAGAGATACCACCAGTCCGACACTCATCATTAAACCAAAGTTTATAACAGGCAGAATGTCACAAATCAGTAAAGATCCAAAACCGGCAACTGTCGTCAATGTAGTATAGAGACAAGGTATAAATTTTGAAAAGACCGTCTCCTTAACCAGTTCCATTTGAGACCATTCAGGATTGTTCACCTGCAATTCTCTATAGCGAACAATCAGGTGAATAGTCAATGCCATGGTGATAATAAGCTGCAGGGAGATGAAATTTGACGATATTACAGTTACCTCCCATCCAAAAATGCCGAGCACCCCTATCATTGAAAGTACGGAGAGCGTACAGCATAGTATTGGCAGAACTACCCAGCAGACTTTTCTGAAAATAACACCTAGCGCAACAATCAGAAAGATGATAATACCAATTCCAAATACTTTTAGATCATTCTTGACAAAAGTGATCAAGTCATCCGTAATCATAGATATTCCGCCGAGAAATAACTCAGCGTCCGCTCTATAACCATCCATTATGCTACGAACAGATGCTATATCGCTATGCCTCTCTTTATCCATACGAATCTTGCATGCTCTATAGTCACGCTTAAGCTGCTCAAGTTCAATACGCTCTGCCGGTATGATTGTATTGTCTGACAGTTTCTGTCTGAGATCACCTCTCCTGGATACTATCCTGTCATACTCCGCATCTTCAGCGAAATGAACCATAAGAGCAGTCATCTTCATATCAGTACTAACCAGAAGTTCCTGATAGATTGGGCTGGAGGCTATTTCATCATGTGCAAGTTGTAAGTCAACCTCAGGATGCTCCAGATTCTTAATGTTTGATATTAACTCCTTAATAGGCACAGGCGGATTTCTGAGAAGTGGAACATCGAGGATGGTAAGAACAGAGGAGACACGTTTTATCTCCTTTAATTCATCCCGTAACGAAGCAATTTTACTCAACGTCTCAGGAGAAAAAAGATCTCCCTTGGGCTTATATGTTATAAACATATAACTATGAGAGCCATATATTTTACTTATTTTACGGTAATATTTAAAATCTTCGTCATTCTCAAGTATTAAAGAATCTGCTGAGGCATCTATCCTGAAGTGCTTGGCGTTATATCCAAGATAAGCAAACACTCCCAGCAACACAATAATGACAATGACTGGTTTGTTTAAAACATGCCTGGTGTAGAAATTCAGAAGAGATGATTGCATAGGATAAGCACTATAAGTGTGGTGAGAAACTATTAACGAAGACAGCTGTTATAATTTTTTATTTTCTTTATTTTCTTTATTTTTTTTGTTTTCCAGACTCTCTTTTTTTCTCTCTCTCATCTTTACCAGCAAATCTTCAACCTTACCACCTTCGAGGATATGATTGTACTGAGACCGGTATGTTTGGACCAGACTGACACCTTCAATTGTCATATCATAAATCTTCCACCCGTCTTTAGTGTTGAACATTTTATATAAGATAGAATACTTCTTGCCCTTTGAAAGCAAAATTGTTGGTATCTGAATTTTCTTTGCTTTCACCGCAGTAGCAGGCTGAAAAATGACCTCCTCATTACTGAAAAGGTCTAATTTATCAAGATAGAAACTCTGGAACAATTCAGTAAAGAGGTTTGTAAACTCGTCCCTCTGCTTAGCGCTAAATTTAGACCAATGTGTTTTGCCAACAGATAATTTAGCCATTAATGGATATCCAAAAACTGCATTGGTAATCTTGACAACCTTGCCTTTTTTCTGATCCATTGTCAACTCTTCATCCAGCATTACTGCAAACACTTTACCAACAGACGACTTTAATGTTTTTTCAGCTTCAGTTTCAACACTTGCAACTACCACTTGAGACAACAAGAGAGAAAATAATAAGAAATAAAAAACCCTTTTCATGGTTTACACCTTTATCCTCTATTTTTTTGTATTGTATTTATGTGACTTATATAACGTCTTAATGTTCGTGAACATTGCTGTATATATTTTGTTCATCTAAATACATTCCAATGAACAAAGGTACTTACAACTCTATTTTCCTAACAAATTTTAAAGAAAACAATTAAAACATCTATAATGAAAGTTGTCAAGAAAGGAAAAAACAGGGTTACGTTTCATCGCCACCAGATTCTTGAACGCAGATATTCAATCCATTTAAGAACTTCTCGTTCAACTTTTATTGCATCACTTATCAGTACATTTATACCACCATCAGGCAATATTGATTTTGCCCTTACTATTTCAAGCAGATATATACACATTCTGGCATTTTTTAATGAACGTTTGCAATTTGCTATATTCCCACATATTGTATCTTTTTCATATCCCATACCGTGCCCACCTGCTATTTTGGCCGGAACCCTTGAAGATGCAGAAATAGCATCTAAAACGTCTTCATCCGAATCCATTCCTTCATGGTCATTAAAATACCTTCTCAGCTTAATAAAAAGTTCATAACTTTTTTTATAGGCAGTAATATTTTTAACATCTTCGATATCACTTTCAGTTGTTTCATTATATTCAATAGCGTTGTCAAAAATCTGATTTATCTCATAAATACGGCATTCGTTTTTTTCTCCACAATTTCCGCACGATTTATCTTCGTGTTCACAATCTTCATATTCTTGACTCCAACCCATCTCTTTAGCTATAAGGCCATCACAATCAGGATGGTTATGTAATGTTTCAAACAACTCAAGGTATTTTGCCGTACGAACATCCGCTTTTTGCAAAAACCTTTCCCAATCCTCTTCATCCCAATCATCGTCTTCGAAATAATCTTTTTCTTTCATGTTCACTTTCTACCTAAAATATTGTAATAACAATCTCTCTGCATCGCCTCAAAACCCAGATCTTCTATTAATGAAACCATTTCCTCTTTACTCATACGGTAATCCACCCCGGCTGACCTAACCACATTCTCTTCAATCATTGTACTTCCCAAATCATTAGCCCCAAACTTTAATGCAAGTTGAGCAATCTTTGAACCCTGTGTTACCCATGATGCCTGGATATTTGGTATGTTATCCAGAAATAAACGGGAAACTGCAAGTGTCCTGAGGTAATCGAATCCACCAATTTTAAATCCGGTCATCTTCTCTTCAGATAAGGATAACGCCGTATTCCCTGGTTGGAATGTCCACGGAATAAATGCAGTAAATCCTCCTGTTTCATCCTGAAGCTTTCTGATTTTTTCAAGATGTACAATTCTCTCCTCCAGAGTTTCAACGTGCCCGAACATCATTGTTGCCGTACTTTTTATTCCTGACATGTGTGCTTCTCTCATTACCTGTAACCATTCACTCGCAGAACATTTATGCGGACTGAGTATTCCCCTGCATCTGTCAGTAAGTATTTCTGCTCCACCACCAGGAATAGTATCTAGCCCTGCATCCTTTAATAAAGCCAAAACTTCTTTTGTCGGCAAGTTATTCAACGCCGAAATGTGAATTATTTCAGGAGGGGAAAAAGAGTGAATATGAATATCAAACTTCTCTTTAATTGACCTTAAAAGGTCAACATAATAATCTATCTTCAAATCAGGATGTAACCCTCCCTGCATCAATATTTGTGTACCGCCGAGAGTTATTGTCTCTTCAATTTTTTTGAAAATTTTATCTTTAGGCAGCACATAACCTTCTACGTGGCCATTATCTTTATAAAAAGCACAAAACGTACAAGCGGAAGTACACACATTCGTGTAATTGATATTACGGTCTACTACGTATGTCCTGTATGGCTCGGGGTGAAGTTCCTTGCATATTCTGTCTGCGGCTGTTCCCAGGCTTATTAAATCATGTGATCCGATGAGTTTTACGCCATCTTCGAAAAAAACTCTTTTCAGAGAGCAGGTTCTGTCAATTACCTTATTCATTGTGGAATTCAATCCCCACCCCCTCCTTAACCTCTCCTATTTCCAGAGCATAATCGTAGAAAGATTTAAGGCCATTAATTTCCTTCTCACCTAAATTATATTTAATCGACTCCGTGAGGTACCAGAGGCAACGTTTCTTTTCCATTCTAAGTCTGCCTGCCTCAGCATCTGCTATATCATCTAACAGTTTCAGCCCACGCTCTTTTGCATCAATTAATAGCTTGCTAAGCCCATGAAATTTGGATCCGGATTTTGTTACCCAGACTGCATAAACAAAAGGCAGCCCTGTCAATTCATTCCATTCCTGTCCTAAATCCAGTACTATAAAACCCTCTTCCCGTACTTTCATTGCATCGTCTCCAATCACCAGAAAAGCATCCGCATACTCATTGTAAATCTTTTGTTTGTCTTCAAGTATTATGTATTCCGGTTTCAAAGAGTACTTTTTACATAGAATAATTTTTGTAAGAACACACGATGTCATTGAATCTTTATCCAGAGCAACAGTCCTGATCTTTTTAATCGAAGGTGCTTTAATAAATAACTTCACGCTTTCCACCAAACCATTTGAAGCAATAGCACTACCAGGAATAATTTCGTAACCTGTACTTCTAAAATAGCCCACAGACGGCATTGAAATAACATCTAATTCATCATTTTCAAGCATTCCCGGTAATATTGATGGAACTCCGTACACAATATCTATTTTGTCCGCTTTTTCCTGAAAACCATAAATAAAAGGTTTTGCATTCATATAGGGAACAACACCGATCTTTAATTTATCCATTTTATTGGGTTTCTGTAATACAAATTAAAACTAAGTAGTATATCTATAAAGACATACAGAAGCAACGAGAAAGTAGAAACCTTTGCAATCCAGTAGTTTTCAAAGGAAAGCATGAAAAACTCAGATTTTCATATAACAACCTGGCTGGTCAGGAACTTACATGAATTCTGTCCCGTTTTGGTCCTAATACGACTGGGCTTAGAATAGGAAAGCTGGAGAATTGGCTCACCCTAAAAAAGATGAGCTGGCAATTGACTATTGAAGATACTAAATTAATGGGTTTCTGCTCAGTTATTATGATAACCTATCGGCAGAAATCCCTACTATGCTACTATTTCAAAGATGATTATTTAATCTTTTCTACTCAGTAATACGGAGATTTAACAGAGTAACAGTTTTTATTATATTAACTCTCGATTACAGTTACTTTTTTTGATGTCAAACGAGAAATATTTTCTGCATATGAGAGAATTACCTCTTTTTTTGGATTTCTATCGAAATACAACTTGCCAAGTTCTTTGCCTTTTAAACTCATCAGCCAGTATCCTGCTCGAATACCCTTACCAGTACCTTTTGCAGCTTCCCTCTGCATGGCAACCGTCTTACTGTTACAGACATTTTCTATTACAATTTCATCTATTTTGTCAAATTTGACCCTCTTATGCCAAATAGGGAAGAATAGAAATTTAAATCTAACGTAAATTTCCTGCAATTCTTTATCTACTACTATCTTTTTATCATAAAAGAGCAAAAAGAAGCCGAGAAGGGGAAAAAGAATAAGTGTAAAAAGAATAGCAAAGAAAAGAGCTTTATCAAAAAATGCACTCGAATAGTAAAGGAGCCAAATGTAAATTGAAGCGGCCTTGTACATAATAAAGAAAACCAGGCTTAGACCCAGCATCATCCCCCCCATTGCCTTGGGAAACCTGGAGCGGGCCATAAGCATTTTGTTTTCATTTGTTTCCGTAATTTGTAATGTTACAACTAAACCCATAGATATAGTACCCTTTCTGTTTGTGTCGATTTTAGCCTGTATCTAAAATGCGTCAACTAATTTTTAAAAAACATTGTTTTTTTATTTAAGAGAATTAGAATGACCTCATATCAGTTTTAGTATTAAGGATTCCACCAGTTAGCCTTGGAGTCCATCAAAAGTGTATGATGCATACATTCCACTTGGACATGAACCGTTATCTTTTTTTATCGTGAGGAGCCTGGTTAATGAGTGAGATTACGTGGATTGGGGTAGACCTCAATGCAATTGAGCACAATCTAAATGCCATTAAGAGAGTTGTGGGGTCCGGAACAAAAATCCTAGCCATTGTCAAAGCTGATGCATATGGCCACGGTGCTGTTAAGGTTAGTCAGACTCTCGAACAGAATGGCGTAGATATGCTTGGAGTGGCATTCCCGGAGGAGGGCATTGAACTAAGGAAGAATAGCATAAATATACCCATACTTATCCTAAACCCTATACTAACAGAACAGATAGAAGATGTTATAAAACAATCACTTAGAGTAACAGTACACAACCTGGATATAGCAAATGAAATATCCTTAACCGCAAAAAAATATCAACGCAATATCATGATTCATATTGAGATCGATACCGGAATGGGAGGGGCAGGAGTTTGTCCGGCCGAAGCCATACCTTTCATAAAAGCGCTATCGTCGATAAAAAATTTAGAAATTGAAGGAGTGTTTACTCATTTCAATTCATCTGAAGAAAAAGATAAATCTTTTACCTATGAACAAAACAGACAATTTAAAGCAGTCATCAAGCAGCTTGAAAATGAAAACATCAGTATCCCTTTGATTCATGCCGCTAATAGTGGGGCAATATTGGATTTACCTGATTCTTATTTTGATATGGTAAGACCCGGGTTAATACTCTATGGAATATTTCCATCGAACTACGCATCAAGAAATATTGACTTAAAACAAGCTATGAGTGTAAAAACAAAGATAATAAACCTGAAGCAGCTCGGCCCGGGTAGTGTAATAGGTTATGGCAGAACATTTGAGATACTACAGCAGACAACCGTAGCGACAATACCTGTCGGCTACAAGGATGGTTTCAGCAGAGGCTTTTCAAATCTGGGAGAAGCACTTATTTGCGGAAAACGTACCCCAATTATTGGCCGGGTATGTATGGATAGATGCTTCATAGATGTAACTGATCTTCCTGATGTAGAAATTGGAAACGAAGTTGTATTGCTTGGTAATCAGGGCAATGAAACAATTTCTATTGAATCGGTAGCGGAATTAATTGGAACTATTCCATATGAAATTGTATGCAATCTAGGAACAACCCCGCTAAAAAAAATGTATAAATAGTAACAAAAACAGGTAAAGAACATATTATATTTTAAGCTTTTGCGTCTCCGTAAACCGTATCCGCTAAAACGTTACCATATCATTATTATTCGGTGTACTTTTAATAATCAAGAATTTTACATACTTTTATATTATCTTGACAGTAAACATTTGGCAAACTTCTAAAACTACTACCATCACCAATGACCAGCTAACCCATTTAAAATATTGAACGAAATCAGATTGAATTCTTATCTACACTTATTATACAAAACGCATAAACAACTAAATTTACGAGACTTGTGACAATTCACACTGAAAAACAATTATAATTTCTCGAACATAAGCATAACGCCGACTAAAAATAAATATTTATTGTATTTTAAAAAGCACGAAAAAATCATATCAGTGGCGACAGATCAAAACAACTCTTAATAATATATCTAAAAATATAAACACTTTATACCGATGCACTTAAGAAAGTCTTGACTTTTATTTATATTATGGTAATTTTAATGAATTTTGATAAATCCGTGTAGATTATGACTTCTTTTATTCCACCAGAAAAAATATCTGAGATACAAAGGTCTATAAACATAATAGATATAGTTTCTGATCACATTGCGCTTAAACAATCGGGGAAAAACTATCTTGGTTTGTGCCCTTTTCATCATGAGAAAACACCGTCATTCACTGTCAATGAAGAGAAACAGATCTATAAGTGTTTCGGATGCGGAGAGGGAGGAACAGTCTTTAATTTTTTGATGAAGCAAGAATCTTTAACTTTTCCGGAAGCAGTTTCTGTACTTGCAGAAAAGGCGAATATCAGTATCGATGTATTTAATGAAAAGGAAAAACATCAGGGAACAAATATTTTATTTAAGATTAATGAAAAGGCAACCCGTTTCTTCGTTGATATGTTATTAAAAACCCGGGAGGGTAAACGACCAAGGGATTATGTTGCAAGCAGATCTATAAATGATAGTTCAATAAGGAAATTCAGACTCGGATATGCTCCTAACCGTTGGGACTCCATAGTCCATAAATCTAAAGAGTGGGGTGTTAACACACAGCTACTCGAAAGAGCCGGGCTAATTATAAGGAAACAGAATAAGTGCTATGACCGTTTTCGTAACCGATTGCTGTTTCCGATCTTTGATTCTCAAAACAGACCTGTAGGTTTTGGAGCAAGAGCACTAGACAACTCTTTACCAAAATATCTTAACTCTCCGGAAACACAGGTTTTTAGTAAAAGTAAAACACTTTACGGGATTAATCTGGCTAAAGAGCCTATGAAAAGAAACCGGAAGGTTTTGATCATGGAGGGTTATACCGACGTAATAATTGCTCATCAAAATGGGATAGATTGGTCAATTGCGGTACTTGGCACTGCTTTAACACGGGAACATGTCAGGCTGTTAAAGCGTTTTTGTGATAAGGCTATTCTTGTCTTTGATGCTGATACTGCTGGGCAGAAATCTTCTGAAAAAAATCTGGATATTTTTATAGAAGAAGATTTTGAAGTAAATATTGTTCTTTTGCCTGAAGATTATGACCCATATGACTTCATTATTAAAAGAGGTAAACAGGCATTCCTGGAACAAGTGGAGAAGGCATACGATTTTTTCAGTTTCAAAGTAAAACTTGCGGAGAGTAAATGGGACATGTCTTCCGTTTCCGGAAGGACTTCTGCAATTGACGATATTCTGTCAACAGCAATGAAGATTCCTGATATTTTAAAACGTGATTTGACCATCAAGAGAGTTGCAGAAGAGATGTCTGTAGATGAAAAACTTTTAAGAAGCCATTTGACTAAACTTACTGGTATGCAAAAAGGGCAAACTGAGGTAAAACGATCTCGTGATCAACTAGCTGGTAATTTAAACAGTACTAAATCAGCTGATTATAAAGTAGAAATGACCATTCTTGGACTGATGATCAACAGAAACGATCTAATAAAGAAAGTTGAAACTGACATAGGCTTTGATAGTTTTAGAAATAAAGAAACACTGAGTGTCGCAAAAAAAATATCTGAAATATACTCACAAAAAGGAGAGGTTATTTTAAGCGATATTTTCCCAATGTTAGATTCATCTGAGATGAGCAAAAGCATAGTTGATACAATTTCAGAACAGGAATCCATGAAAAATAGCATTATGGCAGGGCACACTGATGTAGGAGAAAAAATGCTTAAAGCATGTATTCTGCATATCAGGAAAAAGAAAAATAGTAAGAGTTTAGAGCAGGCCAAGAAGAAAATGTCAGATTTGTATAGATCCAAGGGGAGTGAACAAGAAGTCAATCAGATACTTGCCGGAGTTCACAAAAAGAGTATGACAATTCATTCTTTAAAAAAATCCGGATAACAAAAACTTTTAGTTATTATTAAATAGGAGACTCTTTAATGGACAAAACGAGTCAAAAAATTAAAGCATTGGTAGTAAAGGGTAAGGAAAAAGGATTTTTAACTTACGAAGAGTTAAACAATATCCTTCCTGATGATACTTTGTCTCAACCTGGTAAGATTGATGAGACGTTGATAATGCTGGACGAGCTGGGTATAGATCTTATCGAAGAGTCTGAAATAGAGGCTCGTGATGCGGCGGATGCTGATGAGGACGACGAAAAGGATGGTGGCAAATCTAAAGTAGGTGTAGTGGCAGGTGCTTCTGAAAAGATAGATGACCCTATAAGGATGTATTTAACACAAATGGGTGTTATCCCTCTTTTATCACGGGATGAAGAGATCGCATTAGCCAAAAAAATAGAGGTAACGAGAAAAAACTTTCATAGAAAAATACTTAAATCTGACTTTTCACAGGAAATTTGTTTAAAGATACTGGAAGATATCACTAATGGAGATCTGCCTTTTGATCGTACTTTAGCAATTAATATTGAATTTGAAAATCAAAAAGAAAAACTTCTTAAGCAGTTCCCGGTACACGCAAAAGCATTAAGAACGATCTTAAAGAAAAACAGAGAGGACTATGGACAAATAAGACTTAAAAGGACATCTGCAAAAGACAGGTACAGGCTTCTCAAAAATGTGAGAAACCGTCAGAGAAAGGGTTCTGCAATTATTGAAGAACTTTGCATACGTACTAAAAAGCTACAGCCAATAATGAAGCAGTTACAGGAAATTTCTGCTGGAATGAATAGTGTTAAGAAACAGATTTTGTTATACGAAAAACGTGACAAAATGAAAGACAAATTGCGTAACCTAAAAGCCAAGCTAAGTGAATATGAGGATATGGTGCTTGAAACACCTGAAAGGTTAAGCAAACGAGTTGAGTCCTTTGAAAGTGTTTTTAAAGAACATGAAATTGCAAAGAGAAAACTTTCCAGTGCAAATCTGAGATTAGTAGTAAGTATTGCGAAAAAATACAGAAATCGTGGGCTTAGCTTTCTGGATCTCATACAGGAAGGAAATACAGGATTAATGAGAGCTGTTGATAAGTATGAATACAGAAGAGGCTACAAATTCAGTACTTATGCTACCTGGTGGATAAGACAGGCCATTACTCGTTCAATCGCTGATCAAGCAAGAACAATACGAATACCGGTACATATGATTGAAACAATGAGCAAAATAAGAAATGTCTCTAAAAAATTGTTACAAGAGAACGGCAGAGAACCCAGTATTGAAGAGATGGCAAAGGAGATAAAGATTTCTGTGTCAGAGGCCAGGAGGGTGCTAAAAATCTCTAGACATCAAATTTCACTTGACAGGACAGTGGGAGAAAGTGCTGACAGCGCTTTCGGTGATTTCATTGAAGACGACAAAGCGGAATCACCTGTTTCAGCCGCCGCCCAGGAAATGCTTAAAGAAAAAATAGAAAGTGTACTGGAAACGCTTACTTATCGTGAAAGGGAAATAATTAAGCTTCGCTATGGCATTGGAGATGGTTATACATATACGCTTGAAGAAGTTGGTAAAAGGTTCATGGTAACCCGAGAAAGAGTTAGGCAGATTGAAGCAAAGGCTGTGAGAAAGCTACAGCATCCTATCAGAAGCAGAAAACTGGAAGGGTTTCTAGATAGTGTTGGAGAAGGCAAGTGAATAATATATTTCATTTCATAGATACGGGAAGAAGTAATGATTGATAAAATTGATATCCTAAAAAGATTACAGTCGCTAAAAAACAAGATAAATGAATTAGAAGCATCTCAGGATCGCAGAAAACAGGATGTCCAGAAAAAGAGAGCTCAGATAGAAAACGAAAAAACTCTTGCTGAAGAAAAACACGAAGAAAAAATGGCAGTGCAGAAGGAAATTGACAGAAAAGAGCTTGATCTAAAGGCTAATGAAGGCGAAATAACTAAGTATAACGTTCAGTTGAATTCTATAAAAACAAACAAAGAGTATTCTGCTCTTGTTTCTGAAATAGGAAGTAAGAAAGCCGATATGTCAGTACTGGAAGATGAAATTCTTAACACGATGTCAAAATTGGAAACAGCCAATCAAGAATACGAGAAAGCAACAGAACGGCTTAAGAGTGAAGAAGAAAGCCTGAAGGAACTTATAAGCAGTGTAGACTCGGAGATAAAAGAGGCCGACAGTGAGATTGAAAAGATTAAGGACGAACAAAAGAAATACATAGAAATGCTAGATGAGCACTCATTAAAGCATTATAACCGGTTATCAAATATAAAAGGTGGAAAAGCCATTGCTCCAGTAGTTGGAAATGTGTGCGGCGGCTGCTTTATGAATATCAGGACTCAGACATTAAATGCTTTAATGAGTGGTAAAGATTTAGTTTTCTGTCAAAGCTGCAGTAGAATACTCTATCTTGATGAAAAAAGTGAATGAAGAAGCAGGCAGGATGGCCGCTTCAGGGATTATTCATATGTTATGACTAATTTTGAAGAGGAAAGTCCGAGCTCCACAGGATACAGCGCTCTGTAACACAGAGTGGGAGTGATCCTAAGGAAAGTGCCACAGAAAAAATACCGCCTCACGAGATCTGTCTCGAAAGGTAAGGGTGAAAAGGTGGGGCCATAATGGCTTAATGTAAGAGCCCACCGCTCTCTGGGTGATCAGGGAGGCACGGTAAACCCCGCTGGGAGAAAGGCTAAATAGGGAGAAATAAAGTGATCCGCTTTTGAATCTCCGGGTAAGCCGCTTGATTCCGATGGCAACATCGGAACTAGATTAATGGTCATCAAAAACAGAACTCGGCTTATGGTCTGCTTCAATTCCTGAGAACTAACAAGTAGCAGTTAAACAACATTGCCTATGCATCAATTGTCCAGCAACATTGATATGGAATTTTCCTTCACCATCATATACAACACAAAAATATACGTATTAATAAAAACCACGCTATTGACAAAACTCTATCTCCTGTATGTTTTTTTTGATAGCGTCTTTTCAACCTTATAAGCATACGTGCATCAAGTGTCATGTACAAATTGAAGTTGACACTAATGTACTCCTGTGTTATTTTTAAGCGATATTTTTTAGTCTTTTTTATAGGATACCATAGTGTGATGAAAAACATAGCTTTTATATTTGGAGTAGTACTTGTTTCTCTTGGCATGTTTAGTAGCAATAAAATATTTGGTTCTGACGTTAAGTTAGACAGTAATATTGTAGCAGTCGTAAATGGAGAAGAGATAAGCCGTGATACACTTGCCAACGTACTTATAAATATAAACGGGGCAGAAGGTCTCGAACGTATAATAAGAAGAACACTTGTAAAACAGGAAGCTAAAAAACGCAACATTACTATAGCAGCAGAGGATATTGCTAAGAGAGTTGAATTACATATCAATGCCCAAATCCAACAACAAATGAAACAAGGCGGCTTGAAGGACGAACAAGACCTTAAACGTGAACTAGAAAAAGCTGGTATGACTTTGGAGGAGTATAGAAAGAATATAACTAAGATGTTTAAACTTACGAATGGTCAAATAGAGGCGGAATTATTAGCTGAGAAAATTATAGAGGAAACAGTAGAAATTACAGACGAAGAGCTGCATGAAGCTTTTGAAGAACAACTTGGAGAAAAAATCCTTGCCAGGCAGATAGTATTTCGCACTAACAGAGATGCTGAAAGAAATCTGGAAAGACTTAAATCCGGAGCTAATTTTGAATCACTTGCAAAGAAAGAATCTATTGATAGAAATTCCGCCGCACGTGGTGGAAGAATGCGTCCGTTTGGACCAGAAGGCATCATGGGTAGAGCAGTAGCAAATCTGAAGAACGGAGAACTCAGTGAGATAATAAAAACTGATGCCGGATACCATATCCTTAAACTGGAGAAGCGGGTACCTAGAAGCACCAAAAAATTTAGTGAGGTAAAAGACGATCTTACCAGCCTTCTCACCGTACAAAAAATACAAACCAGGTTAAATCCTTGGCTTGTAAACCTTGTAGAAAGCGCAGAAATTACAAGAAATTTACCTGAATAAGAACCAGAATTTATAATTATGTCAGATCACTGCAAAAAGGCTGTTAAGAAATTTTTACATTATGTACATAGCTTTCTAAGTAATCATTTATTGCTTCCAAAGCAATTAAATGTGCTATACGTTTGTTCGAGCAAACCTTATCTGCTTCATCCTCAAAGACATTAACCAAATCCATTATCGTAAGATGAGTATGATGATCTGCTTTTAGACTGTTGGCTCTAGCAGAATTTACCACTTTGTCAATAACTGATTCATTATTCAAGTCGTAGCATAATTTTTCTACCATAGCTTCGTTCCCTCCTAATAAATTAATTATAATTTTTCATACCTTACGTTTCGCAATTAGTATGCCTATGTCTCACTTAATCGTTTGATTTTCTCAGGGTATTTATAAGCTACGAACTTTAAATAACTTATAAATTAATAAAAAAACATGTCCTTATAATAGGATAAAAACACTTATGGTTCTTTGTTTAAAATTTGTACTCTTTTAATACATAATAGTATTATCTATTACAAATACTGAGAAACATCACACTAATTTGAGAAATGGCTTTTGATGTTATGCTAATGAAATTTGGGTTTTTAAGTCTTTTAAAATTAAGGATTTAGACTGTTATTTTAGTTGACTGTATACCGTGTGTAGTTATAATGTGCTTTTTGGAAACACAAACAAGAAATACGAAAAAACAATTAAAGATTAATTTTAATAAATATGCCAAAGACTGTTGCCATTATCCCTGCAAGATATGAGTCGACCAGACTTCCAGGTAAATTAATTAAACGCGAAGCCAGGGAGCAGACAGGTAAGTACCTTATAGAACATGTATATGGAAAAGTAACACAGGCCAGGAATGTTCAAGAGGTGATTATCGCTACAGACGACAAACGAATTGCTGATGTGGTAAAGGGTTTTGGCGGATCTGTTAAAATGACATCTGCAAATCACACATCCGGAACAGACAGAGTCGCTGAAATAGCATCCAGCATGGATGTAGATTTTGTAGTAAATATCCAGGGGGATGAACCAGATATCAAAGGGAGTATGATAGACGATTTGATTGATGCTATGTACGCTGAAAAGGAGGCAGCAGTATGTACGTTTGCAAATCCGATAATGACAACTGAGGAATTAATGGACCCTAATGCGGTAAAAGTTGTTATAGACAATAATGGCCATGCAATGTATTTCTCCAGGGCATCAATTCCGTTTGTCAGAGACGGAAACATTCATTCAAACTTTTCCACGGCAAGCAAAGCCTTAAATGAAGTTAACTCAGAAAATAATAGTTCATTTCATTTTTTGAAACATCTTGGTATATATATGTACCGTAAGGATTTTTTACTGTCATTCTCCAGTTTGCCAGTACCCAAAGTAGAAGAGTTAGAAAAGCTGGAGCAACTTAGAGTTATTTCAAATGGATATAAAATAAAAGTTGTTGTCACACCCTGTACCTGTGAAGGTGTAGACACACCAGAAGATTTTGAACGATTCTTGGAGAAATATCGTATATGACAAAGCATATATTTGTTACAGGTGGTGTTGTTTCCTCTCTTGGAAAAGGTCTGAATGCCGCGTCGATTGGCATGCTTTTAGAAAGCCATGGTTACAAAATAAGCCTACAGAAATTTGACCCTTACGTCAATGTAGACCCTGGTACGATGGGTCCTTTTGAACATGGAGAAATTTACGTTACAGAAGATGGTGCGGAAACAGATTTAGATTTGGGCCATTATGAGAGATTTACAAATGCCGTTACGAATAGGGATTGTAACTGTACTACAGGCTCAATTTATTACTCGGTTATAACAAAGGAGCGTCAGGGAAAGTATCTGGGGAAAACTATACAGGTAATTCCTCACATAACAAATGAGATAAAAGACTGCATACGCAAGCTGGCTACTGCTGATACAGACATAGTGATCTCTGAGATAGGCGGTATTGTGGGAGATATTGAGAGTCAACCGTTTGTAGAGGCAATTAGACAATTTGGTCGTGAAATAGGCAGAGAAAACGTTCTTTATATACATCTTACTCTTATACCATATCTCCGGGCTGCAGATGAGATAAAGACAAAACCAACTCAGCATAGTGTTGGCATGTTACGGCAAGCTGGAATTGAGCCAGACATTCTAATATGCAGAACGGAAAAAGCAATCTCCGACGAAATAAGAGAGAAAGTATCTCTTTTCTGTAACGTTGACAAAGAATCAATCATTGAAGAACAAGACGTAAAACCCTTTATCTACGAAATCCCTTTGCTACTTGTTAGAGAAGGGCTCGATAAAATAATCTTGAAAAAGCTTCATCTACAATCAAACGGAGGCAACCTTGACAAATGGCTCAACATGCTGGAAATACTTAAAAACACAAAGACTACAATTGAAATTGCTTTAGTCGGCAAGTATATAGAACACCAATCTGCTTATGAATCTATTTATGAAGCATTAACACACGGTGGTGTCAGTAACTCGGCCAGGGTAAAAGTGAGAAGGATTGAATCCGGTGACATTGAGAAGGATGGTGCAGAAAAATACATTCAAGGATGTAATGGAATCTTAATACCGGGTGGATTTGGAGAGAGAGGGATTGAGGGAAAAGTCGAAGCGATAAAATATGCAAGAGAAAATAAGATTCCATATCTTGGATTGTGTTTAGGAATGCATTGTGCATCTATAGAATTTGCACGAAACGTATGCAACCTGAAAGATGCAAACAGCACAGAATTTGACGTTAATACACCTGAACCGATTATATGTCTATTAGAAGAGCAGAAAGAAATTGATCAAATGGGAGGTACCATGAGATTGGGTGCGCAACCATGTAAACTTGAACCACATACTATTGCCAGCAAATGTTATGGTCAAGAAATTATTTCGGAAAGACACAGGCACAGGTATGAATTTAATAATAAATATAGAGATATTTTTGCAAAGGAGGGGATGATTTGCAGTGGCCTGACTACAGATAATGAATTGGTAGAGATAATAGAGCTGAAGGACCACCCATGGTTTGTAGCAGTACAATTTCACCCCGAGTTTAAATCCAAACCAACAAGTCCACATCCACTCTTTACTGAATTTATTAAAGCCTCAATGGATGCCGGCAATAATATTTCGTAAAAAAAGCTCAATATAATTTAATGGAGGACTAATAATGGATGATGATGAAAAATTGAAGCAGTCAGGTGCAGATTTAGATAAAGAACCGAATGGTACGGAAGAATTGAATCAGAAAAAATTTTCGAAAATCCCTGAAGCAAGTTTCTCCTTATTCATATCAAGCCTTGTCACTCAGGCATTAATTAGTTTAGGGGAAGTGGAAAATCCTTTTAGTAAAACTAAAGAAAAGAACCTTGATCAGGCAAAGTTTACTATTGACACATTACAGATAATTAAGGAGAAGACTAACGGAAACCTAACGGATGATGAAACAAAACTATTGGAAACTGCTCTCTATGATTTAAGAATGAGGTATGTTGAAAAGTCCAAATAAGCCATTAATCCTGGATTAATTCTATAAGGAGCCTGGCTAGCTCTATGTGACCCATTTCTTCGTTTCTGATTGTCTGTAGAATGTTGATAGCAGTCTCGTCATCCAGTTGTTCTATACAGTCATCATATACTGATTTGGCATCCTTTTCAAATTGTAGGATTCTTTCAAATATATCAGAGAGAGCTTCCCTAGAATACATCCTTTTCACTCTCCTGTACGTATTGTATTAATTGTTCTACCATACTCTTATGTCTTTGGGTATCATCCCTTAATTTAGTTATAATGTCCTGTACTTTTTCTTTTTTATCTTCGCTTAACCACTTGTAGTATTTAAGCGATTTTATAGTATAATCATAAAACTGAGAGTTTGCCTCCTCTTCACGGTCCAGGGCATCATAAAGACTTTCTATCAATAGTTTCTTTTTAATCATATATTAGTTCCTCTGTCACTTAAAAATAAACTATAGCAAACTGCCTTATTATAAAGCAAGCTTAAAAAAACTATGAATTACCCATTATTTACAAGAAAAGATATAGACGGATTCTTTGGCCTTGCCATTGACAATCTTGTACAGCTGATACTCATAGTAAGCCTCTGTAAGATGCTGTGTGGCATGCCCGATAAACTTGTTTTTGGGGTGATACTTCCCGGTGCGGCTATTTCTATACTATTAGGAAATCTTTTTTATTCGTGGCAGGCTAGAAGGCTTGCAATCAGTACCCAAAGAAGTGACGTAACAGCACTGCCTTATGGAATCAATACGGTTAGTCTTTTCGCCTTTATCTTTTTTATTATGGCTCCAGTTTATAAAGCCACCAATGACCCATACCTGGTATGGAAGGTTGGCATGATTGCCTGTTTCCTGAGTGGAATAATAGAGATGTTGGGAGCACTAATCGGAGGATATCTGAGGCGTATTACTCCAAGAGCGGCTCTGCTCTCTACACTGGCAGGAATTGCTATTACTTTTATCTCAATGGATTTTGCATTTAAGATATTTGAAAAACCTATAATAGCCCTGTTTCCACTTGCGTTCATTCTTGTCCAGTATTTTTCAAAAGTGAGATTTCCTCTGGGACTACCTGGAGGATTGATTGCCATTGGAGTAGGTACGGGATTGGCATGGATCATGGGCTATATGGATAGTGACATCATTGTGAGCGAATATGGATTATTTCATTTTACACCACCTCTTTTTTGTGGTGGAAGCATGATCGATATGATTAAAAGTAAATACATACTTCAGTATATTTCAATTATTGTCCCTATGGGAGTGTTTAATGTAGTAGGCTCATTACAAAATCTTGAAAGCGCTGAAGCTGCGGGTGATAAATACGATACATTTCCTTCACTATTAACAAATGGAATCGGCTCTGTTGTAGCCTCGCTTTTTGGCAGCTGCTTTCCTACAACCATATATATTGGCCATCCCGGCTGGAAGTCTATTGGTGCCAGGACAGGATACTCTATTTTAAACGGTGTTTTCGTAGCCATCATCTGCATAAGCGGATTTATAACCGTTATTCTGGAAGTAGTTCCTCTGGAAGCAGGAATTGGAATCCTGCTTTGGATTGGGATAGTAATAGTCGCCCAGGCATTTCAAGAGACACCAAAGCATCATGCCATGGCGGTTGCCATGGGCCTCTTCCCTGCTATTGCCGCATGGGGATTGCTAATGGTTGAAAGCACCCTCAGATCAGCGGGAACAACTCTATTTGAAATCGGTAAGGATGCGTTCACCAACAACCTGGCTATTCACGGAATGATATCACTTGAGAGAGGTTTTATCTTTACGTCCATGATACTGGCTTCCATTTCAGTCTTTTTGATTGAAAAGAACTTCTTATTGGCTAGTATCTGGTCGCTGGGAGCAGCATTACTTTCTTTTGTAGGCATTATACATGCATATGAGCTTACACCAAACGGTGTGGTCAGTGTGTTTGGATGTGCTATGGCAACTGATTTTGCAATTGGTTATTGTTCCTTTGCCATATTGTTCATTGCCATACACTTTTATATGCATGGCAATGAGTGGAAATCAAAGATTTAAAACTCTCAAGCTGCTGTGTTCACCTCAGGATTTTAAACAGTTGCTGATCCAATCCAATATCCAACTCCTCTATTTTACAGGTATGATTTCAGCCCTGCGGTTCAAAGCACGTCCCGTAGGCGTATCATTATCTGCAATTGGCTTCGAATACCCAAATCCTTTTGTAGTAATTCGTGACGAATCTATGCCTTTGTCTACCAGATAGTCCTTAATTGCCTGAGCCCTTTTGCCGGAGAGACCAATATTGTACTTCATTGACCCAACATCGTCAGTATGCCCCTCAATTCTTATCTTCAACCCGGGGTTATTTCTCAAAATATTTTCTATATTATCCAGGTTTGAATTAAACTTTGGCTTAACATCCCATTTTTTATAATCAAACTGCACACCTTTGACTACCCAGCATCCTCTATCATCAACAACAGCTCCTACCGGCGTATCCTGACATTCATCAATGTCATCAAAGACCCCATCACCGTCACTATCCGTCTGGGCAAGCTTAGGGCATCCGGACTCATCTACTTCAACCCCAATCGGAGTACCAGGACACTTATCCAGGCTATCCGGAATTCCATCTTTGTCACTGTCGGCATCAGTTGTAAGAAATACTTGCTTTACAAAATTTACCATGTCCTCGTTTGATGCAATTTGATCAATAGATGTTGCAATACCGCAACCCATTTCTCCGGCAAGTTCTTCCAGAAATGTTTTTCCTTCAGGATTATTTCCAATCCAAACCGTATAAAAGCAGGTCCAGTCTCCATAACGATTTTCCATGTCCCTGACTTTTGCAAGAGGATTCCATTCCACCAGATGTTCACCATCACTTATAAAGATCACAGCATTCGCACCTTTAATAGACCCTATAGTATTACTGATTTCGCTGATGGCGAGCCCGGCCGGACTGTTGCCCTCAGCAAGGAAATTTATACGATTTAAACTTTGTTCCAGTCCAGACCTGGAATAAGCAGTCATTCCATATATGGTTTCTGTCTGTTGTATCGGTACCTCAATTCCACGGCCAAATGTTTGAATGGCACAGTTAACATCCATCGCAGGCATAGTATTGTTCATATGTTTAATAAAATCTTTCGCAACCGTAAGCTTAGAAACCTCCTTACCATCCTTACCTGCATATGGCACACTCATAGATGATGAAGCATCCAGTATAATAAAAAGGTTTTTAATCTTTGGTACATATTTCCCCGTTTGAAACTCTTCTTCCAGGCTCACGTGGTGTGGCAAAAACCTTGTCTGCAGCTGTAAACAACCTGCCAGCAACGAAAGCAAGATCATTAAAGAAAATGCCGGTAAAAGTTTTCTTTTCATAGTAAACCCCTGAGAAATAATTCCTGAATCTTTAATTTCAGAGAAAACTACCAAAATATTTCAAGACTGAAGATATCTCATCAAATATGAAAAATCAAGCTAAAACAACAGATATTCTTTATTAAACCTTTATCCCCCATTTTGCAAACCTTTACTAACGGATTTGTCCTGTGCCGTGGATGATGTATTTGTATGATGTGAGTTCTTGAAGCCCCATTGGCCCGCGAGCATGAAGTTTGTCTGTACTGATGCCTATTTCTGCTCCCATCCCGAACTCAAATCCATCAGTAAAGCGCGTGGAGGCATTGACGTATACCGCAGCAGAGTCAACCTCATCTGTAAATCTCTTAGCATTGGATTTGTCTGCAGTTACTATAGAGTCTGAATGTGAGGAACCATAGACTGAAATATGCTCAATAGCATCATCAATAGACGAAACAACTTTTACGGAAAGTATTTTTTCCAGATACTCTTCCGACCAGTCCCCTTCAACAGCCTGTTTAATTTCAGGAATAATCTTACGGCTCTTTTCGCACCCACGCATTTCTACACCAGCGGCCAACATTTCCTTGTAAACATCAGGGAGGAAGGTACCTGATATCTTCTCGTGCACCAGCATTGTCTCCATAGCATTGCAGGTACCCGGCCTCTGGAGCTTTGAATTCAGGCACACCTCTCTGGCCATATCTGTATCAGCAAATTCGTCCACATAAACATGACAAACACCCTTATAATGTTTTATGACTGGAATAGTGGAGTTTTCAACAACATTCCGTATCAAACTCTCCCCACCTCTTGGAATAACCAGATCTGCATATTTATCTGCCTTGAGAAGGTGGCCAACAGCTTCACGATCAGCAGTCTCAATAACCTGAATAGCATTTTCATCAAGGCCAACCTTTTCAAGTGCGAGGCTTATCTGCCTGTAGATGGCAACATTAGAATGTATTGACTCTTTACCACCACGAAGTATTGTTGCATTACCTGTTTTTAAGCAAAGCGATGCCGCATCCGCCGTAACATTTGGCCGCGATTCATAGATAATGATTATAACGCCTATGGGAACTCTTATCTTTTGAATATCAAGACCGTTTGGACGTACAGTTTCTTCCATTATTTCACCAACGGGATCATTAAGATTTATCACCTCTCTTATGCCCTCCGCCATAGCTTCTATGCGCGACTCCGTCAATCGTAATCTATCTATCATAGCTGAAGATAATCCATTTTCCTCTGCAGCACTTAAGTCCTTTTCATTTTCCGCTATCAGCATCTCCTTGCTGTTAATGAAATTGCACGCCATTTGCTCCAGTGCGGCATTCTTGATAGACGTACCGGTAATAGCCGTCTTACGTGATGCATTCTTAGCATCTCTTACAATCTTATCTATATAAGCTTTAACGTTCATATTTATAAAAAAGCAGCAAGAACAGAGTGGCTATCACTATCAGACCTAAAGGTACCTGCCACGGAAAAGGACCTTCGAATAAAAACGCTTCCAGACCACCGGATTTAGCTGCCCCCCCAGCCTTATCACCCTCTGGCTCAGAAATATTAAATTTGTATTTTTTATAAACAGTTTCACCTTCTTTAGTATACCCATAATTATCTCTGGCTTCCCTCTCGACTTGTATCGGGTCATTTACGAGTGCCTTGTTTTCTTCTTTGAGCCTTTTGTTTTCTTTTCTTAAGGAATCAACTTTTTCGGCAAGCACCTTTTGCTTTGTTTCAAGAGCCCTCCTCTCCTCCCTTTTTTGAGTAACAATAACAGAAAAGACAATTATTATAGAAGTCACTATAGAAAAGGTAAACAGGAAGCGCCTTAGCATAATTCTTTATTTCAAAAGATAATTTGGAATCAAATACCTAACAATTGTTCAAACCATAAGATAAGCAAGTTATTTCATCTTCAAAGAAGCGGCACCATAAACAGCATTATCTCCAAGTTCTTCCTCTATCCTCAACAATTGATTATATTTGCATATGCGGTCTGTTCTGGAAAGTGAACCTGCCTTGATTTGCCCTGCATCGGTTGCTACTGCAACATCGGATATTATAGTATCTTCCGTCTCTCCGGAGCGATGTGATATGACTGTGGTAAAACCATTTGATTTAGCCATCTCTATAGTCTGGATGGTTTCCGTAATTGTACCTATCTGATTAAGCTTGATCAATATTGAATTAGTTATTCCCAAATCAATACCTTTCTTTAATCTATTAATGTTCGTAACGAACAGATCATCTCCAACGAGCTGTACTCTGCTGCCAAGTCTTTCCGTTAAAGCCTTCCAACCATCCCAATCATCCTCTGCAAGTCCATCTTCTATCGAATAAATGGGGTAGTTAGAGATCAAGTCCTCATAGAACGATATCATACCTTCAATAGATTTTTCAGGGTCGGCTTCTGCCTTTAAAACGTATTTTCCATCTTTATAAACTTCATTTGCAGCTGTATCCAGCGCCAGCAATATATCCTTGCCGGGTGTATAGCCGGCCTTACTTATAGCTTCCATTATAGTCTCCAGAGCCTCTTCATTACATTTCAGTTCAGGAGCAAAACCGCCTTCATCACCTACATTTGTGTTATAACCCCTGGCATTAAGAATCTTTTTTAAGCTGTGAAATACTTCTGCCCCCATCCTTAATGCATCCTTAAAACAGTCAGTACCAACCGGCATAATCATAAATTCCTGAATATCAAGATTGTTATCAGCATGCTCTCCACCGTTAATAATATTCATCATGGGTACGGGTATGATGTAGTCATCATTATTTCCAATATAACTATACAACGGCTTATTTAACATATTTGCAGCTGCTCTTGCTATCGCAATAGAGACTCCCAGGATGGCATTAGCACCCAAATTGCTTTTATTTTCAGTTCCATCCAGATCAATCATCAGTTTGTCAATACTTTCCTGTTCTGAGGGATCCATGCCCAATATCTTTGGACCTATTTTTTCTGTTATATTATTAATAGCTTTGGTAACTCCCTTTCCGAGATATCGCTTTGGATCACCGTCTCTTAATTCACAAGCTTCGTGACGACCTGTGGACGCACCTGATGGGACTGCCGCCCGGCCTAATGTACCATCATCCAGTACTATATCTACCTCAACTGTAGGGTTACCCCTGGAATCAAGTATTTCCCTTGCAGCAGTATTTTCTATATTTGCCATGCCCTGTCCTCTGTTAATTTTATGAAATTCTATTAGTAGTCTTATATCAAAAAGGCACAAAACCTGTCAATTACAAACTGGCCTGTTAGACCCTTGAACTGCTATTTGTACGTAATTCAACGAAAAAATTTACAGATTGGATCTAAATTATAAATGAATTGTAAAGAGAGGCATATTGTGATAGTAAAGGTTGAAGAGATTGAAGTTGTAGCTGCAGATGAGAAAATCTTCGATATGCTGAAACAACAAACTACTACATTTTATCATAAGAGCTAATAAAGCTTTTCAAAATTCAATGTAAATCATCTTGACTTAATACATAAAACTTATAAACTACTGTACTAAAAACCGTTTATCGGAAGAAACATATCTTAGGCTTGATTGATAGAATTTTAACATAAAACTTAGGAATGTGAAAAATGCTCATACTAACAAGACGGTTAGGTGAAAGCATCATAATCGAAGATAATATCAAGATAACTGTTATAGATATTAATAAGCAGCAAATCAAATTGGGGATTGATGCGCCAAAACACATCACTATAAATAGAGAAGAAGTCGCGAAAAAAGTTAAAGATGAAAATCAATTGTCGTCCGCTTCAACTACAATTAATCTTGGAAAGAAATAATCTTGTTTCACTTTAATCATCCAGGCACGAAAAGCCTGACATGTTGTTTACCGCAACCATATATTTTTTTATCGCCTTCTACGTCATCAAAATATTTCTACTGCAATCTTTCTACACCTAAGAAAACTGCCATTTTCAAGAAAGCCCTGCCAAGAAACGTACGCTTCATCTCAATTGCCTTATAATTGCAAACCTCATCACAGCAAAAGCAGCCAATACATTTGTCCTCATCGACTATCACCTTACCATCCGGTGCAGACATTGCTTTAGCCGGACAATTTCTGATACACTCATAACATCTTGTACAATTTGGCTCATAAACTGTGGAAACACAAGAGCAGCTATTATCAAACATTTTAGCAAGAATAAAGTTTGGAATATAGTTAGATGCAAAATCCTGTGCAGAGCTGGAAGGCTTTTTAAAATCAGCTACTGTAACATTGCTGACTTCCTCACCTGAAACATCAATCTCACTGATATCTGCGGTACCCAGTTTTCTTTCATGCGCATACTTGATTATAGGCACCTTCATAGGTTCGAATCCGATGATGGTACTTGCAACAGCATCCAATGCAACACCATCATAGCCGGCAATTATTAACCCAACCTTTCTGGGATCTCCGGCGTTAGGGCCGTTACCTTCCATTCCAATAACTGCATCCATTATAGTGATATGTGGTTGTACCATCTCAAAAACATCAACCAATGCCTGCGCCATTAATCTATTTTTTGGTGCCAGAAGGTGCACATTTTTCTTTCCATTTGCAGGTATGGAACCAAACATATTCTTAATTGCACCTGTGTATCTTGTTAAACCGTGTGTTTTCAGCTTCGGAACATTCACTACAATATCTACCGACTTAACAGTCTTTGCAATCTTGAATTCCTTTAAAATTACAGCATTCTTATTTATTATGTCAATGGCCTCATCCTTATCAAAGTTTATGATAACGGCACCAGTCTCTTCTGCTATTTTATCTATCTGTGTAACTCTAAAAGCCTTGTCTGTAGAGCCGGTTCTTAAGCTGCCGCAAGAATCTCCAATATAAACCTCACACCCGTAATCGTTCTTAAATATGTCTACAAGCGCCCTGATAACTGCGGGATGAGTATTAACCGCCCTTTCCGGTCCTAAAGAAGCTGAAAGAAGGTTTAGTTTAAGTAATACCTTCATTCCAGGCCTTACGGTGGTTTCGATGTTATCTATCAAACTTAAACATTTTTTTACCGCCGCGCTGACCTTCTCTAATTCATAATTATCACAACGCGAAATTGCAACAGTTGTCATCTTTTATACCTGTTAAGAAGTTATTAATATTTAATTAAATGCTATAACCAAAACCCTGGTAGTCTTTTTACATTTGACTCTCTAGAGCTACTCAAATGAGGCACTCCTGATGAATGGATACTCACACAATTTTCAACTGAAGTGTAGAGCTGTATTAGGCGTGAATTATTGCTGCACATTCACTTGATTTCTCTTACCATTTCTTCCATTGGTTTTCGAAAAGTTGGTTCCGGAATGACCTCAGGATAACCCAGTGGTGTTAAAATCAGAGGTTCTAAATTATCCGGTATGTTTAATACCTCTTTTACTACCCCCGGCTTAAAAGCAGCTATCCAGCAGGTACCAAGTCCTTCGGCAGAAGCGGCAAGTATCAAATGATCCATTGCTATCGCCACATCAACATCAACGTAACCCTTTCCGTCATTTCTTTTCCATGCAGTGTCAGGTACTGCACATGCACATATAATTACCGGTGCAGTATAAAACCATTTCTGTGAGTATGCATCTTTTAATTTGTGTTTAACCTGTTCATTTTTAACTACGATAAGTGAAAATGGCTGTCTGTTGGCAGCAGTTGGTGCAAGCCGTGCAGCATTAAGAATTCTACCCAGCTTATCGTCTTCCACCGGATCCTTTTTATATGCTCTTATGCTTCTTCTCATACTTATAGTTTCGTACAAATCCATTTGATATCCCTTATTTTCTTTTATTAATTTCCAGAAAAAAAACCCTGCCTTTATTGTGCATTGTTACCTCAACATCTTCCAGTGAAGACCATATCTTCTTCTAAACACTTTAGATATAGGCAATTCTATCAGATCTGAATTTCTTTGACAAGAAAATTGCATGTTGATAAAATCACTTTCATTGTATTTTCAATGAATGCTTGAGTGAGAAAGTCTATCGGAATATTAAATTATACACGGATCAGCATGAAAACACTCTGCTTATTTAAACAGAAAAATAGATAATAAATGCGAGTTATAGTAGCAAAAAAAGCGGGCTTTTGTATGGGTGTTCGTAAGGCTATGGACAGCGCATTGGATGCCGCTAATAAAGATGGAAGCGATGATGGCACTGTCTATACAGAAGGACCTTTGATACATAATCCACAGGTACTTGAAAAACTGGAGAAACAAGGAATCAAGGCCCTCAAGGATGACACAGATCTTTCAAAAAGTACTGTTGTTATCAGGGCTCATGGCATCACACCCAAGAGGAGAGAAGAACTGGAAGCATCAGGCGCCGAGATCTGTGATGCAACTTGTCCGCGCGTTAAACGGGTACAATCAATTATTGAAGAGAATACAAATGAAGGATATTCTACTGTCATAGTGGGTGATGAAGGGCATGCCGAAGTAATAGGATTACTTGGATATACCGATGGAAATGGATATGTAATCTCTTCTCCGGAAGAAGTAGCAGAATTGCCTGACATGGAAAAAATTTGTATTGTTGCTCAGACCACTCAGGATATGAAAACTTTTGAATTAATAGTAAATGAGCTTAAACAGAGATACGAAAATCACAGGGTATTTGACACAATTTGCAGTTCTACATCAAGGCGACAGGAGGAGGTAATCAGCCTGAGTGAGGAAGTTGATGCAATGGTTGTAGTTGGTGGAAGAGGTAGTGCAAATACAAATAGGCTGGCTCAAATCTCTGAAGATAGGGGCATACCTGCATATCTGGTAGAGACTGAAGAGGAATTGGATTTAAATAAACTGTCAGATTATGGTGTAGTTGGTGTAACAGCCGGCGCTTCAACACCTAACTGGCTGCTCCAGAGGGTTGTTGATAAGGTACAGAATTATCAAGGCAAAGAAAAGAAAAAGGCAAAATCGTTTACTGAAAAAGCGATTACAATTTCGATAGGCAGTTTCATGTATATTGGAATTGGAGCTGCAAGCTTCAGTTACGCAAGTTCCGTCCTGCTTGGCATAAATCCCAGGATTAAATACTGTGCAATTGCAACATTGTTTTTGTTTTCAATGTATGTCTTAAACTATTTCGCTAATAAAGAGGCTGCCGCCTTGAGTGAACCATCCAGGGCAGAATTATACGAGAAGCACTTAGGAGTCTTCATGGTTCTCGGTTTTGTAGCAGCTATTTTGTCCTCTGTTTTGGCATTTACGGTTAACATTGAAGCGTTTTTCTGCATTTTCTTTGCATCTATATTTGGAATAGCATACAGAGCTTATATAATTCCAAAGAAATTTCTTCACATTTTCAGATATCGAAGTTTAGCACAGATTCCTGGTTCGAAAGAGATGTTTATAAGCATAGCCTGGGCTGTAAGCACAGGATTGATTCCGTTTCTTGGATCACCAGAATCCTCTTTATCATCGCTTCCTGTTGTATTGGCATTTACTTTCAGCATGGTTTTCATAAGGACAGTGTTGCTTGATGTGAGAGACATTCAAAGTGATAGAATTGTTGGAAAGGAAACAATACCAATTGCAATAGGAAAAAAAAATACTAAGATAATTCTAATAGTAATATCAATGTTGCTGACTATACTATTAATTACTAGCCCTAAGAATGGATGGACTTCCGGATTCTCATATTTTCTCCTTCCATGTGTTGCGTATGCATGCGGCTATTTGTACCTCTATCACAAGCGCCTTATACCCAGTGGGTTGGCCTGTGAAATTACCACCGATTTTAATTTTATCCTTGCGGGTATCATGGTAGCGATCTGGAGACTTATAGTAATTTAATTTATTGAACCTTTAAATGTTGTATCAACTATGAAATCAAAAATGAAATCAGGAAGACTATATACTGTTGGTTTGAAGAGAAACACCAGAAGAAAGATGATCGCAGGTCTTCTTGTTGTTTTACCGGTCTTTGTTACATTTTTTGTAATAAAATTTTTATTCACTATGATCGGAGGAATTCTCTCTCCGGTAGTAATTAAAGCCGTCGGTTTTTTTGGATTCTCTCCAAATAGTAAAATTGATGAGTTTATTATCACATCAGTCGCATTTGTGCTTACATTTGTAGCACTCTATTTTATAGGTGTGATAGCAACAAACTTTCTTGGAAAGTTTGTCATCAATCTTTTTGAAAGGATAGTAAACAATGTTCCCATTATAAAAAATGTATATACCTCGTCTAAAAAATTAATTGATATAATAAGCCTGCCAAGTAGACAATCTTTTAAACGTGTAGTAATCGTTGAATATCCAAGAGTCGGAATGAAGGCGTTTGCATTTGTCACAGGTAACTTAAAGACAAAAGGTGGAAATGAATTAACCAGTATATTCATCCCAACTACACCAAACCCCACTTCCGGTTTCCTGATTTATCTTCCTGAGCGAGATATAGAAGAAACTGATCTGAGTATTGAAGAGGGTATGAAACTAATTGTTTCAGGCGGAATTTTAGTACCTGAACGAATGGAGCTGAATACAGACAAGCTAATTAACGAATAAGCTAATAAAGAATAGAAAGGCTACATATCCAGAATCGTCTATTTACACAACACATCATACTGCTTTATCATTTCACTGAAAGAGACAATCTTATTTAGTCTGCTTTGTCAACTTGTAACACCTAAAAACCAAAGGAATAAGATACTTGATAAAAGAGCATAAATTAATTCAAATCAGGCAAAAGTTTTCATCTTCAACTGTAAGCAATATCTCAGAGAGAATTAGAAGTGAAGTAGATGCCCTGAAGCTTGGCAAAGTGATTGAACCCGGTGACAGCATAGCAATTACTGCCGGCAGCCGAGGGATCTCAGACATTAACCTGATTACCAGACATATTATCGATGAAATAATCAAACTGCAGGGCAAGCCTTTTATAATACCGGCTATGGGTAGTCATGGAGGAGCTACGGCTACAGGCCAGATTGATGTATTGGCAGGATATGACATAACAGAAGACAAAATGGGAGTACCAATAAAAGCGACCATGGAAGTAGTAAAAATTGGAGAAGGCATGAATGGTATCCCTGTTTATATGGATAAAAACGCCCTTGATGCAGACCATATTGTAGTAATTAACCGTATAAAACCACATACACGCTTCACAGGTCAGATAGAAAGCGGATTGATCAAGATGCTGTTAGTAGGGCTTGGTAAAGACCTTGGTGCCAAGGAATATCACCGAGCTATCATGAAGCATTCATTTGATCAGATAGTTGAGTCTGCCCTTCCAATTGTCCTTTCAAAATCAAGTGTTTTGTTTGGACTGGCAATACTTGAGAATGCATATGGTGAAATAGCAGATATCAGAGCAATAATGAGTAAGGATTTTCTTAAAGAAGAAGCTAAGCTGAAAAAAGAATCTTTTAAATTGATGGCAAAATTACCATTCAGAGATATTGATTTACTGATTATTGACAAAATGGGAAAAGATATAAGCGGCACTGGAATGGATACAAATATTATTGGACGCAAGGACCCAAACTCAAGCAGAACCCCAGGAGCTGATGCCGGGATATCAAGGATTTTTGTACGTGATCTGACTCCAAATTCACATGGCAATGCGTGCGGCGTTGGCCTGGCGGATTTCACTACACAAAAGCTGGTAAATAAGATTAACTTTCCGAAAACAAATATCAATTGCATCACAGCTCTTCGCCCGGAAGGGGCAAAAATTCCAATGACTTTTGAATGCGACAAAGACGCATTAGACGCAGCAATATTAACTTCTGGCCTGGAGAATGTTAAAGACATCAGGATTGTATGGATAAAAAGCACACTTGATTTAGAGAAGATTATTGTATCCGAAGGATTTCTGGAAGAATTATCAGGATGTGGTGATATAGAGAAAATCTCTGCTGCAAAGAAAATCACCTTTGACTCCACAGGCAACCTTCCTCTTTTTGACATGTGGGATTAAACATTTCGCTAAAGTATATTCTGAGACTTTACTCTGGAAAACTTTGGTGAATCCTGCCTTTTTATATTAAATGCATCTCCTTGCGTACTACCACAATACCGCTATCAGTCAGGGTAAAGTGTTTAGAGTCTTCATCCCTGTCAAAACCAATCTTCATATTGTCCGGAATATCTACCGATTTATCTATTATTGCCTTTCGAATCTTAACGTTCTCTCCAATCCTGACACTGTCCATTATGATTGAATCGTAAATTTCAGAATGAGAACCTACTATGACATCAGGTGACAGAACACATCCTTCTACCTTTGCACCATGTATAATGCACCCTTCTGAAACGATAGTATTCAAAATCATATTTGCTCGCTCGTCTGGTAAATCTTTATTAAAGACAGTTTTTACCGGTGGATATTGTGCCTTGTATGTGCGGATAGGCCAATCTTTATCATAAATATTAAATTCTGGTGAAACCTGGACGAGGTCCATATTAGCCTTCCAGTAAGCGTCCAGAGTACCGATATCACGCCAGTAGTTTAAACCATCTTTGTTCTTATCTGTAAAAGGGTACGCAAAAACCCTATTAGACGGTATCATATCAGGTATTATGTTTTTTCCAAAATCATGGTTTGTATCCTGTTTGGCATCATCTATTATCGCTTTAACCAGGGTTCTGGTATTAAATAAATATATCCCCATAGAAGCAAATGTGACATCCGGATTATTTGGAGAAGGGATTGGCACAGAAGGTTTTTCGTGAAATTCAACAATTCTATCATCTTCATTTGTTTGTATTATACCGAATCTTTTCCCTTCATCTAGCGGAACGTCCATACATGCTATTGTAAGATCTGCATTCTTTTCCTGATGAAAGTGGATCATTTTCCTGTAATCCATTTTGTAGATGTGGTCTCCGGAAAGTATCAAAACCATTTCCGGCTGCTCTTTTTCGAGTGTATATATGTTCTGGTAAACTGCATCTGCAGTGCCCTGGTACCACTGATCACTGATCCTTTGCTGAGGCGGGATCTGTTCTATATATTCATTTAATTCATTATTAAAAATATTCCATGCAAGCCTCAAATGCCTATCCAGAGAAAAAGATTTATATTGTGTAAGAACTACTATCTTGCGCAGACCGGAATTGAGGCAATTACTTAGAGTAAAGTCTATTATTCTGTAGATACCGCCAAAAGGCACGGCCGGTTTTGCCCTGTCCTTTGTCAGCGGATAAAGTCTTTCCCCCTGCCCTCCTGCCAGTATAATTGTAAGTACATTGCTTAGAGGCATATTACTATTCTCAATATTAATTGACTAGAAATAACTGTATAAATTTTGAATGCTCTGAAAACTTCTGTTAATCTATGCCTTGTCCTCGGCGCTTTCCAGTCCGGGGAAATTCATGAATCCTTAGCTTTCTTCTCCAAAATCTCTTTAATGGTGTCTTTTAGTTCTGACAGGTCTGAGGATTTAACAATGTATGCATCTGCAGCCCATGACATAAAATTATCTTTATAATTACTGTAAGCTGTATTAATGATAACCGGGACTTCTTTGTTTTTACCTAGAATCTTCCCCATTGTCTCAATACCATCCATCTTTGGCATGTTTATGTCCATTACAATAAGATCCGGCAGCTGTTCTTGAACCTTCTCCAAGGCGTCCTTACCATCAGTGGCAGTCATGATCTCATAACCTTCCAACTTTAATTCCTGCTCATAAAGTAAGCGCTGGTTATTATCATCTTCTACAACCAGGATAGTTGTCATTGTTATAATCTCCTTTCTGCTACTTTGTTGGCAACGTTAGTAACATGGTCGTGCCCTTTCCCTGTTCGCTTATTGCGTCAATTGTTCCACCATGGTCCTCGATAATCTTAAGGCAGACTGACAAACCCACACCGGTACCACTCGATTTAGTCGTAAAGAACGGATCATAAATATCCTGCAGTACATCTTGTCGTATTCCTTTGCCTGTGTCAATAACGTATATTTTTATTGATTTATCTATATATACTATCTTCACATCAAGCTTGCCGCCATCAGGCATTGCTTCCACCGCATTCATCAGAATATTGAGAAAAACCTGTTTTATTTGAGTAGGATCAACAGGTATTTCAGGTATCCCGGTTTCATACTGTTCCTGCAACATTATATGTTTTTCCTGGAAATAGTTCTCCATCAGTATGCATGTATTTCCCATTATCTCACATACTTGAGCATTGACTTTATCCGGCTTTGACGGTTTACCAAAATCTGTAATGTTATTAAGTATTTTTTCTAAACGTTTTACCTCCTCTATAATAATGTCAATGTTAGCTTTGATTTTCGAATCTGTAAAGGTAAAACGAGAGAGGGTTTTTGCAAAACCTCCAATTGTGACCAGTGGGTTCCTTATCTCATGAGCCACGTAAGATGACATTGTACCAATGGCGGCCAGTTTTTCCGAACGAATAAGCCTCTGCTGTGTTTCAGTAAGCTGGTTAATTTTATCTTCCAGCCTCTTATAGGTTTCAGCATTCTCAATTGCAAGAGATGCCTGGTTGGCAAACATTGTTAAAGTGTTAACACGATCTTCAGATATCGTCTCTGCCGTATAGACATTATCTGCAACGATAACACCAATAGGTTCATTCTTGGCTATCATAGGAACACAGATAAATTCATTTACCCCCAATGCCTTCCTGAACCCGTCTGATACACGCTTATCCCTGGCTGCATCTTTAACTATTATGGGTTTTTTTTCTTTTGTGCAGATTGTTACAACCTCCTTAGCATCTGCGAGTGAGTAAACCATAAGTTTTATCATAGTGTTCAATGGAGTATCAATATTATGGCTATAATCTAATTTATCAACTATATCTAAAAGTGAATTGTGGCTGTCTGACACCTCTTTCCACATCCGCGCAGCCTCTTCCGGGGAAGATGGCCCGACAGCTAATTTTCCATTCAATACATTAAGATCTTTATTAATCAGGAATAGCATCGCCCTGTTAAACCCAAACGAATAATCGGCAGTTATGCATGTCAGGATTAAATGAAGTAATTTATCGAGATGAAGTGTTCCCTGGGTTACTTCTCCAAACTGTTGCAGAAGCAAAAGTCTATGTACCATCTTTTCGCTTTCAGTGACATCAACAGTAAGCAGAAGTATATTATCAACTTCGCCTTCACTATTTGTTATAGGAATGGCAATATGCTGAATGCACATTCTCTTTTTTGATCTTGTAGTTACCCATGACTGAACTATGTGTCCCTCTCTTCCCTTGATTATCTGCTCTGCCGGACATTTGTCAGTCCCGATGTAATTACAGTGATAAACATCGGCACAATGAAAACCTACAGGTGACTCTTTAAGGTTCATCCAGTCCTTCAATGTGTCATTGGCCCATATAATTTTTGAATTCTTATCGATAAGACATAGTCCTGCCCCAATAACCTCTATTATGTTATCGAATATTCTCCTTTCCTCTTGAATCTGCTCTTCCAATATCTTTGATTCTTCCTTCTTTTCATTTTCTACAGATAAGGTTGCTGCTTCGATATTTCCAGCCTTTAGTTGGGACTCCATGTTCTCACACATACCTTCTAACGATCCCAATAATTTGTCATCAAGTACCGCACCCTTGGACTTTTTGAGCAGTTTTCTGATCTTTTTCAGCGTCCCTGCCGGAAGAGGAGATAATTGTTTTTTACTCATTGTATTCTCAGCGATTCTGCAGCTTCTTCAGGAGGTGTTGGATTAATATAAAATCCTGTTCCCCATTCAAATCCTGCTATGTTTGTTAGCCTTGGTATTATTTCTATATGCCAATGGAAATACTCTGTTTTATCTACATCAAACGGAGCACCATGTATAATATAATTGTACGGTGGAATATCTAAAACTTCTTCTAACCTTACAAGTGTACTTTTTAATACATAAGCCAGCTCCTCCACCTCAAATTCCTGCAGGTTTTCAAAATGGCTTTCGTGTTTTTTAGGAAGCAACCATACCTCAAAAGGAAACCTGGAAGCATAAGGAGCAAAAACAACAAAATTTTCTGTTGAAATGATTACTCTCTTATCTGTCTCAATTTCCTGCTGTATCATGTCGCAGAAGAGACATCTTTTTCTGTCCTGGTAAAATGTTTTGGCATTTGCTATCTCGTTTGCAACAAGAGGCGGTACAATTGGTGTCACAATCAGTTGTGAATGAGTATGCTCAAGTGAAGCACCTGCAGAAAATCCGACATTTTTAAATAACAGTCCATAAACAAATCTAGTATCACTCTTTAAATCAATCAGGCGATCTCTGTAACATAACAGAACGTCTTCTACATTTCCTTCATCTAATGACGTCAGCGACTGAATATGCCTGGGACTTTCTATTATTACCTCATGTGCACCAATGCCGTTCATCATGTCGTAGATACCATCTTCACATTTGATATATTCACCCTCTCTCTGCAAAGCAGGAAACTTGTTGGGAACAACCCTGACTCTCCAGCCAGCGCTATCCGGCATTGCTCCATTATCCCTATATGCAAGAATTTCAGGTGGTGTCTTCTCTTCGTTACCTTCACAGAAGGGGCAGAAACTGTCTTTAATTACTTGATGGTTAACCTCAAAATCTGTAGGCCTTGCGGCTCTTTCAGTTGCCACAATTACCCAACGCCCGGAAACAGGCTCCCTTCTTAAGTCAGGCATTTATTTCTCCTAAACTAATAAAAATTCTACTCTCCATCAAATTAATCTCTTATTTCACTTTTACCGGATGTTTAATCTTCTGCCAGTAATCTATAAATTCAAAATTCGGACTATGTTCATCATTGTGACAGACTTCACACTCCTCCACACTCACCATGCCGTAATCTTTTGATTGTGTCTCTTTATGATCGCTTCCGGGCCCATGACAACTTTCACAGCCTACCCCCCTCAATTCTGGTGTTGATTCTATTGTTTCAAAACCTGTGAAGTAATTCAAACCAATAACGTGGCATTCTACACATTCAGGATCGTACTCGTGCTCCACTTTTACCAGTGTCTCATAAGCTGAAGCATGCCCTGTCCCTTCCCAGTGCCTGTAGATTTCGTTGTGACATACGGCACAGTCACTGTTGCCGATAAATGTCTGGTTTGAAGGCGTATCGCTCTTAAAAACCTGTAACAGTAACTCCTCATCTCTTAGTCTCTGCTGATAAATACTTAATAGCATTTCTATATCAGGTGAATCCTCAAATTTTCCATCTATAGGTGTTGTCTCAATAGCTGGCGAAAAGCTAATAACATTTTCGCCCTCACCAGATATCTCCTGCTGTGGAGACAGAGTAATCTCCCCCACATAATTACCCTTCTCTCCTACTGGAATTACGTATGTATTGTTTACTTTCTCATGATAGAGATCCGGTCTGTCAACCCTGTGACCCGAAATTACCAAGTCAAATTCAGGATAGACTTCTGCGATCTTTAAAGACTCCTCCATTTCAGCGTGAGAAAGCAGTATCAAAATATCTGTTTTATCATGCAACTCTCCCAATAATGGCTTAAGAGAGAGAATAGGATCCAGCACTTCTACCTCCAGATAAGCATTCTCAATAAGCCCTTGCGAAACTATACCTAATATGCCAACCTTTAATATGGACCCTTCTGTCTGTACCTCCTTAATAATATAAGGTTTTATTTTAAGTACCTGTGCAGAATCAACAACATTACTTGAAATAAAATCTATATTGCTTATATGGGAAAGATATCCCAATAAATCAATTCCCATATTAAGGTCCGTTTCCCCTATATTGTGAGCAGCATAACCCATCATACCTAATGCCTCAAGCGCTGTTTCCATCTTGATTTCATCTTGTCTGCCGACTTTGCCCGGAAGGTCTCCGAGACTCAGGAGAATCCCCTTTTTATCTTTTACCATCAGGTGATTGATTAATGTATGACGCTTGGGAAGCCCGCCAAGCTGTACTTCTGAACATCCGCAGGGTTCCAGATAACCATTCTCTTCACCGGTAAAAATTACGTGTACAGAAGGAACTGGTGATGCTTTCTTCAAACTACCACTTGTCTCTTTCCCGCATAGGCTATTGTAACCCTGACCAAAAAGAACCAGTAAAATGGCAACAAAAATAAAAGTTTTAATGACTGAAATTTGACTGATAATTCTGGTCATATTAATATATTTGCTGATTCAGTATATTATTACCCTTCTCTATTTCGCCTGTTATGGGTATTTTTGTCACCGTTTGAGTTTCAATATTTATGTAAACTTCCAATACTCCACCAAAATCTTCGATTGCTGTTCCTGAAATCTAAGACATAAGAAAAACTGCCAGACAACAAGTAAAGTGATTTAGAATATTGTAAAGTATGGCTTGTTCATTACAATAACATTATATAAAATGACACGAATCAAAGCACCTCAAATTTTAATGGTTAAAATGAGAAAACATTTAGTTTTTAATGCCGGAATTATTGTAATTGCCATTATGTCAATTACTTACTCTATTACAGGTTATCTTAATGCACAGGACCTGAAAACAACATGGTCGTCATTCCGCCATGATTCTCAGAATACAGGACAAAGCACGCTGCAAGGGCCTGAGAGTAATAACCTTAAATGGAGTTTTGAAACCGGAGGCAGTATAGATTCATCACCGGTGCTTGATAGTAACGGAACAATCTATATAGGCTCCCAGGACAAGAAACTTTACGCTCTTAAACCGAATGGTACAAGTAAATGGTCATACGAAATCGGGAGCAAGATATTTTCAACTCCCGCAATAGATACCAATAACGTTATTTATGCATGCGCATGGAATGGAAAAATATTTGCTTTAGACCTGAAAGGTAAACCCAGGTGGAACGCGCAGATTAAAGGCAGGATATCTTCATCCCCTGCAATTTCTGCTAAAGGAAACATTTTCGTAAGTTCTGACAATTACTATTTGTACAAGATAAATACTACAGGAAGGATTTTATGGGCCTTTGCCACACACAAGTATGTGGACTCTTCCCCCGCAATAGATGATAAAGAGAATACTATATATTTTGGATCAAATGACAGTTACGTATACGCCCTTGACCCTGACGGCAAACTAAAGTGGCGCTTTAAAACAAAGGGACAGATAACCTCATCACCGGCAATTGGACCGGACGGTACTATTTATCAAGGGTGTAATGACGGCAGGTTATATGCTTTGAGTCCGGAAGGTACTCAAAAATGGTATTTCCAGACAAAAAAGTGGATTGATTCCTCACCGGCCGTAAGTAAAGAGGGGAATATATACTTCGGTTCAAACGATGGAAGTCTTTATGCACTCAGTCCTGGTGGTATTTTACTATGGACTTTCACGACTAATGGAGTTATAACATCATCTCCGGCAATTGGTTCGGATGGAAACATTTATTTCGGGTCCTGGGACAAAAAACTATATGCATTAAGCTCTGACGGAATATTTTTATGGAGTTTTACCACCGGTGGGATAGTAAGGTCTTCACCGACTATAGGGCCGGACAGAACTCTATATTTTGGCTCAAGCGATGGCAATCTTTATGCAATCGGTGAGAAATAACAAATAAAATCCAAATAATGTAGGTAAACTTTGGACTCCTTCCGAAAGTAAGGAGAAAATTTCGCTTTCGAGAATAATTTTGTTTAACTTTAGGCACTCTTGATCACTTCACACTTTAGGCACTTATTTTGGTTAAAAGATATATTATTATGTATAAAAAAACATTTTTGAATACAATTTATGTTACAGGTATTACGCTTAATTTGATTGCCGGTTTTGCCGTTCACTCTTCTCATGCAGAATCTGTCAATTCGCCATGGCAGATGTTTCGGCATGATTTGAGACATACCGGTGTGAGCTCGTTTAAGGGAGCACAGACCAACAACCTTAAATGGAAATTTGCGGTAGAGAAAAGGATTACCTCTTCACCGGCAATGGGGGTGGATGAAACAATATATTTTGGCTCGGTAGACGGTAAACTTTATGCGGTTAGCCCTGAAGGCAAGCTCGTCTGGGATTACCAGACAGGAGGTGAAGTTACATCATCTCCGGCTATCGGGCTTGATGGCACAATTTTTGTCGGATCAAGAGATAAGAAACTCTATGCAATAAATTCTGATGGTACTCTCAAGTGGACATTTGAAACAGAAGGTGAAATTTACTCATCGCCCACTATCGGCAAGAACAATCATATCTATTTCGGATCTGCAGATGGTAACCTTTACGCAATAGACACAGAAGGAAAGCTGAAATGGAATTTTAAAAATAAGACCTACAGTTCTATAAGTTCTTCACCATCAATTGGGCCTGATGGGAGCGTTTACTTTCTCATAAGCAAGGGCATTATTTATGCCTTAGATGAGAATGGAGAGTTTAAGTGGCACGTGAGGATTGGAAGCAACATTTATCAGTCTTTCTCTTCACCTGCTGTCGGAAAGGACGGGGTTATTTATGTTGGGTCAGAAAATGGCATTGTTTATGCCTTTAATCCGGATGGTACGATAAAGTGGAGAATTAATACAGGAAAGACCGTTCAGTCTTCACCTGCAATCAGCAATGACGGAATATTGTATTTTGGCTCTTATAATAAGGAGGTATATGCAATCAATTCCAACTGTACCCTTAGATGGCATTTCAAGACTAACGGCTGGATTGAGTCATCACCGGCTGTAGACTCAGAGGGAACAGCCTACATCGGCTCTAGTGACGGGACTCTTTATGCCATTGACACTAATGGAGAGCTGAAATGGATGTATCAAACAGAAGGCTGGATTGAATCCTCACCGTTAATAGGTTCAGACGGTACAATATATTTTGGTTCTAATGATAATCATCTATACGCAATCGGTAATTAGTAATACTTTAAATTAATTTTAGTCACTTCCTGTCCGAACGGCATGGCCGCACGGGCAAATTTGGCTGCGGCTATGCCGCACTAATGGAGTATATTCATGATAATTGTAATGAAACCAACTGCAGATCAGGGTGAAATTGATCATGTGATTGAAAAGGTCGAGGCAGTTGGATGTAAGACCACACTATTGGAAGGTACCAACAGGAAAGTAATTGCCGTAATCGGCGACAAACGTGACATTCCACCTGAATACTGGGATACAATACCCGGTGTGGAAAAAGCTGTTCCGATCTTGACCCCGTACAAATTAGCCAGTCGTGAAGTAAAAAAGGCTGATACTGAAATTAAGATTAATGATCAGGCTTTAGGAGGCAAAAAGATCGGCGTAATCGCAGGGCCTTGTGCGGTAGAGGATCAGGATCAGATTAATTTTATAGCAGAAGGAGTTAAAAAGGCCGGTGCAATTGCACTGAGAGGAGGTGCTTTCAAGCCAAGGACCAGCCCATATTCCTTTCAGGGGCTTAAGGAAGAGGGGCTTGAATACCTGGCCCGTGCAAGAGAGGCTACAGGACTGGCTATAGTTACAGAAATACTCAGCCCGGAACATATAGACCTTGTAAGCAGCTACGTTGACGTACTGCAGATAGGCACGAGAAACATGGCCAACTTTCTGTTGCTGGAAGCAGTCGGTAAATGCAATAAACCGGTGATTTTAAAGCGTGGTATGTCAGCTACTTTAGATGAATTACTGTTGGCAGGGGAATATATACTTTCACAAGGCAACCCGAATGTGATTTTGTGTGAAAGAGGTATAAGGACATTTGAGAAACATACGAGATTTACCCTGTCATTAAGTACTGTCCCGCATCTGAAACTTATGACTCATCTTCCGGTTATAACCGACCCCAGTCACGGTACAGGTGTACGGGAACTGGTAGCCCCTATGTCCAAGGGTTCAATCGCTGTTGGTGCCGATGGATTGATTTTGGAAGTTCACAAAGATCCGGAAAAGTCTTTTGTTGACGGACCGCAGGCGCTGACAATCGAGAGTTTTGAAACCCTGATGAAGGAATCAGCCGCAGTTGCAGAAGCGATAGGAAGAGAACTTTAAGAGTGAATAAAAAAAGATAGCATGCCCGGAAGGAATGGATAAGCAATTTGAGGAGAAGAGATAAGGAGATCGCATACAACACTGAGGTCGAAGAATTACTGTCAAATGCATTAGTAGGAAGACTGGGTACATGCCTCAATAATATACCGTATATAACTCCCGTTAATTATATATACGATAAAAATAAAATCTATTTTCATAGCGCAGACGAAGGCAGGAAGATTGATAATATAAAACAAAATCAACAAGTGTGTTTTGAGATAGATGAGTTTATATCAATTGTTCCCGGCATGCGCATGCCGTGCGTATCAAGAACCAGGTATAAAAGTGTAATAGCTTTTGGTGATATAAGGGAAGTTGTTGATATTGATGAAAAAACTGTTGCCTTAAACAAGCTTATTGAAAAATATGCACCTGAGGCACCAAGGCTTCCCCACTCTTCAGACGCAGCAGCAAGAACTAATGTACTCGCAATTGATGTAAAGGAGATTACGGCAAAACAGAGCTGAATCTTTACATTTCACATAATTCCTCTATAATAGAAAACTTTTATCCTCTGAAATCTTATTAAGAGCGGAAGAGATATAGATGATTATTTTGCAGCTTTAGATATTAATGATTTAAATAACTTTAAAATACAGGTGGAAATATAATGGTAAAAAGAAATGAGAATATTGCAAAACTGCAGGCAGGATATCTGTTTCCTGAAATTGGAAGACGTAAAAAAGCACTGCTGGAAAAAGAGCCTGATGCCAAATTAATAAGTCTTGGCATTGGAAACACTACAGAACCTTTAACTACACACATTGTTGAAGGGCTTAACAAAGAAGTAACTAAACTTGGTACATCTGAGGGCTACACCGGATATGATGATGATGCGCAGGCCCAGGCGTTCTTAGACAAATTAAAAACCAGGATCTCACAGAACTGGTATAACGGTATTGTAAGTCCCGAAGAGATCATTGTCTCAGACGGATCAAAACCTGATTGCGGAAGACTGTTTTTTCTCTTCGGCAATAATGTGTCAGTAGCGGTTCAGGACCCTGCATACCCGGTATACGTTGATGGATCAGTAATGATCGGGGCAACCGGTAATTATAATTCTGATACAGAGGAATTTGATGGTATAGAATATATGAGGTGTACTGAAGAGAACGATTTCTTTCCTGATTTAACAAAAGTCAAAAGAACAGATTTGATCTATATATGCTCACCTAACAACCCTACAGGTGCTGTTGCAACAAAAGATGAGCTTAAAGAGCTGGTCGATTTTGCAAGAAAGAACAGGTCAATAATCATTTTTGATGCAGCATATTCTGAATTTATCAGTGAAAAAGAGCTGCCCAGGTCAATCTTCGAGATTGAAGGTGCCAGGGAGTGTGCTATTGAGGTAAGTTCACTGTCAAAGCCTGCCGGATTTACCGGTGTCAGACTTGGCTGGACTATTGTACCGAAGGAGCTGAAATTTGATGATGGAGAGAGCGTATGTAAAGACTGGCAGAGGGTAATGGGTACACTGTTTAACGGTTCATCAAATATTGCCCAATGGGGAGCTATTGCAGCTTTGTCACAAACAGGCCTGTCAGAAATAAGGGAAACAGTAAACTACTATATGGAGAATGCGAAAATAATCAAAGATGGGTTGGAAGGGCTGGGTATAAAAACTTTTGGTGGAGTCAATTCACCTTACATCTGGGCATCATTTCCCGGTAAGAAGTCGTGGGATGTTTTCGAAGAGATACTGACTAAAGCGCACGTTGTCACAACACCCGGTGCAGGGTTTGGTAAAGCCGGTGAAGGGTTTGTCAGGTTTTCGGCGTTTGGAAAAACCAGTGACATCAAAGAAGCAGTCAAAAGGTTACAAGATAATTTATGACACTCTTAAATTCTGCAAATTATAAAGATGAAAAAGCGACTATTCAGCGGTATTCAGCCGAGCGGTGAAGTCCACATTGGAAACTATCTGGGCGCAATTAAGAATTGGATAAGCCTGCTTGATGACTACGATTGTATCTTCTCAATTGTAGACTATCATGCTATCACTATAGAGTATGACCCCGGCGTAATGCAGGAGAGGATAATCAACGCAGCCGCGACAAACATTGCCGCCGGCCTGGACCCTGACCGATGTATTATATTTGTTCAATCTCAAGTCCCCGAACATACCGAACTGACGTGGATACTTAACACACTGACGCCTATGGGGTTCCTTGAAAGAATGACACAATTTAAGGACAAGGCACAACAGAATGAAAAGAATATCAATGTAGGGTTATTTGACTATCCAGTACTTCAGACGGCTGACATCTTATTGTATAAAGGCCAGACAGTACCTGTTGGTGAGGACCAGGTCCAGCACATTGAGCTTTCACGGGAAATAGCAAGAAAGTTTAATACGAGATATGGAGAACTGTTCCCTGAACCTCAGCATATCCTTTCAAACGCACCCAGGATCATGGGGCTGGACGGTAAGAATAAGATGAGCAAAAGTATGAACAATTACATATCTCTTGTCGAAGAGCCGGAAGCTATCTGGAAGAAACTATCAAGGGCTGTTACTGATGAAAACAGGAAGAGGAGAGATGATCCGGGAAACCCTGATATCTGTAATGTCTATACCCTGCACAAATATTTCTCAACAGATTCAGAGCTGGACAGAATTAATAAGGAGTGCAGGTCTGCGGAGATAGGCTGTGTTGATTGTAAAAGAATACTTTCAGATAACATGATCACAGAACTTGCACCGATCAGAGAGAAGAGCGTGGAACTGATGAAAAACCCTGACAGCGTAATTGACATTCTTCATACTGGTGCTGAAAAATGTAAGAATATAGCCGAAGAAACTATGAAAGAAGTACGGTCGATGATGGGATTGAGATAGGTTATTGTTTTTTTAATCTATTAAATCTTCCCTGTCCGCCAGCTTGTTAGGCGGGAATAGTCAATTCTTTACCCACCCACCCCCTCTTGTTTCCACAATTAAATCTAGTATCATCAAAACATGGAAATGTGATTAAACTATTGAGGGTTATTAGAACAAAGAACAAGGCAGACATAACTTATGAAGGTAATAGCTTTTAACGGAAGTCCAAGAAAGAGATGGAATACGGCAATGCTGCTTGAAAAAGCTCTTGAAGGAGCTGCATCACAGGGAGCGGAAACGGAACTGTTCCATCTGTATGAGCTAAACTTTAAAGGATGCACAAGCTGTTTTGGCTGCAAAATAAAAGACGGCAAAAGTTATGGCAAGTGTATAGTAAAGGATGACCTGGAACCAATCCTGAAAAAGATTGAGGATGCCGATGCGATCATCTTTGGCTCCCCTGTCTATTATGGAACCGCTTCCGGAGAGATGAGATCATTTTTGGAGCGTTTAATGTTCCCATATTTGACATATACCAATCCTATGAAATCGCTTTTCCCCAAAAATATCAATACCGGGTTTATTTATACGATGAATGTTACAGAGGAACAGATGAAAGAATATGGTTACAATCATCACTTTGATCTTAATGAGATGGTACTGAAGATAATTTTCGGGGCTTCAGAGTCACTATTCAGTTTTGATACTTATCAGTTTAAGGACTATTCAAAGGTTGTTTCCGACCGTTTTGACCCTGAGAAGAAAGCAAAGAGACGCAGGGAAGTATTTCCGGAGGATTGCAGGAAAGCCTTCGAAATGGGTGCCAGGTTTTCCGGGAAAATTAAACAGGTATGAAGAAATTCCCACTGTTGTCGATACTTTTCATCCTTGCCTTTGCGCACCTCTACACTGAGCCGGCGTCCGCACAAACACTTCACCCGAAGTACCATTTTGGGGAGAATCGAGTTGTTGATTCTTTTGATCTATTATTTGAGGAAGAGGAAGAGACTGATGACCTTGATGCCCTGTCGGACGCAGTTAATGACTGTGTCTACCGGGTGGGAGATGAGTGGGGTAAAAAGGTATTAGCCTGGAGAGACCTCAGAAATAAAAAGCTTCAATTTGTTGAGGTGCTCAGGCGGACTGCCAAAGCGACGGCTAAAGTCGCCAAAGGCACAGGTTTCTATCTGGGACAGTTTAATGGGTTTCACTTGATAGCGACCAATTATCATGTCCACAGACGGTTAGTTACCGAGCCGGAGGTTTATAAGGAGATAGAGTTTCCGTTTCTTGAACTAAGTTTCAATTTCGGGCAAATTTTTGGTGCCTGGCTGGAGATAGACCTTGCACTCTTTGCTATTAATGTGGAGAGTAAATCGGATCTGAAGGAACTGCAATCTGTCGCAAAAAATTTTAGTTTTGAATACCCGATCACCAGGAATCAAAAGCTCTTGACGGTTGGATTTGGCAGGGCCAAAAACCACTACAGTGATATGGTGGGCGCCTGGGATTCGGATAGTAAGGTCTTTTCAGGAGATAATGAATTTAAGATTAAGTATGGACTGGATGAGAATGGTAAAAAAGTAGGCACCTGGGCATTTGCCGTCGGATGCGATGCTTCTGACGGCGACTCCGGATCTCCGGTCGTTACTCGGGATACCGGGGATATCATTGGTATTCTCTGGGGGGTAGCGCCCAGAACCCCTATAGCGCAAAGTTCTCAATCCTTAGACAACATGATCAATGAGAATAGTCCGGCAATATGGAAGGAACTCAACTACGCCGTACCTGCAGCTAAAATAAAGGAGTTTCTGCTTGAAAAAATCAAGTCAGGTACCATCATAGACGAAGTAGAAAGGAAGACTATCCTGGCCTTCCTTGGTGTGGATTCAAGTTCCTAGCGGCGCGTTTTGAACCTGAGAAGAGAGCAGAGAGACGCAGGGAAGTATTCCGGATGATTGCAAAAAATCCTTAGAAACAGGTTTCAGATTTTTAGTTCTCTAGCAGTGTAATATGGAAATGAGAAGAAGATTAAATGAAAAAAGACAATGGTAGATTCATCTATACAACAATAATACTGTTAACGTCTGCTCACCTCTTCAATGATTTCTATGCCGGCTTTCTGATGCCTCTTCTCTCTTACTTCCAGTCTCACCTCAATTTAACCATAACACAGGTGTCCGTCTTGCCCACAGTACTGGCTGTATTCGGCTCGATCTTACAGCCGGTATTCGGTTTCCTGGGTGACAAGTTTAACAAAAAACTGTTTATTGTCACCGGTGTTCTCTGTTCGGCACTGTTTATGAGCTGCATTGGCATTGCGCCAAACTTTATTACCCTTATCTTTATGCTCGTTATCGGAGCTTCAGGAGTAGCGGCCTTCCATCCTAATGTGGTTTCTACTGTCGCCAGATTAACCCTTAAGAAGTCCACATTTATGATGTCTATCTTCCTTATGGTCGGATGCATAGGATTGGCCGGAGCACCATTCGTTATCACGTCTATTGTATCGTCAGACGGATTTAATAAATTATGGCTGTTGTCTCTACCCGGCGTAATACTGGCAATTGTATTGACGAAAGTACTGACCGGGGTTCACGAGACCGGAAACGGTGCCAGACTGTCAGATCTTAAAATACTCTTTGACAGGAAGTCGCGTCCGCTATGGATTATGTTCCTGATAATGTTTACCCGTTCGGTTGTCATTACCAGCTTTATGAGTTTCATGTCAATTCTCTTTACGGAAAAAGGGCTTACCATGCACAGAAGCGGGATCGCCATATCCACTTTTCTGATCAGCGGAAGTATCGGGGGCCTGATAGGCGGGTACCTTGCAGACAGAATTAGCAGAAAAATTATAATAGCTGGTTCCTCGATCCTTGCCTGCCCCCTGCTTCTATGGTTTCTGCATGCAGGCGGAAATATTTCAATGATAATACTGGGTGTGAGCGGTATGGTTATATTTGGAGCTTCTGCAGTTAATATACTGATAGTGCAAAGACTGTGCCCGGATATGGCCAGCTCTGCCGCGGGAATTTCTATGGGACTTGTCTGGGGTACTGCCGGCCTCATGCTTCCCGTAATCGGGTACATTGCAGATCATTCTAGCATGGAAACATCTCTAAGAGTCGCAGCATGTGCGCTTCCAATAGCAGGAATGCTGGTTCTGATGCTGCCGAATATTGACAGGCCAGCTGAATATCAAAGTAAAGAGTAGTAAATTCCGAGCATTTAGTTTATTATCTCTATTAAACAAGCTGGACTCCTTTCGAAAGAAAGGCAACCATTATTGGACTCCTCTCGAAAGAGATGATTATCGTCATACTGACAACTAAATTAATGCAAACAAAATGGATATATTTATTAAAAACATTGTAGATATTTTAAAGACTGAAGTCCCGCTTTCCGAGGAGGAGATAGAGGGTTTCATAGAGATTCCTCCTGACCTGGACAAGGGCGACTATGCGTTTCCCTGTTTTGCCATTGCGAAACAGTTAAAAAATGCTCCTCCGAAAATATCTGCCGACCTTGCACAAAAACTGCCTACGGGTGACATAATAACGGACATCAAGGCAGTTGGCCCATACCTGAACTTTTTTGTCTCCAGGACGATGATTTTCAAGGCTGTTCTGGACGAGGTCTTTACCGAATCCGACTCTTACGGACGTTCTGATTCTGGAGCGGGTAAGACTGCCGTCATTGATTACTCTTCCCCGAATATTGCAAAACACCTGGCCGTTCATCATCTCCGTTCGGCTGTTATAGGAAACGCAATTCACAATATATACAAAACCCTGGGATATAAATGTGTCGGCATAAACCATCTGGGGGATTGGGGCACTCAATTCGGACAGCTGATCGTTGCCTTTAAAAACTGGGGCCCGGGTATTAAGGACCGGGGTTCGATAGAAGATACTGGACTAGACATCAGCAAGCTTAATGAGCTGTACGTCAGGTTCCATAAGGAGGCAAAGGACAATCCTGCTCTGATAGATGAGGCCAGGGATTGGTTTAAAAAGCTGGAAAACGGAAATGAAGAGGCTGAAAAGACATGGCAATACTTCAAAGATATCAGTCTGTCCGAGTTCGAAAAGGTATATGAAAAACTGGGCATAACATTTGATTCGTATGCAGGCGAAAGTTTCTATAACGACAAGCTCGATGATACCGTTAACAGGATCAAAGATGCGGGTCTGTCTGAGATAAGTGAGGAAGCCCTTATAGTAAACCTTGAAGAATACGACATGCCTCCCTGTATTCTGAGAAAGAAGGACGATGCCAGCCTGTATGCCACCAGGGACATATGTGCCGCTGAATATAGAAAACGTGAGTACGATTTTGACAAATTGATCTATGTCGTAGGCTCCGAGCAGAGACTGCATTTTAAACAGTTCTTCAAGGTCCTGGAGCTAATGGGATATGAGTGGGTGCACGATTGCGTACACGTAGATTTTGGCCTGATCAAGTTCAAGGGTGGGAAGATGTCTACACGTGAAGGTAAGGTTATCCTGCTTGAGGATCTGCTGGTCGAGTCGTGTAAGATTGCCAGAGAAATTATAGAGGGGAAAAATGCCGACCTGGAAAACAAAGATGAGGTGGCAAATGAGGTAGGCATTGGCGCTATAATCTTCTCAGAGCTGAGCACGAAGAGGGTTAAGGATGTACTGTTCGATTGGGACGAAATCCTTAATTTTGACGGTGAGACAGGCCCATACGTTCAGTACACACATGCAAGGCTCTGCAGTGTACTGAGGAAATGCGGAGAGGCACCAACAAATGAGATAAACTACGACGTCCTTAAAGAAGATGACGAACTGCTGTTAGTCAAGAAGCTTGAGTTCTTCCCATTGACAATAATACGTGCCGCACAGCACTGTGAACCGTCAATAGTCAGCAAATATCTGCTTGACCTCTGCAGTACATTCAACAGATTCTACCAGCACCACAGGATACTTATTGACGATACCGAGCTCAAAAAAGCGAGGATACTGTTGGTCGATTCAGTCAGGCAGGTGATAAAGAACGGATTAAGCATACTAGGCCTTAAAGCACCCGAAAGGATGTAAAAAGGATTTCCTGGCCATGATTTACAGTATGATCACTGATCCTGACACTATTTGTTGAATTCGCTGCTTTTTATATCACAAATATTTCCTGTATTCCTGCCTTCCTTAGAGCAAACCTTTTCAGGAATTGTCATTCTAAATTTATTTCATAATCCAGATTTTCTATCATTCAAATTTTCTATTTGACAGATTAAAAATACTGATATATTATTAATTTACTTGGACGCGGGGTAGAGCAGCTTGGTAGCTCGTCGGGCTCATAACCCGGAGGTCGCAGGTTCAAATCCTGTCCCCGCTACCAATTATAAAAGGCTTCAGGATTTTTCCTGAAGCCTTTTTTATTTGTCTTTGAATTCAGTGTATAAATTCCTCTTTTTTTTCTTTTTAACATCAGTGTTTATCAGTGTAAATCCGTGGCCAAAGTTTTCTGTTTTTTTAGTCTTTTCATTCCTTAACATTGGTTCTTGTCTTTAACTTTAGTCACTTTAGTTCACTTTAAACTTTAGCTCACTTATTAATACTTCGCGCCTTCGCTGGCCGTAATCTTCAATCTACAATATTAAATCCTATGCCTACCTTGCTATACCAAGCTTTGCCAACTTATCTTTCGGTAGTTCAGTTGACAGAGCAAACAACATGTCTTCGATGGCGGACTGTCTGTCTTTGATTGCTAGTAGTTCCTGCCTGAGCTGCTCATTTTCCGACTTTAGGATTGTGCTATCCTTCTTAACTACATCATTCTCATTTTTTAAATCTTTAACTGCTTCAATTAACAAAGCAACTAAATACTGATATTCTACCGATTTAGTCTTCATTTCGTCATCTCCAACATGAACCACTTCAGGAATAACCTTTTCAACTTCCTGTGCTATCAACCCCATTTGGATCGAATTCATATCAAAACTTTCGTCCTTCCACTTATAATTTACACCACGCAATCTAGTCACTTTGTCCAGAGCATCTGGAATGGTTGTAATATCCTTTTTCAATCTAAAATCAGATGGTGCATGATACGTTCCGTATGTTCCAAAGACAGCACCGTCAGAGTGTCTAATTACAAATCTTTGAGTGCTTCCACCTCCTGCTGTTCCTGTATTAATCTGAAATTCACCAGATGCAGTTATTAATTGTGTAGTATTAGAATTATCGTTTTGCTCAAGAACTATACCACCAAGTGGTGTAGCGTTTGCCATTTTTACATGAAGGGCAGAAAGCGGATTCGTCGTACCGATTCCGACTTTGCCAGCAAGAATAGACATGTTATTGTTAGTATCATAATAATATGCATAATCTGACGCATTACGTAATATAGCAGGATAGTTACCGTATGTACCAAAACGGCCACTTCCAAATTGTGATCCTACCCTTATAAATGCGATATGATCTGCTAGATCATCTTGAAACCTTGCAACCTCATCTGTTGCAGATTCCACGTGTAGTCTGGAACCCGGACTTGTAGCCCCAATACCTACGTTGCCATTGTTATCAATTCTCATTGCCTCTGTGCTATTCGGGCGAAAAAGAATACTATGGGATGTTTTTGTATCTATAAGCATATCATCACCGGACTTCCACATACCATAATTATTAACTTCGTTGTAGTAAGATTCTGAAGCTCTCCACAATTTTATTCTCGCGCTATTACTATTGGATGTCGTGGCATGCAATTCCATTATTGCGTTTGTGCCCTCTACATCAAGATTAACGTCAGGACTCGTAGTACCGATGCCGACGTTACCGTTTTCTTGAATTGCCAGGTGTCCTTCTGCATGATTACTATCAGCGCTCAGTATAATCTTTCCACCGGTTCTATGAGATAAGGCGAGATCTCCGGCACTTGTGACTGCATCTAACAACTCTCCTGCTGCACCGGCGAGGCCTAACAGTGACATACCCTGATTATTTAACCAGGTAAACGTGGCTTCATTATTAGCAATACCAGTGCTTTCGAGTGTAATATACGCAGAATGAGGAGCACTTACATGCAATCTGGTTGATGGCGCCAACGTGCCAATGCCGACTCTGCCTGTATCCGATACAACGACATTAGCAGCATTATTGGCATTGATATATGTTCCATTATCTGTCCACAAACTGCCGCTTGCCAATTCGGTAAGAGTTTTTGTCCCGATGCCGCTGCCATCCGTAAACGTCAGATTATTACCACTCACACCCAGGTATGTAGATGAATTACCTAAACCTAATAAGCCTCCTGGACTTATCGTTCCGATGCCGACGTTACCGCTAGGGAAGGAAACTGAGTTCACAGACATTCCCGTACGTTTCACCCTTAACCACTCTGTGCCTGAATTGTTAGCATCATTGATCAGCCGTCCATGGAACTCAGGACCGCTAAGCACAAAGTCCCAAAGCCTTCCGTTGACAGGCTCAGCCGATCTCTCGAAGAAAAGTTGAGGTACTGTTCCTGAAATCAGGATGTCTCCGGGCGGGTTAAGGGTAGAAGTTCCAATGGATAGCCTGGAAGCAGGACTACTAGTCCCGATGCCGACGTTACCACCATTGAAATATGACACTCCCGACCCTGATCCTCTAATAAGCACTTTCGTAGAACCAGCATCATTTAATCTAAGATAGCCATAGGTGTCTGCAGCGGTATCTATAGTTCCCATTTGAGTTCCAGATGTATTATTCCATTCCAATGTTGTTCCAATTTTAACCTTTCCCTCGACATGCAACTTCTCAGTTGGATTCGTAGTCCCAATGCCGACGTTGCCATTATCAAATATAGATCCAGAGATTAATGATGATGATATTCCATCCCACTTAGGAACAAAATCAGGTGAAATTGTACCAACCTCTGGATCTGTCTCATCCCCTAAACTATTTAAATCTACACTGCCACCGTCCTCCAGACTGAGGGTTGTTCCTGCAAAGCTCAATTGCTGATCATCCGTGCCGGTACCATCCTGCAATCCCACCAGGTCTACGGAAGCACTCGTTCCTCCCTCTATATCAACTTGAAGTGTCGTTCCGGTAAGAGTAGCTCCTGTTAAATTCTGATCATCAGTACCGGTACCGTCCTGTAAACCGCTTAGATCTGCACTGCCACCGTCCTCCAGACTAAGGGTTGTTCCTGCAAAGCTCAATTGCTGATCATCCGTGCCGGTACCGTCCTGTAATGAAGCTAAATCTACACTGGTTCCTATGCCATCCTCTATACCCATCTGAAGCAGTGTTCCAGTTAGAACGGCTGCTGATAAATTCTGATCATCCGTACCGGTACCGTCCTGCAAACTGCTTAGATCTGCACTGCCACCGTCCTCCAGACTGAGGGTTGTTCCTGCAAAGCTTAATTGCTGATCATCAGTACCTGTACCATCCTGCAATGAAGCCAAATCTACACTGGTACCTGTGCCATCCTCTATACCCATCTGAAGCAGTGTTCCAGTTAGAACGGCTGCTGATAAATTCTGATCATCTGTGTCGGTCGTATGCGGCCCTACAGCATTAACTGCTTCCGTATCCGTGTAACGAGAATGATGCGCATCGACATTACCTGCATGACTCAAGATATCTACCCCATCTACGGTTCCGCTCACAGCAATATTACCTGTTACATCCAGTTTTTCACCTGGATTCACTGTTCCTATGCCGATATTGTGATTTTCGTCAATCCTCATAGCTTCATTACCAGATGTCTTAAATTGGATGAATGAAGCCATTAACTGCAACTGCTTCATAGTAGACGCACTACGATCAAACGATGCGATAACACCACCAATTCCTGAAGTATAACCCAGCTCAAGACCGCCACCTGAAGTTGGAAGTGTATTTCCACTAAATTGTGCTCGACCGTTAGCAACAGTTAATCCTGCTCCCGGAGCCGACGTACCGATACCTACATTGCCGTTAGTTCTAAAAACATTCCCATCATTTTCTGTCCAGTCAGTATCGTTTAAACTGCTCAAATCAACAGTGTTACCATTTACTATACTGAGAATTGGACTGGCAAAGCTCAGTGTTTGAATTTCATTTTCATCATCGTCATCATTATCTGCCACACTAATAGTTGTATCTGTCCCATCAGTTATAGCAATTGTCCGATTGGTGCCTGATGCAGTACTACTTAAATTCTGCAGCTCATTAGCAGGATCAGCGTCTGCATCATCAACAAGACTGCTCAGGTCAGTAGATATGGTCCCGCCTGAGTCTGTGATATCCAGGATGGTACCATTTATTACAACAGATACGTTACGTTCATTTGCAGGGTCAGAATCTGCATCATCCACCAGACTTAACAGATCTGCAAACTTAGCACCACCTGCATCTGTTACATATAATTTAGTTCCAATTAGTGACACTTCTGTATTTAATTCGTTTGTCGGATCTGAATCGTCATCATTAACATTTACCGACATCCATGAAGCATTTCCGAATGAATCTGAAGTAAGTACCGCACCAATAAAAGGGGAACCGCCACGAATCCTGATCTGTCCGTTAACATCCAGTGTCAGTGTAGGTGGATCAAGGCTGTCTATTTCTCCAACGTAAACAGTACCGGTAGATGTCCCATCTCCATCTGAACCCGGTGTAAGGATTATGTTTCCTCCGACACCAGAGGTTGGCCCACCGTCTTGAGCCTTAATCGTAACGTTCGTACCGTCTGTATCAGCAGCAGCTTCACCGCCCTCTACATGGAGTATTCCGGTTGGGCTGCCAGTTCCAATACCCACATTGCCATCAGTCGTAACTCGTGCTTTTTCAGTATTGTTTGTCTTGATTACGAGATCAGCTTCATCTGTTGTACCCAGGAAGTGTTTGTCTTGATCAATATTTTTGTTGCCTGCAGTCCTCCACTCCTTCTTAGGCTTCTTCTTTTTGCCATGACCACTGCTGCCATCATCACTGCTCTTATCATCACTACTGCCATCATTATTTTTTGCCCAACTACTCCAGCCTGATGCCGAACTGGTACCTTTTTTTCCGGCAAAAGACTCCTTATTTATACTCATAGAATAAAAGCCTGCAACACACAACGTAAGTACTGCCACAAAAAACAGACGCGTTAACTTAAGCCCCATCATATTCCCCTCCTTAAAAAAATATGATCCTCTTTATGAAAAAACGTTAAAATTAAGATAATAGCACTTTATGTATAAAAGAAGTCCTTGCCATCCCGCCAGAGATAAATCTGACATTAACAGTCAGATTTGCAAGGAAATCAGTATAGCGACCTGTATTTGCAAAGGAGTTTCTAATGTCTAAAGATGACCAACTGAGATATTCTGGTTATGACAATTAAGAAACAACTAACACGTTATCATCCTTTACTAAATGCAAAGATTCTCCGTTTGAATAAAAGGGAGATTGACGTAACAAGAAAAATTGATAATTGTATTTGAAGCGTTTTGGATACTCTTAAACGCAATTTAAGTGATGAAACCGATGTGTAATGCAGTGCTGCAGAAGATGCATAAATAGATGAAGATGAATGCAGAACGGTAATATTAAGATACTCCTTTTTCATTACCACTGTTACACCATATAATAAAATTATGAGAATTTGCTGAAAGCAGGTGATATGCGGCACTATCACACACGCAAAAAATATTGTCAACAAAAAAATCACGTAAACTCAATCACTAATAATTGTTATACAAAATAATCGGATTGCCAAAATGTCTTATATCAACCAATTTTCAGTTTTTTCTAAGATTTCATGTAACTTAGCCCTATATATATAATGTATAAATAAATGCTTGTAATTTCTACGATACGGTTTTTAACTTAAAACAATAAAAAAAATTGGTGTATATTTACCGCTCTAACAAAAAAATTTTTTCTGAATAATCCTTGATTCTTCTCCATCAAAACAACAAAATTACTTACTATTTTTGTTGAACTATAATGTGTTCAGTGATAAAGAGTTGATATTAAGTAATTTGTTAAAGTGGAATGCTTACAGCGTAGAGGGAGATTTGACCCATTTTTTCTTATTCTTGGCTAAAGTTTTTTGTAAATATGCCGATATTAGAAAAAACTACATATATCCAAAAACAGTATTTTCACTAATTGTAAATTGGTAGCTACAATTACGTCAACATGATATTTTAACAGGAAAGTTGTTTTGTAAATCATGACTAATACCAGTTTTGCACATAAAGATATCCTGGAATCACTCAATAAAAACCTTACTTTGAAGGAGAAACTGGTATGTACGCATGATGCGATCAAACAGTATTTCCCATTCCTGGCCCGGATTGCTATTACTATATATGATCCGGCTACCACACTGCTCAAGTCTTATTTAGACAGCAGCGATCATCCAAATTCCTGGCATCATTCTCAGGCACATCTGGAAGATCTTCCTTCGTTGAAGGAAGTGCTCGATAAGGGGCGGCCCCGTGTGATTAATAATATGGTTACGTTTGAAAATGACAATTGTGGGAATTTTAAACGCCTGGGACGTGATGGTTATGCGGCCAGTTATACCTTGCCATTCTTTGATAATGGTGTGTTCTCAGGTTTTATCTTTTTTAATTCCGACAGGACAGATGTCTTTACAGATGATGTACTCCATGAATTGGACATTGTAGGTCACCTGATTTCTCTTCTTGTAGTCAACGAGATGGAATCCGTGCATGCATTGACAGCAGCAGTGAAGACAACTGAACACATTACTCATGTCCGTGATACTGAGACAGGCTGTCACCTGGATCGCATGTCCCGTTACTCCCGGTTAATCGCTTTATGTCTGGCGCACAAATATAATCTGGATGACTCTTATATTGAACACATTCTCTCATTTTCGACACTACATGATATTGGCAAAGTGGGTATCCCTGACAGCATTTTGCTTAAGCCCGGAAAACTCACCCAGGAAGAAACTGAAATTATGCGTTCGCATGCGCGCAGGGGTCGTGAAATAATTGATGACCTGATCAGTAATTTTGGCCTTGGCCATTTTGACTACCTCAGCGTATTACGTAATATTGCCGAGTTCCACCATGAAGCGGTAAACGGAACGGGGTATCCGGAGGGAAAGAAAGGGTCACAGATTCCATTAGAGGCACGTATAGTTGCCGTGGCAGATGTTTTTGATGCTTTAACCAGTGATCGTCCTTATAAAAAGGCATGGAGTAACGACGAGGCATTTGAAATGCTTAAAAAAATGGCTGGTGAAAAACTGGATAGAGATTGCGTTGAAGCTATAATTAACAGCCGTAAAGAAATAGAGGAGATTCAAGAGAAGCTCAAAGAAGACAAGTTTGGATAATCAATTTATCAGGAAGAGTGAGGACAGTTTGTTCTTATCCTCACAAGCATAATTATGTGGATTTAGAAATTGCATCAAAATTAACTGTAGTCAACGCCACCGCAACAGGCAAGACTCTACGATAAACAATAGAAAACAGCGAGTAAGACTTACTACTGCACAAACCTGGAGTGAAACCTGGGACAAAAATCTATATTATTGAACTAACTGAGGAGATTTGGTTTCTACCATGGAACCACTGGTAGTTATGTATTCATAACGGGCAATGAGAGCCCTGGCGTACTCCACGTGAGACCACATAAGTGGTACAGCGAAATGGATGACCTTTTTATTTTCCTTATCAATAGCTATCCTGATCTGGTCATAACTTTTTTTCATAAAGAAAAGCTCCTCTACAATAAAGTCATAGGATAGGTTGGGAATTAAGATATCAGGATGAAACTCTTTTTTCGCATCTAGACCGACCTCCCATTCCAAACTGATAAATTCTTCAAATCTTCTTTTAGTACTCAAGTGTTCCGGAATATATCCTTCGTCAGTACAATACGTGTCGATTTGCTTAAGAATGTTATCTCCTTTTTCAATCTCGCCTTCTCTATAGTAATATTGAGCCAGCATTGCCGTATATTGGACCCAGGGTCCGTTTCCGGCATGTATATGGGTTTCTATATCCTCTGTAAAAGGAAGGTATCTTTGCAGCATACCAAGTTCAGGGTCCCATAGGTTATCTACAACAAAATTGATAGAATTTGTTATAATATTCTGGTTGTCATCCAGAATGCAGGAATCACAATGGTCTTCTTTACATTGAAAGTAAACCGGGCTCATTATTGTGATATCCGGCCTCAAGTCAAAAGTTCCGTCCTTAGTTATGCGCCTGACAAAGCGTTCATTCAGGATAAAGCGCCGATGTACTGATTGACAGAAACGGCATTTGAATGAGAGTTCATCAGCAAAATAATCTTTCAGATTGAATTTTCTGGTAAGCTGGGCAATGAGATTAAAGAAAAGTATATAGACATGATTTACCCACACACTATACCCCTTCTCAATTGCTGATTCGTGTACACTTGTTGTAGAGAAAAAAAGGAATATTTCCTCTCTATAAAAATGTTTAACTGCAAATTGGATTGCCTTTTTTATCTTTTTGAGATAATCCTCAAATTCAGCCGGTTCTTCCTGGCGGAAGTGGCATGACAATAAATATTGAGCCAGGATAATACCTCCATATGCCGTATTGTCCTCCTGAATGTATATAGCTTTTTTCTGTCCGTTCAATCCATAACGCTGTACCCACTCTCCACTCTCATCCTGAACAGAAGAGATAAACTTGGCTAAACCCTTCAAGAGTTTAAAGGCGTCTTCATTGGGATCAAGGTCTTTTTCCACCATCTGTCTAAACAAAGTGGCGGCACAGGCACTGTCCCTTGGATATACGTACGGATAGCGCGATTCTAAGATAGTTGCCAACAAAACTGTACCCAGTTTGGTTGTAATTGAACATTTAGTAATAATCTCTAAATGTTTGGCTAAATTTTCACAAAGACTATTCTTGTCCATAAAATCAATAGTTTCTAATCAGCGGTATCATCTAATATCTCTTGCGAAAAGGTACTGCTTAAGAAAATGGTTTCCGCACAAATATTAATTATTTTTCTGAGCTATAAGCGCCTGATGGCACCATGTACATAGTATGCGCGGAAGAGGTATTGGTAACGTGACCTCTTCTTCTCCCATACCCCATTTGTAAGTTTCCTTTACCGGCACCTCTCCACGGATTTGATGTTCATTACAAACGGCAATTCCACAGACGATACAAACTGCTATGGCGTCAGTCTCTTTTCCTTCTTTATTACAAATATAACATTTCAATGTACACCTTCTTGTCTAGTGATCTTGCAAATCCAGTAATTAATGCAAAATAACTATAATCTGTTTAAGCCTTTTAAATGAATAAAAAATACTATCCGTATCATAACTCAGAAATTTGAATTTGCAAAGAAGAAGTAACAAATAAAATTTTGTTAAAAAGGTATATCGTTTACCAAAAAAACCTAACTATTTCTGTTTATTCCAGGTCATGCCTTCAACCTTAGCGTTTAAAATCTTTAAAAGATAAACGGCTTAGGAGGGGCGTGAATGGCAGGAAGAGAGGAAAAACAACTAATTTATTCTGTAAGTTTTTACTGAGCCTCCCGACTGAGTCGGGTCTAGAGCAAACTAACAGGGTCGCCTCAGGAGACCTGCTTTCCTCAGCTGAGGAAATCTTTTCTTATTTCGTCTGTGAAAGTCCGTGGCTAAATTTTGTTGTTTTTAAAGCCTTTCAATCTTCAATAGTCAATATTCAATCCTTAACCCTTCGCGTCTTCCTGTCCTCGGCACTTTTTGTCCGGGGAGCGATGATTAGCCATTTAACCAACTCCTTACAATGCTCCTTTTGATACAGAAAAAAACTCTTTTAAAGCCGGAAAACACTGTTATCGGGATGAAAAACTTAATTAATTCAACAGTTTATCCTGGTCCGGCCACGAATACCACAACCTGCCCGACGAGCTTTGTGGCTGGTGAGCTATGGTATGAGCTGAAAGATGTGAATTTATTTTAATCCATGTTCCTTGAAACAAGAGATGTACTTTGTATCTGTACCAAGGACGTGTTTAAGTAACCAGCTCTTTAAGTGTTCAATTATTTCACATATTAATTGACGGTTGGATTCAGTTATTTTATCGAAAAAAGCCATTGTTTCAATGGAAAAAGCCTGGTGTTCCTTTCTGTGGTTTTCATAGTCTGGGTAATTGAACTTTACCATATAGCCCTCTTCAGTTGCAAAGTGACTTTGAGCATATCTATTCATTTCATTTAATACTTCTGTTATCTCTTTTGGATTGCTACTGTTTTGTTCCAGTACAATTGCCTTATTCATAATGCCAATGAGCTTCTTATGCTCATCGTCAATTATTGATATGCCCACACTGAATTTGTCGTCCCATTTAATCATAAAATTAATGCTAGCATTTTAGATATTTACAATCAATTTAAAATTAAGAATTTTCCACCTGATTAAGCTTGATACGTAAAAGTTCTATATGTAGCTGCAAAGAAGAAATCTGAGTGTGAACAGATTGTGAATTAAAATATCATGTAAGATCGAAACAAAGGAAGTTGTTGTTTCTCCTTAGTTGGCTTGAAACGTAACAAATCACAATCGACGGACACTTAATCGTAATCTGGTTCAGTATAAAGTTTTTCAGTGAATTCTAAAGCTACTCCCACTCTCTTAGCATGGTCTTGGTTTTCAATTTTACAGTTCCTGACAACTTTTCCTTTCCCGCTGATTTTAATATTTCTTTCTCCCCCCTCTTGTGCCTGAGTAGCAACCCTCATTTGCAATGGGACAGTTTTTCCCAGCGGAAATACCCCTATATCATCTGTTGCCACTTCGAAATAGACTCCGCTCGCACTAACGTTAACTGTCTTGCCATTAAGATCAAGTAATGAAATTTCGAAAGAGCTGTTTAATCTTATATCCTTCCTTCTTACGTTCCTCCTTCTTGTACTTGTTCTTCTTACATCCGACCTTCTTTCATTACTTCTTCTATCGTAATATTTTTCCCTAGCTTGCATATTGTTACCCCGTTTCTATATAGTTACCAAGCGAAACTAAATATTTGTCATACCATCTATTATTATTGTAACACCATAAACTGATCCATAAAAGAAATAATAAAAAGCAGAAATATACCTTATAATATTATACTTGATATGTGAAGCTTCAGTATGTTTTTGAATGAGGTTGTGGGTATGCTTTAAGGACGCAAGACAGGACATAGTCGATATCCAATTATCAACGAGAAATTATTAATATTAAATAATAACTCTAAATCGCTTTTACTTTCTCTGCGCTTTCCAGTTCTCGGTACCTTTTATCAGGGAAGTGAAAAACCGTGACTGAATTTTGTTGCTTTTAAATCCTTTCAATCTTCAATCTACAATATTAAATAGTCAATCCTTAACCCTTCACACCTTTGTGTCATGACACCCAATTTTGTGCCATAACACCCAATTCACGTACAACTGCAATCTCAAATAAATAAGCCGCCATCATATTAAAATAATTCTTCTGTAACAGCATTACCCATTATCATTTTTAATGTTAAGACAACTTATATCTCACCCGCATAATCAATAAGAAATTATACACCCATTTGGCATAAAACTTGATACTTGTATGCAAAATTCATTCTATATCAAATAAGAGATTTTGCCATGTACAAGTTTCCAGAAGCAAGAAAATATAATAGAACTGATGAACCATACATTACAAGATTCCAGGTTAAATCAAATGAGGATAAAGTTTTTAAAGAGTGGGATATGGTCGCTATAGCTAATATGAGTGCCGGCGGTTTATTCTTTTATGCCATAAAGAATCTGGAGGTTGGTACAATTCTAGATTTAAAGATAGATTTGTCTCTTCACCATAATTCGATAACATGTGTCGGAAAAGTTGTTCGCGCAAAAAGACACCTGGACACTTCTGTAGTTGGTTTCGCAATTCAATTTACAGAAATTGACGAACATATAGTAGAATTGATAAATAAATCAATCGAAAAAGAGTAAAATAATTAATATTACCGTATGAGTAAATGTGGCCACATCTTATTCCACCAGTGTGCATTTTTCACTCACTGACCCTCTACATAAAATGGTTAATCATTCTTGTTCTCAGATAGATTCTTTTTCTGATAGTTACGCCAACCAAGCGTATAGATGACAAGGACAACTAGTATTAATAAGACAAAATATGTATAAAAGGCACTAACATGATAGTTTCCCATGGAATCACCAGACCCAAGACATACCATGACATTGAGTAAAACAAATGCCCAGATTGATATTAATTGTCCTATTGCTAATTTGTACACATTAAACTCCTGGAGTTTAGGGCCTAATCAATAGATGACCTCTTATTTGTAACTTCCTCAACTCCTTATTCACAAAAGGGGCACACTAAAATTATCAGTGCACCCCTTTTCCATTAACCACTAAAATACGTTTTTACTTCTTTCCCTTATCATGAGGTGCTACAACCTCAACAACCGCATCTGAGCTGTTTCCGGAATAATCAGTAGCAGTAACGGTAATCGTATACGACCTGCCTGTGCCCTGCCCTTTACGTTCAGACCTTAGCTGCAGTGTGATCTCTCCAGTAGATTGGTCTATCACAGGAGTGGTGTAGTCAGGTATCGTGTTACCGTCACCATCCGTATCCGGTGGTTCACTACTTATTACAGAGGCTGTCAATGTAACTGAACCACTGTTGTCTGCAGCGTCCGCCTGAATTATAACATCTATCATCTGATGATTTGCTGGCCAGAGAATACCAGGATTAGCCGTAGCACTTATGGCTGGCGCTGTTGTATCAATCACATCAACAGTAATACCTTCAGACACCGGTGTATTGGTACTATCATCAGCCTCTAAAGTTAATATATGGCTACCGAGAGATAATCCTCCAATAATGATGAAGTCTGGCAAAACAACCGGTGTACCGCCAGCAATAGTACTGATGAAACTTGTAGTAAAATCTGTTGATCCTTCGAACCAACGATAGTTAAGGCCGTCTCCGTCGAAATCGGATACGTTACCACGCAAAGTAATATTGCTTCCTAACTGAAAAGTTCCTCCACCACTTGCAGCAACAACCGGTGGAGAATTTTCAACGGTCAGGACCATTTCGTCTGTAGTTGCAGCTTGACCATCAGATACCTCCAGAGTTAATGTATGTTCTCCAATAATAAATGGTGACAAGATACTTAAATCTAATGACGCATCACCTCCAACTACAGTCGTTGATGCTAATAGTTCGGTTGTACCTTCCAACCATCTGTAAGTTAATGGGTCATTGTCTGGATCTGTAGCTGTTCCACTTAAAGTAGTATTAAGCTGTTGTGAAGAATGGATAGACACATTAACACCGGCATCAGCTACAGGAGATATATTGGTAACTTTCTCTGCGAAAACGATCCCGCGGGTGGAATCTGCAAAACGAACACTAAATGCCATATCTCCATGATCATTTAAGAATATCGCACCAAATGCAATCATGGTTTTACCATCAACTACATCGCCAGGCTGTGCTACGACTGTATCAGGGGTAAACACCGCATTACCACCTGAATGATTACCAAGAAACGCAATATCTCCAGCATTGTTGATCACATGAAATGAAAATCCTGTCAACGTTATTCCATCAATAACATCACCAGCTGTAACCAGGCGCGTATCTCGAGTATAGAGACCGAGAGGCCATCTACCTTTGAATACGATGTCACCTAGATCATTGATACAGGGAGAATCAAAGAAATCAGTGAATGTTGTCCCGTCTATGGTACCTCCAGACTGTACTACAAGTTCCTGTGAGGTGAAAATACCGGATCCACCGTCAAAGAAGCCTATAAAAGGAATTTCCCCAAGATTGTTCATACCGCGTGGTGGACTACCAATACTTGTGAGCGTTTTTCCAGCAATGGTATCTCCAGGTAACGCGAACGGTATACCGTTCTTGAGAGTTCCTGAACTCCCATCATTAAAGAACGCAGCGTATGCGACATCACCTGAATTGTTAATTGCAACGAAATCACTGAAACTGGCGATCGTCTTTGTACCAACCACATCTCCGACTTCTGCCAGGAGAGAGTCTAGAGTAAAAATACCTAACGGCCGATTGGTACCTCTAAACTCGGCGCGAAATGCAACCTGACCTAAATCGTTTAACATAGGACTTGCATTCGGACCGACAAATAGTTCAAGTTGTTTGCCGGCAATGAAATCGTTTCTCTCAACGAGTATCGTGTTCTGTGTGTACAGGCCCTCTCCTGTGGTAGGGTTCGAAGCTCTGAATACAATCTCGTTGTTATTGTTCATTGAAAAATTTGCCACATCCAACATGGTTCTGCCGTCAATAATATCACCGGCTTTTACCATAATACTGAAAGTATAGTCTTCTGCAGAAGCATGATTCCATTCGCCCCATAGACAGAGCATAGTCACAAGTGCAGCCAGAACAAAGTTTTTCATTGCTCTTCCCCCCCCTATTAATGATGATAAAAAATTGTTTTTTGCCAGTTTTGAATTGGATCGGAATGATAAATCAACTTTGTGTTTGAGTCAAGATGAAATCAGAGCTGCCAGACCTCAGATTTACCTAATTATGTTTATGCATGAATGGTGTGTCATAGCAAAGAATTGAGACCTGCAAAAGTGTGCAATGCCTTAGGGCTGAACATTGAAAACGATCACATTAGTAACCCGGGGAAATCACTATGGATTGATACTATAAACAAAAACGTATTCATCATCTTATAATTTGGAAGAGCATGAAGTCACTAGCGTAAAATACTTTAATAGATACTAAAACAACAATAATTTCACCACGTAATAATACGAAAAATCAGATAAAGTATAAAATTGCAGGGTTAAGGATTGAAAAGGCTAATGACTAACAACTAAAGAAAGCCAAAGACCTTGACAAACCGTAATATAAGGTATTCACTATTTATCCCTAATTTTTAAGGTAAAGATCGACACAACTACAATTCCAGAAGTGATAATATTAATGGCAGACCACAGCTCCCTGTTGAAGTGCAGTCTAAATATAGGGTTGTAAACCAGTGCCGTGATTATTAATATCCATACCCATATTTTTCTTTTTAGTCTTACAGCTTGATATATAAGTAAGATGAGCGTTCCGCAGCAAATCCAGTGAAGCAGTGTATAATAACCAGATGGATTGCCGGGATATAATGCCCATAAAAGCATTACACTCGTAATGACTTGCAGCAACCAGATTCGTTTCATGGCTTTTCTTTCTCTATTTCTTTTAATTTATTCTTACATTTGACTATTTCTATCACAGCACCCCATATAAAAAGACAAGATGCTCCAATGGCTATCCCCGCTACTCCATTCATTACCCTGTAAAGAATCCCGCTTTTTGCGCCAAGATATCGCACACATACAAATGAAAATATCATTGCTATAATACTAAGCGCAATATATTTGTACATAACCCTGATACTTTTTTTGCAATATTCTTTATCATACCTGGACATAATTAATAATTTATTTCATTATTCTATCTTCTGCATCAACCAAATGGCCGTATTTGGTACATTTTATTTCCATAATCCCCTCTTCTCCTCCATTGCTTTCTGATATGCTTCTAAAAACCTATCCTCATATTTTACATTTGGGGGTACCGTCATCACGTTTGCGTAACCCGCCTTAACAATTTCCTCATTTAACATCTTACCATTTGACAAATAGACATAGCATAACAGCCTTCCATATCTATCCGTTTTCTTTGTGTCAAACTCTATCGTTACAAAGTCTCCACGTTTAATCAGACCATTTACATATGTTTTTGCCTTTTTACCCATTTCTATAAACTTTTTTATATCATTTTCACTCATATCCGCTTCTTCCATTGCCTTCCTGTTCACTCGGCTCTCAGGCGTATCTATGCCTATAAGCCTGATCCTTTTTTCCAATCCTCCATAGAGAGCCTGTATTATATCTCCATCTATTATCCTTGTAACCATAGTTTTGTGTTGGGCATGTAAGGATGATGAGAGGAGCACTAATATTAGTACGTACGACAGAGTTTTTAAGAGAGTTTTCACAAACAGACTGCCTTCCGTTTATTCCAGAATCTTACAAGTACCATGATACTGAGATGGCAAAGGTTCATTTATGAACTTCTCATGGCGTGATGTAACTACAATGAAATCTAATGTACCTTTCGCATAATCAGCAAAAACAGTAGTAAAAGAAAAATTTCCTAGAGTGGTCTCTTCAATAAAAGTCAATCCATCAGCACTTGCTAATACTATAACATCCGCAGCACCTGCATCGGCTGTCATGCGTGCTTTACCAGTTTTCAAATCAATAGAATCATAGGTAACAGTAGCATCAAATTTGTCTTTTCTTACTTTGACCTTTGATCCCTTCCAGTCGGCAAAAGCACTAGGGCCAAATTTACATTTAAGGCTCTTTGCATTCATAAGACGATCAAAAATTTCATCTCCAAAAACAGGAGCAGACATAAAGACGTACAACAATAGTATATAAAATATTTTTCTCATTCGTCACCCTCCTGGTTTTGCTTTATTGGATATGATTTGCGTATTGTTATGTTTTAACGGTGGAATGTCAAGGGGAAGATTTCCGGCGAAATGCGGATTGTGGTTGATAATATTTAATCCTGACTTTGATGATGATTCATATACCGTATGCACTTCTGAAAAAAAGTGCCTATTGTGGACTAAAGCTTAAAAAAATAAAGAAAAACAGTTGTTTATTATCTGGATGTATACCGGCACTTGTTGAATAGAGTAAGGTATTTCATTTCCTGGCCTGCTTGAAACAATCATCGCAACACCCATGGCTCAGTTTTGCAATTGTATGTGATCTTATATAATCATCCACAGCCTGCCATTTGCCGTCTTCCATCTGGATCTTTTTACAATATGAGCATATTGTTAATATCCCCCTAAACTCCTGCACACCTGAATGGTACTCTTCTATTACATACAAAACCTCTCGCTCATTCCCAAAGACCGGAGTTGAAATTACTTCGTGTACTATTTCATTAGGTTCAGTTTTGTGCTTATGAATAGCCCGTGTTATCTGGCCACTTTCAAAAGCTTCCTTTGCTGAACACGTATGAAATTCCTGTTCCCAGCAGGGTGTTTCAGATGCATGTGAAACCTCATAGCACTTTGTTGAGTTCAATTCTATTTCGCAGTTTTTAAACATACTCAAAGCGCTTTTATTCATATCAACTATTTCGTATTCCCTGTTGATAATAAATGTTGGAACACTGAATTTATCAAATATTTCCCGGTATTCTACCATAGCGTATCTCCTTTCTTAAAGTATACATTCTCAACCTTAAATAACATTTCTACGGCACGATTATAAAAAAACTTGCTGTCCACGCATTAGACAATACAAGAGCTTATTATAAATATCATTCTAGTTTTATTTTGTTATGGTTGATTTATAACATCCTTGACTTATTTACCACACTGGTAAAAATCTGATATTTCAAGTCAGTTCTGCAGAGAAGCTGCATAATAGCCTGTAGCTGTCATTTTTTTTTAAAGAAATGTTTCTGCACTCAGCTCTACCACCTGATTACGCTTAATCTGTGAAAACGTTTACGATCAATGATAACAAGACCACAAATCCTTTTGGATGGTAAGCAATTCCTTGGACAACGTCTACTATGAGCCCTAAATATTCCCTTTTAGATAGTAACCTACATAAGCAAATAGTTCGGACAGAAAACCTTTAACTTTCATTGCCCCACTAACAGTAGGTATAAATTCGTTCCAGCTTATTCCGTAATAATGTTTATCGACCGAATAAAAGTCTGGAAATATACCTGCTTTCTTAAATGTTGCCAGCGCCCTCCTCATATGCATCTCAGATGTAACTAATATTACATTCTTATATTCCCTTTTATCTAGAAATGTTTTTACCCCTTTAGCTTCGTCTGTCGTCCTCGCAATGTCTCCGTACATTTTTATTTGATCTTCTTTTAGCCCCTGATATTTTGCAAATTTACTGATTACAAGTCCTTCATTATGATTTTTGACCCAGTTTCCAAACAATATAGATTTTGCATGTCCGGATTTAACAAATGCTATCCCCGCAATCAACCGATTCGAGGGAACGGCAACCCTGAAATTATAATCAGCATCACCTATTGTATCTGAATCTCCCGGCTCTATTACTCCTGATAATATAATAGCTGCATCATAGACAATATTTTCATTATAATTATCATTTACTTTCCATAAGCAGCTAAAAGTTGACACGAAGAAGCTGCTGCATAAACAATAAAACATAATGTTAAGTATTATCAATCGCCTTCTATTTTCTCTGGACTTATATAAAGCCACCAGGAGCCCTATCCAGATATATAATAAAGGATTTGTCAGGAATTTTGCTATGTACTGAATCATAGTCCTAGACTGTAAAAAACGGCAAGATTCTATTCACCTTATGCCTCCGGGTGAATCCATTAAAAGTGAGAAGCACATTTACAGGCGTAAACTATAAACTTACCATGAAATTAGGCAAGTTTTTTTTAATATAGGTTTAAAATCTGAATTACGCTTGACGTGTGAAATGTATATAAGGAAAGTGATAAGAAACCGGGTTTTAATTTTCATTGCCTATAGCCACAGTAAACAAATGTAGAAATAAATAAGGGCCAGACTGGCATAGACAAAAAAATTACCACTTAAAAACACGGAAGTCAAAGGCAACAGGAAAATCCAAATGTCAAAACTCAAAATACCTTTGAGATACAAAATCAAAAGTACAAAAGAATGATGTATGTCAAATAACACTGTCGAATGACTAATTGCGGGTGTGGCTAAAGCCTTGCTTCCTGACTTTTGCTTATCATGTGAACTGAAAGACAACACCGGGCCGGCGAGTGCTGCTCGTCGGCCCGATGTGCATTCTGGCAGGGATGTCTATCTTAATTTGAACTCCAAGCTTATTCCTGGCATGTATATGCATCAATAATTATCTGCATGCTGCTGTCACTGATATCCAAATCTGTAACCATCAATAACTCCATTACCAAATCCTCTCCTGCAATTCTCGCCTGAACGGTCATTGGTAACTGTCCTGGTCCTCAAGGATGCCGGATCTTCCAGTAACTCTATTATATCTTTAAAGCCTTTTTTAGTCGCAAGTTCAATGGCAGTTGCTCCCCTTATGGTTGTTGCATTAACATCAGCACCCTCCGACAATAAGACTTTAGTAGTTTCTGTGTGGCCATTCCATGCCGCAAGCAGAAGAGCGGTAGAACCCTGTTCGGTTTTAGCCTCTATATCAGCATTCTCTTCAAGCAATGCCTTCACTACCTCCGTGTGACCTCTTCTGGCAGCATATAAAAGCGGTGTATAGTTAAGATTGGATATTCCTTCTACATCAGCACCTTTATCCAAAAGAAACCTTACGGTTTTAGTATTACCTTTAAGCGCTGCAAGTGCGAGGGGCTTATACCCTTCTTCATTTTCTGAATTTACATTAGCTCCATAACGCAGTAATGACTTCACGAGATTCTTCTTACCCATTCTGGCAGCAGATCCAAGGTCATTGTTTATATCGGCTCCTCCATCCATCAAGGCTTTTACAACATCAGTTTGACTGTCATTCGCTGCTTTCATCAGGGCTGTCATCTCATGATTATCCGCTATATCAACATCAGCACCTGCTTCCAATAATACTTTTACCGTATCAGTACAACCTGTCCTTGAAGCAAATATCAATGCAGTATTACCGCTTATACACTTTGCATTAATGTCCGCACCACCTGTCAATAAGGCCTCTACAGTCTCAGGATTATTATAATATGCAGCAAGTATCAGGGGCGTCATACCTCTGGAATCTCTTGAATTCACATTTACGCCTCTGCCTAACAGTGTTTGAACTTTTTTGGTGTGACCCCTTTTTGCCGCATGTCTGAGTTTTTCATCAACGCTGCCATAAACAGATGGAACTGTAAGGGCCAGTGCTAACATAACAAACAATAGTTGAACAAATCTGTACTTCATTTTGACCACCTTCCTTCAAAATATTGTTATTGTGTTTGTAAAAAAAATTACTAAATAGCTACCCCAAGCTTGAGCCAACCATTAAGCCTCAATTTTACTATAGCCGTTTCTAATGAATATAATAATGAAAAGACCATTATCAATTCAGCCTCCCTCCTTACTTATGTAATAGTAATCTGCTATGCTTAAACTCTCTTTTGATAAAAATATTTTTATTCACAGAAGTGATATCGCTAAACTTATGCCAAAGGGAATGATTATCTTCAGAACTCAAACTTTAAATCACCGTATTGTGAGTAAGTATATACACCTGCTCAGTTTTTGAAGTTACATTGATAATTTAAAAAACTGCTTCTCTCTCTTTTATTATGTCTCAGTTTGAATGGCAGTGTTCCAAATTGAATTGATGTGCATCGTGATTTGAACTATTTTTTGCAGCACAATAATGCCATGGCAATAGATAACTCAGTTTTCTACACAAAGTCATGCTGATTGTGACTGGAGGTTTTGAATAGAGTGCCGGGGGTGGTTTAAGGATATGCAATGTTCAAACTGTTGTTCACTATAATTCAGTGTTTAGATAGTTTAACCCAATCCTGCACAAACGTAATCATGGAGAATATATACCTCTTTTAGACATTTCCAACCTTAACTTGCTCAATCTTTCCGACAGTGTTGCCATTTCATCTTGTAGTTTAACTTTCTCACCTAGCGTTAAAGTAGTCATGGCAGAGGAATTAATAACACCAGGATATGGTACAAGCTGACTTGCAACACCTGCGTAATTATTAATATATCCTGCAGTATTATTTGATGGCGAGTTGTATTTTGATTTCACTTCTGATAGTTTGTACTGAATATCTAAGTATTCCTGTCGAAGCTGCCAGTCTGACATCTTTGAGACTGGTTTGAACGTATGGCAGCCTATAAGCAGGTGTATCAACAGTAGAACCGAAATAATCTTTTTCATTAATCTAATAAAATAGTCATTTATCAAAAACCTCTATAATCATATTAAAGAATAATAATATCGGAGTTTTTAGTCAAATACCAAAATCAATAGGTAATATCATAAAGCAGGACAATTCTCCGGTACTAAACACTAAATATATCTATGAAGTATCTATAGCTGATCAACACCGACAGAATATTCTCAAACCCTGCACTCCTGTCACATTTTGTACCGTTTTTTCAGGTAATTCAAGTTTTGCTTGATTTTTTAATAATACCGAATAGAATGAAAAGAATACACTTAATGAGGCAAATGTATTATTTACGTAAGTCATTTCTGCAGGTCGTCAGTTAATTTATGATTTACAGGGAAGGCTGCTTCCAGTTCTCAAAAAACAGTATGATTCAGTAGAAGTGAAATAATATTATGAAAGGAGAGTAGTGGATAATGTCAAGCTTACAGGCGGTAACAAATGAAGATTTTGATCAGTCAATTCTTAAGGCCGATACACCTGTCCTGGTTGATTTTTATGCAGACTGGTGCGGCCCCTGCAAGACTCAGGCACCTATTCTTGGGCAATTAGCTGAGGAGTTTGACGGAAAGGTTAAATTTGCAAAGGTAGATATAGATGTAGATGGAAACAAGGATCTGGCTGTAAAGTATGGTGTCTTGTCCGTACCAACCCTTATAATCTTCAAGAATGGAGAAGTGAAAGAAACAATGGTAGGCGTGACCAGCAAGAGTAAGCTTAAGCAAAAACTTGAAGAGGCTTAGTAAAGGACGATCAGTATGGACAGTTTCCTACAGGGACTCGAAGGCTACCTCGGTTCCTCACCACTTCTTGCATTTATAGCGGTCTTCCTTGGCGGTGTGCTTACCAGCTTTACTCCCTGCGTTTACCCGATGATACCGATAACCATCGCATATATCGGAGGGCGCAGTGGTGATTCTAAACTGAAGGGACTTTCTCTCTCGCTGTTTTATGTAATAGGAATGGCAGTGACGTATTCTGCACTGGGTGCATTCGCAGCTTTGACCGGTAAATTCTTCGGATCTGCAAGCACAAATCCCATTCTTTACATAGTTGTAGCAAACATCTTTATCTTTTTAGGCTTGTCGATGTTAGATGTCATTACGATACCCATGCCATCTTTCCTGGCCGGCAGGCAAACGGGAAACAAGAGTGGTGGTCGTTTCGGCGCTTTTCTGGTAGGCCTTCTCGCCGGAACCGTTGCCGCGCCATGCACTGCACCTGTACTGGGAGTTGTCCTCACATTTGTTGCCGCAAAACAGCAGGTAATTTATGGTATAAGCCTTCTCTTTGTTTTTTCCATAGGATTAGGCACCCTTTTAATTATTGCAGGTACATTTGCTGGCTTTATGTCAAGCCTGCCAAAGAGTGGAAACTGGAGTGTAATTATCAAGAAATTCTTTGGATGGCTGATGATTGCAGCAGGTGAATATTTCCTGATAACTGCAGGAGAATTATTAGTATAATTAAATGTAACACCCTACACCCAAATTTATGGAACAGGGAAATAGGGATTTAGATTTTAACCATTAATATAAGGAGATAAACCCATGCCAACAGAAGCCAATGAAGTATATGAATGCGAAATATGTGGTGCAATAGTTGAAGTAAAAGAAGGCGGTGCAGGTACATTAGAGTGCTGCGGACAGCCTATGACTTTACAGGATTAATATTTAATTTGAAAATTCAATATTTATGAGAATCATTAAGATCAAGATTTGATGGTACTAGAAATTACAGAAGGGAACGTACAATGAGAAAAGTTTATATGGATCACATGTCCACGACACCTACTGATCCTAGAGTGGTAGAAGAGATGCTGCCTTTTTTTACTGAAAATTTCGGTAACCCCTCTTCTCACCTTCATTCATATGGACTCAAGGCTAAAAAAGCGGTTGACGATTCAAGGGCAAAAGTCGCTGATCTGATTAATGTCAAACCTGAAGAGATAATCTTCACATTTACAGGAAGTGAAGCAAATAACCTTGCTTTAAGAGGTATAGCTCTAGCGAACAGAGACAGAGGAAAACACATAATTATCTCAGAAGTTGAGCACTACTCAATTTTATACACCGCACGTGAACTGGAGAAAGATGGTTTTAGAGTATCATATATCAAGGTCAGCAAAGACGGCCTGATAGATCCTGAGGATGTTGCCAGGGCTATTAATGAGGATACATTCCTTGTTTCAATTATGCATGCAAATAATGAGATAGGAGTGATCCAGCCTATAGAGGAGATAAGCAAGATAACCAGGGAAAAGAATATTATATTCCATACCGATGCAATTGCAACTGCAGGAGTTATACCGGTGGACGTGACAGAACTTGGAGTAGATTCATTAAGCCTGACCTCACATACATTTTACGGCCCAAAGGGCATTGCCGCTTTATATGTTAAAGAAGGTACTGAAATTGTTTCCATAATTAAAGGTGGTGCACAGGAGGGAGGCCTCAGACCAGGTACCGATAACATCCCGGCTATTGTCGGAATGGGCAAGGCGGCTGAGCTCGCCAAAGCAGAGATGACATCGCGAATAGAACACCTTACCCCTCTTCGCGACAAGATTATTAATGCCCTTCCAGAGAAAATAAAATATCTCCACTTTACCGGACATCTTACCCAAAGGCTGCCGGGACACGTGAGCTTCTGGATATCTTTTGCGGAAGGAGAATCACTAGTCCTGTTTTTAAATCACAAAGGTATAGCAATCGCCAGCGGCTCAGCCTGCAGCTCACCGGACCTGCAGGCATCCCACGTACTTACGGCTATTGGAGTACCACCTGACGTTTGCCACGGCTCTATTACAGTAAGTCTGGGAAAAGATAATACAGAAGAGGATGTTGACTATTTCCTGGAGACGCTGCCCAAGGTTATAGACAGATGCTGGCAGATGTCGCCCCTGTATGAAGACGAAATGAAAAAGGAGCAGGTTTAGGGTACAACTTGCTAATACACGAAAAAGCAGAAAATGTTTAGTATTACTTAAACTGCTCGAAATTTATTACGACTAAGCGAGAAACCATTAACTCTTTTATTATGGAATCCTCACGATAGTGAGACAGCTCTGCTTACCCGGACAAAAGGCATCAGAGATTTTTCGCAAGGAGTCCAGCACTAAACTAAACTGTAAATCCTTTAACACGCAACTCGTAACATGCAACAGCTCTTTAACCCTTCTTACTTCTTTCCCAAAGTTGGCAGAATTGCGCATTTTCATCAAGGGAACATGATTTCTTAACAGTCCATTTCAGAGTCAGAGGTGCTATCAATGTGGTAACGAAGGCCATGCAGATAAGTGCTGAAAATTGATCTTCCGTAATTAAGGGTTCGGTTATTGTCTGACTGGCAATTAATTTGTCGCTTAACTCAATAATTACGGCTGCAATTACCATCTCCATTGCCCCTCGGCCGTTCATACCTGACCCTATTATTGCAGAATCCCAGAAGTTTTTTCTGTATAGATATGCACCAAAACCACAACCAAGAATCTTTCCAATGATTGCTATTAAGGTGATAGTAACGGTAAAGAAAATAAACGACCATTCCCAGTGAATATGAAGATGAAAAGACAAGGATACAAAGAAGATGGGTGCCATAAAACCATAGCTTATACCGTAGATACGATCACTGATTTTCTGATAAATATCAATGTCCATTATCTCCTTACGTACAAACTGCCCCGCCAGGAAAGCACCGATTATCAGATGAAGATTCGCGAGTTCTGCCATATAAGCCATAACTAAAGCACATACAAGCGCAAATGTAAATGACTTCCCTTCTCGATCGTCCAGTTTCCTGATAAATCTTGGAATAACAAACTGACCGATAAGTATTGTAAGGCCAAAGAAAATCGCAACTTTGAAGACAATGAATGCAATTTGTAAAATCTGAATTGAGCCGCTCTCTGCCAGTTCCAACAGTATTGACAGCGATATTAGCGCTAGAATATCATTTACAATAGCAGCACCGATTATAATATGCCCTATACTGGTATTCTGAATCTGCATATCATGCAGTATCCTGGACTGAACTGCTATGGCAGTTATAGAAATCCCAATACCTACAAACAGAGACTGGAACGTGGTTCCCCCGAATATCAAGCAGGCAATGAATCCAAATATAAATGGAAGGATAAACCCTCCGATTGCAACAGCTGTGGACGGCCAGATATGTTCCACCGCCTCCTTCGGGTCCATCTCAAGCCCCGCGTAAAACATCAGGAAGAAAATGCCGAACTCAGCCAGGAGCTCAATCGGTTCGGATGTACTGATAATACCCAGCAATTGAGGGCCGAGGATAATACCTGCCAGCAGCTCTCCCAATACAACAGGCAGACCGAATCTGGCAAAAACCCTTCCAAAAAACCAGGCTACGGTTAAAATCAGGATAAGGTTGACAATAAGATGTTCGGTAATCATAATACTATTAAATTAGTTCCCTTCTCTTTCTCATTAATACAGAACAACTTATGGCAAATCTTACATGCTTTTTGAGCACTCTCTTTCACCCATTGTAGTCAAATTGTAGTCAACTTCTAAAATCTCAACTCCGTCTCTAAGGCTGTCAGGACAATGATGTGCGTATCGTTGTGTCATCTTAATATCCTTATGACCTAACAATTTCGAAATTTTGTAGAGATCAACACCTGCCTGCGCCAAGCGAGTAGCAAATGTGTGACGAAGATCGTGCAGCCATAAATTCTCAATTCCCACTTTTTTTAGTACCGTGTAAAAAGAGGCTCTAAGAACATGAGGATGAATCTTTTTACCGTTACTGTTAAGGAATACAAAATCGTTCTTAATGCTTTTTACCTTTGACAGTTTGTTAAGCACATCAAGTGCAATCTTATTTAGTGGGAGAGTTTTGGGGCTACCATTCTTAGTCTCTTGAATAAGAATAGTCCTGCGTAACAGATTTACCCTAGACCACTCAAGTGAGAGTAACTCTTGAAGTCTAAGACCAGTATTAAGATCAAATATGATTATATCCCTAAGCCACTCAGGACTATTATCAAGAATTTTCTGCTCCTCATCTTTTGTCAACCACCTGTCTCTTTCATTATTTTCTTTATCTTTCTTCACCATTGAGACAGGATTGTCTTTAAGCCACTGCCACTCTCTGATAGCAAGATTAAAAGCCTTTGATAACATGGACAGTTCCCTGTTAACACTAGCCGGTGCAGCACCCTCACCACTCCGCAATACCTTATATCGTGATACCATTTTAGCAGATATAGACAGTAAGTTAGATCCACCAAAATACGGATTCAGATGCTTTAACGATGTTGCGTAACTTCTCTGCATGCTGCTTGACATCTTTGGAGCGTATTCCTTCATAAACTTATCCATCATATCTTTGAAAGTCTTATTACGCCCAACCAGCTTATCAAAATAGCTTCCCTCAACAATTTCAGTTTTTACTTTAGCCTCTATTGCTTTAGCAAGCCTTCTATCAGAGGTCTCAAGGCTCTTCTGAATCTTCTTACCATTATGCCTTATACACGTCCACCAGATACCGTTGCGCTTAAACATCTATACCTCCTTTCCAACGTCTGAGAGTATCTGTATGACGCTATCGACAGTATTATAATCAATTGCCATGAAGGTCTCCAACGATTTTATTGGCTATTGTCTCACTATAGTTGTAAGGACGCTTTAAACTCTCCATAAACTTATCTACATCTTGGAGGTCGAATAGAACCCTTCGTCCTATCTTGACAGAGGGAATCCGGCCAGTACCTGCCCACTCATAGAGTGTTTTGACAGGCAAAGATGTATATTCAGAAACTGTTTTAACGTTCACAAATCGTTTCATATTTGCCATTTTCAATAGATTCATTTATTGACTAAAATAGCCTTATCGATTGGTCATCACTTCCTGTGTTACTATTTAGTTCTCTTTTCCCTCGACCATGCATCAATGTCTGCATGGGTTACTTTCCGACGCTCCCCATGTACATTGCATTTGTCAAAGCAGGCTTTACCGGAAGAATCTACATAAAAAATTGCAGGGCTGCCACATTCGATACATGTATTTTCAACGGTTGGTGGTACTTCTGTTTCAGTTGTTATAGTGTAAGTCTTTGATTCTGGTTTTGTAGTTGGGACGTCTGGGACGCCTTTTTCAAAGTCCTTATTACATATACGTTCTTTAATATCATTTTCATTATGTTTCTTAAGAGTTTGATTTACCCGTCCCAAGTGTCCCAGAACATCTCTTTTTATAATATTTCCAGTATTTCTATCTACTTTCTTCACTTTTATCACTTTGATTTGTTGCGAAGAATACGATTTACTATTTCCGTTTTTTATTCCAATCAAGGCAAAAATGCGCTTACGATGATCTGCCCCTGCTTCTCCGGGATACCTAATACACGAAAAATGCCCCTGTTCATCAATTGATAAATGGTTCCCCTTATTGTCATTACCGAGTTCCATACATGCAGGACAGCGAGCAATAATTCGCGCCCCCTTATGCTCAACATTTTCTAATTTCGTTATATCTAAACTCATTTATTATAGTAGCCTAACCCTTCTAAACCCCCTGGCATTTTTACCATCACGGGAAATTGAGCCAGATTTAGTAGTCTGAAACAGTTCAAGCATTAGCCCCTCTAGCTCTTTTTCAATCATTGTAATCGGTTTTGCAGTCCATTTTTTCTTGGGGCAATATTCCGCATATGCTTCTTTAATCTCTGGCACTGAAATATCACAGTTCTCATCTCTTACAATGCAATCACTCAAGAAATGCCGCAGACTATCACTTTCAGCTAAAAGAGCATCAACAACACCACTTTGAACATCGGTCAATTGTATATCTCCGTGTATTTTTATGTCTTCAAGAACGATTTGTAGCCCTTGTAACGCCCAGTTAAGAATACCGCTACCTTCTTCCGCTAGTAACACGTTTGCAAAATCAGGAATCTTTTTTTTAGGAATAAGACCTTCAAAGCGGACAATTAATAGCCTCCTTCTCCACGCACCTATATCTCCGTCTAATCTAACGTGGAGCCTTGAGTTTGAGGTTATTACAACACAATAGTTGCCTTGTAGTTGAAAACTTCCAGTACCGCCTTTCTGCTCTGCATCCAACCAATCTGCTCCTACTAATCCTTTTAAAACAACTGCTCCTTTTTGTGACAGAAAGTCACCTGGCACATCCACTCCAATCAGCAAGGTTTTCTTAAGATAACGAAAAAGTTCAAATCTTTCTGCAAGATGCTTAGTTCGTAGCTCTGTAACATTGCTCAGACCAACTAGCCCTTGAATAATTAAGGATATAGTAGACTTCCCCCTGCCTGCTTTTCCATCGAGGATTAATAATCGCTGTATAAGATTATTCCCAAGCAGGCACAGCCCCATGTATTTCTGAATTAATATTGCATCATCAGGTGAAGTAGCTGGATATAATAACTCATTAAGAAAACGTGGACATTCTGCGGATACATCAAAAAGAATAGGAGACTGATTTCTTGAATAGAATTCAGGTGAGAAACTAACAAAATTAGCATTATCATTAGCCATGAAATCTAGAACACCATTTGCGAAATGAACTATCTTTCTTTTAGTTCTATCAAAGGCGCTTCTTTTCTCGCTGATGCCCTTCAAGTGGGAAGTGATGTTGTTCAAAGTAGTATTACTTCTTCTTTTTTCAAGATCGTTAATATTATTTTCTCGTGATACTGACAACATCCTTCTTGAGATTTCCTGTTTAATCACATCAGCGGAAATCTCTTTATAAAGCCCGGTAAAATTATCATAACGGTAAAACATCTTCTCAGAAGGTTCATATAATTGGATGTTTTCAGCATCGTGCAGTCCTGCCCAAAATGATTCATTAATACTGGTTAATTTGTTTTTTTCCAAATAATACGGCTGGCCATATTTCTCGATTAATTCATTAAACATGTTATCACCTGTACCTGTTGATGGAATATATTCTGCAAGATTAGCAAGTATCTCTTCTCGACTAATCTCTGCAATATCAATATTACTGACAACTTCATATTTAGTTCCAGTGTCGGGGTGGATTGAACCCGAACCAACTACCTGCGAACCTGATGAAATAATCTCTCCAAAATGTTCTCCGTTTTGGCTTAACACAATCTTATTACTAATGCCCTTGCAGATATAATAGTAATGATGACCGCACCGTGGGGTTTTTACAGTAAATGTATCTGGCAGTTTATCTTTAACAACTTTATCCAACTCCTTCGTATCAGCATCAATCACAATAAGATCACCACATCCACCAAGAACACCGTAATTAAAACCCTGAGCAAACCAAGATTGAATATCTTCATATGTATATGGTTTATTCTGCCAATTTTTCTCAACTGGTATTTTGGATTTCTCACGTAATTTAACAAAACCGAAATTAATGCTCTGTAATTGCACCGGAAGTGTTCCGTTAGCTTTCATTACTACCACCCTCGACCCTAGCCCTTTCCCTGAATTCAAGTATGTCTACCTTCTTAATTCGAATAGCTCTCCCTAGGCGGTAGAATGGTAATCGCTTTTGATACAGCCAATCTCGCAGAGTAGTTTCAGCAACGCCTAGTAATCCTGATGCTTCCCGTATAGATAGCAATTCTTTTCCCATATACTCTCCTTTGGAAAAAAGATTAAAGAATTATGTTTGGAGTATATGTGCTCAAGGGGATTAGTCAATTTAGCGGTTCTAGTGTGCTCCTAGTCTGTGGAAACAGCGAAAAAAGGCTGTAGAGGCATGAAACAAGGGGGTTGTACGTAATTCTAGTTTTTCTAGTGTAAGTTTATCCAATTCCTTAATCAACTATATCGAAGAGTTCGGGTTCGCTTGGGGGTGGATATTTTTCATCAGTACATTGTGGTAAGTTAACTTTTAAATCCTTTAGGACGTTTCTTATTGTTGAAATATTGTCATAGATACTTTGAGGAGTTTTTCTTCTAGGGTCTTTTACTATTTCACTTAGTGGACATGGTTTTCCTTTGCCCCACCACTTCATAAGTTTCTCTACCATATTTCTAACTTTAGCTCTAGAGGTTGCTGAGACCGCTATTGACACCGAGTTTTTAAATCTAAATTTACCCGATTTTTTTGTGTAAATTAGCGTGGATTCTATTGACTTTAGCCCTTGTTCAACTATTTTTGCTTCCTTAAATTTGATTTTTTGTTGCACAGCCTCTTGTATAGGCTTTGATATCAAAGAAACTTCTTCAAAAGGCTCTCTAAACCAATCGTGTAATTTCTTAGGCGAGTTAATGCTAACAATAATTACTGGTTTAAAACTTTTGAACTTGTAATTTGCTAGCCTAGCCACTTTCCTAAGCAAGTCATCATCGGATGATAGCGAATCTAAATTGTCAATAAAAAGAACTGGGATATCAACACAATGATATCGCTCAGGAATTGTATCACCGCCATGAGCCATTTGATTTTCTTCTGCTTGTAGATAGCTATCTATAACAAATGGTCCTCCGTTTAAAATTTTATCAATATCATCATGAAATTCTTGTTTATTTCTATAATACATGCAATTAATAGTTAAAAGTTGCGCTACCGTACCGGGAGTCTCTCTTTGTATCATTTGTCTTCCATCTTTAGATACTCTTTGACAGCAAACACTATGTATCTGTTTAGCTAAAATGTTCTTTTGTTCTTTATTCCCCCCAATAATTAACAAACTCTTTCGTTCATTAGCACACTGAATTACCTTATCATTAATTGCTTTAGGAATGGAATCTAGCACACTATGATTATTGGTTTGTTTATTCTTGGTAGTAGTTTTCTGTGAAGGTTTAGCTTTTGACATGTTGTTGCCCTCCAAGCAACCTCCATGAGGTATAAATCGGGGTACCCGGTGGAGTACCGGGCATCAGGAGCTACCTTTAACCCCGACTGTTGAAAACATATAGTATTACTTTAATGCCAAGGAAAACTGATTATTCTCTGTAATTCTAACTATTGGCATCCTAATACTTTCATTGTATCTTTCAATTCCGTTACTAGATTTTGTAGCAGTCCTTTAAACTCACTAATGTACCTTTTAAGCTGTTCACATTTAAGATACACAGAAGTAGGAGAGCTCTCCACCCACTCATTCATTTGTGCTGTCAATAAATCACAATTAGGCACAGCACCCTTAGCATACTCCTTAATAGTTGTCATTGATCGGCAATTGAATTGATTTTCCATGCCGTGTTGCTTTTCAATGATTAACGCAAAGTATATACTAAAAAGTTCTTCATATATTTTCAGTTCAGCTATTTCCAAAGTCGCACCATAAAGCATAAAATCTTTGTTATTGAACAATGCCCCTAAATCTTCTTTATAATTATCGAGCTTGGCTAATAACAAGCTGGTTTTCTCAATATACTCTTGTTTTACTGGATATGCTATTTCTTGTTCCTGTGCATAGCAAGTAGAGGTATATAACGCAAAGAAGCAGACTAATATAATTATTGTTTTATTAGTTATCAAACGGTTACCTTTCCTACAAATAGTATTTATTCTTTTATTCTGTCAAATTGAAGGATAATCTGTTCATTATTTAAATCACACTGTACGTATAAAGGAAGGGTGAACGCAGAATAGAAATAAACCATTCCTGTAACACTAAATCCAGGAGAAATATTTTGAGAGACAAGTTTTACAACTTCAAATTTATGATTCAGTAGTGTCATATAGCGGTTGGGGTCACTAAACGTTTGAGAGGAAATGTATGCTGACTGTTCTGCAGTAACTCTTTTCAAAACTGTTTTGTTTTCATCGAAAACGCTTATCATCGATGGTTCAATTTTCAAGTCTTCATTACCAATATTCTCTATAAACACTCTTACCAATATCAAACTCTGTCGCACATCGATTTTTGCATTAAATTTAACTTGAGCATTGGTAGGAGAGATAATAGGAATTGGAGAGTCCATCGTAAATGTAGAATTTCGTGTGTTCCGAGATGTAGCACAGGAGACGAGAACAGAAGCCAAAATCAATGATATGAATATTAGTCTAATTCCATTAAACATTTCTACCTCTTAGAATCAACTGTAACTGCATTTTGTATGAATTTATAGGCCAAAGACAGAATACAATATGTGCACAAGTTCAAAAAAAATACATATTAATTCTTGTAATTAATCACAATTAATAGAAAGAGGACAAAGCTGGGTAGATTTAATAGTAATTGCCACTTCGCCTCCTAGACAACTATAGTAGCAAATCTTATTCATACCGCTTATTTGTTCTCTTACAAGAAAACCTGTTGCACCATAGGCTGTACCATTTTCAGTCTGAGTCCATATGTATGTACCAATAGCACCAATGACAATAATAAGCAATGCAATAAATAACTTCCTCATCAATCTACCCTACTTATTAATTTAATATGTAAAGATTCGTAATGATATTGCTAGGGTATTATAATCATTAGTATAATTCAAATATTTTTTGGAATTATGCTCTCAATTGAAATACAGAAGCGTCTAACAGGAATGATAACAAACTAGGCTTTTGTAGGTATTTTAGATAGTTTTCAGTCAGTCATTAACCAGCCCCGAAAAGCCTGCACCAAATACACTGGACATCCTCATCAGGAAAATCACCGTACTTCTCTCTTAACTTACCTTTTAAATCTTCAAATATCTTGTTGGCTTCACTTTCAGTCCTCGCTTTGGCGACCAGAATTCGTTCTCCTTTTGGAATAATACTACTACCGAATCCACAAACCTCGGCTTTCATCTTCTTGATTCTATTCTTTAACTTTTGAATACTCATGTTCACCTCTTTGAATTTAAAAGTTTTTCCATAGATAAAATACTTTCCTCTAACGTCTCGATCTCCACTCCTTTATTTGAGAAGTCGAGAATAGACCTTGCTGACATAACCCTGACGCTAGAAGGTTTCTCCTTATCCTTGACTATCTCTACCAGTGCATCAACAGCCAATGAGGAAGCCTTCTGTAGCCTTGTGACGGAGTGTGACACAATTTCCTGCTTAAGCGCTCTGTAATCCTTCTGGAACGATTCCTCACGCATCCAATTGTAGAGCGTTGCTTCACCTACTTTAACTGCCTTAGCTGCTTCTGCAATTGTAGGTTTTTCTAATAGAGCGAGCATCGCAAGCTCCTTCTTTCTGTTCATTTTTCCTTTTTTTTCTTTCGTCATCTATAATTTCCTATAAATTTGGGTCTAAGTTTTTCTAATGCCACGTGTGTGAAGGTTCTGATAACATAAATAACGTTTGTATATAGGGAAGTCGATTTGACACCCCCCCCCCAATGTAGTCAGATTGTAGTCAAAACGTAGTCAACTCCATCGTAATCAACAGGACTCCACAGGAATCAACGGGAAAAGAATAAATTTATAAGCTATTGCCAGTTAATGTGATAGCGACATAACAGACACTAGATCAGGCAGTTATGTAAATTGTTAAAAACACCTTCCAGGTGTTCGGTAATCATAATTTTCTCTAATGTTTTCAGGTATGTGCTATTTTACTTACATAATAGAATTACCGACAACAGTTAGACAGGCTTGTGACGATGGTATTTCAAAATATAGAACATAACCGTGGAAAAGGAAACAAGGTTTATAATCCCAAAAGCCTTGAAGACAATATCGGGTGTTAATAAAACCGAAGGCATCATAAGCAGGGTACAGCCCAAAATCCCAAATGCCCATGTAAGAGAAAAATCCTTCGATGAACCTGTCTTCCTGATTTTCAGTATTAAGGGAATATTAAACATGGGAAGAATTACGCTGGCAACTACTCCCATGATTTTAATCGTCTCTATAGTTTCCATCTTATTCTCAAAACTCACTTTTAAAGTATAAAATAATGATCACTCTATTCGACCTCAACTGACAATGGCCTTCAGGCCTTAACAACTGATCAATCTGGAAATATTCTCTGCTTATTAAAACCTTTATTCAATCTCCAGAAGAAAAAGTATGTCCACCTGTTCGGTTTGTTAAAAATTTGGTCTAAAACAATGTGTTGAGTAAAACCTATTGAAATTCCTATAATCCATGGGTTACCACTAATAAAGAAAGCGTAAAAACCAAACGGTACCAGCAATTCCCAGGAATGAAATATTATCATAACAAACTGCATCTTATGATTATAATTGAGATCAAAAAACTCCTTTAAACTAAAACGCTTCCTAAATTTCACTAAATAATCCAGAACGTGATCACAATCAATCAATACTCCACTTAATAGTGAAGAGGTAAAGATAATCCATGATTTGGTAATTCCAAAAAGGAGTGCAGAAAAAAAAAGTGATATAGTCATGTGCTGTTTCAGTCTCATGGTTTTTCTAAAATTATAAAAATCTATAAGCAGAAAGTGGTTTTCATTTAATTGAGCGTACGGGACGAACATAGTGGAAGCGGCTGGTGAATGCGTACCAACACACGTTACTATCGTAGAACGCCACTACCCACGCTGCCTCCAGACCACTCATTTTATCACCAGTCCATATCCACTGCTGTTTACTATCAAAGGCGGTGTCTATGTAAAGATTACCATTTTTTTTAATTGGCTCAAGCAGTGAGACTGCCTCTTCCACAGTAGGCATTCTCCAATCCTTAAACCCGGCATATCCTTTTTCATTCAGCTTTTCTATCCAGTTCCCTGCCTGTTCCCAATTCATATATTTCTCAGATCCTGACTGGTGCCACATCAAGCCTGTAGCATGGTCTATTACCACACTGTCATCATTTACAGACTTCGGGGCATAGTGGTGGCTGATTGTACTATGGCCCCAGAACCCCCAATCTTCCTTCTTACCTATTATTACGTTTGGAATTGACTGTACCTGTGGTACTGAGATATCTTCGTAAAATGAGCGAATAGTTATGTACGACTCTTCAGCTGCATAAAGAACAGGCGTTAAAAGGGTTATAAATGATATGGTTAAGACATGTATCAGGTATTTTCTCATGTAAGCTGATTGATTAAATTAACATGGAAATGGCTGTAAGACGTGAATTATAGGCTCTTCGATCATCGATGGTTTCAGTGCAAACAGGTGTGATTATAAACTTATGAGGCAATTAGGCAAGTATTTTTTAACTCTGACGTACTGTCAGATTATGAGTTGCAGGTCTAGCTTCGGGAGGGAACGTAAAAGAGATCTATCAGTGCCGGACTCGTTTAATTGATGTCCGGCACCTTATTGGTTCTGAATATCCCGGGTTGGGTTTTAATTATTGGAAGGCACCCAGAAATTAAGTTTTTCCTTAAATTGAACAGCTATGTTTAATTTAACCCCACAACCGTCGATCTCCTCGACTACGTTTCTACTAATGATCAGCCCCTTACCGCCAAGGCAGAGCTCTTTAACTTTAGAATCGTGTGTAATATTGGTTGTAGTAATTTCTAGAGGAACTATTGTTCCCGGGCGAAATGCATCGATATTATCTGTTATTACTTCGAGGGAAGCGCCGTTGGCGCTGACATTTTTTGTAGTGCCTGTAACTTGATGCGGTAAATTTACTTTGAACTCTCCTTCAAGCCTCTGCCTGCGTCTTCTGTTAGGAAATTTTACTTTAGCCAGCATATAATTTCTCTCCTCAAAAAAATTTTAAACTATGCTCAGACTTCAGATGTGATTAACAGCAATGTAAGCCTATACTTTATCAAATCTTACACAATTAAAAACTATTTTGCCTCTTTCTATACCAACCTACTTGTTTGCTTTTCCAAACGCTTAGCATTCTAGATTATCATGCTCATTTTGTCAAGTTTTTTTACTTTTTGTCTTGTTGTACTTTCTTTTTATTTTCCTCTTTTACCAACTTGAGTTTATCTAAGATCATTTTATTAATTGCATCCCAATTATCGTAGTAAATACAGTAACGACACTGCTCAGCCTCCTTCAAGGCTTTCCTCTGGATCTCCTCATACTTTCCACCGGATACATTAGTAGTCCTATTATCGATATAATAATCGATCTCCTTATATAAATCTTTAAAATCAACACCAGATTTAATCTTCTCTATGAAATCATAACACTCCCTCTTCGATTTAAACATCCAGAAATCTGCAATCTTATCAGCTGCATTTTTGTCAAGTGAATGAAGCTCCATTAACTCATTCACACACCCCTGGTCACTCATCAACGAATGGCTGACTTCTGTATATTCCCGATAAAACCGCGAAAGGCCAGCATCATCAGCAAATAAACAGGCCGGGAGAAAGAATAGAATAATAAAAATGAAAGCCTTTTTTCTCATTTTAATATCTCCTTAATTTCATATAAATACTAATCTGAACAAGTCGGAATTCGCAAATAATTACATCGTTCCTTCAAAGATAATGTCATCACCTTTTTTTATTGTCTTAAACGATGAAAAGCTGATGGCTCTGCTTATCCTGTTTATATTTAGATCTCCTATTGCTTCCAGCCCCCTCCCTACTATCTTTGGAGCTATCGGTATTATCATCTTGTCAACCAGACCTGCTTTGAGCAGTGATGTGATTATCTCGGAACCACCCTCTACCAGTAGAGACATTATCTCTCTTTTGCCTAGTTTTCTCAAAAGATTCCTGAGACTTACTCTGCCATCTTTATCTTTTTTCACTATCCATACTTCCGCTCCCCGCTTCTTTACTGCCGCTATTTTCGCAGCAGAAGCGTCGGATGTTGTGGCTATAATTGTCAGATGTGAATTGGCATCTGTCAGGATGGATGACTTGATGGGTATGCGAAGTTTACTGTCAACTATGATACGATAAGGATTCTTCCCTTTTACATGCCTCACCGTTAATTGTGGGTTGTCGGCAGCAACGGTCCCCGCACCGGCCACAATACCACCGTGTATACTGCGGAGACGATGAACATACCTGCGAGAAGCTTCAGAACTTATCCACTGTGAATCGCCGCTCTTTGTAGCAATCCTTCCATCCAGTGTCTGAGCATACTTAACGGTAACGAATGGCATCCCGGTCTTAACAAATTTAAAATAACACTCATTTAACTGCATGCATTCAGGTTCACGTATCCCGACGTCAACCTTAATTCCTTTCGATCTCAGGACCCTGACCCCCTTGCCATTTACTTCCGGGTTTGGGTCAAGAGTGCCAACTACCACTCTGGCAGGATTCTCTTTTATCAACGCATCTATACAGGGTGGCGTCTTCCCAAAGTGACTGCACGGCTCTAAAGTAATATAAAAAGTTGACCCTTTGATACTTTTCTTTGTACTGTTTATGGCATTGATTTCTGCATGATGATCACCGCACTTTTTGTGATAGCCCCGGCCAATTATCTCTCCATTTGCAACAATTACGGCACCAACCATGGGATTAGGACTGGTCTTACCAATACCCTTTCTGGCAAGACGAATTGCAGCGTCCATATAATAATTGTCATCAAAACTGTTGTTCTTCATAAAAAACCGGCAACTGTAAAAATATTTTTTATCTCCTCGATCTCTGCACTGGGAATAGACAGTAGAGGCAATCTAGAATACCCACCGTAATATCCGGATAGCTCCATGGCCGCCTTTAACCCCGGAACACCATATTTAGAAGTTACTGCTAAGGTTGGTTCAATCAGCCGCATCTGTAGACTCTTTGCTTCCGTATGATTACCATTTTGATATAACCTGATTATATCCGAGCATCTTTCCGGTAATGCACAGGCAATTGCCATAATACCACCATTCGCTCCAACACACATGGACGGATAAATAACTATACTGCTGCCTGTCAGAACGCTGAACTCTTCTTCTACGGTTAAACTGATTATTTCAGAAAGCTGTTCAACGTTTCCGGAACTATCCTTAATTCCGATTATGTTCTCATGTGATGAGAGTTCGGCTGCAGTCCCTGCTTCCAGATTAAGCCCGGTAAATGGCGCAGCATTATAGAGTAATATGGGAATAGGAGAACTATCGGCAATCATCAGGTAATGTTTCATTAATGCTTCATGAGTCATATTACTTTTAAAAAAGTGAGGTGTGATAATAACAGCAACATCAGCTCCACAATCTGCAGATTTTGCTGTGAATTCTATTGTACCCTTCGTACATTCCAGACCTGTCCCAACCAGCATTTTCTTTGACGATGGAATTGATTTCCTTGCTGTTTTAACTATTTCAAGCTTTTCTTCTTCATTTAAAAAAACCGATTCACTGTTAGAACCCAAAATCAGATAGCCTGAAATATCTGTCTCATTCCATCTTTTAAAATTCTCTGTAAGATGGTCATAAACTATACAGCCATTATCATCAAAAGGAGTCGTAACAGGTGGGAAAACCCCTTCAATCTCCATCATATTCTCCCGAACATCTAAACTGCTCCTGAAGCCTGTTAAATCTGCTTTCGTAAATCATCTCATATAGTTCCATACTATCCGGATACAGCTCCTCACATCGCTCACGAACCTTTGACTTCTCAATCTCTATATCAACTTCAGGATAATCAGATATCAGAATTAACGTACAAACATGATCGGCCATCCTCTGAAGCTCCCTCATCCTCTCTCTTTTTGCCTGCTCTCTGATTTTCATAATTAACATTTTTGATTTTAAAATTACTCCCGGTCACTTATTGGAAGAAACATTAAGCTGTTTCAACATCTCATCCGCTTCTGTCACAGGCATCTTGCACGCAAAATCGAGACAAACGTATGCTGTCGCCTTACCTTCTAGACTTGAGTGATACTCGGTATATTCCGCAATACTTGTAATATCCGCTGTTTCTTCACCGGCTGGCTTCAAGAGCACCACTTTGTAGGGTATAAAATGCTTCCTGAGGGAATTCAGTAAATCTTTTGTATCATCTGCCTCAGGATCACCAACTATGACTATCTCATAAGAAGGTCCTATTCCAAAACCTAGTGCGACCATCATTTGAGTATAACCGGAAGGCATACTTGCCACCTCTTTGGAAAAAGCGAGCATAATCTTATCTGCTTTTTCCTCCAGGGTAGTGCCTGCAGTGATGCGTGCCAGTCTGAACAGGTTTGAAACGGCCACTGAATTTCCTGATGGTATGGCACCGTCATAAATCTCCTTCTGCCGTACTATAAGCTCTTCAGCATCATCCGCAGTAAAATAGAAACCGCCATCCTTTTCGTCCCAGAAATATTCTATCATCTCACTGTTCAGGTCAAGTGCTGTCCGGAGGTATTTTACGTCAAAAACTGTTTCATAGAGTTCCAGTAATCCCCAGATAAGGAATGCATAATCATCAACATTGGCCAGTATAGCGGCATGTCCCTCACGATAACGATGCAGGATTCGTCCATCTTCCCTGCGCATTTCGGTAAGTATGAAACCTACGGCGCGCATTGCAGCATCCGCATACTTCGGCTCATCAAAAACCTGTGACCCTTTTGCCAGTGCGGCTATCATTAATCCGTTCCAGTCTGTCAATATTTTGTCATCTTTGTGCGGATGAACTCTTTTTTCACGGACAGCAAATAGTTTCTGCCTGGCCGATTCTACACGCTCTTTAAGCCCATCTACAGACTCCTTGTTTTTGAATGCAAGCTCTGTAAGGGTATTTTCCAGATGAAGGATATTAGTACCGGTAGCCTCTCCTGATGCCTCATCTCTGAAATTACCAGCTTTGTCAATTCCATAAATTCCTATAATCAAGTCGGCCTCATCACCTTTCAGGACCTGACGAATCTCATCCTCTGTCCATACATAAAACTTTCCCTCAACTCCCTCACTGTCAGCATCTTCAGCAGAATAGAAGCCGCCTTTCTTGTCAGTCATATCACGCAAGACGTAAGTAAAAATCTCTTTTGCAGTCTCTTCAAATACTTTTTCCCCCGTAGCCTGATAACCCTCTATATATGCCATTGCAAGCATGGCCTGGTCGTAAAGCATTTTTTCAAAGTGCGGTACCAGCCAATGGGAATCAGTCGAGTATCTGTGGAACCCAAATCCAATGTGATCATATATACCGCCATTTTTCATGGATTTAAGAGTTTTTACTACCATCCTTAAGGCCTTTTCTTCCTTTGTGCTCTGCCAATAGCGCAATAGAAAGAGAAGGTTCTGGGAACTGGGAAATTTCGGTGCACTCCCGAATCCGCCAAACTGTTCACTATACCGCCCGTTAAGCTGTTCGTAAGCAGTCGCCAATGTAGATTGATCCAGTTCCGCTCCTGAAGTGTCGTGTGCAAGCTGTTTAAGGCTGGCCGTAATCTGATCAGCAGATTTCAGAATTTCATCATGTTGTGTATCCCATACCTCTTTAATACGGGGTATCAAATCAAGCATACCCAAACGCCCATGATGACTCTCTCTGGGAATATACGTACCGGCAAAAAACGGTTTCTTATCAGGCGTCATAAGAATTGTCAGTGGCCACCCGCCACTGCCGGTCATCATTTGACAGACACGCATATAGATATTGTCTATATCCTGTCTCTCTTCTCTGTCGACTTTAATACAGATAAACACCTCATTCATTAACCTGGCAACCTCCGGATCTTCGAAGGATTCATGGGCCATAACGTGGCACCAATGGCATGTTGAATAACCAATTGAAAGAAAAATAGGCTTATTTTCCTTTCTGGCTTTGTCAAAGGCTTCAGGCCCCCAGGCGTACCAGTCAACAGGGTTTTCTGCATGTTGAAGCAGGTAAGGGCTTTTTTCAAGTTTGAGTCTATTATAATGCTTCTTTATATCGCTACCTGCGGATTTATTTTTCATGTTTTTCACCTCGGTATCTGAAGATAAAATCCTCAAATTCCCCGTAAATATCGCTATCAAAATAACACAAGATAAAAATGACGCTAATGCTCTATTCATGTATTGCCTCTCACTAAGATAATATATTTATTTTATGATCATATTTTTGAAACTTGATTATAACCGAATAAAACCACAATTCATACCGCTTATTTTAAAGATAACACTTATGTCTATTGTATTGCCGTACAGCAATTTAAAACAATTTAATGTGATTAAATGACAAATTAATATGGAAAGATGAATGCTGATAAAGTATGATAATGAATTAAATTCCTGGAGAATAGCGGTGACGGAAAAACAGAAAAAGAGAAAATTGTGAGCGGTAAAAAACGGATAAAAATTATTAAATATCTTTATCGCTAAACAGAGATTGAATTATTGATTGTATTGAAAGGAGAATGAATCATTATGAAAAAGATTGAGGCGTTCATACGGCCGGAAAAACTCAACATGACACAGGATTCTCTTAAGGAAGCTGGATGCGAATGCATAACTGTCTCAGAAGTTAAGGGACACGGCCATCAGAAAGGTGTAAGTGAAGTATGGAAGGGAAAGAAGTTCAATGTAGACCTGCTGCCAAAGGTCAAAATTGAAATTGTTGTTGCTGATGAGGACCTGGATAAAACGGTACAGACTATTATGGAAGTATCACAAACCGGCAGTATCGGAGACGGAAAAATATTTGTTTTTGACGTTATGAATGCATACCGGGTTCGCACAGGAGAGCAGGGAGATATTGCGGTATAAGGCACCATTTTACAGAAAATCAGGAAATTTTAAAACTGCAAACCGGTAATAAGCAACTGATAGTCACTATTTTTTAGTGTTATTTGTTCAATTATATCACGTTGGATCGGTGATCATGAAACGGTATTGGCAGGATCCCTGTTTATATTAAAATAATTACTCTATTATCTTATCAATAATCTCTGCCGCCTCTAAAGACATTGGAATTATAGTATAATCAACCCCAATCTGCTGCAATTCTCTTTTTTCACCTTCAGTCACTGCCCTTGCAATGACCATAATTTCAGAGTTATATACTTTTGCATACCTTGTAGCAATTTTTTTTGTCTGTACATCAGGAATAGCCAGGATCAATATCCGGGCAGACATAATACCTGCCTTGATCAAAAGATGGTGATTCATCGCATCCCCGAAAAAATATTTGTATCCTTTATTTTTCAAGATCTCTATTTTTTTTATATCATTTTCTATAACAACAAATTCCTGTTTTTCCTTTAATCCATCAGCAACCCTGATTCCTGAATTTCCATAACCACAGAGTATCACATGATCGGTTAGTGGTTTCTTTGTCTCCTTGCTTTCCTCCAGCTTATAATGAGGAATACAGCTCAACAATTTTCCCAGAGGTATGGTGCTTGTAAAGAAATTATACACACTGTCTGCATGTTTGATTGCAACCGGAGTAAGCATTATTGAAATAAGCGCAGCCGCAATTGTTGACGAAAAGATGGTAGATGAAAGAAACCCGTGTTTCTGGCCTATGGTAAGCATCACAAACGAAAATTCTCCGATCTGCATCATACCCATACCCACCCTTACCGAAGTCTTACCATCATATCCAAAACACCATGTGGGCAAGGCACAAAAAACAAATTTTCCGAACATTATCATAAAAGTTAGTAAAGCAACCAGTACAATGTTATCCATCAATATCCTGGGATCTATAAACAATCCTACTGAAACAAAAAATATGACAATAAATATGTCCTTAAGCGGCCGTATCTGTGCTGAAATTTCTGAATTGTATTCCGCCTCTGAAAGTAAAAACCCTACGATGAAAGCGCCTAATGAAATGGAAAGGCCTAACAGGTGAGTGGTAACTGAAACACCTATTGCAAATGAAAAGATGGAAAGAAGAAACATCTCTTTACTTCCTGTCTTTACGATAAGGTACATAACCTTCGGCAAAAGCTTTCTGCCTATAAATACTATTGTAATAAGAAACGAAATGCTGAATCCCAGTACTTTTGCAAAATTGATAATATTACCGCTGGCAATATTTTCAAAATTGATAATAAAGCATACCATAAAAACTACTGCTAAATCCTGAACGATAAGCAGTCCGACTATTATTCTGCTATACAGCCGTTCCATCTCTCTGCGTTCAGTTAATATCTTTACGATAATCATTGTACTGCTGATGGAACCTATCATCCCTAGAAGAAGTGAGTTCAGTAATGAGTAACCCATAATTCTGGAGAGGAAATAGCCGGCAACTATCATGCATATAATCTGAGATATTCCTCCGAAAATAATTACCTTCCAGATACGTCCCAACTTTGAAATTTTGAATTCAACCCCTATTGCAAACATAAGCAGGGCAACACCAATCTCTGCCAGGGAATGCACCTCTCCCACCTTATTTACCAAACCTAAACCAAAAGGCCCTATCAGTATCCCCACGAGTATATAAGCAAGAATAACCGACTGTTTCAGTTTATACGCAAATATCCCGAACATGAAGGAAGCCGAGATAATAATGACAATGTCTACGATAAGTGTTATAGATCCTGAATCGTGCATTTTAATCAGTATGGAGAAGTTATAAAGTTACAGGTTGCGTCCCTTTTACTTACAATAACAAGTATTAAATTGTGCAATTTTATACATGCAATTAATTATACCCGCCTGAGTAATAGAATCAAAACATATATGGTATATCATATCAAGAGTATAAATTAACATGGAAAGGTGCGTGGTAATGAAGTACGATGAAGAAAAATAGGTGTCTAAACCTTGGGAAGTCAATGACAAATCCGTTTTCAGGTTATGGCAGTCACATAAGAATAAAATGAGATTTTAAATTATCATTTAAAGAATATTATTAACAAACCTTTCTATTGAATCATCTTTGAATTTGATCACACAAAAAGGAAATCAAGTATGAAGATCCTACTGACCGGTGCCAGTGGTTTTTTAGGACAATATGTCCTAAAACAGATTGTAGATTATCCATTGCGACTTATGGTTTTACCAGATGATAAAGCTCTGCCTGAATTGCATAAACGGTTTGAGACAGTAACTGCGGATATAACATGTCCGGAAAACCTTCCCCTAGTATTGGATGGCATAACATATGTAATCCATTTAGCAGGATTAGTAAACGGAGGTCGTGGTCCAAATGAAAAGTTTATGGCCGTTAACGCTCAAGGCACGTTTAACCTGTCTCAAGCTTCCCGGGAAAAAGGAGTCACACACTTTATTTACACCAGCAGTATAACCGTCTATGGTCACGTATACGAAGCTGATGAATCATTCCCAACAGTAACTAATCCGGGATATCCGGCCAGTAAAATAGATGCGGAAAAAGCTTTAACACAATTGTTGCCGGAAAAAGCTACCATACTACGCCTTCCTCTTGTTCTTGGTGCAGGAGATAACGGGTTCATGAATCCTGCCATTGATGAATTCCGACAATCCGGGCGAGTGGTTATTATCGGCTCAGGACAGGCACCCTGGTCTGTACTGGCGGCAAGTGACGCTGCCAGAGCTATTACTCTGTGCCTGACTGAACCGGTTACACGTGGTCGTACATACAATGTATTGGGAGAAACCATTACGAATGGAGAACTTCTGCGTGCTATTGGAAAAATGGCAAACTGTTCCAGAGAAATCCATCTTCCATATTTTGTCGCCTGGACAATGGCCTCATTGAGTGAGCTTATTGGCGGCAACGGTCTCACCCGGACACAAGTACGTGCGTTAAGCCGTCCACTTTCAATGAATGGTGACCGCTTCTCAAAACTAGGATTTCTTAAGAAAACGAACTGGCAAGAGGCATTGATTCATGCCTGTACCTGATGTGTAAAAAAAAAAAGAATAAAAGAGTTTAACCTGGAAAGCTGAAGCAATGACTTTTTAAACCTTGCTTTTATGCTATATTTAGGATTAAATCGGGAAACATGCTATTACTCTTGTTGAGATAAACAAAAAAAAAATTTTACTGCTCTAAATATCCTATAGAGGGGAGACAATGGATAATCCTATAGACTGTAAATACACTCAATCACATGAATGGATCAGGATTGACGGTGACGTTGCAACCGTAGGAATCACAGATTATGCACAGGATCAGCTTACGGATATTGTATTTGTGGAATTACCTGTAGTAGGCAAACAGATCGAGCAGAACGGTAACCTCTGTGTTGTTGAAAGTGTTAAATCCGTAAGCGATATTTTCAGCCCCGTAAGCGGCGAGATAGTGGAAGTTAATAAGTCTCTTGAGAATTCACCTGAGCTTATTAATAATGAGCCGTTTGAAGGAGGCTGGATAGTAAAATTAAAAGTAAAAAACGGGGCTGAGTTGGACCAGCTCATGAGTACAGAAGAGTATAATAAATTCCTGGCCGGAATAGAATAGATGGACTACACACCAAATACGGATACAGACAGGGAAATAATGCTAGATGAGATCGGCGTCCGGGACGTTATGGACCTGTTCAAGGATGTCCCGGATAAACTTGTCCTGAAAAGCCCATTGCAGATACCGGATCAATTATCAGAATTTGAACTGTTGCGTGAACTGGAAAAAATTTCAAAGAAGAATAGAAGACCAACCTCCTTCCTGGGCGGCGGTAATTATAATCATCATATCCCATCAACGGTAAAAGCTGTAACATCACGGGGTGAATTAAGCACGGCGTATACCCCATATCAGCCTGAAATCAGCCAGGGGACTCTCCAGGCAATTTTTGAATATCAGAGTATGATTTGCGAGCTGACCGGCATGGATATCTCTAATGCTTCCATGTATGACGGTGCTACCAGCCTTGCAGAGGCAATGATACTTGCATCAAGGATCAAAGGGAAAAAACAGGTCCTTGTCTCGCAGGCGTTAAACCCGTTCTATCGTAGAGTTCTGGATACTTATGCCAGAGCAAATGAAATCAGAATTTCAGAGATTGATTTTACAGACGGTTTAACTTCTGATTTCAGAACGGAAGGATCATCTGCAGTAATACTTCAAAGCCCTAATTTCTTTGGTCAGATTGAAGATCTTGAAGAGATCAGAAAAAAAGCAGAAGACATACTGTTCATTACCTCAACTACTGAACCATTAAGCTGGGCCATGCTGAAACCTTTCTCAGAATATGGTGTAGATATCGTTACCGCGGAAGGTCAATCCTTCGGAAATCCGATGAATTTTGGCGGACCCGGACTGGGTATTTTTGCAACAAAACAGGCTTATGTCAGACAGATTCCCGGAAGGCTTGCAGGAGAGACAGTTGACATCCACGGCAACAGAGGTTTCGCACTGACTCTCTGCACCAGGGAGCAGCATATAAGGAGAGAGAAAGCAACCAGTAATATCTGTACTAATCATGGCCTTTGCGCGCTTGCAGCAGCTGTATATCTTATTACCTACGGTAAGAACCTGGGTAGTCTGGCACAGTTGAATAATCAACTGGCCGTATATTTTGCTGACAAGCTAAGTCAAATTGAAGGTGTTGATCTGGTCTTTGATAAGCCTTTTTTCAACGAATTTGTTGTAAGGATCCGCAAGGATATTCTGTCAAAATTATCTGATATAGAAATTGGCATTGCTTTAGAAAAATACTATCCAGGCTTTGAGAACTGTTATCTGATTTGCTGTACGGAGATGACTCCAATAGAAGATATAGACAGGGTTATAGATGAAATTACTCAATGAAAAATCAAAACCGGGAAGCAGCTCTTTTAATGTCAAGGTATTAGACATACAGACAAATATCCCGGACGATCTACAGAGAAAGGACCTGAATCTGCCGGAACTCCCTGAAGTTGAAGTTATCAGGCATTACACAAATCTCTCCAAATCCAACTTTGGCGTGGACAACGGCCTATATCCTCTTGGCAGCTGCACCATGAAGTATAATCCTAAAATAAATGAGACAGCCGCTAAACTCCCTGATTTCAATATTCACCCTTTCTCACAGCATAACCAGGGCGCACTGGAGATAATGTATCGGTTACAGCAGTATCTTTGTGAGATTACAGGGATGCATGCCTTCACAACACAGCCTGCTGCCGGGGCACACGGCGAATCAACGGGAATAATGATAATGAAAGCCTGGTTTGAGAAGAGAGGTGAGAAGCGTACAAAAGTAATCATCCCGGACTCTGCCCATGGTACCAATCCTGCATCAATTTCACTCTGCAGGTTTGAACCGGTCCATGTAAAATCAAGCCCATCCGGCGGAGTTGACCTTGATGACTTACGTCAAAAGATGAGCAAAGATGTTGTAGGCATCATGATAACAAACCCGAATACATTAGGAATATTTGATGAGAATATCCAGGAAATAACAAAAACAATTCATGACTATGGCGGGCTGTGCTATCTCGACGGTGCCAATATGAATCCAATGCTGGGAATAGTCAAACCGGGAAATTTCGGAATAGACATAATACACCTGAATCTGCATAAAACATTCTCAACGCCACATGGCGGCGGAGGTCCGGGGTCCGGTCCTGTCGGTGTCATTAAAGAGCTGGAACCGTTTCTGCCAAACCCCAGGATTATTAAGAAGAATGATAGACTGGAATTTGAGCAATCTGAAAATTCCATTGGCAGAGTACACTCCTTCTACGGAAATTTCAGTATCCTTCTCAGGGCTTATTCTTATATCAGGTCTATCGGAGCTTCAGGCTTAAGAGGTATTGCTGAAAATGCAGTCCTGAATGCGAATTATATGAAGGAGAAATTAAAGCAGCATTATCATCTGCCTTATGACAGAATATGTCAGCATGAATTTGTAATTGATGACAGCTTGATGCCAAACGGCATAACAACAAATGATATTGCCAAGCGCCTTATGGATTTTGGTTTTCATCCACCAACAATTTATTTTCCCTTAACTGCCAAAGGCGCTATGTTGATTGAACCAACGGAAACCGAGACAAAAGAGAACCTGGATGCATTTATAGAGGCAATGAAAATAATCAAGAAAGAAGCAGAACACGAACCCGAAAAATTGACAAAGGCTCCACTTAAGGCACCAGTTGGAAGGCTTGATATTGTCCGTGCCGCAAGGAAACCCAAATTAACATGGCATACCACGTAAAACGCAGACATCATCCGGATTGGCTTAAAGTGAAAATTCCTTCCGGTTTCACCTATAATCGAACCAGGTCTTCCCTGAGAGAAACTGAGGTAAACACTGTATGTGAAGAAGCGAAGTGCCCGAACATTGGAGAGTGCTATGGGAAAGGTACTGCAACTTTCCTGATAATGGGAGATGTCTGTACCAGGAAATGCCTCTATTGCAATATCCCTGCCGGAACTCCGGAAAGGCTTGACAGGCAGGAACCTGTTAAGATTGCAGCAGCTGTCAACAAACTGGACCTTAACTATGCAGTTATAACGTCAGTCACGAGAGATGACCTTCCGGATTCCGGAGCAGAACAGTTTTATAATACGGTAATTGAGATTCGGAAACTCAGGCCTGAGTGTAAGGTTGAGATACTGACATCTGAATTTAACGGTAATTTAAAGTTGTTAGAGCGTGTCTTAGATTCATCCCCATACGTCTTCAATCACAACATCGAAACAGTGCGAGATCTCTTTCCCCGCGTAAGACCCGGAGGGAGTTATGATCTATCTTTAAAAGTATTAAGACATGCGGGAAATTACCTGCCAAACATCAAATCCGGATTAATGATCGGGCTTGGAGAGACTAAAGACCAGATACTGCAGACACTGCATGATCTAAGGGGTGTGGGAGTTGCAATACTGACTATCGGTCAGTATCTTCAGCCTGGCAGGAATTTATCAGAAGTAAAAAAGTACTACACAATAGATGAATTTAACGAGTTTAAGGAATATGCATTGGATATGGGATTCGCACACGTTTTCTCCGGCCCTCTGGTGAGAAGCAGTTACCATGCGGGAGAAATAGTGCAGCATAGCCGCAAAACAAGTTTGAAGTGCCTTAAGTAAACTAAAGTGCCTAAAGTAAAAAAACTTTCTTCCGCAACTTTAGCTCACTTTAAACTTTAGACACTTGTAACTTTCTTTTACATCTAAAATGGATTTTATCGACACTGGATTTAATAGCGCCTATATCAATATGGCAATAGATGAGATGCTGCTCTCATCAAGAGTACCGGTACTCAGATTTTACCAATGGAAGCCCTGCGCAGTATCGATTGGCAGGTATCAGGACCTGCATGAGATAGACCTGGAATATTGCGCTGAAAACGGTATTGATATTGTCAGGAGGATAACGGGAGGGAAAGCCGTTCTTCACGAAAAAGAACTCACATATTCCTTTATTATTGATAAGGATATGATGCCGAGGTCGATTATTGAATCATATAAGATTATCAGCAGCGCCATAATTCAGGGCTTGAAAGCCTTAGGGCTTTACCCTGAGATGAGCAGTTCTAAGATCAAAGACAGAGATAACCCTGTCTGCTTCCGGGAACCATCGTTCAATGAACTCACTATCAACAGGAAGAAATTTGCCGGCAGTGCCCAGGTAAGAAAAAAAGGCAAGCTGCTCCAGCACGGTTCGATACTGACCGGAATCAATACTGAAAAACACTCTAATTGTTTTAAGCACAAACCGGAAGCTCATGATTTACGGAAGAGGATCACATACATTGACATACCTGAGAAAGAATTAAAGAATGCCATCAAACAGGGTTTTTCCGGCTATTTAAATGCAAGCTTGAACGAGAGAAGTTTAAGTAACTATGAGTTCTCAGAATCAGAGAAATTGGCAAGGATAAAATATGAATCAGAGGACTGGAGCTACGGCGCACAGCCAAGTCTGTCGATTGATTACGTCTAAACAATTGTAGACGTAATACAATATCGGTGAAGGCATGAACGGACCTATTTACTAACAATCATTTTCCCTATTTGTCTTCTTCTTTGTCCACGTCTCTCATATACTTCTTTGTAATGAGCTGTGTGGAAAGTATTGAAAAGATGCAGTATCCAAGAAAGGAGTAGAAACCAGGTTCAAATTCACCATGTAAATTCATCAACCCCCCCATAGAGGATGCGTTAGCTGCCATGTATGCGACAATGATAGCTATTACAAATACATCAGCCATTGACCACTTGCTTATCACACTGTTTATCAAGAGTGACTTTCTGCTGATTTTCAATTCCTGAAAGTAGACACCCAGAAGGAGCAGCAGCATTTTTGTACCCGGGATTATAATACTGAAAAGCATCACCAGGAATGCGACAATAACGCTACCGGATCGAAAAAGCTCTTTAACGGTCCCGGCAATGCTTCGCGTTTTTTTATATACCTCAACCTCTCCAGTAATATCCTTAAGTCCCAGCGCTCCCGTGACAATACCCACCATCCTTCCGGCCTTTTTCCTCAGTTCTTCTTCTGACTTTTTTTTGCTCTTCTTCAGCTCTTTCTCAACGATGGAATCGACGATAAGATCTACGCCTGTCTCGGTTATCTGTGATTTCTCTATCGTCCCGGTCAGTGTTAGCATGGGTTGCGTGACTCCCGGAATTAATAAGGCCAGAGAGATGATGATAACAACTATAGGTGCAATGGGTCTTGTGATTTCCATACTATGTAATCCTTTTCAAAATATTTCCTTTTAACCTATTCATTTGCAGAATTTTATACAACCCTCCATCAATTTGTCAATCACGAAGAATCATATTCCTGGGTTTTTTCCTTTTTTTCAATTAATCAAAGTTTATCCGTGTTTTGTCCTCGGCATCTTTAGTCCGGGAAAATCCGCATCCTATGCAGTTTATTCCCTTTGCTACCAATCAATGATTTTATTAAACCTTGATTTTATGCAGCGTTTAGGATTAAATCGGGAGAATATGAAAACACTCATTTGCACAGCTACTTCAATAGAACTGGGGGGGATATTCCCATCAATAAGTCCATCAGAGATTGAAGATGCAGGCAGCGGTTTTGAAAAGGAAGGGCTCTCTTTTTTAGTTACCGGGATCGGGGTGCTGAATACCTATTCTTCTCTGGTACGATTTCACCTGAACACTCCTGTTGACAGGGTTCTGCAGATTGGTATTGCAGGCGCTTATACCGGTGCAAGAGAAGAGGTAAAGGAATCAGGAACTTTAGTGATTATTGAAAAAGAGGTTGTTGCTGACCTGGGAGCAGAAGGTACAGACTCTTTTTTAAGCCTGAGTGATCTTGAATTGGGAGATCCGGAATATTATGAGAGCAGGAATCTCACCATTTTCGATGACTTGTTTGGGAATACTTTGAAGGATATTCCGGTTGTTACCGGAGCAACAGTGAATACGGCTACCGGAAAGGAGGCAACCGGTATTATACGGACTGAAAAATACGGCGTTGAAGTAGAGTCTATGGAGGGAGCCGGAGCGATGAAGTTCGGGGAAGATTTCGCCATTCCGGTTCTGCAGATCAGAAGCATCTCCAACATTGCCACTACTCGTGACAGGGAAAGCTGGGATATTGTCGGCGCGATAAAATCTCTGAGGAATCTGTGTGGAGATCTATTATGAAGTTAAAGATCGGTATTTCCCCCTGCCCTAATGACACATTTATTTTCCATGCAATCCTGAAAAAGTTGATTAATATAGATTCATATGATTTTGATGTAATTTTCGCTGACGTGCAGAGCCTGAATAAAGGCGCCCAGGCCGGTGATTTTGATATTGTCAAGATCTCTTATGGAAACCTCTGGAATGTACAGGGCCGTTATGGGCTTCTATATTCCGGCGGTGCCATGGGGTATGGATGCGGCCCACTTTTACTTTCTACAAAATCTCACAGTCTTGATCCGAAAATTCCTGTTGGGGTTCCCGGTGAAAATACTACTGCAAACGCTCTCCTCAAGTTCTGGGCTACAGGCGAAGATGTGACTTATAAAGCGGAATATGCTTTCTTCGACGAACTGTATCATGATCTGTTGAGTGGTAACAGAATACAGAGTGTGGTAATTCATGAGAATCGTTTCACTTATGAGCAAGACGGCTTGTATCTGATCTGCGACCTGGGCGAGTATTGGGAGAGAAAAACGGAAGCACCAATCCCACTTGGTGGAATTGTAATCCGTAGAGATCTGGGTGAAGATGTTGCCAGGAAGGTGGACGGATTGATCCGGAGAAGTGTTGATTATGCCTGGGATAACCCTGAAAAATCAGAATCTTTTGTAAAGGAACATGCCCAGGAAACGGAAGAGAGTGTTGTAAACTCACACATAGCTCTGTATGTGAATAATTTCTCGGCACATATGGGCAACAAAGGTAAAATGGCTATAGAACGTTTACAGCAGTTAATTGCACCGGAATATGGTGATGTTAAGTCGTTATTCGCCTATTAGAATAAACTCTCTTTCAAGAGTATTCCAGTACTGTTAAAATATCCGGAGATTGAGATTAGTCATTTTGAGTATCTATTGTAGCAAACTACATCATCGATCTCTCTTTTTGGTACATGAAGAACGCCTTCACCATCCTTCCAATACTTTACGGAATCTTTCATTTTCTCTAACTGAGGAGTTTCATTACTATATCCCAGTGCTATTACAGAGTCTATTTTGATATGTTCCGGAAGCGCAAGTATGTCTGTCAGCTTGTTAATATCAATAGCCCCAATCCAACAGCTTCCAATACCCTCTTCAAGGGCAACGAGCAGAATATTTTCTATTGCAGCGGCAGCATCTCTTTCACAGTTACCAGAATTCTTTTTATTGTTAGCGAGCACTACGATATAAGATACCGGCCTCTCTCCCGGAGGAGGGTTTCCCGCAGGAGAAATGTATCCGGCCCATTTCAATGTCTCAAACACCCTTTCTACAAGATCTGCCTCTTCTATGATGATATATTCGATGGGCTGCAGATTCGCACTGGAGGGAGCCAGCCTTCCCGCATTAACAAGCTTTTTCAGGATCTCTAACGGAATGGGCTTTTGTTTAAATCGCCTGATAGTACGTCTATTTATAGCGGCCTCATAAACAGTCATTTTGGATTTATTGTTGAAGCAGACTTGATGGTATAGAACATTTAATTATTAATAACAACTCACTTTTTCTTACTGGTAAGTTCATTGACTATATCATACTGTTCCATTGCTTTATCACGTAATCCCACTTTTATATATGCCTGCCCAAGATTATTATGAGCACTGATATAACCCGGCTTCAGTTCAACTGCCTTCTTTAAATGATTAATTGCCAGGCTGTATTTACCCTGTTTGAGATAAACATAACCTACATTATTGTAGGCTTCGGCAAAACCGGGCTCAAGTTTAGTGGCCATATTATATTCAGCGATAGCATCATCAAGCTTCTCCATCTTGAAATAGAGATTGCCAAGATTTACATGAGATTCCGGGACACCTGGATTAAGCCCCAGTGCCTTTTTATACTCCTCCAATGCCTCTTTAAGCATATTATTTGTTTCGTATGCAGCACCCAGATTTGTATGAGCCTCTAACCAATCAGGTTTGATTTCCAATCCTCTCTTGAATGCTTCAATTGCAAGATCGAATTCTCCTTTCTGAGTATACACGCAGCCCAGATTAAAATGTGCTTTCTCAAAATTTGGAAAAACGCTTATTGACCTCTTATATTCTTCTATAGCGTCATCAAGCCTTCCCTGCTTCCAATGCAGAGTGCCTATATCATAATGCTCTTCAGCATCTTTCAGTTTTCCGCTGCAACCGGAATTCATTGTAATAAATGCAAGCGATAAAATTGAAATACCAAGAAGTGTAAGTAAATTTCTTTTCATTATTATTTTTCCCATAATTGTGTACTGAAATACCTGCTGCCGGTATCTGGAAAAAGGGTTACAATAACACCTTCATCTATTTCCCCGGCCAACTCTAAAGCACCCTTCATAAATGCGCCTGACGACTGCCCGACAAAAAGAGCCAGTTCTCTGGCCAGAATACTACACGTCTCCTTTGCTTCCTCTGAGGTTACACGTATTACATGATCTTCTATAAAGTCTTCCCGGTAGATTTTTGGTTTTATATACTCCTCACCCATTGGCTTCAGCCCCTCAATTCCGGGGAAATCCTCAGGCTGGATGACATAAATCTTTATGTCCGGGTTGTACTCCTTCAGCCTTCTGCCGACACCCATCACAGTGCCGCCTGTTCCAACACCGCAAATAAAGTGTGTAACCCTGCCCTTAGTCTGTTCCAGGATCTCTTTACCTGTCGTTTCATAATGGGCGATTGGATTACACTCGTTAGAGTATTGATCCGGCATATAATATCTATCCGGATTCTCTGCCAGCATCTCATGTGCTTTCCTTATAGCCTCATCATATCCCTTTATAGGATCAGTCGTGATAATTGTTGCCCCGTAAGCCCTGATAGTCTGCATCCTCTCTTTGCTGGCATTCCCAGGTATAACCAGATCCACTTCATATCCCAATGCGGATCCAATCATTGAATATGCTATTCCCGCGTTTCCTGATGTAGAATCCAGAATCGCCTTGTCATGAGTAAGTTTTCCGGTTTTTATCGCCTCTTTTATCATCCACAAGACAGGACGGTCTTTTACAGATCCTCCCGGGTTGAGATACTCGAGCTTAGCGTATATTTCCACTTTATCAGGTATAACATGAGAAGTACTAACCTTTACCAAAGGAGTATTTCCGACATACCTCAATACGGTATTGTCTATCTTTTCATCAATATCAAGACTTTCGATTTTACCACTCATCTTATTACGTTCTCTTTATTATTAAATATGCTAAATGATATGAGTCCTTCCTCAGTTTATTGGAAACTTATCATTAGTGCTTATTACAAACCAGCTTAAACACACGTGATCCTCGAAATTTGCAATCGTTTATTATAGTAATGAATGTGAATATGTCAATTAAAGTTACCATATTAAGCAAAATTAGATGTTAAAATATTATTTTCATCAAATATTTAAGTATTAAGGCGTTTTGTACATTGATTTACAAGGCATTCATTATTATACTTTTTTGTAATATATTTATTTTCAGTTAAAAATGAGTATAACAGTAGTAATCAAGTCACTATTGTGATGATAACTATCTTCAACTAAGCTTTTTATGACGTCACCCTGAGCCGAGTCGAAGTGTAGGAGACATTAAAGAGGACAATGCAAATTAAAATTATGAATTTAATATTTAGAAAGGCATCATGAAAAATAACCATATATTTATCTCTCACGGTACAAAGTATAACGAACTTTTGATAACCCTGCGTAAAGGCATTGAGGACCAGGGACTGAATACCGGTGTTGTCCCGGAAGATACAGCACCTGATGACAGATTAGATCCTGATACAAAACTGGCAATCGAACAGGCAGGTTCATTTATTGCCGTAATTGGACCCGATACTATAAATTCTCCACAGGTATTGAAAGAGACAAGATACGCACTGGAAGTAAGCAGTAAAGAGGGAGATGACTACAAAGTGATTCCATTAATTCTGGCGGGTGTTAAGCCTGCAGAGTTAAATAAGCATTTTGATAATGAACCGGTAGGAACACAGATCAAGATCGGTTCAGGAGGCATAAATGAAACCATATCTCAAATAATTGCTGTATTAAATAAAAGTCTGACTGATAAACGGAAAAGCACTCTCATTGCAGGAATAGAAAATTCCCTGAAGCGACTGTCACCGGGTATTCGTGAGAAGATTAAGCCGCTGGGTGTATTTCAGGGAGGCGGAAGCATTTCAAATATAGCAAACGTTTTACAGCTTGATGATACTGAAAGGGATCTACTGGTTAGTGAATTACTTGAAATTAACCTGGCAAAACCGATGCCTTATGGCTTTCTGCATTTTCACCCCTCACTGTGTCCTTTTCTCCTGAATGAACTGGATGAAGCCATGCTCGATAGAAGCAGGAGCAGGTGGTCAGAATGCCTGCGGCAATTAAGTGAGTTTCTGTACAAGCAACAGTCTGAAGATTCGAAACTCGCAGATGAACTGACACTGATGGAACTTCCTAATCTAATTAAAGCAATGGAATATGTACAGGCACAGGAAGTTCCAGAAGTAACGCTGGACAGGGCTACATTGTTTGAACAATTGATAGCACACCTGGACAAACCGGATATTCTGGCAAAAGTAAAGGCAATTCAGGAAGAGGAAAAGAGGAAGTCTTCAGAATGGGCCCCAGAAAGATTTGAAGCATTAAGAATGCATGTTGAAAAATACCTGGAGCTGGGAAACCTCCCACAGGCTTTAAGTGTCGCACAGGTATTGCTGGATAAGTGCATAAAATCCGGTGAACAAAGTTATGATGGTGCAGACTACGATACAGCAGAAGCTTACGTACTGCTCGGAAGGGTATTAAGAATGGGAGGAGCCTCTGAAAATGCACTTCAATCAATTAATGAAGCAATCAAACGCTTTGAGCAGATTGCCAGCTTGAAAAAATCTAATGCTGCCGGGATAATGGTCTCCGCTTCACTCGCTAAAAAAGGAGAGTGCCTTCTGGACCTTAACCGTCTTGACGAATCTGCTGCAGCTTTTGAAGAGTGCATACGCATAGCTGAAGAACACAATAGTAAAAAGCATGCCGCCATAGGAAAAGGTCAACTTGGAACTGTACGATTATCTCAGGAACGATACGAAGACTCTATTATCGCACATAATGAAGCACGGGAAATATTTGAGAGTCTTGGTGATATGAATATGGTCGCAGTTGCATATCAGCAGATAGGTGCGGTATATGAGGGAATCGGTCAATTTGATGAGGCAGAGCAGGCTTTCCAGAAATCTCTTTCCATATCTGAACAGCAGGGAAATTTATTGGACCAGGCCAAGAACCTTGGAAGGCTCGGAAGTCATTATGCGAAAATGGGACGAACAGATGAAGCAATAGCCTATCTGCAACGATCGGCAGAGAAATATGTAGAGATTAATAACAAAGCAGATGAAGGACGAGTACGTGGAAACCTATCCATTACATTAATCACGCTTAAACGTTTCGCAGATGCCAGGCAGGAAATCCAGCGAGCTATTGAGTGCTTCAAACCATATGGTCATAGTGTTGAACCATGGAGAGCCTGGGACAAACTGCATGAAATTGAACTTGCCGACGGTAACAAGGAGGCAGCCGCACAGGCTCGCGAGCAGGCTATTCAATTATATCTCGCATTCCGTCGTGATGGCGGAGAGGATCAGAACCCTGGTGCAAGATTATGTACCCTGTTTGATGAGGCAATGGGAAGCCAACCACAGGAGGAGGTAAAGAAACATCTGGATGAAGTTGCTGGAGATCCCAAAATACCGGCACAAGGCAAATTATTGATTTCAAAGTTAAAGTCCATCCTTTCCGGTTCTCGTGAAAAAGAGTTGGCCTCTGATCCCGGCCTTGATTATATAGATGCTGCTGAAGTTCTGTTTCTGCTGGAGAAACTGGAGATAAGAAAGGAACAGAAGGCCGGGGACTAAGGATTGGTAAAAACAGATTGCAGCTCTTTTACAATGTATTGCGGCCTTTCGTTATTCATAACTCTGATTGCATTTTCTGCAATCAGAGTGTACCTTTTGATCAGGGCTTCTTTTGTATCACCGGCTATATGAGGAGTAAGTACTACATTTGGAAGTTTTCTCAATTCACTTTGCTCCGGAAGAGGTTCGGTTTCATATACATCTAGGGCTGCTTTCTTGATAACTCCGCTTTTTAATGATTCTATTAAATCCTTCTCGTTAATTATGGCGCCTCTGGACGTATTTATCAACCATCCGAGCCCTGCACCGCCTATCTTTTCCAACTCCTTTTTCCCAATCAGTCTTTCCGTCTTGCAACTGCCAAGTTTTACTAAAGGGATGAGAATAGAAACTATATCAGATTTTTCCAATAGATAATCAAAGTCAACAATTTCTACAAAATCAAGTCCTTCATTCCCTCTCTCCCTATTCTTTCTAAATGCTATTATCTTCATTCCAAATGCATGAGCGATCCTGGCATGTAACTTACCTATGTTACCATATCCAATTAAACCCAGTGTTTTTCCGGCAAGCTCGACACCAGCCCCCCTGATCCACTTACCCTCCTTCATGTCATGCCCATAGTCCCTGTCATTCTTTGCCAACGCCAACACAAGGTACATTGCATGCTCGGCTACGGACTGTGCCGTAATTCCGGGCATATTGCATACAGGAACCCTTCTCTCCTTAGCAGACTCAAGGTCCACAGTATCGTAGCCTGTACCGCACTGGAATAATCTCACTTTCTCTGCGCTCATTATCATTTCCATGGTAATAATGGTTTTATCAGGGTAGACAACATCAGCGTCCACAATCTCTTTAGAGACAGCGTCTACATCGTATTGATCTCGAACAAGAACTATATCTTCATCAAAACCTTTCCCACTGACTGCAGTTTTAATGGTCTTGACCATCAATCCGTCATCTTCTGCACATAATAATATTTTCAATTTCATGTTGTGGAATATTAACTCCGGGTATTATTGAAGTCAACGCAAAAGAGAATACAGTTTTTTGATAAATATAACTAAAAATCATGTCCAATACCTCTGTTACACAGGAACTTTCCCGTATTGCTACAATAAATGTTTTTTTTGAATCAAAAACGCCTGAAAGACGTTAATTGGACAATATCGATTTATAACATAATGACTTGCAGATATACAACTTAAGAATCGGAACAAATCTTTTCCAATCTAAACATATTATTGGTATGCATATTGCAATTTTCATATGCTTAATATGTCGCATCGGATAAATATTATTTAGTTTTTACAAATTTAAACGGGATAGATTAATGATAATGAATATTTCTGAATCACAGGAAGAGGTGTCCAGATACGTTCGTCTCACATTACCACTGATGACTAAACATGGTATCCCCATAACACCAAAGAATTATGCAACATGGTATTACTACGTCTCCGGAAGAAATAAAGCACTTCAGGAAGCTATCGATTCAATTATTGAAAGGAATGAACCGTATACAGAGGAGACAAATGAAGAAATTTATCAGCGTTTTGTCGTCGAACAAGAGGAAAATGTGCTGAATGGAATCCGGGAAAAATTACAACAGACTCTGTTGACAGTCTTCGGAGAGTTGAATGAGTTAAGCGGACAAACTCAGGAATATGAGTCAACAGCATTATCAAATGCTGAAAAATTATCAGATGAGATGTCTATCAGTGATATCAGAAATATTCTGGATGAAGTCATTGTTGCAACCAGAGAGATAAGAAAATCCGGAGAGGCGACACAACAGAGATTAAAAGAGACAACAAAAACATTACAGGTTTTGCAAAAGGAGTTTGAACATGCAAAAACTGAGTTGTTACGAGATTTTCTGACAGGAGTTATGAACAGAAAAGGGTTTGACGAAACCCTGGAAAAGTCTGTCAGCAAACCTGGCAATTTGTGCGCCTTAGTTATTGACATAGACCACTTTAAGAAATTTAACGATAAGCATGGCCATATTGTAGGTGATGAAGTATTAAAGTTTGTAGCAAAAAATATACGAAAAAATGTCAGAGGAAAAGATGTTGTTGCACGCATCGGTGGAGAGGAATTTGCCGTGATACTACCGGAAACCCCGCTTCTGGGAGCTGCAACTGTTGCGGAAAATATACGGGCTTCAATTGCTCGTTTAAGGCTGGAAAGGAAAGGGAAAACAGAAAAACTGGAAATGATAACAGTCTCGATAGGCGCTGCACAATATAGGCAAGGTGAGCCTCTTAAGGATTTCGTCAACAGGGCAGATCTGGCCCTTTATTCTGCAAAGAATACTGGAAGAAACCGTGTGGCAGCAGAATCTATGGTTTCAGCCCTTGATGAGTAAATAAAAAAAGGTATCCTTGCGTCTAATTGACACAAGGATACCTTTAAAAAATTTACAGTAGGCAGTAAGGGTTAGTTCAACTCTTTTTTTGACATGTTTCACAAACAACCCCTGTAGTACAACACTTCTTACAATCAACTTTCTCACCTTTTAAATAACCCTTGTTGCAGGACTCGCACCAGCCACTTTTCTCTCCTGACATACCTTCAAAACAGTGCTTGCATTTTACTTTTTCACCTTTAACGTAACCGGCGCCACAGGAATCACACCACACTGCTTCACCGGTTTTCCCCTTTTCACAAGCTGCACAGACATGCTTTTCAGTGCTGCTTTTTTCGACTACCTGCTGTGATTGACATCCTGCGAATAAAAAAAGTACAGCAATTCCGACTAAAAAATATTTAAAAGGACTCTTCATAGTAATCTCCTAAAATAAGGTAAAAAGAGAAAAATAAGTTTACCGTACAATCCCTATATACTCAATATTATATCTGTAACCGTTCAGAATCAAGTTTTATTTATTTCCATTTTGATCCAGAACTTCAGATTTTTTTGTTGGATTCCAGCCTGAAAGAACTATTAAAAAGAATACTCTATAACGGTAACCAATCTATCGTTTTCACGAAATTGACCATAGTGGGTATCTTTTTTACCATTATAAAATTCTGTATTCATTTTAAGAATCAAACCAGGCCTCACCTTATATTCAAATCCGGCCATATCAATATGGCCCCTCTCATCAAAGTCATAATTAAATCCAGCGGCCAGCCTTAAGTTTTCACTATATTTAAAAACAGCACGAGTGAATACAAGGTCTCTTGCAATACGCGATTCTTCTGAGCTGGCAACATAACCGGTATGTGTCTGTTTTGCCAAGATCTCTTCCTTAGAGAATTCTGCCGTAAAATCTATCTGCTCTAAACCAATGTGCTTAACCCACTCATCCATTGTTAAGGTGCTGCCAAAGACAAAATTGACATAATTATCGTCTTTACTGGCATATGCCAATTGATAGAGCCCCTCACCGTGGAATTCCAACTTTTTGTAAGTCGTCGAAAATCCGGTACTATAATGCCCCACACGTACCTTCTCAGTTAGAAAATTGTTTGTAGACTGTTGAGTAAGCACTGGGAAAAAGTTTGGTCCATGAAAAGCTTGCAGGAAAAAATCCCAACCCTTCACCGTTGTCTTCACCTTAAAAATGCCTTGTACGTTTTTCAATGTTCTTCTTGGAAACCTTTCACCTGAAGTAGTCGTTACATTAGACGTAGGAAGATCATTTGGGATTAGAGATTCTAAGCTAAAAGTAGAACCACCCACACCTGACCACCTTGAACTGGTATGAGGCCTTTTTAGAGGAGTAAAGTAAGGAATAACAGTTAATGAATAAGTCGTGTTTCCCTTGAAAAAATCTACCTTGGCCAGCCAGGTACCAAGCTCCCTGGGGTTGAAAGGATCATTGAGCCCTTTGGGGCTAATACGATCTGAAGGAGAATAGATAGCACATATCCCAGCCTTATAAACCTTTTTTCCAAGGGTTATATCAAAATCATCCCAGCTTCTCACCCAATTAATCTCATTAAACTCTACATGCCGCCTGGTATCATCGCGGTCTTCCGGGAAATCACCAACTCCTCTATAAGTGGCTTTTTGATTACCAAATTCAAACCACATAGCCAGACTAAAAAGGTTTTTTCCCCTCTTTAGCTTGGTATCATAAAAAAGCCTTTCATCAAAAAACATGGATTTTTCATCAAAATCCGGTCTTGAGGTTGCATTTTCATAATGCGCCATGGAACGCAGTGAAAGTTTGAAATTGGAATTATCAATCAAATCCTTCCATATGCTTTTCTTTTCGGGAGGAGCTTCTTCTGTGACTATATCACTAAAAAGATCGTCAAATTCATCTGCTAATGAAATAGGGGTAACATAAACAAACAAAAAGGCAAAGAAAAACCCTATAGCTAGAAAAAATCTCCTATAATTAAATAAGCAAAACATCAATGACTGGCTTCCTTTGCAGTATCCATAGCAGCCAAACGCCCACCCAATATTCTGGATATGTTTAAAAAGAGCTGGCTGGCCAGATGGGGGAAAATTTTTCTTATCCGCTCTAAAGATTTCCAATCGATCTCAATCACTTGAGTATCATCTCCAAGGGCAACAACATCAGCAGTTCTTTCAACCTCGTCTACCAGAGCAATCTCTCCAAAAACCTCTCCACTCTGGAGCTCTTTAAAAACCGTCTTGTAGCCGTCCGCTCCTGTGGACTCCACTTGCACCGAACCGTCTAAAATCAAATACATGGTCCTCTCTCTTGTCCCCTGTTTAATAATAAAGTCTCCTTTATTGAAGACCTTACTATGAGCCAGTAGAACAATTTTTTTGCTCTGCCACTTACTCATATTCCTAAAAAGAGGTGATTCTTTGATTACTGCCTCTCTCAACTTCAAGGCCAACATATCATAAATGGTAATGAGTTTCGTGGAAACCAGAAGCATTGGAGTGATAAACATATCTGACATCAGGGCCAACATCATCACCATGGCTGATAAAAGTCCAAAGTAAATCAAAGGCACAAAATTCGAAAACCCAAGGGAAGCAAAACCAAGAGCCAGCGCAATAGAAGTTGTAAGCACCGGGCGGGTTTCTTCCCTGATAGAACTCTCCATTGCTTTGGTTTGATCGTTAAGTATTCTCATCTCTGCGTTATATCGAACCATAAAGTGGATAGTATCATCTACGGCAATACCGATAGCAATCGCAGCAATCATGGCAGTACCCGGGTTCAATGGGACATCAAAAATCCCCATTACCCCGTAAAGCAGTACGATTGGAAATAGATTGGGAACCAATGACAAAAACCCAGCCTTTACATTTACAAACAAAACACACATAATGACGAAAATAATAAAGCCCATAAGTCCCAGTGACTGCACCTGCCCCACAGCGATACTTTCAGCCGCAGTATTAATGAGAATACTCTCACTCGTATACCGAAATTGGATTTCAGTTCCGTCAAACTGCTTTTTTAGAACTTCAGTTAATTTGTTCAAGGCAATTTTAAGATCATAAGAGGAACTTAAATTGTGACGGACAACAATATTGGCTTCCGAATAATCAGAAGATACGTAACGGTCTATATCATCTCTGGTAAAAAAGAGAAGGTATTGTGAAACCAGTTCGTCTTTATCAGGAATAAGGTATTTATCCCGAGTTCCACCACTCATCTCACGATTCACAAGTGCTATGTTATTAGCTAAAGAGACAGAATTGTCAAAATCACCGGAACTATCAATATAGTCCTGAACGGCAAAAATCTTTTTTAGTACTTCAGATTTTTTGAAAGCCCCTTTATCATGTTCATGAGCTTTTAAGGCAATGTAGAAAGTTTGAGCTCCTGCCAGATCTTCATGTAGTATATCAGCCTTGACTCTAATATCTGAACTTGCCTTAAAATAGCCTAACAGATCGTTATCCACCTTGATCACTGTTATGCCATAACAACTAATCAACACTAATACACAATAAACAATCAATGCAAGTCTCTTTTTGGTATTAACGATACGAATGGATTTCTCAGCCATCCACTTAAAGAATTTCCCTCCATCTTCTCCCTCCTGGTGTTTTTTCCTAAATGGGCTCTTGGATTCCCCGAAAAACCTTAAGCATGCAGGAACAATAGTTATGGTGATCCAGAAATTTACAAAAAGGCCGAAGGTGGATGCAATACCAAACTCTTTTAAAAGGGTTATGTCATTTAGAATAATCGAAGCAAACCCTAAAAAAGTTGTCAGTGCCGTCAACACAATTGCTGTTGATACTTTACGAGACATATAGTCGATTGCCTTAAGTTTAGTATTTCCTTCCTCAATTCCGTTAAAATATTCTGAAATAATGTGCATATCTTCCGTGGCGCCAAGCACCAGAACAAGACATGGCATGATCACGGTCAGTACTTGAATGGGAATTCCCATAAGGATCATAAAACCCACCGCCCAGATAACCGATACTCCCCCCGTAATCACCGGAATAATAGCCCCATTAAAAGATCTCAGGCCAACCACCAGGAGCACTAATAAGATAGCAACTGCCATTGGGACGAGTGTCATCTGATCATCCAGGATATTATAAATGATTGAGCGGCGAGTGAGTGGTGTTCCAATTTGAAAAACTTCATCTACTTTGTCTTTCAAGGGAGCAATTACTTCGTCTATAGCTGTTGAAAAGTTTTTATCGAAGTCGTCATCGCCTTTGACAGGCTCCGCAATTACAGAGATGGCCATCACCTTGCCATCTTCAGAAATCATAGAACCCAGCATTAGCGGACTGTTGATCGCATCCTTCCTGGCGACATCGAGCTCTTCCTGCTCTTCAGGAATAGGGTCTAGTAAGGGATTCGTGTCCAGATAACCGTCCATTCCCTTAAAGTTCTTTACTGTATAAAGACCATTAACACGAGTAACCCCTGGCACATCATATAATGCATAAAAAACCTCTTCAATAGCTAGTAGCTTTTCAAAGGTGAAAAGTTGTTCATCCTTAACATAGATAACCGTTGTATTGTCTGAGCCAAATGTCTCTATCGTTTCTTCATAGAAAACCCGATTAGGGTCATCTTTTACCATCATTCGTGAAGCAGAAGCGTCTACTCGAATCTTGGGCAATTGATAAGCAAAAAAGGCTGTAATAATCCCTGCAACAATGGCCACAATAACCGGGTGCAGCCTGCTCCACGTAATAACCGATTCTATTTTTTTCATTTAGTACTTCTCTCCGTTATATAGACCCCAAATCTGCAGGAAAAAGCTGACACTTATAATCAAAAAGCCTGTTTACTTCGTAAACACAGCTTAAAGTTGGTATGAATACCATCTTTTACTGGGTATGCTCACCCTTTAAAATAAAACGCTCTGTAAAAGTCTTAGCCGGTATCTCTTCATTAACCGTTCTCTTTACAACCATAATCGCTGTCTTATGCTGTACCTTAATATTATCCATGAGGGTCTTCTTGGCTCGCCAGATGGTCCCTTTTACATTTTCAAAGGCACTGTTGGTTTGTGTTTTGATCAATTTTTTTCTTCTGTCATAGAACTCAACCTTCACCGTTATAAAGATATCCTTTCTTAACCACATGATTCTCTTACTATATCCGGATCCTCGCTGTTTTTCCTTAGTGGCCGGAAGAGCCTCCACTACATAGCAGTCACCTTCATCTGCGATAGGTTCTTCTCTCAAAAGTGTGTAAGTGTAATCGTCAAATTCTTCACTCTGCATATCTTCATAAGTAAAATCAGTTCCCATGAAATAATTTCTCCCCCCACCCTTTGCAATACGCTGCATCTTTCCTTGAGCGGGAAGATAAAGCCATTGATCATCGGACTGGTCTTTATGTTGCCAGTTAAGTAAAGCAGTTCCCTTGATATCAGGAGGCTGTAAAAATACAATTAAGGATCTGAAGACATCTGTTTCTTCCTGTTCCTGTATATAACGACGCACATCCCTGGTCTCTTTGGTTCCAGACTTATCCACTAAAACCATTTTCTGGGATTCAAACTCACTCGATACTTTATGCAACTCTTTCTGCTTCTCCATAATTTGCCGACCTGTCAGCTCGCCTTCCGAAGGATCCGCAAATGAAGGAACAGCGTTAATCGTAAAGAAGAAAACACCCATCAGAAAAACCACAGCAAAATTTCTAAAATTCATTTTCACCCACCTTCCTTTTAAAGTAAAATTTATCTGAGCAGACCACTTTAATTCCATAGTGAATTCGGCGGTTACCACAACTCCTGCATCAGAAAAAGTTCTATTTTAATTTTTGATTTAGTACCTTAAAACACCAGCAGATATGCCATACTATTAAAGTAATAGATATCATATATTCAAAAGAATAACTCTTATACCCATTTAGGATAGTAGGTATAAAAAATACCTACTTTATACCTGTTTTTTCATGTTAATTTTGCGTAAGCTAGCATACGCAGTGTATGATTGCAAGTGCATTTTAGATGTGATTCAAGCTACTCCTTAATACTCTCTGAACCTTACGATAAAGTAGTCTATCAAGGCTTGTGCTATTGGATTTTCCATGTACAGATTACTGCTCAGCGGGCTTAAATGTAATTTTTTATTGTTCTGTGGGGGATGAGATTTTGAACGAAATTTATTCGCATCTCCAATTGTTCAAAATAGGCGCACATCACTACAAAATCTCATGAAAATAGTGCTTTTTGAATAATGTCCGGTGAAATAGACTTCTGCTTAATAACTTGCAGAATTGAGTGTAAGGGTATAAAAATGGGTAAAAAAGAGGGTATTAATTAGATTTGGTAGTTTTAGGATGGAGCAGTATCTATTCATAGCACCATTTTATACGCTTTCATTATTGAATATGATCCTCTTGAACTGAATTCTTAAACTATCATTTATAAATAACTATGGGGATAGCAGGTGAGAGACCTAATTGTGTTTATCTATCGTTTTATAAAAGAGATCTAACTCCTTCTCCTTTTCATTTCTGCTGATGGCTCCAGATAGTACCAATATCTGGCCAATTATCTTGTCATACTCCTTTTGCTTATCTAAAAGCTGATTAACCTGTTCTTTGCTTAAGAGATTCATATTAACTGCTATTTCTCCAAACAAGCCTGTATCCTCAGCCTCTCTCTGACGGTCCAGTATAGCGCTTAACTGCTGCTCAGTTAAAAGGCCATCTTCTACAGCCAATACTCCCAGTCTCAGGCTTTTTTCAGTTTGAAGCTTAAGCGCTACATCCAAATCCTCCCTGTCTATTACACCTTTACTAATCAAATATTCCCCAAATCTCATCTTAAAAATCTCCTGAAATCTAACTTATCACTATATATTAACTTATCGGCAACAGAGTGATTATGTTAACAAAATTATTGTAATTCATTTAAATAACAAGAGTTGCAACTATAGATGATTTCTGAATAAGATAAAATAAGGATACACAGGGATATTGCAGACTATATTTAAATTAGTGTAGATTCTTTTCATTTTGTATTAAAAAAGTCTTGTATCTTCTCAATTTAATAAACACTATTTCTATTTGATTAAAAAGCTGAGTTATATTCTACTCCTTAGTAATTCCGATTGCTTTCGCATTAAGTGGCTTCACTTTTCCGGATTTGTAAACATGCCATCTATATTTGGACTCAATTTTCTTTCTGGTCAATAATAACCGTATCACTTCAAAACCGTCTTCCTTTTTGTGCACATGCCAACCCAGATCTTCTATTGATGGAATTCCTGTCTTTTTAATCAGAAACCGGTCTACAGTCCCTCCTCTTGAACACGGCATATTTTTAACAATCTCCACCGCTTGTTCCTCCGTCAACTCAACAGGTTTTGATAAATCAGCAAACTCCCAGGTCCCATCATCGTGAAGGACTACACCTCTGCCATCTTCTGTAATAGCCGAAATATCATCTGCATATGAAATGTTTGACGGGATGATGGTCATGCAAATTATGCTAAGTAAGATAAACGATATGTATTTGCTCATCCATTATCTCCTGAACAGAAAAAACAAAGTTGATTATTACTCCTGACAAGTGATTATATCTTTTGTATAGTAACGAATTTTATAGATTATCTGACCTGTTGCAAGGGTATTCTTAATAGTCACCCGGCTGTAGAGCACCTTTTAAGTAATGCTATTCTGCATTGATAATTATTCAACATAAAATTGAAATTCATATTTAAACAGGATATAATGGAAAATTAAACACATATGGGAAATAAGCTAACTTAATATGGCATACAAAAAAGGTTTTAATCTCATAAAGGCATATCCAACTGAGTTTGCCGAAGACATCGTATCAGTAAGGTATAGCGGCCAGACAGAAAATTTCAGTTTCTCCTTCCCTGATAAAAAAGTTGAACACATTATAATAAATTTCTGCCCTACAGAACCATGGGCACTTCCTCATTGGGCTATCCTCAAAGACAAATCAATAACTTTTTTACACAGGCTGGAGAAAGTAAGGTCTGAATTCTTTCCTGACTCACGGTGCTGCATTGTTGTTAACCGCCGTGAAGATGATCTCATTAATGACTTAATTCGTTATGGGAAAAAGCATGAATGGCTGCATACATATAGCATGAAACCTGTTTATCCTTATGATGCACCAGTGCTGATTATAAAAAGCATTCTTGGAGTCAAGACCACCTTTGGTGAGAATACAATTAATCATGGAATTCTTTTATTAGAACCCCAATCCGTCGCCGGCATTTATGAACATTATATACTAAAGAAAGAAGACAGAGTACGTCTCATACCTATCTCCGGAACAGGCTTAAATGAAAACAGGATACTAAAGATAAAACCCGGTACTCCTGTTGAAACTGTTTTAAAAAAATATATCAGAACTGATATCAAATATCGTGTCTTTTTTGACGGACCTCTGAACGGTACAGAGGTTGAAGATTTGTCTCAATCAGTTGGCTGGTCCGTAAAGAATATTGTAGTGATGGAGGAGAGAGATTATAAGACGCCTTTCCCTTACATGAGGACAAATGAGCTACGATCTACAACTAGCCTCATGGGAGAATTGAGACGATGTGTATACTGCAACTACTGTGACGATATCTGCCCGGTAAATCTTGAACCGGCCCTTTACTGGCATAGTTATTCACGCGGCGAGAAACAGAAGGCACGAACCTATGCACTGGAAAAATGTATTGAATGCGGGCTCTGCAGTTTTATATGCCCTTCAAAACTGGAACTGCTTCAGGTAATTAGAGAATGTAAGTCAGAAAACAAATAAAAATGAAAATATCCAAAAGTATTGAGACAGCTTTAAATAATAACCTGAACAGGGCAGAAAATTTTGTTCAATCACGCCCAAAGGTAAATTTTCTATTCGGTGCGCTGTTTGAAGCATGTGACGGTTTGATCAGAAGCACAAAAGACACAGCGAAGAGTCCACCGTACATTCGGAGCAATGTAGATGTCAAGCAATACATGGGAGCTGTCCTTGTGGCACTGTTTTTTGGATGGGTTGCACCCGCAATATACTTTTATGGTTTTCTATGTGTTGTACCCAAGCTTATTGTCTCATTAGGTATCGGTGTATTTGTAGTTGACGTAATATGGGTGGTACTGGCCAGAGAAGAGAGAATTAATGAAGGAGGGTTTGTAACCTGCCTCTTTATCCCGGCGTTATTACCGCCGCAGGCACCTCTCTGGCTTATTGGAGCAGGTGCGGCCATAAGTATACTGTTCAGGAATATACTCGGTGGAGTTGGACATAATATTGTTAACCCCGCCCTGTTAGGACGCCTGTTGCTGACAATATGCTTTCCCTCCATAGTAGTCACCGGATGGCAGGAACCGTTCAGCGGTATGCCAACCGCCCAGTCTCTAATTCATGGAGTGGATGCAATAACACACGCAACACCTCTGACAGTTTATAAGGAAACCGGTGAAACCGCGTCGTTTTTTTCTCTTATGTTAGGCTCAAATACCGGCTCACTGGGAGAGACATGCAGGATCTCTGTTATCATAATGGGAATATGGTTATGCCTTAAAAGAATCGCTAACTGGAGAATCCCTGTTGCATACCTGGGTAGCGTGTTTATCTTTTCCATGGTTTTATCTCTGATAGTTGGAAACACCGTAGCCCCTCCTGTTTTTCAGCTTCTGAGTGGAGGTCTCCTCTTTGCTGCTTTTTTCATGGCAACAGACCCAATCACAACTACATACAGTCAGATAGGCAAGTGGATTTTTGGTGTGGGTTGCGGTCTTATAACGGTAGTAATCAGAAGCTTCACACCGATACCGGAAGGCATAATGTATGCTATACTACTGATGAACCTTATAGGAATCCCAATTCAATCTCTGATACTGAGGATAAAATACAGATAAAAATGAACGAGTCTAAAACAATACTCATTAGAGTCTTTTCTATTACTCTTATTACGGCTATACCATGTACAATATTGCTGACCCTCTATTTTGCAACTTCAGCAAGGATTGCAGAATATCATGAAATTAAACTTAAAAGATCAGTGCTTGACATATTCGATATTCCATATCTCACGGAAGAAAAACAATTCCTTGGCTTTCACCAGGTCAAGATAGATAAGGCGGACGTACGAAGAGTTTTCAAGAATAATATTACCAGAAAGCACACTTCAGACATCTATATTCCTGAACTATCAACTACTCTACCGAAAATGGATAAAACGGGAATGGAAGTATATCTGTATTACAAGGAAGGCAGCCTGGAAGGCATTGGATTTATTACTACAAAACTGGGGTATGGTTTTAATAAAGCTGCTGACATTTCTCTTTTTATCTGTGTCGGCCCAGACCTTGAGACCATTAAAGGTATAGAGGTACTGGACCATACTGAAACACCAGGCCTGGGAGGCAGGATGACGGAAGCGGAATTTAAGAGACAGTTTGTCGGCAAAAAACTTAAACCGAGGTTTTCGCTGGCCAGAGGACAAGAAACAGTTGGATCGAATGAGATACATGCCATTACGGGAGCTACATATACAAGCAAGGGGATAGAAAATATCATTAACGAGGCAATGGCTGCCTTCTGGCAGGAAATGGAGGTAGGAAGGTAATGGACATGCTGGCAAGGTACGTCAGGAAGATATCTAAATTCTTTTTACGAGATAACTATATTGTTTCAGCGGCTGCGGGTCTTGGTTTCTGCTCTGCCCTGGCAGTTACAAACAAAATGGAAAACTCTCTTACAATGGGAGTTGGTGTAGTCTTTGTAACGTGTGTCAGCTTCTGCCTTGTATACCCTTTTAAGAAATTAATTATCGCATCCGGTACTCATCACAAAATCTCACTTTTAATGATTATCATATCTGTTTTTGTAACAATTTTTAACCTGATAGCTCAGGCCACTATCCCTAGAATAGCATTCAACATAAGAGCATATATCGATCTGATTACAACAAACTGCATTGTACTAGCAGTAATTGCCGAAGGGCTGACATTTGGATTCTGGGATGCACAGAAGAAGATTTTAAAGGCATGCCTCGGCTACTCTATCGCACTTATTTTCCTGGCCCTGATGAGAGAACCTCTAGGGTTTGGGACGTTACTTAATTTCCGGATACTCCCGGAGAGCTTTCCAGTAGTAGTATTGATGATAACACCTGTAGGAGGTTTTTTTGCTCTGGCATTGTGGCGCTTTATGTTGAGACCGCTTTTTGTCAGGACAGGTGTTGTCTACCAGGAAAGTGTACTACAGGAGAAGGAGAAAGAGAAAGAGGAAATGGAAGAAGCTGAGACTTTAACAATAAAAAAGCATTCTGCATTCAAAATGTCCAGAACACTCATAATAATCATTGTGTTAGGTGTAATTCTTGCAGCAAGTCTTATTACAAATATAAAAGCTGTTACTTCCTTAAACAATCAGTTTCAGATTCTTCTTCCGATATTCCTGAGCGCACTTTTCTTTGATGGCATTGTTCTCAGTAAACTCCTGGGAATATGTCCGCTTCTTAATAAGTCAAGGCAGGTTGATGCAGCGTGGAAAATGGGACTGGCAGTAGTTATCGTAGTAACACTATCCACAAGCCTCAACTGGTTAGTTTACAATAAAGTTTTGATTGGTGCCAGCAACTACCTCTCTTCGATATCTCCGGTCCCTATAAGACTTGAGAAAATTTTCTACCTAACCGTATTTATTGTTACCATTGCAACGTTTGTTCAAATCCTTGGCGTGCTCCTCAGACGTTTCGCAATAGAGACTTATCAACAAATGGGACAATTTCTGGAACTGATTACCGTCAACTGTATCGTTCTTGCCAGTTCCACGTTCACAATACCTTCAGGTTTGTCTTTTATGGCTACAACCGTAACAGCATTCGGGTTCGGACTGCACTGGCTAATGGTATGTGTATGGCTTGCTCTATTGAGGCGTCACCGACTATTTGTCCCCTTTAACACGTGGGATGAGGACTCCGTTGCTATACTGCTTCTCGGGATAATGGCAGCGATCTTTACCGGTATAGGTGCAATATCGATTTTCTGAAAACATTTTAATTTTAGATTTTAATTATATTCTCTGAGTATCCGAACAACAAAATGACTACATTTGTAATATTGAGCATAGCTATTATTATCATAATCATGTTAGCCATGGCCGGTCTCAGTGAACTAACCTACCAGTTCTTTGGCAAAGGTAAGAAACTGAAGATATGCATACACAGCGATGATGACTTCGAAAAAGCATTCACTATAGAGGGAGGAGACAAATTACTTAATACCCTTCAGAACAAAGGGTACCATATCCCATCAGGATGCGGTGGGAACGCTACCTGTGGCCAATGCAAGATAAAGTTATATACCGATATGGGACCATATTCACCAACAGAAACACCTCTTTTTGATCGTAAGTCGCGTGAAGAGGCCAGAAAATTTCTTGAGAAAGGAATAGGTGACGGTTACACCAGGTTATCATGCCAGGTAAGAGTAGACAAAGATCTTGACATCTTTCTTCCAACGTCAACGCTACAGGTAAAAAAATATTCAGCCCGTGTAATCAAAAAGACCAACTTGACATCCGACAAATGTGAAATAAGTTTGCGGCCGCTTCAAAAATTTAATTATAAACCAGGACAGTATATACAAATAGGAATACCGGAAGATTATGTAGAGCAGCATTATAAAAAATATGGCGAGCAGATAAGCTGTTTTTGCAAAGAGAGAGGAAAGGATTATATCCCATTTACTCCTGGTATTGACCTCTACCGTGCTTATTCAATAGCTACGATAAGGCATGATATTATCAAGCTGATTACAAGAACCGCTCCTATAAACCCACGTGTACAGATTGAAAATGGCGGAGTACCATGCCTTGGGCCGAATTGTACACAAGAGTACATTCAGGAGAGATCAATATGGAACTTATGGGCAGGTGAGAAGATCAGGTTTACCGGCCCTTATGGTCACTTCTGCCTGAAAAAAGAGAAGCATAAAGCCGTCTTTGTAGCTGGCGGAGCTGGACTTGCACCAATATTAGCACTCCTCGATCAATGGTTTGCAGAAGGACGTAAAGAAAAAGTACTCTTCTTCCTGGGAGAAAGGAGATTTCAGGATATTCCCATGCTCTATATATCTAAATGGCTCCACTGGCAGAGAATACACCATAATTTTAAATTCATACCGGTCATGTCAGGCGCGTTCAGGGGTGATAACCCGTCTGAACTAAACGAAACAGACAAAAAATGCTTCTTCGGTGTATCAGAAGAACAGCAACGTAATATCATAAAACACGGCTTGATTGATAAGAGTGGAGAGAGATGGCTTGGTCAGGTTGGTTTTATAGGCCCTTTGCTCACTAACTACCTTAAACATGACGATCCTAAAACAACTTTTTACCTATGCGGCCCGGCACCGATGACAGTAACTGTAATAGATTCGGCTGCCAATACCATTGGATTAAAAAAAGAGAATGTTTTATTTGATGATTTCACCGGCACCCTTACCCCATCTCTCGACTTAATCTATCAGAAACTTATGATATCCAAAACGTTCAAGCAGCTTGATTTGCATCATGCCGATAGAGATATAGAGAAAATGACTACAATCCTGATCATTAAGTTAATACTTAGAGACAAGATCGAAGAAAGCTATGCCTTCCTGGACAAGATCAAAGAAATTTTAACACAACACTCCAAGAAGGAATATCACTTGAATAAATTATTTAAAGAGTACGAATAGAAATATTTGTTGATTTTATCTATTATTCCAATTAACATATTAAACCTTAATAATACCGATATAGATTTACGAATACAATAGCAGGAGCATTAAAAATGTTACTTCAGGATAAAATAGTACTTATTGCCAATATTTCAGGTAAACGCAGTACCGGTTGGGCAATAGCGCAGTCACTTGCAAAGCAGGGTGCAAAGGTTGCATATACATATCAAAATGAAAGGTTTGGCAGTGAGGTCAGAAAGCTTTTCGAACCTTTAGACGCAATAGATGTCGGGGAGTGCGACGTCACTTCCGATGACGATATAGATAAACTTTTTGAGCGGCTGGGTAACAATATTGATTCACTGGATGGACTGGTACACACTCCAGCATTTGCCAGAGAAGAGGACCTATCTAACGGTTTTATAAATACATCACGTGATGGGTTTAAACTTGCCCTGGACATAAGCTGTTATTCTTTAATTGCACTATGCAGGAGCGCATTACCACTGATGGAAGAACGTGGGGGGGCCGTAATAGCACTTTCTTATATCGGTGGAGAAAAAGCGGTCAGAAATTACAACGTAATGGGCGTTGCCAAATCAGCACTTGAATCAAGCATTCGATATTTAGCAGCTGATTTAGGCTCAAAGAATATTCGTGTCAATGCTATCTCTGCCGGTCCGATGAGAACCCTGGCAGCCAGGGGCCTGAAAAACTTCTCTGATATGTATGAAGGCATGAAAGATAAGGCGCCTTTGAAACGGAACATAACAACTAGCGAAGTAGGTGATACCGCCACTTTCTTATGCAGTGATGGAGCAAGTGGAATTACCGGAGAAATTCTTCACGTTGACGCAGGCTACCATGCGGTTGGCGTGTAGGCTTGTAATTGTAAGGACACAGACTTCACATTTACAGATAAAAAGAATCGCTGGTTCGAGCTTACCACCTGAACCAAAACTTATATATAATTTTTCACTGTTTTTTATTTTCTTTTATCTCTCTCATTTTTGCCAGCAGACCTTCAATACCACCTTTTTCAAGGAAGTGACGATACTGAGAACGGTATGATTGCAGAATACTAATACCTTCTATTTCAAAATCATAAATCTTCCAACCATCTTTGGTTTTGAACATCTTGTATAGCATTGAATGCTGCGTCCCCTTTGATATTAAAGCTGTTTGTATCTGGACTTTCTTTTTTCCCACAATGGTAGCGGGTTGAAAAACAACTGTTTCATTGCTGAAAAAGTCCAATTTATCGATATAGAAATTTTCAAATAGCTCAATAAAGAGGTCTATAAACTCTGCCCTCTGCCTGGCATTGAATTTGGACCAATGTTCTTTTCCTAAAGATAATTTAGCCATCAAAGGAAAACTAAAGACTGGATTAGTAATCTCAATAACTTTGCTTTTTTTCTGATCTATTGACAGCTCCTTATCAGACAGTACCATAAATACTTTATCCACTGATCTTTTCAGTAAACTCCAGGCTTCAGATTCAACATCCGCAACTGCAGCTTTAGAAAGCAAAAGCAAAACCAACAACAAACAGGCAATTATTTTCATACCCCCCCCTTGGAACATATCATCATTTCTTCATATCATAATTTGTATTATAACATTTTATCAATCCTTCATCCGCAAAACTGAAATATTTCTCCTCACCTATTATAATATGGTCCAGCACCTTTATTCTCATAATCCTGCCTGCAAAGACAAGCTCTTCAGTGATCACTTCGTCTTCGTTACTTGGTTTTGGTTCACCGGAGGGATGGTTATGCGCGAAGATCATGGCTGCAGCGCCAAATTTATTTGCCAGATTAATAATCTCTCTAACATACACACTGCTCATCGTTACCGTACCCTCATGGGCCGTAACTATATCAATAACCTGGTTTTGACTGTTAAGGAATATCACCTTAAAAACCTCTTTTTTAAGATCCCGCATCCTCGGAAAAAGCAGATCATATGCTTTCCTGGATGAAGAGGCTATACCATCTATCTTCCTCTCCTCCTCAAGTATCCTCTTTCCCAATTCCACAGATGCTTTTATCTGGGCAACTTTTGCATGACTCAGGCCCTTAATACTGTAAAGATCTTTTGGCTCCAGTTTGTCCAGGCCTCTTAAACCCTTCACCTCCCTGATTATCTGTCTTGCCAGGTCAACTGCACTTTTCCCTTTAACCCCTACCCTCAATAATATTGCAAGCAACTCGGCGTTGGTTAAAACATGCGCACCAGACTTTAACAATCTTTCCCTGGGCCTCTCATCTTCAGGCCAGTTGGTTATTGAGTCTTCATAAACTTTTTCTTCAGGTTTTTCTCTCATAATATTTCACATCCATGTTGAAATACGAATCCTCACACAAAGACACGAAGATCACAAGGAAAACAAAAGGCAAGGGTTTTTCACTTTGCATCTTTAGTAGCATCGTGTGATTACTTTTTTAGAAAGCTGTGTTTGGCAAGGTAGTTCATTTATTTACATCCATGTAAAAACAAACTTACTTTGAAAGTATATCCATCATCCGATGGGGCCTATACCTGTTAGCAAATGAAATCTGGTAAACATTCCTCCCGCTGTTAAGAATTTACTGTACCCTTAAGCATCTCAATAAACGCCTCTATCCTCGTCCTCATAGAACCGCTTAAACGTCCGGGGCGGTCACAATCAAGCGTTAATACCGGGATATCGATATGCTTGCGAACAAGGCTGTCATAGATATGTCTGTGACAGAAATTTTGAACATAGTGAATAATTCCATCAATCTTCCTCTCAGCAATCTGCTTCTTTATGTCATCGATGTGATATCGCATTTCATATGGGTAAGTGTAACAGATATACTGGTCTATTAATGTATCCGTTCTGTACGGCATACTGAACTGCCTCTGTACTTCGTTGAAAACAACATGCACGTTCAACTCTCCCAGGAAAGAGTACAGGTCACTACAGATTGGAGGCACACCGATGTACCCCAACCTTACGTCAGGTTCAAGTGCCTGGCGTTTTCCGGCCTCCTTGAGAAAATCTAATGCCTTTTTCTCAAAAAGTTCGCAATCTCCCATTAAATCACTTGTAGAGACATTCCAGATATGATTTTCCTCGCCCGTAACACTGTTTTCCTCCCACGTAAGACGGTCAATCTCATGCACAGTTTTCCTAACGTTATCCAAAACAAGTTTCATCTGATCTGCCTTCTCAAGATCCGTTCCCAACGTATTGGCCAGGAAATGTAACTGTTCGGAGAGAGAATCTCTGTCTCTATCATGAGGGTATGAGAATGGAATTGTCTCAATCCCCTCATTCTGCAGAACCTCGATTAAGGCGTGATTATTGCTGCAATCTCCCTGTACAACACCAATTATCCTTTTTATCCCTGTTTTCTTTGTTGCTGCATAGATGCCCTTGATCCAGGCACACGTATTCCTGGGCAACCCTTTAATTTCAGCATAATCAACAAGTGCATCTGAGTCCTCATTACAAATAAAGATATTGTTCAGATCAATTGGTACATAACCCGCAGCATACACAATCTCAATTGGTACAGTTGTCGTAATACCGATTGCCTTATCAACCGAAATACGGTACGACATTGGAAACGACATACCGACATTAACTAAATTTGTAGAATTCATAGTAAATATAATTTCAGCATTTGAATTACCCTTGCTTTTACTGCATATACCTTTAATAGAAAAACACTTACAGGAGATGGTCTTTGGTTGATTTTGTTGCAATAGAACAGCAAATTCTCTGATAATCATAACTTATTGATTAGTAAGTATCAAATCATTTATCAGGGTGCTTTATGCGTCTTTTATCTTAATATTGACATAAATTTTATGCTTTGTTATAAATAGCAACCCTCATGACTGAAATCATTCAGGATAAGGGGCCGTTGTGAACTAAAAAACTTTTGGAGATTACACTATGGAATATAAAGAGACAATTTACAAAACTCCCGTCAAACACGGATTAATAAATTACGAAAATACATACAATAATTTTAACTGGAAAAGTATCAGCAGCCACTTCGACCACTTTACTGATAATGAAGTAAATATTGCGCACGAAGCAATCGACAGGCATGCTGATAACGGCTGCGGAAATAAGATCGCCCTTTACTGGGAAGATGAAAACAGTACCAGGAAACAGCTTACCTTTTCGGATATAAAAAGACAATCGTCTAAATTAGCCAACGTATTAAGAAACCTGGGTGTAGATAAAGGTGATCGGGTTTTTCTCTTTTTACCAAGGACACATGAACTTTACGTAAGCATTATTGCAATCGCAAAGCTTGGAGCAATAGCCGGGCCAATGTTCTCTGCTTTTGGACCGGAAGCCGTGATGGACCGTCTTCATGATAGTGAGGCAAAAGTACTCATAACTACACCGGAATTGAGCCAGAGAATACATGAGATCAAAGAAGATTTACCTGCACTCAAACACATCATACTGGTCAATGCCGGACAAAATCTCAATGAAGATGAATTAAGTTACGAATCGGAAACAAACAGGGCATCAGAGTCATTTAACATAAGATGGGTAGATCCCGAAGATGATCTGTTTATCCTGTATACATCAGGGACTACCGGAAAGCCCAAGGGAATAACGCACGTTCACAATGATATGATCTCCCAATACATTACTACCAAGTGGGCTCTGGATTTAAGAGAGGATGATATATATTGGTGCACGGCTGATCCCGGTTGGGTGACCGGAACCGTTTACGGCATTTGGGGTCCATGGTTAAACAAAATTACACAGGTTGTATATAACGGAAGATTTGATGCGGAGAAATGGTACTCAATTATAGAGAAATACAAAGTAACCGTCTGGTACACCGCACCGACCGCCTTAAGAATGCTCATGAAGGCCGGCAATGAGATCATTAAAAAGTACGATTTAAGCAGCCTGAGATACATATGTAGTGTAGGAGAGCCCCTCAATCCGGAAGTTATAAAGTGGGGCCTGCAGGTTTATAACCTTCCTATTCACGACAACTGGTGGCAGACTGAAACCGGCTCAATAATGATAGCCAATTACCCCAGCCTGCCAATAAAACCCGGTTCAATGGGCAAGCCGTTTCCGGGTATCCGCGCAAAGATTATCAATTCAAAAGGTAAAGAGGTAGCCACCGGGAAACAGGGCCTTCTGGGTTTGAAGGTTGGCTGGCCATCCATGCTGAGAAAGGTATGGGCAAACACAAAGAAGTATAATGAATACTTTAAAATCTCCGGCTGGTACACCACAGGAGACACCGCTTATGTTGACGATGATGGTTACTTCTGGTTTGTCGGGAGAGCAGACGATGTTATCAACACTGCCGGCCACCGTGTAGGGCCGTTTGAAGTAGAAAGCGCCCTGGTAGAACATAAGGCAATCGCAGAAGCAGGTGTTATCGGAGTACCTGATACTGAACGGAGTGAAATAATCAAGGCATTTATTGTTCTCAATAAGGGATACAAACCATCACCGAAACTTAAGAAGGAGATACAGGGATTTATAAAAAAACGGTTAGCTGCTCACGCATACCCGCGAGAAATTGAATTTACAAAAGATGTACCTAAAACAAGAAGCGGTAAGATAATGAGGAGATTATTAAAGGCTAGAGAATTGGGACTGCCAACCGGAGATATTTCGACATTAGAAGAGGCGTGAGAGAAGCGAATATCGAAGAAAAAGTGCCTAAAGTGAACCAAAGCTTGAAGTGGCTAAAGTTGGAAAAACAAAAAAACTCTAACCGCTAAGAAAATTAGGAATAAATGAATAATTATTCTTTCATTTTACTTCCCGTTCCAACTGAATACAGGGCAGGCAGGCAGGCACTTTAGCTCACTTTGATATTTAGTCACTTTCAAATTTAAACTTTTTCTTCTTTCCTAAGCGGTATTTCTTTATATTAGCCATTCGATATTTCTCTTCGTCTCTTAGCGCCCGCCCGGATGAATCCCCACCTGACTAATGGCAAACTCGTGTTTGGACGGGGATGGACACGGATTGGCGCTGCAACAGAAAATGTATTATGTGCTATTTTCTTATTTGTTGATATACATTTATTACATAATCGGTTACATGGACTAACACTGAGAAAGCTCATTCCACATTTCAAACATAATCTACACTTCTTTAAGCTTATCTCCTCAGTACCATAACCTTCAGATACATTTCTTAATCTTCTTCTCTCTCTGTTTAACCTAAAGAGGTAATGATTATTTCTCATCTTCATGTACCATACTATTTAAAATATTGGTTTGAAATTATATAAGGCTTCGGATGATGAGCAAAAACTCTAACATTGTAGGTGACAACGTCCTTACCTGCTCAATCCACCTGTTGTAAGACGTTTAGGATGCCAGTAAAAAAAGTATTCGGTTTATGAAATCATGCCACACAGCACGACGGGCATACAGGAATACATGAAAAATTATTCTTTCATTTTACTTTAGGCACTTTAGCTCACTTTGATCTTTAGTCACTGTCAATCTACAAAATTAAATATTCAATCCGAAATGCTGAGCATCGCCTCAATCTTTGCCAGTCTCTCTTCCAGTTGTGCAATATAGATATGTGCCTTTTCAAGTTCCTCCAGCATTCCCTTTCTGTGCGAGCCGACTTCTATGATCTCCATGCCATCTTCATCAATTTTCTGCTGTGGAACCGCTTTCAAGTGCCTGTTCTCCCACATGAAGTCCGCGTGTTCACGAATGGATTCCAGATCATAGTCTGGCTCAAATACATAGTCTGCGTGTAACTGGCTACCTCTCTGATATATCTTGCCGTTTACGTCAAGCTTGCCTTTAGGATCTGTCGTTCCGATACCGACTTTACCGGTAGGGCCTTGCAGGTAGAACTTGCAAGTCTCATTGCCCGCGGTCCCTGTCCAGATCGTAAAGTCCTTGTTGTAGTTGTACCCTCTGACAATAGTATTGTTGGTGAAACCAGACGGAGGAGTTAACTTGATCATTGGATCCAAAGTAGTATTACCCTCAAGGATGATGCTTGGTGTATGACCTGAGTGAGCAATGTGGAGGGCACCATCCGGACTAGTTGTCCCAATTCCAACATTCCCCGTAGACTTTATCCTCATCTTTTCTGTAGCCGCTGCGCCGTTAGTCATAGTCTTGAATACTATATCTCCATCTTCCTTCGCAGATGTTGTATCAGACGCTATACACGCAATAGCACCCAATATCTCATTATTGGATGCTGCGGTTTCAACCTCAAACTCCATCCCTACACCGATATTCTTTGCGGGAGTACCGGAAGTGGTATGTGTAAGTCTTTCAGCATAGGATACTGTGTTTGTCAGGGATGTGGCAGACTCAGCATGCAATAATCTATCAGGGCTCATCGTGCCGATGCCGACTTTACCGCTCTTTGGGTCGATAAGAACCTTGGTGACCCCATCCTGTTGAAATTGAAACTTACCGTTAATGCCATGCGTAATGTTAAAATCCATATTACTATAAAGACCATATAACGAAATCTTGCCTTCACTCCCTATCGCACCACCTTTGATTAATGAAGTATCTCCATTCTGATTGTCAAAATGTAGGTCTCCTTTAATTTCAAGTGCTGCCCTTGGATTTGAAGTCCCAATACCAACGTTGCCATTTGATTTAATGTACATATTAACATCTGTTCCATCTCTGAACTTCATATCATCACCACTTGGGACATCGAACCCAACTACGTCTGAACCAGTACTCATACTGAACCAAGTCCCATCAGTATCTTCCAGCTTTAACTTATCATCACTTGCGCTGAAAACATGTAAAGGCATGCTCGGACTAGTCGTTCCAATGCCTACGTTGCCACTATCATAAATAGACCCTTTAACAAGCTGCTTTTTTGTACTATCCCATCTGGATACATAATTTGCCGTACTGGTACCAACCCTGTCATTTGATGGTGTCCACTTGCTGTCAACCCACCTGAGTACCTGATCAGTCGTCGGTGCTGTTGAGGAGACACTCTTACCCTGAATAGTAGACGCACTCACGCCTGTAAGCGATGATCCGCTTCCGGAGAATTTGGTAGCCTTGACCGTTCCGTTTACATCCAGCTTGGTACTTGGATTTGTCTTCCCGATACCGACTTTGCCAGAACTGTCAATTTGTATTGTTTCTGTTCCTCCAGTACCAAACCTGAGACTTTGACCTGCTCCAACACTTAATCTAGTAGTACTTGTTTTATAATCCGGGTCAACATAGAAATGCGACTGGGTACCAGCAATATGTAATTTTTTAGTAGGAATTGTAGTCCCAATGCCGACGTTACCGGTTGCAGTTCCATCCGTAGTGAAAGAAAAGCCATTTCCTGGATCAACCATAAATTTTGTATAATTATTCCAGTTTCCTGACTGAGCTGCTTGAAATATCATATTGTCATCACTTGTAGTTGGACCTGTGTGACTCAACCAGAAACCATGGGAATTAACACCTCCTCCAGTGCTTCTGCCAGCAGCAGCAGTAGATTCCAATTTTAGAAATGTATCAGTGTTTCCGTTTCCCTTTATATGTAGTACAGTTTCCGGACTCGTCGTTCCGATACCCACTTTGCCGGTATTGGTATTGATGTAAAAGCGGTTTGTTCCCGGAGTACCATTGGAACTATTTATATCGTCGATATAGAAGTTGTCGTCTGTCATGATGTGCATATTACCACTGTAGTCGTCTATCCTGCTGTAGTAGCCACCCCAGGAACTGCTTCCCCAGACAAGACCCTTCATCCCTGAATTATTCTTAAACCTCATCTCTCTCTCTGATCTTATACTACCGTCAGATTTAATCGTCAGCCTATCGTGATTATTAGTAAATATGGGAAAATCATGGTTAGATACGGTCCCAACTCCGCCCGTCCCTTTCACACCACGATACAGAACAGGTGCCCCTAAGAAAACTTCTGACCCTGTACCTGTATCTTTCAATCTAAGATTTGTGTCCCCTCTGTTTTCTATGTGAAGACGTCCTGAAGGCGATGTCGTCCCAATACCAACGTTGCCGGTATCTGTATTGACATAAAAACGGTTTGTTCCAGGGGCACCGGTTGATGTATTTATATCGCTGATATAGAAGTTGTCATCAGTCATGATGTGTATCTGGCCGCTGTAGTCATCTATCCTGCTGTAGTAGTTTTTCCATGATGTGTCTCCCCATACCAGTCCCTTCATACCTGTGTTATTCTTGAACCTGATCTCATTATTCAATCTCATGTTGCCGCCAACATGTAACCTGGCACCGGGGTTTGTTATGCCGATACCGACGTTTCCGCCGCCACTGCTGTTAAGTACAAGCGGGTTGGGGCTGGCACTGGTCCCTCCTATTGAGTCTATGTAGCTGTATCCGGAACCTATGTTACCTATGCTGAGTTTCTTGACGGAAGAAGGTGATGTTGAGAGTTTCAGGTTTGAAGTACCACCGGCACTCTTTACCAGACCGGTGATGGATGTACCGTCTCCTATAAAATATTTAGCAGTGACTTTTCCGTCCTTTACAGACATGCCCCGAAAGCACTCTCCGCTGTCTATATCACCGTCATCGTCGAGGTCAACGTGTGTGTATCCTGTAGGACATTTACCGCTTACGGGGTTTGTGTATTCACCTATATCTACGCGGTCATTCGACTTGTTGGGACCGACACCGACCAGTTTATTAGTTGCTGTACTGGTACCGTACAATATCTTACCAGTTTCAATATTATCCGCTTCGTACCACTCTGCGGCACTGATAGACGGCATGCAGGCTACGTAACTAAAAAAAGAGAACCCTGTTACTAATACAATAAACGCGAAGCTTAATGTTTTCAGATACCTTGCCTTCATACTATCTCATCCTCCATGATTATATAGCACTGTAAATATTAATTGAGTAAATCGGGCCGTATGCCTTCCTGGCAGACCATTTATGAAATTATAAGAGAGAATAAATTTAACCCATTCCTACTCCCACACACAACTAGAGTACTAAATGTGTAAAAATATATCTAATGGATGGATAGCCGTCAACGTGGCAATAATGTGTATTAAACAAGTATGCATTATACCTGGTGCCTGTGGATGGGAAGAAGAAATGACTAAAGTTATAAGGAATTTAATATTCCCGCCTAACAAACTTGAGGGCAGGGATGATTGTTGAGTGACGAATAAATGACACGGAAGTAGCAATTGTGGAATTACGGATTGTTAAAATCCTTACTTTCATAAAGGAATCCAGTTTTTGCACTGTGAAGGAGAGGTGAGTTTTTAATGTGATAGGCCCAAGATTATCGATTTCCCGGGAAGCGGGTGTTCTATCTCCCGACACCTATATAATTGAAGCCGGCTCTTCTCATATCGTCAGGTTCATAGACATTTCTTCCGTCTATTATATTAGGCTGTTTTAACAGCCTTTTTACATGTTCAAAATCCAGGACTCTGAACTCATTCCATTCAGTAGCGACCAGTAAAGCGTCACAACCCTTAACGGTTGAATAGGGGTCGCTACAGAAGGTAACACCCTCCAGAACCCTTTTTGCGTTCATTTTTGCAACAGGATCAAATGCGCGTATTTTAACACCCGACTTTTGAAGTTCTCTGATTATATCTATAGAAGGTGCCTCGCGTATGTCATCTGTTTTTGGTTTAAAAGCAAGCCCCCAGACAGCAACGCTTTTTCCGTTTAATGGTGAAATCATTTTTTTTATTTTTTGGAAAATAAATTTCCTTTGATCCTCATTTATTGTATTAACAGCAGACAATAATTTGTCTTTAACATTATTCTGTTTCATCAATTCCGACAGTGCCTTAACATCTTTGGGAAAGCACGAACCGCCATAACCCAGACCTGCCTGCAGGAATCTGGGCCCGATTCTGTTATCAAGCCCGACACCCTTAGCAACACTTTTAACGTCAGCACCTACCTTTTCACATAATTGAGCAATTTCGTTCATGAATGATATTCTTGTGGCCAACATTGCATTACTGGCATACTTGATCATCTCAGCACTCTTAATATCGGTAATAAATACCGGCTTATCTGCTCTTGCAAGGCCCCCGTATATTGACATCATTAGCTTTTCTGCTTTTTCACTGTCTGTACCAATGACTATTCTATCAGGGTTGGTAAAATCCTTAACAGCTTCACCTTCACGTAAAAACTCCGGATTTGAAACTACATCAAAATCACACTCATCTACCTGATTCTTTCTTACAATTTGCTTTACTAACTCAGCAGTCCCCACGGGTACAGTACTTTTATTCACAATTAGCTTGTAAGATTTCATGTTTTTACCAATATGCTCTGCAACCGATTCAACGGCGCAGAGATCAGCCTCATGGTTTTTCCCGGGAGGTGTACCAACGGTCACAAAGATTACGTCTGAATTCTTAATCGTAGTTTTCATGTCGCTACTGAAACGCAAACGTTTTCCTTTAACATTTCTTTCGAACATATCCATTAAACCGGGCTCATAAATAGGTATCACACCCCTTTTAAGCTTATTTATTTTGTTTTTATCTATGTCACAACATGTCACTTGGTTACCCATATCAGCTAAACAAGTCCCTGCAACAAGACCTACATAACCACAACCCATACAACTAATCTTCATAACTGGTTTTTATCCCTTTATTCTTTACATTATCAAAAAATCATAAATCATAAATATTTTTACAAGCTAGAGTTAGCGATGGTACAATTATGTATATTTATTGTCAACTCATAAATTACAGAAATTATTGGCGTGTTGCAGGCATGTATACCTCCAAATTTTATCTAAATGAATTTCACGTACTTGACGGGCAAATGGTGGATCTTCAAATGATTTGAGTTGATTAAAAGCGAGAAATAATGGAGGATTTAGAAAAATTATTGTTTCTTAGCCATCCTGATCAGATTTTCTATGTGTGATTGGAACTCGGCACTGCTCTTATTTTTCTCCTTTATCTTTTTAATGGCGAAAATTACTGTCGTATGCCTTTTGTTCCCGAAATATTTTCCTATTTCCTGATATGATGATTCTGTAAGTACTTTTGCGAGATACATACATATTTGACGGGCTAGAGCAATATTCTTTGATTTATTCCCGGAATGGATATCGCTACGGGAAACATTATAATGATTGATAACTACACTCTCTATCTCCTTTAAAGTAACACTCTTTTTGTTACTGTACAGTTCACTAAGGGTATCAGTAGCTAACTTCAAATCAATCTTTACCTTGTTTATGTTTGCAAAAGCCATAACAGTAGTTATCGCGCTTTCCATCGACCTGACGCTATCATTAAACTTTTCAGAAATAAACTCAAGGACGTTTTCAGGTATCTTCTTTCGTGAATTTGCAGCCTTAGACCGTAAAATCTGTAAAGAGGTATTGAAACCGGGTTGATCAATCTTCGCAATCATACCTGACATAAACCTGCTTACAAGACTCTCTTTAAGCTGATTCATAAATCTTGGGTGTGCGTCACTGGCAAAAACAATTCTCTTAGATAAACTATGTAAAGTATTAAAGGTATGAAGAAATTCTTCCTGAACACCATTTTTGTTGGCAAGAAAATGAACATCATCAACAAGAAATATATCAACACTCCTATACTTTTTCCTGAATGATTCAAGCCTGCCACCTTTTAGAGCATAAACAAACTCATTCGTCCAGTTCTCAGCCGGCATATAAACAGCACTAACAGAACTTGATTCTGATTTCAGTCGGTTCCAGATTCCCTGAAGGAGGTGTGTCTTGCCTACACCAATAGACCCATGTACAAAAAGCGTGTTAAACGCTACAGGCCCGGGTTTTGAAATCTCCAGTGCAGCGGCATAAGCCAACCTGTTACAACCACCTACAACATAATTCTCCAACAACAACTTGTTATTATTTATAAAACTGTTGTCTTGATTTAATGGCTTCTCGAATTTAATATTACCGGTTACAGTTTTGGTACTTTTTTGAGGTTGGCCGTTGTCATCTATCTGAAGATTTATTGAAGGTTTAACTCCGGTAATGCCCTTTACTAAATCTCTAATCAGGGGATCGAAACTTTCACGAATCTTGGTCTGGACAAATTGATTTGGTACACCTATGTTTAAAGATTCATTCTCAAAGGAAATCAGGTGGGTATTCTTAAACCATAAATTATATTGTCGTATGCCGACTTTAGTCTCGATTGTACCAAGAACATCTTTCCAAATATCTGTAGACTTTTTTGTTGTAGAGCAGTTCATGAAAAGTGGGTAATGACGGAACAATACGGATTAAGAATGAAAAAACGACAACTTAAAAATAGAGATTTTCTAGTTTTCTTGATGCCTTAATGAGTCGGAATATTATCAAAATGAAACTTTGTGTCAAACCTAAAAAGATAATGTTTTTTTTATTTTTTTTGGCACATGATTTTGAAATTCGTAAGGCTTTTGACAGCAATAAGATTGAGCTTCACGATACAAAAAATAACTTTCTAAAAATTTTTTTATAATTTTTATTATTAATAAATATTATGCATAAGAAATGATCTCTCTTTTTAAACAGTATTAAGCAACATAATTGCGAAGAGGTTAACATATTTATGTGAAAGCACTTATAATGACATATCTCCATGCCTACCAGTAGATAACTTTACATTTTTCTCATTTTTGCATTGTGGATAACTTGTGGATAACTTGTGGATAACTTGTGGATTTAAATAAAACATTTGTAAATTAATCTGTTATTATGTCCAACGTATTCATTAGCAAACAAAATAATAATTTAACCTGAGAGTAAAGATATCTGCAACCATGACCAAAAACTCTTGAACGTTCTGATATAAAAAACTGTAATAAGGTGACTAAAAAAGCAACGGTATTTTTCTGTATTATTAATTCTACTGACACGCTTAAATCTTGTCTATTGTGGAAAACCCTTGTTTCAGACAAATTAATTTGTTGTTGTTCATTTTTACTTTACATATTTGAAAAGTTTATTTACCATTAATGTTAAACTATTTTTTCTCAATGCACCAATTTGTAAAATGTTATGGTAAAATATTTTGTAAAACAGAAACGTCAATGCCCTGGTGATGGTTATGAGATCAGTGTATCCGTATGTAGAGGCAGGCAGAGAGTACTTTATCCAAAATGCCCTGTTTGCCACCATAGAGATAGTGCTATTGGCACACTAACAGATGAAGAAACTGAGTATACGCCTATGGAAACAGGTACGAGGAAGATTCTGCAACTGTCTACAAACCAGGACAAGGCAATTAACCACCAGATCTTCAAAAGTTATGATATAAGAGGTGAATACCCGGAACAATTGAATGAATATACTTCAGAAAAAATAGGGATGGCAATAGTTCTTTTCTTAAAGAGTATAAAAGACGTTAAAAATATAGTCGTTGCAAGAGACAACAGGATTTCTTCGAATTCGATAGCCAGTGCCTTGATAAGTGGCATTACTAAAGCAGGAGTAGATGTCATTGATATCGGAGAGGTATCTACTGATACTACATATTTTGCCGTAGGTAAGTATAAATACAATGCTGGCGTTATGGTTACTGCATCACATAATCCATCAAATTATAACGGATTTAAATTATGCCATGAACAGGCTATGCCCATCAGCTTTGATACCGGTTTATCTACAATATCAGAAATAGCACGACAAACCGACTTGCCCGAATCTGAACAACACGGTAAAATTATTAAAAAAGATATAATTAAGGATTACAGAAAATATATTCTTAGGTTTGCCTCCAATCTAAGTCCATTACAGATAGTAATAGATGCAGGAAATGGTTTGGCTGGAAAGATGATACCCATCATCTTCAAAGACCTTCCCTGCAAAATAGTACCGTTATTCTTCGAACCTGACGGGACATTCCCAAACCATGAACCAAACCCTTTAGATAGAAGTAACTTACGAGATTTACAGGCCAAAGTACGCGAAACTAAAAGCCATCTCGGTGTAGCATTTGACGGTGATGCGGATAGATGTGTCTTTGTTGATGAAAATGGCCAGGAAATAGGATGTGACATAATTACGGCAATGATAGCTGGCAAATTGCTGCAGAAGGAAAAAGGGGCTACAATTTTATACGACCTGAGATCCAGCTGGATATTGCCTGAGGAAATTAAGAGAGCCGGTGGCAATCCTTACCGTGAAAGAGTTGGACATTCTCATATAAAGGCCACTATGAGAGAAAAAAATGCTATTTTTGGAGGTGAACTATCGGGACACTACTATTTCAGAGAAAACTACTTTGCAGACTCAGCTATAATAGCATTGATAGAAGTCTTAAACATCCTGAGCAGTAAAAATGTACCGATGTCTAACCTGATTGCACCTCTAAAAAAATATTGTTCAACCGGTGAAATAAATTTTAAGGTTTCTGACAAGGATAAAAAAATCAAAGAAATTGCAGAGCACTTTAAAGACGGTAAGATTGATTATCTGGACGGGGTTACTGTTGAGTATAGCGATTGGTGGTTTAATGTAAGAAAATCCAATACTGAGCCATTACTCCGATTAAATCTGGAAGGAAAGACAAAAGCGACAATGGAACATAGGAAGAAACAGGTAATAGATATTATTGAAAAAGACTAACAATGTGTGGAAAATGGTATCCCAGGAGTCCTTACGAAAGTAAGGCCACCTCACTCTCGTGAGGATTCCAGAGTTGTGTTTTGCCCGTCCCCGACAGAATGCACGTCGGGCTGGCGAACGGATTCATCCGGACGGATAATTTGTTTGTAATTTAAAGAGCTCAGGCCCTTGGATGGAACTTCTGATGTGTGGATTTAAGATATTTCCTGTCTATATGTGTATAAACCTGGGTAGTAGAAATATTGGAATGCCCGAGCATCTCTTGAACAGACCGCAAATCTGCCCCCCCTTCCAGCAAGTGTGTTGCAAATGAATGCCTTAAAGTGTGTGGAGAAATATTAGACCGAATACCAGCTTTCATGGCATATTTTTTCACGATGCTCCATATATTCTCACGCCTTAACTTTTTACCTGTCCTGGACAAAAACAGTATCGGCTCATCATCTTCTATTTTCAATAGCAGAGGGCGTACCTCCTGTAAGTATCTTTTAATTGCTTTAGCTGCTTCTGAGCCCATGGGTACGATACGCTGTTTAGAACCTTTCCCCTGGCACCTGATAAAACCGTAATCAAAGTTTATCCAGCTTACCTTAATCGATGCAACCTCAGAAACCCTCGCCCCTGTCGCATACATAAGCTCTAACATGGCCTTATCCCGTATGCCGAGCTTATCATTACAATCCGGAGCCCGTAACATTTCCTCTATTGCGTTATAATGTAATACTTCCGGTAAATGTTTCCGGAGTTTAAGCGTATTGACTGATGACATTGGGTTTACAGTAATCTGGCCTTCCATGACCAGGTACTTATAGAGCATTTTTACTGTAACAAGGCATCTGGAGATCGAATTTTCAGAAAGTCCTCTCTGTTTTTCGTTTTCTATAAAATTTACAATCATCTTCGCACGTAAATCCTGAAAATGCTTAATGCATTCAACCTGCAGATAATTTGAAAAATTATGCAGATCTCCCTTATATCCCTTTATGGTGTTATCAGAAAGACCGCATTCAACGATGAGATAATTCAGAAATGATTCTACGAGTGCTTCATCTATCATGTTCGACGATAAATGCGAGGTTTGCAACGTTTTCGACATAGAGCTCGTTCACCTTTTTGACTAATAAAAGTCTGTTATTCTTTATCTGTTCATCCTCTACATTTACAAAAACCTTTTCAAAGAAATCATGAACCGGTTCTGCAAATACTTCATTATATGAAAGCGACAGCTCTTCATATCTTCTCTGAGGAACATATGCAAGCAGTTTCTCTTTTTCTTTATCATAAACAGCCCACAATTTCCGCTCTTCTTCCTCTTCTAATAAATCTTCATTCACCTCACCATGGATTGTACAATTTTTCCCGATATTGAATGTTCTCTCTACTACTGCTACGAGGTTTTGCCATATTGTGGTTTCGGAGATCTTTGTAATAATATCTAATCTACAAAGAAGATCTGATATATTGTCAAAACCGGATTTCATTACTGATTCGACAATATCATATCGATAACCCTTCTCAAGATAAGCATTATATATTCTGTCCTTAAAGAAGTCCATTATCTGTCCATATACCTTGCTTCTATCCCCTTCAGGACAAACGTCAGTCAAGCAGGATAATGATTTCTCAAAAACCGATGCTATAGACAGACGAAGATTTTTTGTTTCCAGGATACGTATTATGCCCTGTGATTGCCTTCTAAGCCCATAAGGATCTTGAGAACCCGTAGGAATCAGACCCGCCGCAAAACAACCTGAAATAATATCAAACTTGTCTGCCAGGCTGAGCACGGTACCTATTCCAGTCTCCGGCAGCACATCATCTGCATATCGTGGTAAGTAATGCTCTGCTATTGACCTTGCCACCTCTTCATCCTCGCCCTGTACAAGGGCATATTCACGCCCCATAATCCCCTGCAGTTTTGGAAACTCTCCAACCATTTCTGTCAGAAGGTCTGTCTTGCATAAGCTGGAAGCACGTTTAACCAATTCCAGCCTGTCCGCAGAAAAATCCAGCATTTCGGCAATAAAACACGCCATCTCACCAATTCTCTTCCCTCTATCCAGATAACTCCCCATATCTTCATGAAATACAACTCCTTTCAGATCCTTAAGCCTGTCATGGAGGATCATCTTTTTGTCCTCATCCCAGAAAAAATTTGCATCAGCCAGCCTTGCCCGCAGAACACGCTCATTCCCCCTCCTGATAATCTCACCATCACCAGAATCCCTGTCAGTAATTACAATAAATTCAGGTAACAGCTTACCTTCTTTATCCTTAACAGGAAAATATCGTTGATGGTCCTTCATAGAAGTCTCAACAACTTCTGATGGGATTGCCAGAAACTTCTCATCAAAACTACACTTTACTGCGCCCGGAAACTCAACAAGGTTTGTCACTTCATCAAGCAACTCTTCGTCCTCCAGAGTAGTGCCGTAAACAGAAAGGAGAGAGTTTATCTCTTTTCTGATAATATCCCGTCTTTCGTCCATATCTACTATTACATTTTCGTTTTTTAATCTATCTTTATACACTCCATAATCAGCATCAGAAATATCTATAACATTGTCAGACAGAAACTGATGACCGCTTGTACTCCGACCGGCTTTTAAGCCATTTAATTCCAGGTTGACAATATCCTTATCGAAAACCGCCATTATTGTACGTATAGGGCGTGCAAAATAAAACTTATCAGATTTCCATCTCATTGATTTTGGAAAATTGATTGATGTTATGACAGAAGTTAAAATTTCCGGCAGAAGATCAAAAATTTTCTTTCCTTCGACCTCTTTTACGGCAAAGCAATATTTTCCTTTAGGTGTATCCTTTACTATCATATTTTCAGCTTTAACTCCCTGTGAACTCGCAAAGCCAACCGCGGCTTTCGTTGGTACACCACTCTCATCAAAAGCAACTTTTGCTGATGGACCCTTAATTTCCTCTTCAATATCTTCCTGTCTCTGCGGTAATCCGCTTGCAAACAATACCAGACGTCTTGGCGTACCGGTCGTATGAATAGTGTCAAAACTCAGACGGGCCTTTTTTATCTGCTCCGTAAACAGCTCTTCCATTTGCTTGAGAGCAGGGGCTAGATAACCTGCCGGTATCTCTTCAGTTCCGATTTCCAATAATAGATTTGACATTTCAATCACACTCTATCCAGCTTAATACTCTCTCCATCCCGTACTTTTTTAAATATATCCGTATCTCCCTCTACTCTGCCGACAATGTTAACTGCACTGGCAGGGCGTATCTCATCACCCTGACTGGCCGGTGTCGGGCCAAAAAATATGCAGAAGGCCTTTCCCGTTGGCCAGTAACCTAAATCCCCTTTTTCAACTACCTCTTTTGCTGTTTCGTCCAACGTCGATGCAACAGGAATCGAAAAATAAATCTCATCTCCCCATGTATTAACACTATTTTCAATAGGCAACGAATCCCAGATTGCGTCAGATGTTTTGCCGTCTGAAAGCTCTGCTACAGCAGAAACGTCACCTGCAATTATTTTAATCTGTCTCATTGTCGCCTCATGTTTTTGACAAAAAAGAATATAGCTGCAACAAATAGCATTGAAAACATAATTGTATTATGCTTTGAGTAGTCGATTGCACCTGTAAAATTAAAAATCACTAATGTTAAAGCCAACGCCATCAAAATACCAGACATGACCATTAACAGCTTGTTTCTATTATTTAATATATCCAATGCACTTACCCCCTATTTCCGGTTTTCATTTTAAAATTCCATTTATAAACCCTTATTTAAGCTCTTCAACAGCCGTATCGTTTTGAACTATCCCCTCTTATAAACTCCGGCAATCGCTTTTGCAATAAGATGAGATAATACAATTTGGAATTAACTTTCAATAAGCTTGGTGAGTAAAAAGACTTATAAAAAATGGGCCCACTAGGACTCGAACCTAGGACACACGGATTATGAGTCCGTTGCTCTAACCAACTGAGCTATGGGCCCCGAAATGATCTGTGGAGTGATCAAGTATTCTATTTTTTGGTTTAAAATAATATATAGGAATCTCAAAATCTGCCGAGATACCACGACAACGACGTGTAGGAGTGTATCAATTTTCAGGTCCGGATTCAAGCGTTTTGTTTTACTTAAGTTATGGTAGAAGCCTAAAAGAAATCCTCTACCCTTTAGCCGGTTTGCTCTTAAATTGTTCGATTATCACAACAAATAATAATTTCAGCCAGAATATTTATCATTATCAGAATATTATTACGATAAAAGATGTTGTGCTGTTAGACAAGTATGAAAAAATGGACTTGTAATAGCTTAAATATCTTATAAAATCCGATTCTATACAGGAAAACGATAGGCTGACCTGTTTTGGTACATGTCATAAAAAGAATGTCAAAAGTAAAACTACCTCATTCATGTCAGCGGCAATAGGATTAGCTCGAAATCAAATTTTATAATCTTAAAGTGTTTTGAACCTTGGTCCTAAACACATATATCATCGGAAAATTCCTAATGTTTGGAAAAATCGTACTTTTGTTTTTCAGTCTCGTATTGTTGCAATTGAAACCTGTTTTTGGACAGATGAATATTTCTAAACAGATTAGAGATATTTACGTATTTGATAACAATGGAGATGGAGTAGAAAGTGAACTGTTTAAAATAGACGATGTAGGTATCCGTTCCGGATTAGGCTTTACTGATGAACATGGTTATAAACAGGTTTACCTGTTATGTAAAAGCGGCGATCAAATCGAAGCAATACCTGAAAGTGAAGTCTATTTTCGGCGAACAATCTATTGCACTAAAAGCAAAATAATCAACCTGGAATTGGGTAAAAAAAGAATTTATAAACTTATCTCTATTGATGAAAAAGAAATATTGGCTGAAATAGTAGCAATGAATCCCGAGAAAATTAAAATTGTACCGGAAAATAGTAATCTATCAGTAACATTACATTTTAATGAGTTAGACAAAATATTAGAAGCTCAGAATTCTATAAATCCTGGTAAAATCGGGAGCAGGGCTGTGGCAGGAGCCGGTGTTGGTGCTGGAATTGGTGCTGCTTTCTTCGGAATTGGCGCTATTCCCGGGGCCATTATTGGTAGTATCTTGGGGGGAACATCTTCGTCAGCATCCGCAGAGTATAAAAACGATATATTGCCAAAATATTACACGTCAAAAACAAGTTTAAAGCGGGGGTCTTAATAATTAAGTATCCTTCTTAAACAGCAAATGAAACTAACATCATAACACTACTCTATATATATAACGCAACATCCCTTTTTATGATTTCCGCAAATCCATTTTCACTTGACATAATGTTATTATCAAAATAGAATAATCCCTTCTATAAAAAACAAGAAATTTGTTAAGTATTTTATCTGACAAGGGTTAAAAATATATGACGGATGTTTTTGGGGACAAATCAAAAATAAACAGATACGATATTGACGAAGAAGCGCCTTGTATCGTTGCCTGTCCGATACGGCAGGATGCGCGGGATTATATCCAATTGATTGCAAGGGGCAGATTTTCTGATGCAATAAAGGTAGTTGCAGAGAGAAACGCGTTACCATCCGCTTGTGGACGTATATGCACCCATCCGTGTGAAACAGAATGTAGACGGAATGTTATAGACAAGCCCATAGCAATTGCATGGCTTAAACGTTTCCTTGCTGACGGCTTCTTCAACGATTATACACAAGGCAAAGACAAACAGTCAGAAATCAAATATCCTGAAAAAATTGCGATCATTGGTGCAGGACCGGCAGGATTGGCTGCTGCAAAAGATCTGTCTCTCCTTGGATACCAATGTACTATTTTTGAAGCTCATTCCGGACCAGGAGGTATGCTTCGAATGGGAGTACCGACATACCGCCTGCCAAGAGAATTTATGGACAAAGACATCAAGTTTATAACAGATCTTGGTGTAGAAATAAAATACAATACAACAGTAGGAAAGGATATTTCATTCGACAATTTAAAAAATGATTTTGATATTACATTTTTAGCCGTAGGCTTACCCGTTACCAGACGACTTCCTATTGAAGGTACTGATTTAGATGGTGTACAGGATGCAATTTCATTTCTTAAGAGCGCAAACTGCCATGACAATGCCAAGGTGGGGAACAACGTTCTGGTAATTGGTGGTGGAGCGGTTGCTATGGATTGCGCGAGAACGGCTTTAAGGCTTGGACCTAAAGAAGTTAATATAGTCTGCCTGGAGTCTCGAAATGAGATGCCTACATCTGATTACGAGATTGAAGAGACACTACAGGAGAAAGCAATTCTTCATACATCATTGGGTCCAAAAAAAATCATTGGAGAAAACGGCAAGGTTACCGGTCTTGAAACGCTAAAGGTAAAATCTGTTTTTGACAGCCAGGGAAGATTTAATCCCTCATTTCACGAAGGCAGTGAATCTGTAATAAACGCAGACACGATCATTCTGGCAATAGGCCAGGCATCAGACTTATCGTTTCTTGAAGGACATGAAGAGATAGGTGTTACAAGAGGAGGCACAATAGCTGCAGATGCCGAAACCTTAAGTACCGGTATGCCGGGTGTTTTTGCGGGTGGTGATGTGGTGTTAGGAAGAGGAACACTTACTATGGGTTTGGGTCATGGTAAGAAAGCTGCAATATCTATACATAATTATCTCAGAAAGTCTTCCGAGGCTGATCATAAATTCAGAAATGTTAAACCCATCGATGAACTATCAAAGGCAGAAACAAGGGTAGACAAAATAAAGAGAGAGGAAAGGGATGAAATGCCGGCCCTCGATCCGGATACAAGGATAGAAAATTTTGATGAGGTTGAACTTGGTTTCACAGAAGAAATCGCAGTACGAGAAGCAATGCGCTGTATGAACTGCGGCAACGGGGCTTCCGTCTCATCAGAAACCTGTATTGCATGTCTGACATGTGTCAGAGTATGCCCTTTTGAAATACCAAAAATAAAAGAAGACGAAAATTTTGCTTTTATAAATAATGATTGCCAGTCATGCGGGATGTGTGTTGTAGAATGCCCCGCAAAAGCAATAGAGTTTAAGGGACCTTATGAGGATATGGGCACAGGTCAGCTAAATGATGCTTTCAAAGAAGGAAAAACCTCTGGACCGTTGATAATAAACTTCTATTGCAGCTACAACCTGAACTTAGCACTATCCAGAGAAGAGCTACCCGAAAATATCAGGCAGGTAAATTTGCTCAGTTTGGGGAAGCTAAGTCCGGGATTAATACTCGACGCATTCGAGAAAGGTGCTGACGGCGTTTTAATTACATCATGTGACGACTCGTGTCATTTTGGTGATTCATGTAATACCTGGGCAGAACATAGAGCGGAAACGGCAATGGATTTCCTGACCTCAATTGGCATTGAGAAGGAAAGGATAAAGTATCATATGATACCGAACCAGGACGGAGAAGGTTTTTTACAAACTGCGAATCAATTGATAGAAGATATAAAAAATCTTTAGAAATCTAATCTTGTATTTTTCTTAATAAACCTTTAACTACCACTATGAGTGAACAACACGATACAAATAACAATATTAAAGCAGGGAGTAATTTAGAAAATCTACTAAGGAAGGGTGAGTTTGTTGTTACATCGGAACTGGGCCCTCCCAGAGGAGCCAGCCGGGAAGCGGTTGAAAAAAAGGCAGAGCTTTTAAAAGGCTATGCTGATGCATTCAATTTAACCGACTGTCAGACAGCAATGGTACGCCTTTCCAGTATTGCAAGTGGAGCCATACTCCTTGACATGGGAATGGAGCCAGTCGTACAAATGACCTGTAGAGACAGAAATAGAATAGCAATGCAAAGTGATATACTCGGCGCCGCAAGCCTTGGGATGAAAAATCTTCTGTGCTTGACAGGTGATCACCAATGCTTTGGTGACCACCCTGAAGCAAAAGGTGTTTTTGATATGGACTCCATTAATCTTCTGGACATGTTCAGACAAATGAGAGATGAGAAGAAATTTCAGTCAGGAGAGGAACTTAAAACAGAAGAGCCAAAACTCTTTTTAGGGGCTGCAGAAAACCCTTTTGCAGACCCTTTCCACTTTCGTGCAGCCCGTCTTGCAAAAAAAATAAAAGCAGGTGCAGATTTTATTCAAACTCAAATCATCTATAACGTAGAAAAATTTGAGGAGTGGATGGGAATGGTCAGGGATATGGGATTACATAAGAAAGTTTCTATTCTGGCTGGCGTTACGCCTATCAGGTCTCTCGGCATGGCCAAGTATATGAAGAAAAATGTTCCCGGCATGGACGTACCTGATGAGATAATAAGCCGTCTGGAGGGAGCAGAAAAGAAGAAAGCCGAAGGCATTAACATCTGCCTTGAAGTAATTGAGAGAGTGAAGAACATTGAAGGGATTTCAGGCGTGCATATTATGGCTGTCGAGTGGGAAGAAATAGTTCCGGAGATTACAGAAAGAGCAGGGTTGCTCCCAAGGCCGACACCTTAACATATCATCTATTTAACGGTGTCATCTGATTTCAAGTTTAAAAACAAATGGTGATATCTTCTGACCAGCTACTATTTTGTTCTCCCCATCTCTAAGCACACTTTGCATATCTATTCTCTTGCCATTAACAATAGTACCCAGACGGCTCCCTCTATCAACGACAACAAATTGACCTCTTACCATATCTATAGAAAAATGATTTCTGGACACATTAAAAGGTTCAGAGTCTCTTAAATACAAATCATTGTCTGAAAACACATCAACTCCGCTAGATCTCCGTTCACGTCCGACCTTGAAAGGAAATTTATCTATTTCTATTTCATCACCACCCAGAGCTTCTCTACTCGTACTGTTTGTTCCGGAAAGTACAACAGTTTTTTCCTGCCCAGGACCTTTATGTTCTATGACGTGCTCACCTAATGTACCCTTACTAAGAAGCATTTTGTTAGCTGTTCTAAGTCTTTCAAAAAGAGCTTTTATGATTGGCAAAAGCACTTTAGGTTTTTTTTCAAACAGCTCATTAAAACTATCGCGATCAAGCACTGTCAATTGTACATCTTCAACAGCTGTAACCGTAGCAGACCTGGGCTGATCCTCAACCAGCCCCATTTCACCAAAAATCTGTTTTTCCCCTAGAACCGCCAGTACGACCTTCCTATTATTAACTAATTCTGATACCTCTACCCTTCCTGACTTTATAACGAACGCAGATGTTCCGTGTGATCCTTCTTCAATTATCACATCACCTTTGCTGAACTCTTTTAGTTCCATAAAATGCCCCCAAAAAACAGATACGGATCGTGATTAGCTTATAATATCCTAAAAAACAGTTATCATAATTATACCGGAAACCATAACAGTTGCCCCTAAAAACCTCTCTTTAATATTTGTTTCCTTAAATAACGTGACACCATAAATAACTCCAAAGAGAATACTCAAGCGTTTTACAGAGATCATATAAGATACTTCAATAAGGCTAACCGCCTTAAGATGTGTAATTATCATTATTGCTATCAACATTCCTAAAAAAAGAAATGGTATCGGTCTGGAAATTGATTTCGACAAAAGGTGCTTACTCTTAAAGCTGATTACTATGAACAAAATCAGTGATAAAAGGAATACATAAATAACACTGAAAAATACCGTATTCGAATGCTGTATCGCTATCTTACCAAGGCACGCACCTATGCTGAAAATAAAAGCGACAATAATCATTAATACGGATCCCTTTTCTTTGGTTATTGCCTTAAATGGTGCAAGCAGCCCCTGGCTGATAGTGTGAACGTTTAACAAATAAGCACCTATTACGACCAGGATTATACCTATAAAGCCAGATTGATCAGGACTTTCCCCCAGGATGATGTATGATGTTCCTATCAAAAAGACAGGAGTCAAAGATAAGAATGGAAGTGTTAAGGAAAGAGGTGATACCTTTATCGCCTTCATATACAATAACAGAGCTACTATATCAAGCGGGATAGCCATAAATGTTGACATATAGAAAACACCATCAAGTGTAGGTATATCTACGAATGGGATTAGAACTGCTACAAAAGGAGCTGCATACCCGGTCCTTACCCAGGCAACAACATATGAATCAGTATCATCATCTAATACTTTTTTACTTAGTGCATCTGCAGTTGCCAGACTTAACGCACAGACAAGTGCATATACAAACCAGCTCATTTGGACCTATTATTAAAAATCTCAGTATGCATGCTTGTTTACAAGTCCTCTCCATATAGTTAACCACATTATTTCCATATCAAACCAGAGACTCCAGTTTTCTATGTAATACAGATCATATTCAATTCTTTTCTCAAGTGAAGTGTTCCCTCTCCATCCGTGAATTTGTGCCCAGCCTGTAATACCAGCTTTCATTTTATGCCTCAACATATACTTAGGGATCTTGTCTCTAAACTGCTGGATAAAAAAATCTCTCTCAGGCCTTGGTCCGACAATACTCATATCCCCTTTAAGTACATTAAAGAATTGAGGAAGCTCATCCATGCTTGTCTTTCTTAAAAAAGCGCCTATGGATGTCCTTCGGGAATCACCCTTTGCGGCCCATACGGGACCGGTCTCTTTTTCTGCCTGAGTCTCCATCGTCCTGAATTTCAGCATATTGAATATTCTTCCATCCAGGCCCATACGCTCCTGTCTGTATAAAACTGGCCCTACTGACGTTGCCTTTACCAGAATAGAGACAATAAACATTAAGGGAGATACCGCTAATAATATGGTTATCGACAACACTACATCCGTTACTCTCTTGGCCACTACATTCCAGCCGTATAAAGGAGTATCCCTTAAACTGATTATGGGCATACCTTCAAACTCATCAATACCTCCCCGTAATGTGGCAAGCTCAAGCAGATCTGGAATTAACATGATTGAAACCATCTCATCACCTATATCGTCAAGAATTCTCTTTAGCCTCTCATGGGCGCTTAAGGGAAGGGTTATTAATACCATGTCAATCTTTTGGTCTATAACAATACTTCTAATATTTTCAAAAGTATCAAGTACCTTAAAACCTTCCAGTTCACTGCCAATCTGAGAACTATCCTCGCTTAAAAAACCCCTGATTTTGATTCCAAGTTCTGGGTGATGATGTACCCTATCCGTAACATCTAATCCCAAACTCCCTGTCCCTACGATTAAGGCATGTCTCAGGTTATAACCTCGTTTCCTGATAAACCTCAAAAGCTCACGAAAAAGTATTCTTTCAATAGACAAGGAAATCACACAAATTATCCAGAAGTACAGAAAGGTAAACCTTGAAAACTCGTATTTTCTTACGAAAAATGTCAATGAAACCAAAATCAAGATAGCAACTGTAGTTCCTTTAGCAATATCCATTGCCTCTGCAAACTTGGATGAAATCCTTCTTGGCCTGTACAGTCCAAATGCCTTAAAGACGATATACCAGAGCGGAAGCATAATGACCAGGAGTGTAAGGTATGTAAGGAATGGAGGTATGCCTTTAGATACAGGAATAACAGGAAAATAGAAACGCAGACAATAAGCCAATATCCAGGAACAGGACAGTGTTACCAAATCAAAAAACAGAACCAGTGTTTCAAAAAATTTACTATGTTTTTTCAGCATTTCTTATTTTTCTGCAAATCCGCTCTAAACTTTTTATATTTTTCTTCGACATATTCCTTAATTCTATCTTTGAATATTGCCCTATCAAATGACTCGGCGTTCTTCCTGATTGCCTGCCAGTTAAACTGATCTTGTACATCCTCAAAGCGAGCGACAGCATTTGCTAAAGACTCCGCAGTCTGCTCGTAAAAGAACAAACCGGTAGCATTACTATTCCCAGTACTTTCATCAAGCGGAATTATAGTTTCAAGCGCACCGCCTTCACCGAAAGCAATTACCGGTTTCCCGCATGCCTGTGCTTCCAGGGGCACAATACCAAAGTCCTCCACTCCGGGAAATATTAAGGCTTTGCAATTAACATAGTGTTCTCTAACTATCTCATCAGACTGCCATCCCATAAGTTTGATATTATTGCCGGCCATTTTTCTTAATTTTTTCTCTTCCTGTCCTGAACCTATTACTATAAGCGGTAAGTCGATTGTATTAAATGCTTCAACTGCAATATCTACACGCTTATTGGGAGCAAGGGGAGAAACCATTAGATAGAAATTCTTATTGGACAACGACGGCTCAAAATAAGAACAATCAACCGGAGGATATATTAAATCCGAATCCCTGCCATAGTTTTTTTTTATCCTTTCGGCAATGTATCTGGAAATAGCCACAAATTTGTCCACACGGCTGCTGCTTGCCACATCCCATTTCCGCAAATAATTCAAAACAAGAGATGTGGCCAACCTTGTAAACATGCCTGCTCTCTCTTTACCAAAATATAAATTGTACAAGTCCCAGATATATCTCATTGGAGTGAAGCAATAGCATATGTGCATTGTATCAGTACTTGTTACAACACCTTTGGCAACACAATGACTGCTCGAAAGGACAAGGTCATATCCCCGCAGATCAAAACGCTCAACAGCAGTAGGGAATATTGGCAAAAGATGGCGGTATTTTTTTTTAACCAGAGGAAGCTTTTGAATGAATGAGGTTCTAATATCCATACTTTCTATAGTGCTTGAGAGGTTTCCTTTTTCATACAACAGGGTGTATATATGGGCAGCAGGGAAGAGTTCACAGAAAACTTCAAGAACCTTCTCTCCACCCCGCATACCTGTGAGCCAATCGTGAACCAGTGCGACTTTCATGCTTTCAAGAAATGCTATCTTCTAACAAATTTCATAGTCCTTCTTTAACCAGATCATGCATTCTCAACATTCCTACAACTATTTTTTCTCTGTTCAGGACTGTTAAAATCGTAATTGGTTTTGCTCTTTCCTGCATTACCTTTAAAGCTGAGAATGCTTTTTCGTCCTCATAAACAAAAATTGGATCCGGGTTCATTATATCTTTAATTTCCATTGAGAAAATATTTTCCTCTTTCTCGATATGCCGTCTAATGTCATAATCTGTAACCAGCCCCAGAATTTTACCATCATTATCAACAACCGAAACTGCACCTGCAAGTTTTCTTGATATTTCTGATATACAATTTTTAACACTTTCCGATATATTGATTATTGGATTATTACTACCTTTTAACATGACATCAGAAACTGCCATAGTTAACCTTTTACCAATCTGCCCTCCCGGATGAAGTAAAGCATAATCATCCAGATCAAATCCCCTCATCTTCATTAAGGCTACTGCCATGGCATCACCTAATACCATTGTAACTGTCGAGCTTGTTGTAGGTGCCATATTGAACGGACAAGCCTCTTCAGCATCTCCAATGTTAATAACTATATCTGAATGACTGGCCAATGTAGAGTTGTCATCTCCCATTATTCCTATTATTTTTGCACCAACATTCTTTATTGAAGGAAGTACACCATTGAGTTCTGAACTCTCACCGCTTTTACCTATTGCGATAACAACGTCATCATCACATATAATACCCAAATCTCCATGCATTCCCTCTGCAGGATGCATAAAAATTGCAGGAGTACCAACACTTGACATGGTAGAAGCTATCTTTTTAGCCACCAATCCTGACTTACCCATTCCTGTAAGTATAACTTTTCCCCTACAGTTGAAGATAGCCTCTACTGCATCTTTAACTGAAGAGTTTATATTCTTCATCAGGAGGGAAAGACCTTTCATTTCAATATCAATGACTTTTGTTATTTCAGATTTTATATCAATGTTCATTCTAAGCCTCCGTTATAGTTAATGTCAGGATACAGAGATGAAGCCCTGCATATCTCTAATAGTAGAAGCATTTTTATGATAAAAAATAAGTTACAATACCTCTCTTTAACGCATCAGTTTCTGATAAATTTTGTAAGTTTCTCCTGCAACTATTTTCTGAGTAAAATTATCTAATACTCTTTGCCTGCCATTTTTTGATAATTCAATCCTTAGATCCTTATTATTGATTAACAGCTTTATCTTTGCAGCCAAATCTTCATCATCACCTTCTTTAAATATTAATCCGCAATCACCCAGAACATTCGGAATCTCTCCGGAATCAGACCCAACCACCGGAACTTCACACGACATTGCCTCAGTCAGCACCCTACCAAACTGCTCCTTCCATTTTCTTGTAGTGCGGGAAGGGAGCACTATACAATCCAAACAGTTTAAATAGTCCGGGACCTGAGAAGAAGGAATATTATCGATAAGCCTGATCTGCTCTGATATCCCCAGACGCCTTCTTTCTGCATTTATTCTGTTTTTTAACTTACCACTGCCTATCATCAACAAATTAAAATTACTCTTGATCAGTGATGCCGCCTTTAACAGATCCAGAACACCCTTTTCTTCTACTAACCGGCCTAAATACCCGATTGTAAAAGACTCCAGGCGAAGCCTGGTCTTCAACTCTGATGAGTCCATTTTACGGAACAGTGAAGTATCAGTGCCCAGTGGAATTAACGAAATTCTCTCTTTATCAAAGCCTTTCCTTATAAGAGTATTACCAATACTTTCATTACCCGCTATTGCATAATCTGCATTTTTCAGATTATATCTTTCCATCCATGAAAATGGAAAAGGATATTTTTTATATATATTCTGCCATGTTACAAACAGGCATTTGATATTATATTTCTTTGCCAATCGAATTGCCTGAAAAGTGACAAAACTATAATGCTCTTCCTCAATATGAAATATGTCTGGCCGAATCTGCCTGACATACTTTTCCAGTCCGGGATACCAATGAAAATGGTTATAGCCACTCATGGCAAGCTTAGTGGGAATAATCTTACAATCTCTGCAATCTTCCTTCTCTAAGCTGGTTTTATGCCATTTTGTCGGCACGATTAAGGTTAACTCTACATCCTCTAATTTTGCCAGCTCTTTAAGTTTCCTATGATAAGCTTCGGATACCAAAGCTTTCCATATTATCAATACCTTCATTTATTATTTACCCAGTAAATTCAATAAGATCAATTTATCATCTCTTGTAAAAAACCTGAACATCAGCAAACACGCTAAATAAATTAAAGCACTTAAAACAATTACAATTGCAAGATTCAATCTTTCGGTAATCAATACTATAAATACTCCCATAACGGCTACGCTTAGCAACGGTCTTGCAAGTATGGCATAAATACTGACTTTACAAATATATTTCGTAGCATAATACCAACAAACAGCAAATAAAACTATTTCTGTAATAACAGTAGCATAGCCTGCACCTAAATATCCATAATTCGGTATTAAGCACATATTAAGGGCTATATTTACAAAGAGGCATATTCCAGTCACAACCGCATTTATTTTCTGCCTATCGGCTGATACCAGGATATTCAATAAAATATAGTTAACAAAAACAAAAATTAGAGCGCAAACAAGAATCCGTAACGCTGGAATAGCTTTAACATATTCCTCACCGTAAACTAAATCTATTATTCGGTCAGCCAACAATAATGTGCCCACTACTATTGGCAATGCAGTTACTAATAAATACTTAAAAGATGTTTTGTAAACCTCCGCAAGATAATCCATGGACTCTTTGTGCAAAATAGAGAAGATCGGAAATATTGCACTTGCAATTATCGCGGGTATAACATGCATCAATTCGATTATTTTTACTGCCGCCGAGTACCATCCAATTTCAACGTTATCTCCTCTTATCAAAGACAGCATAACAATGTCTATTTTTACATAGATAACACCAAAAATTACCGTTAACGCGATTGGCAACGACTCCCGGAGAATATCATACCAAAACCTTGGATTGAAATGCAGGCGGATTTTAACTATACCATTGTATACCATAAAACACCCGATACATGTGCTCACCAAATAGACTATTAAAAAAACGTTAGACAATTCAAAAAGCCCAAATCCCAATGCCAGGACCACCGCTCCCGATATAAACAAGAGAATGTGATTGATCCCTTTTAAGACAGCCTCTTTGTCCATCTGTTCATGCGCGTTAAAAACAGCACATGATACATCTAACAATGACCTGAAAAACATTGCACCGCCAAAAATCATAACTAAAGTAATCATTTCTCCAGAATATCCGGCAATAACAACAAACAGTCCCATCACAACAACGCACATAAACGAAAGAACTATTTTTAATACATAAATATTAGCTACATATTCTTCCGTCAGCTCTTTCTGCCTGGACACATTTCTTACAAGCAATCTGTTTAAACCAAAATCTGCAATAAGAATACACATGCCTGTAAATGAGAATGCAAATGACAACTTGCCAAAATTTTCACCGCCTAATTTCCTGGCTACATATATAAATAACAGTGCCGGCATAACCTTAGTAGCTTCAGCCAATATTTTATAAAAAACATTTCGCTTTGCCCTATTTACTAGATTGCTTTTAGACACGTTTTTGATCCTCTGAATTGTGTTAACACCACGGCAAGCCCTAATATTATGCCCCATTGAAGATGAATACCATGCACCACAATAATATCTGTGAGGTTATTGAATAAATATACTATTACCCCACCTACTAAACCGACTAAAAGTGTGTAATTCCCGGTCTTCTCTGTTGTTCTCAAAGAACGCACTAAATACCTGACTATACATGCCAGCCAGAAGACAAAAGCAGACAACCCTACAACGCCTGTTTCAACAAATAGCTGAAAGTACAGATTATGCAAGTGTGATGCTACTATCAAGTCACGGTCTCCGAAATTTATAGAAGTATCGTTTTCAGGAAAACGCTTAATAAATGAACGGTAGTTGCCAGTCCCAATTCCAAATATCAGGTCATCTTTTACAATATCAAACCCCATTGAATAACACACTGCCCTGAATGTTAAAGACCTCTTTACAGGTTGTAGCTTTTCTTTATCCATTAAACTATTTTTAATATCTAAGAATGAGTAGGTAATAGCAAAAATTACAAAAAGTATGGCCAGTAAAGGCAAAATTCTTTTTTTGGTCTTTGTCAGAAAAGAGACAAGTATCATTGTCAGGATTAAAGACGACCATCCCGATATAGAAAGCGAAAGAAACCAGGCGATAACTGACAGGATCACAAAAACGCCCAACATAATCCGTACTCTTAAAGAGACGCTTGTCATCAACATACCAAAAAGTACTGGTACTATTAAGTTAACGTATCCGGCCAATGGATTCGGGTTGCCAAAAAAAGAAGAAGCTCTATGCCCCCAGGTTGCGGACCCAGTACTAATACAATAGTTAATAATTCCGCATGTAGAAACAATAACCACAGTGAAAACCATGGAATATAAAATGATTCTCATCTTCTTCTCTTCGTTAATAAGATTTATAGTTAGATAATAGATCAAAAAAAGCTCCAGCCAACGAACAATCTCCTTCACCGTTAATGCAAGCCCGGTTGATTTTACTGCCGAGAACATAATACACAATACAAATGGAATACAACAGTACGCCAACTTCGTATTTCCAAAATAATTGTACTTTCCGATTACACTTTTAAATATGCAAATAAGAACGGAAATAGCCAGAATTGCTTCTATAGGATAGACTGAGATAAAACCAAAATCTGTTGCCCCCTCAAATGGTATGGACAGGATCACAAACACAACACTCAAATATGGCCTGTAAAAGATTATGCCAGCGATTATACATACTACACAAATTGCACAAAACCCGTATATTATTCCCATCTTAATCCTAAAAGATTAAAGCCTCATCTTAACAGTTACCAGAAATACAAAAAAATCACAGTTAAGTATTTAACATTACCTGTTGTAACATCACAAACTCTCATATATTATGTGTCAATAAGCGGCCTTATTCTTTCGCATTCGACATTTAATGCTTTACAGGTCTTATAAATACTTTGAACTACACCATCGTCTATGGAAAGAATAGAAATAATCACTTTTTTAATTCTTTTTTCTTTTGTAATTGAGGATATATCATCTCTTGTACCTAATACTTCCAGTCCATGGATTACCCTTCTTTTCTTCTCAATATCATCATCAATAAACCCCATTGGCTTATAATTAATCTTTGGATTGTTTTTGATTTCACGGAGTAACAATTCGCCTCCATCACCAGCACCTACTATTAATATTGGCACTTTTCCTTTCTCATCGGCAACGGCAGAAAAGTATTCCCTGAAAACCCTGATAAAAACCCTGGCACCTCCTACCAGTAATAATGTCAACACATAATCCATCAGAAAAACAGCTCTGGAATACCCCTCAAACCTGTATAAAATAAATATTATTGCTATACAAAGCAGTGCACTCAAAGATACACTTTTAAACACTCGTATCATGTCGTTTATACCAATGTATCTCCACTCACTTCTATAAAGCCCGAATATGCTGAACAAAGAAATTTTTACTAATATTAAAATTGGCAGAGACGTTTCAATTAGTATCAAATTCTCACGAGAAAGATTGCCTTCATACCTTAATAGATATGCTGAAACATATGCTATGTTTATCACAACAATATCAACGAGTATCTGTAAAATCTGCTTTTTATAAAGAATAACTGTATTAATCAGGTTTTTTCGTTGAGGGGTTGCCTTTGTTTTTTCTGTATATACTTTAATTCCACCCAGAAAGATGCCAAAGAATAAAAGACAAACAAACAAAACACTGAAAATAATAAGAATGGTAAAAAAATCCAGTCTTGACAGGAAAATAGTTAAAATACCAAAAAAAAGACTTATTCCCATTAACAGGAGCACCGCTTTCTTTTCAGACAATCCCAGGAATACCAATCTGTGAGAGCTGTGGTCTTTGCCTCCTTTAGAAACGAATTGTCCATGTTTCTTCCGATAAAAAGTGACTAAGGTAGTATCAAAAATAGGTATTACCAGAATAAACAACGGAACAATTATTACGAATAATAGATTTGTAGCTTCCTGCCAGGTACCAAGAATTGTAATAATTGATAAAAGAAATCCCAGAAACAAGCTTCCACAATCACCCATAAAAATTTTAGCCGGATTAAAGTTAAAAATCAGAAAACCGAGTGTAGACCCTGAAAGAATTGAAGAAAACAACGCAACTAAAAGAAGATTATTTTGAATTGCATATATAAAGATACATATTGATGAAACGAGGGAAATTCCACAAGAAAGCCCATCCATATTGTCAAGGATGTTCAGAGCATTGGTAATACCAACAACCCAGAAAACGGTTAGAGGTATGGCAATATAAGCAAAAGGAATAATTTTTATTCTGATGCCGAACAGAATTATTACTATGGTAATAATAATCTGAAAAATTAATTTCGTATACGGCTTTACATTCCTGATGTCGTCATACAGGCCTACACAGAAAATGGATGTAACACATATGAAGATGCCTATGGTCAATTTATTGTAAGGAACAAAAATCAGGGCAGGAATAATAAAGGACAGAAATATTCCAACTCCACCAAACAGGGCAGTAGGTTCCTTATGCCACCGATCTTCTTTAGGCTCAGCAACATAACCATGTCGATGAGAAAATTTAATAATAAAAGGGGTTAAAAATATTGAAAGAATGAGAGATGTAATAAATGGAATCAAATATGTTATCATGATTTAATATTTAAATCAACTTCAGGGTCATATGTATTCAGAACACTTTAACAATACTGTAAAAATCCCAGAACACTTTTAACATAATCCTGCTACTCGCTCACCCGATAAAATTCAATAACACTTTCAAGGATATTATCCAGGCTTGTTTTCGGCCTCCAGTTAATCAGCTTTTCAACCTTCTCTATAGATGGAACCCTCCTCTGCATATCCTCAAAATCCTTTGTGTATGCCTCGTCATATGGGATAAGTTTGATTTCAGAAGAGGAGCATGTCAACTTCTTTACCTTTTCTGCCAGATTTCCTATAGTTATCTCTTCTGCACCACCAATGTTAATCACATCCCCTATTGCATCAGGACATTCAATTAGATTTGATATTGCCTCAACGACATCCTCAACATAAGCAAAAACCCTCGTCTGAGCACCATCACCATAAACCGTAATAGTTTCATTTCTCAATGCCTGCTGAATAAACCTTGGCATTACCATGCCATACCTTCCAGTTTGTCTTGGGCCAACCGTATTAAATAATCTTATTATAATAACCTGCAGCTTTTTGGTTCTGTGATAGGCGAGTGCGGTGAACTCATCCATCAATTTTGCTGCTGCATATGACCATCTGAATTTTGTTGAAGGGCCGTATATTATATTATCAGTTTCAACCAATGGAGCATGTGTGTGTTTTCCATACACCTCAGATGTTGATGCAATCAACACCTTTTTCCTGAATTTATTACAAAGCTCCAGAACTTCTTCAGTACCTTTAATATTTGTAACAATTGATGACAAGGGGTTTTCAAGGATATATTGTACACCTACGGCAGCAGCCATGTGCAAGACAACATCACAGGTCCCAACAAGTTCCATCATAACATCACGATTTAAGATGCTATCTATGGTCACAAATAGTCTGTTTTTGTTGTTCTCATCTGCCTGAAGATGTTTTATATTTTCCAGGTTCCCAGTGCTTAAATCATCAACTATATAAACATCATCTCCAAGCTTTAAATACTTTTCGGCAAGATGCGAACCAATAAAACCCGCACCACCAGTAATTAGAACTTTCATATTCAGCCTTTCTTACCAAATTACTTTAATTATAAGTATAGTGTTTACCTCACCATCATTAAATCCTGCGACAATTATCTATACTGCAATGCGGACTGGTATCAAAAAATATTTTAAAACAGAGGACCTGAACAACTCAGATACCGCTATAAGCAACTACTTGTTGTCAGCATTCCATGTGCAACCTTCCATACATCATCTGGTTGTATTTCTGTCATACAGATAGGCTTACTACAGTCAGGGACTTGTCCGATATGAATACTAATACATGGGCTACAGGAAGCGGTTCCATAGATGTTGAAATTATTATCTCCAAAGGGGCCGTAGCGAACAGGTGTCTCCGGTCCAAAAAGCCCAATTGTAGGTGTCCCCATTGCAGCTGCCAGATGCATGGGCCCCGTGTCGTTTCCTATAAATAAAACACTTTGGCAAAGCAAAGCCGCCAAAGCTGTTATTGACAATTCCCCTGTAGCCGAGATAACCCTATCATTCCCCAATACCCTGCAAATACTCTCTGTTAAATTCTTTTCATTTTCAGAGCCGCAGAAAATCACAGTAGAATCCGTATTTCTCAACACAAGACCTGTAAGCTCTATGAAGCTTTCTTCAGGCCAACGACGTGTTTTGCCACGTTCACCAGATCCCGGATGAATAACAACTATACGATGTTTATCTTGTATTTCTTTCCTGTATAACCATTTCCTCAACATTACACGATCTTCGTCAGGAATATAAAGGGGCTTCAACGAATGAACATCCATCTGAATACCAAGTGGAGCCAGTAGTGACATATGAACGTTCAGCCTATGAATATCAGGGTTCAACTCAACAGGATCTGTAAAGGCGTTCTTTCTATGTGAATCTCCGTAGTAAAAACCAATTCGTTGAGACGCTCCAGTCAGTAGAGATAACATAGCAGTCATTCTAATAAAAGGCTCGAAGTCAATAACACAATCTATCTGTTCTTTTCTAAGATGGCAAGCTAGTTTTATTAAGTTGAAGATTCCTTTCTTATCACCAAGAATATCATAGTTAATAACCCTGTCAAAGCATGGCTGCTTTCTCCAGACACCTGCTGTAAGAGGAGTTGTAAGAGCAATAATCTTTGCGTCAGGCATCTTCTGCCTTAAACAATCGACCACAGTTAAAACCATGACAGCATCACCCATGCCAACCATCTTTATAATTAAAAAAGTATCCGGCTCCTTCTTTTGTACTGCTCTATTATTTAGCAGATACAGTATTAACCTGATTACCGGAAGGCACCAAACCAGGATGACGAAGCCGATACCTCTATCAATAAGCCTTAAAAGCTCACGCAGCATATTCTGTAATTTCCCTTACTTTCAGTAGACTAAAGCCGAGTAGTTTCTGCCAATGTAAACCCGACAACTCTTCCCCAGAAGGCCCCGTAATGCCGAATAGAGTCCTTCAGGTCTCCCTGGATACAAGCTGTTAACATTCCGCCAATTGCCTTTATCAGGCTCAGTACCCATTGCCATAACATCCATCCGCATTTTGGGCTATTAATCAGTCTTCTGAATAAAGCGCCCCTCCCCAACCCGTAACTATAGCCTTTGTACATCGCCTGTATCCATGTCAGTTTTGAAAAATTAAGCTCTGGATGGTATGCAATTAAAGACTTTGTATAATAAGCCCTGTAACCAGCCCCAAACGCCCTTAACAGCAGCTCAGTTTCTTCACTTCCTCCCCACCTTGCACCAACTCCCATCTCTTCGTCAAAACCATTGAGTTTATCAAAGACCTGACGGTGAATAACCATTGTGGTACTCATAAATTTACTATAATTACGATATGTTATTTCTTCTGAAACGAAATCCATATACCGCGAAAATGGTCTGTTTTTCTCTAAGGAAAGAACAATTCCTGAGAATATAAGAATGTCTGGTAATTTCTGAATAACAATATTAGCATTTTCAAGAAAGTTATGCGGCAAAACGGAATCGTCATCAGGGAATACCAGGAATTCACCACTTGCATTTCTAATCCCTATATTTCTAGCTAATGAAAGGCCTTTATTGCTAGAGTGTATATACTTTGTTTTTTCATAATCAGCACAAAGATGTAAGACACGTTCGTGTTCATTCTGGTCTACAACAATTATTTCATAATTAAGGTATGTTTGCAAAGCTAGAGAGTCCAGGAGTATTTTTAACTTGTTCTCATCTCCTACTGTAGCTGTTATAAACGAATAGCTGACCTTTTGCATTTAGTACCTTAGAATAAATATTTTGACAGGATGCAGTGAAATTAAAACTGATAAATCAGTGGATTCCTCGGACTCCTCAATGCTATTATCACGACTCACTCTGTCTGGATTATTTGCTCCTGTAGGCAAGAAAACGTGCTGCATTACGACTCCACTTGAAAGTTATACTCCTTTTACACATAAAACGATATAATTTGTTTGTGATACCATGAGCTATAAGAAATGAGCGGTATGCTCTTTCTCTTTCTCCATAGTTAAATAGTATCCTTCCAATCAAAGAATTAATCTCTCCCTTTATATCATCTCTTTCTAAAAAAGAGTTTATATCTCCGTTAAAATCTTTTTCAAAAGTTTCATATGAGTCTTCACCTTTTTTTTGTTGCTCTTTAGCAAAGTAACAGGCCAGAGCTGCATATTGGATTTGTACATAATGCTTTTTGCTGGATATTCCTTCTGGATGGATCCTCAATTTATATAAATGTTCAGATAGGTTTTCCAATAAAGTAATCCTGGATAGCCTTAACCACAAATCATAATCTTGTGAGTAGTAAAAACAGCCCCTATATCCATCAACCGTTTCAAGTACACTTCTCCTCATCATCATAGCTCCGTGCGTAAATGGATTTACACCTTTAATCAATGCGAGAATCCTCCGGGCACCTTTTATAACTATTGGCTGATCAACTATATTCCCTTGATTATCAATCCTTGAAACGGCAGTCCCAACAACCCCGTATTCAGTATGATCCCTGAGAAAAGCTATCTGGCTTGTAAAACGCTGAGGCTCAGATAAATCATCAGCATCATGCCTGGCAACAAACTCCCCCCTGCACTTTGCCAGACCTGAATTCAGGGATTTTGTTAATCCAAGATTGGAACCGTGCCTAAATACTTTAATACGCTTATCCTTTTGAACAAATTGATGCAAAATTTCAGATGTATTGTCTGTAGAGCCATCGTCGATCAGAATTAATTCAAAATCACTATAACTCTGGTTTAGAATGCCCTCTATAGCGTCAGACAAAAAAAGCTCACCATTATGCACAGGCATCAATACACTAACTAATGGCATAAGCGACAAAACCACTCCAATTATTATTAAGTTCAAAAAAACAGTGCCTATTAACATTTCCGTGCATTTTTTTACTGAACTTTCGGTGTACTATCAGTTTGCATATCCTGGTTAAATATTATGAAATCAGCTCAGGATCCCATGCAGTTTTTACATACAGGGTGTTGGTTAAACTCTTTTTTTAAAGACATCAGTCTCATTTTCTGGAAATAATCATTATTCCAGACTTCCCGGCCATCTTTGAAGAAATTTCCGAATTCCTTTTGTGGCGTAATGCAACGCCCACAGTTGCTGACGTTACCTTCGGAATCTATAAGCAGATGGGTAAAGAGATCTTCACAGGTAATTGCTCCCTTTGTATTTCTTAATTGTGGAAAAACGATTTCAAATGGATAATCATTTACACGCTTCTTTAATTGTTCTAAATAATTTACCACCTCGATGTCATCATCCCGCAAGGTCTCTTCCAGTGGATATTCCTGTTCAATTCCAAAATAAATAACATTATGAAAGATAACCGATGAAACATCAGGCAGCTTCTCTTCTACAAACCTCAAAATTTTATCAATATTGAAAATATTTTGCTTTGATACAACATACGTCAGATTAAGTTTAATTCTTCCATTATTCTTCTTTGTAAAATTCTGTAATGCAGAAACTATACTGTTAAACTCATACTTGCTGTTGTTGGTCAGTTTGTAATATTCTATTTGACTCTCCACATTCAGGCTGATGCACAAACTGAAAATCCTTCTCTTCAGCAGTTCCTCTATATTATCTTCCAGTAACGTACCGTTTGAAATCACTGTAATTAATTTTCTATTGCTGATTGCATAGTCTATCATCCTGAAAATATCTCTATTTAAAAAAGGTTCTCCAACACCGGCCAGCGTAATACGGATAGTTTCCGGAAAAGTATCTATTACCCTTCTAAATGTCTCAAAAGACATATCCTGTAATGGGTTATGGAGGAAAGGATAATTTTTATCCCGATAGAGAGAATGATGAGGGCAAAAATTACAATTTAATGTACATTTATCCGTGAGATAACAGGAAATCTGTATTGGTTTATATCTAACCCTACCTTTTCTTGGTAAAGCTAGAAATTTTATCAAGTTAATTATTACAGGTATATCAAAAAGCAGGTTATGTTTAATTATAAACGACAGGTTGTAAAATACTCTCTGTAGAACAGTCATCATTTTCTGTCTATCGCTACATTTACCTGCGCTTTTTCTAAAATGGATTCAAGCAGCAAATGCTCTCTTGAAAAGCAGTTTTCAAAGCTGTAATTCTTCACAACTGAATCTCTCGCCCTTTCTGATAGTTTTTCCCGCAATTTATTGTCCTCGAACAGAGATGAAATGCCTTTTTGTAATGAGTCTGAAGTTGGTCTGACCAGCAATCCATTATTTCCATTGTCAATAACATCGCTAATTCCTTTTGAACTTACACCAATACAGGGCATCCCGCATGACATTGCCTCTATCAAGGCTTTTGGATGGCCTTCCCGTTCAGACACTATTGCAAAAACAGCATACTCCTGAATAAACCGTGATAAAGATTCATTATTTATACACCCTGTAAGCGTAAGTTTTAGACCTGATTCTCTTGCCTGTTGTTCCAGTTTTTCTCGCTCGACACCTTCACCAACAATAGTCAGCTCGCATCCGGAAATCCCCGCACACGCTTCACTCAGTAAATTAAACCTTTTAACAGTACTAAGCCTGCCCACCGAAATGACAGATCTCTCTTTTTTCTTAATTCCTCCAACAGGCCTGAATAATTCTGTATCAACAAAATTAGGAATGACAGAAGCTTTTTCACCTGGAACCTTATATCTCTTTCGTACCCACTCGAATAATGCTACTGTTGGCAACAGGCAGTGAGCTGCACTACTAAAGGCTTTTGATTCCAACCATTGATAAAACCTTGTCCTGCTGGTATATCCATTAATTGTCTCAAGATATTCACCATGAACATAGCCGCAGCGAAGAAGTAGAGGTTTTTTCCAATGCCTCGCAGCCCTTGTATAAAAATATGCGTGGTGGCTTTGGTTTGTCTTTATCACATCTGCCCATTTACCCAGTTCTTTATGAGTCCATGGCAAGAACCACAGTAATTGGCGATAAGGGAAAAAAACTGCCTCAATTCCTTCAGGCAAATCCGGAATCCTGCTTCTGTCAAAGGTTAGAATTTTAACCTTCCAACCATTTTTCACATATTCTTCATAAGGCCTGAGTTCCCTCTTCAGAGTGCCAATTTTATCCCATGTATTCAGACCAACACCAGGTGTCATGCAGAGAAGTAAATTAGGCACAATATCTCTTATTTCTTTCTAGCCACATATAATCTCATTCGTGCAAAATCAATCCCTATAGGTATTCGGTCAAGTAAGATATCTATTTTTGCAAGAGGCGGGAATATGGCCCATAGCTTACTAAAAATCTTAAAGCGGCACCTGAATGCATAAAGCAGGCTCATTCCGTATTCAGCATCAATACAAAATCCTGAATTTAACAATATTGCTTTGAAATCTTCTGAACAAAATGCATACTGATAGAAAGAGGCATTATCCGGCAAGGAAACATCCTCAGGATATGCACTTTTTCTTCTCCATGTAAAAGCTTGTGGCACACTAATAATTAGAACTCCATCTTTTTTTAAAACCCTCATCGCTTCTTTTAATGCGTTTTGTGGACCCTCCTGAAAATGCTCTACTACACCCAGTGAAATATAAGCATCTATACTCTCATCATTTAAATTTAAACGACATATATCCGCTGTTTCAACTGGCAGGTCAGGTATTACACTCTTTGCAGCCGCAACTGATTTTGCGGCGAAATCTACACCAATGCAGTTATAACCTCTAGCCCGTAATGCGGCCACATACTGCCCCATTCCGCAGCCACCCTCCAGAATCAAACCATGCTGAGGCAAATGCTTTAGTAAAACGTAACGTATTTGCCCGTATCCCAGACAGCCACGTAAATATCTATGATAAAAATCTTCTAAATTCTGAGAAGTATTACTATCCCAATGTTCATCCCACAAATCAGCCTTGACAGGTGAATTTATGAGATAATAAGCTATTCGTTTACCTTCGTTACGTGCAAACGAATTACTCATTTCCCAAATACCTTGTTTTTATTCTGTAAATGCACTCTCTCATATCTTCCCTATCTGATGCTTATTGTATACTTACAGAATTACTACAGACAAAAAAAATGGTTATATATTATGCTTCTACAAAAGCCTTCATCTTACTGAGATAAGAGGAGATAATTTTATTTATAGAGAATTCATTTCTGGCTCTGAGTTGTGCCTTCATCCTAAACTCATTATAATTTTCCCAAAGTGCTTCAAAAGCCTGCCTGAATGTTTCAACACTTGCATTTATACCCGCATCCCCAACGACCTCAACAGTAGCTCCGGAATCTTTATAAATCACCGGTAGTCCACTAGCCATCGCCTCCATCACTACATTAGGACAGGATTCATTTTCAGAAAAACAAATGAATAAATGGCACGACCTCAGCATCTTCGACAGCACAGTTTTGGATAAAAACCCCAATAAAATAATGTTCTCAGGTAATTCTGACTCAGGCATATTTCCGGCAACAAAAAAAGTCAGATCCGGGTTGCCTTTAGCCACAGCAACAACTTCATGGAACCCCTTTTTAGTATTAACAGAGTTAGAGCAAAAGGCAATTCTTGTTGCTCCGGACAGAGTCAATTTTTCTCCGTGAGGAGAAAAGAAATCTGTATCCACTGGGTTATATATAACATACCCTTTCCCACTGATTATAGAATGTTTCTCACTGGTAACATATCTACTGTATTCACTTTGATAGACAACAAGATCAGCTATTTTGTTAATTCTCCTTTGTTTATCGTCCCAGCACCCATCTCTTCCATACTCCCTGGCACTACCGTCTATTCTCTGAACTTTTATGCGTTTTGGGTACAGCAAACTGCAAAGCCTGTAAAAAAGATACGAACCCTGCCAGGAATTAAGCATAAGAAAGTCACTCTTCTTAAAAATGTCTCTATGATAGCAAATACCATTCTCTCGTAAGTATTTCTCAAAATAACCCCAGAAAGCTTCAGACCCCCCACCTCTACCAATATCCCTGGGAATACATATAGAATAAGGAAAACGAATTGCATCTTTCATATTAATTAATAATTTAAATTATACTTTTTGACACACCTGGCAAAATTCCCAGACCATACAACATGTAGTAAGAAGGAAGAAATCAGGCCTATTTTTGAAGACCTTATCGGAATGGTACAAATTAATTACAACTTGAAAGCTATTGTATGGAAGCTATGATGATTATCTTAGTTACGTCCAATTGTTAATTTCCGGTAAACGTTATACTGAACCTGAATGAGTATATTTTTACCCATACACTCTTCAGGTTAATCATTCTTATTATTACCCTGATTGAATTAGGTTGTTAAAACACTCTAAATATTTCTGACCTATAATATCTATCGAATAATTTTCCTGGCAATACTCTCTGCCCAACCTTGCCAGAGACTTCCTTTTATCAACATCCATTATAAGATCGTTAAGACTTTTTTCCCAGTCATCTAAGCTTTCACAAAGTACAGCCGGTGAATTCTTATAGGAAGGCACCGGACTGGCCAGAACACATAACCCTACTGACATCGGATATCCTATTTTAGTAAACGTATGCCCAAGATTATATTCAACAGTTAAATCTCTTGGTACTATACAGATGTCCCCTTTTAATAGCATTTCAGGTAATCTTGCATAATCAAAAAAAACATATTCATACTCAAGAAAGTCCAGTTTTGGGTCCTTTTCACATATTGTAATAATATCAATCTTTTTAGAATATTGTTTCTTCAAGATATCAGCAATTGGTTTTAGTTCCTGTGCTTTAATTGCATAGCCACAATAAACCAGTTTGACTATATTTCCATCAATATGTTCCTTGAAACATTCATAAAATCTCTTAGAAATACTTTCCTCAATCAACACTACGTTGTCATGATATTCCCTGTAAATATTATAAAGAAATTTAGTTGGTGTAATAACACTATCTGCAAGAGAAATCATCCGTTTTACATCATCTTTCTGCCGGTCCGTAACTGTAGAGTTTCCGGTAATCTTTTCAGATACATAGTTTACATTTATATCAAACACCACTTTAACACCTTTTTTCTTTAAACCTGCAGCTATGTCCTGATACCTCTTGCCAAAGGTCTTCTGGAACACAACAACATCATAGTTAGAATACTTTCTAAATAAAGATGAGCACAAATCTGTAGAGCAGGAATTAATAAAATTGATAATATCATACGCACGAATCCGTGTTGATGCTATTACCCTGTTGTAAGGTCGAATGTAAGGAACAATCCATCCAATTTTATATTTGTTTTTCTTATAAAATATATTCGATATGAAGTCTTTGAGTAAAAATCCATCGATAAAACGATTAATCATAAAAAACTTTTAAGGCTGGAAGGAACTAATACTTTCGAAATATTTGAATAATAGCCGCTTATATAACTATCTGTATTTGATCATAAAGTCAGGCCTGTTCCATCTTACAGAAAAGGATATGCCCCGAAACTGAAATCACTGTCATAAACGTTCCTAAGTCTCTAAGCAACACACTTCAAGACAGCAATCTTTGTATCCATTGGAGTATGGTCACTCAATGTAATACGTTTAACATCTGTGCTGTCCAGTTCATAATTGATTCCCCCGTAGCTGCTGAAAGATACCAGCCTTTCACTCTCCTTGATAATACTACGGCTTGTATCGTTAAAATGTGTAGTACCTCCGTGAGGATAAGCAAAATAATTCAACCTGCAGTCAAATAATTTTTCCAGGGTTCTGTGACCGTCAATGATTTCCTTCCTTTGCTCATTTTCATCAAGCATGGAAAGCATGGGATGGTTTATTGTATGAGAACCTATTTCAACATATGGATTTTTCTTCAGCTTCAATACAGCTTTTTCATCCATGAAAGGAGAAGACCCTTTTTCCGGGCTGCTGCATGAAGCATATAAATCATTAATAATAGACTCCATTTCTACTGTTATATTGTTCTTCATCCAGGACAGGAACTGAGCAGCAGGCATTGACGTAAGATCTATCTTATGCTCCATGTTTCTGCTTATATGAGCCTGAATAAGCTCCTGCAGTCTTCTCTTCTCTCCCGTGTTTATACAGAATGCTATCTTATTCCTGATCGGAATATCTCCATCTATAACTGAATTTATCAGAAAAACAGTGGATGATAGCTTCTGTTTCTGCAGAAATGGCAGAGCTAGATCGGCATAGGAGCTGAATCCGTCATCAAAATGGATCGCAGCCATATTTCTATCCATTCCCCCTTCCCGCAATCTTTGCAGAATGACACTGGACGGAGCAATTGTAAAATTCTTATGAATAAATTCAATTTGCTTTTTGAAGATTTGAAATGGAGTAACGTAACGATGTCCATGTGTCCAAAGTGTCTTTTCCTCTTCAACGGTATGAAACAGGAAGAATACTGCGGCCGGTGGTGTAAGTGAAAACGGCTTGATTAATCTTACCGCCAGTTTCGCTTTTCTCTTAAAATGTTTAACTGAAATACCGAGATTATTATCAGCAGGAAGTGCCACAGTATACAATATAATCAATTACCTGAATTATTTACTCAGGAGGTTTTTGAAATTTTACAATATATGTTGATGCCAGAAACGTAAATTTTCCATCACTGAAAAATATTTCCATAATCTTTCCGGTAACAGCTTCAATCCATTTAAGCCATCTGTCAAGGGGTGCCGGAAGTGTTCGAAAGTGTGCATATTTCTCCTCCATGAGTTTGAAAGACATGGAAGAAAGCTTCCTGCAGAACTCAGGCGGATTATGTTCTCTTGATATTGCCAGATATGGTTTTGTTTGCATTCCTAAGATACGCCTTATAATATTTTTTAATTTCACTTCTATTTTTGATACGTAAACAGTTCGCCACCTTACATGAACAGAATTTATGTTTCTCGTGGTAACAATAGCGATGCCTCCTGGACGCAAAACTCTCTTAATCTCATTCAGCGTACGGGAATCTTCATCCATATACTCTATAACTCCCATAGACACATATACGTCAAAGTAGTTATCGGGATAATCAAGGTTCTCACAATCCTCTATGCGGAAGTCTACCACGATATCCTGCTGTTCACACACCTGCTTCGCAATGTCAATCATCTGTTGAGAAACATCGATTGCATATGTATTGTAACCCTTTTCCACCAGAATAGGTAGCAGTTGACCCGCACCGCATCCTACATCCAGGGCACGCTGCTTTTCATCTGGTGCTGCCGGTATCATATCTACAACATAATCAAAACGATACTGTTTATCATAATATTCAAATACGCCCTGTTGCTCCTTCTCTTTATAAACGCTGTCACGCCACACATCAGAAGTCCTGGAAAAATGATCTTTAATTATAGTTTTATCTGTCATAAATCCTCACAATAATGATTCAAGTTATATTCAGTTTATTCAACATCTGCAAATCATTGATAGTCATTACACATGACATTATTCCTGCAGCAGACTCATATATTGCTGTGCAACAGAATTAAAGTGAAGATCACTTCTATCTGCACAGTTTTTACGTAATTGGGGTAACTCATTTAGTAAATCATCAAATCTATTCAGAGGAAGACCGCAATCCTTTACAATCTCAACTGTACCACCAATAGGATTGTAGCAGACAGGAACACCTGAAAGAACAGCCTCAACTACCGTATTGGGACAGGGATCGTTCTCTGACGGAAAATAAAGGCAACTCATCGATTTATAATGCTCTGCAACATCTTCCTTTGTGACAGGGCCAGTCATTTTAACATTTGGATAACGTGAGAAATCTATAGACGATGTTTTGTGGTTACCAACTAATAGAAATTGCTTCTCCGGATATTCCCTGATCACTTTCTCTAATAGATCCAGCCGTTTTTTATCCCCAACGGAATTTGTCACGTGTCCTACATAAAGACGCTCTTTCTTACTGTCGTGAAAAACAGTCGGATCCGCACCGTTAATAATAACTTTCCAGTCTTCTGTTTTTAGATATGGCAAAACATTGTTTTTTACAAATTCACTCTGAAATACTGTTATATCTGCCAGTTTGTTAATACGGATAATCCTGTCATGTTTTTTTATCCGGGCAGCTGATTCATTCTTCTGAAAATGTTCATCTAATCTGTGCACAATAAAACACCCTGTTCTCTTTGCCAACCACAATGATCTTATATTCACCCTGTGGGAGATCACAATGGCCTTTGACGCAGACATTAAATTACTATTTACAGGAATTTGTTTTTTTTTAAGATAACGATGGAAATTCCAGGAAAAAGTATTCGCTCCCCCCCCGGTACTCCCATCACTCGGCTTAACAGAAATATAAATTCCCCTTTTCAAATTACTTATAAATCGAGAAATCATGATAAATCCGGCAGGAGCAATATCATTACTTCTATATCAAAAGGTATTATTATGCCATTCAGGACCATTTCAGACAGCTCCTGCATAATGAAGGCTCAAGATCCGGGCGTATAGACGCCTCATTCACCCTCTTCCTGAAAGAGACGTATTTTTCACTGTTCCAGATATCTTCCAGGGTGCTATCGGCAATATTCCCCATAATATCCTTACCATCCACATCATAACAACAAGGTACGACATCACCATTCCAATACACATATATAGCCCTATATATGTCCTTACATGGTTTTTGCTGAAAACTTCTACGGTATTTGGGAGTTCTTGGAGCCAGTTCAGGCACACTCTCCGCAAATGTCTTAACAGCAAACGTAAATCCAATCTTTCTTGCCAGCTTTCTTGCATACCTTATTTCATGTTCGTTGTTGCTCATGGCTATAAACTGCCACATTAATTCTATACTGCTGTTTTCCTCCTTTGCAATTCGGGCAATCTCCGCCATATTGTGAAATACTTTTTCAAATTGCCCGCCTACCCTGTTAAGCTGGTATGTCTCCTCGCTCGCACCATCAACAGAAAAGCTTATTGAGTCCAACCCTTCCTGAACTATTTGTCTTGAGATAATTGGATTCAGCAGGAGGCCATTTGTGAATAGCCGTGTTTTTAACTTATTCTTCTTTGATATACGTACAAAATCAATAAAACGCTTGTGCAGAAGCGGTTCTCCCTGAAAGGTCAATAGTGATTCGTTAACACCAAAATCCTTAGCATCCTTTAAGATTTTTTCAGCCAACGATATGTCCATTGTCCCAAAAGGCCGTTTCAAACTGTCGTGAGCAACGGAGTCTTGCTCCTCCTGCTTCCCGACCAGACAAAAAGGGCAATTTACATTACAACGGTTAGTTAATTCAATTACGACCCTGTCAGGTTTAGATAAACGGTTGTCAGCTTTCCTGATCCTTGATCCCAGAAACCGGTCTATTACATTATCTATAACAGTAAATCTGAAATATCTGATTTTTCTAGCAATTCGAATACTTATCATAATGAATGTTTTCTAAGTTACCGCTTACATTCTCCTGTCTAACTATGGGACTAATCTTCTAAACGCTCATTTATGTAACGCTTCTCTACAGAGGTACAGTGCTCTCACGCAACCAATTGTACAGACATAGTCCAGGACATCCTCATTTGATATATTGGTATAGTACCCTCTTTTATAACCGTCTGTTCTAACCATGAAGTCCGGCCTGTATCCTCTTTCTGAAAAAGGATGTAAGCCCCATGGTTTGCTCTTCAGCAGAGGCTTTGCAATAAGAACCTTTGGAACAAAACCTGACTGAAATAGCCATGTTAACTCTTTTCTCATATTAAAGTCGTTGTCATCATATCTCGATCTGTGTACTTCAAAAAGGATCTTGATTTCATGGTCTGTCTGTTTTACAAAAGACTTCATCCCGCGAAAGACCTTTACTTCGTAACCTTCGGTATCCATTCTGATAAAATTAACCGGTCTTTTGTCTTTAATTAAAGTGTCTATATCAAACATATCAACTTCTTCTACATCAACTTTTCCACTCTCATCTGCAGATCTTGGGAGATACGCAGTAATAAAGTTGTGTATGTTAGACTGCTCAGAGAGATAAAGAGTCTCACTACCTGTCTGATCAGAAATGCCTGCATGAAAAACTTCAATAATATTCTCCTTGTTATTGAGTTTAATATTATCTTTCAAATGATTGAAATTTTCACTGGATGGCTCGTAGGCATATATCTTGCCTTGCGGCCCTACAAGAGATTCCAGCAACAGAGTGTAATATCCAATGTTTGCACCTATATCCAGAACTACCATTCCACGCTTGATCTCATTCTTTATAATCAGCAGCTGATCCTCTTCCCTCACTCCAAACAATACAAGTCCCTTCGCTATGCCCTTTTTCTTCTCATCTATTGAAAGCTTCATTCTGTAACCGTGTATCCTCTTTATTACATAATCTCTCTTCAACACATACCTGCAGAAATATATATAAAACGAGTTAATAATTGCCTTAAGTGCCATCCTGGCACCTCTGTTTTTTAGAATACCTATAAATTTAGTAAACATTAATTTAGTCCTTGTTTTTAAAGCCTGATTGCTCACATCTAATTTGCGTTTAATAATTGCAGCAAGCTGGTCTACTCTACTATGATTGGTACAAATTCGTAAAATCTATCAAAGATCTATCTGTTACTTGTTTTAATAAACTCCTAAGAAGTGAGTCAGTAAAATTATTACAGTTTTCAAAATATTTATTCTTGTTGCCAATGCCCCACGCTAGAACCTTCTTTAGATTCACTTTGATGCAATAATATTTAATAGCCAAATATTCTCCAAATCTATTTTATATCTTTCTTTGAATCCTCTCTTCCTCTTTTTTGGACAATGAGGCAATAAATCATCATAGGATTCTCTCCAATGCTCGAATTCAACAGATTTCCATTTATTACTGAAAAAATGTTTGATTACATTAACCTGTCCTAACAAAAAAATACGGTTTCCATGAACATACATGGGACAGTTAATCAAAAGCTTACCCCCTGGTTTTAAAAGATTATAACACTGTTCTATATCTTCTCTATAAAGTTTCAGTGAATAGTCAGTATCATCCACTTTCTCATGCCAATGCTCAATGGTTGAATTTCCGTAAATCAAATCAAAACTTCCACGACTCAGATGTTTTGTAGGATAGTAGTCACGAATGTATCTTTGATGTAAGTTTAGTTTTGGTAACTTTCTGATATTGAGCAACTTAAACAATGAAATAAATATCTTATTTTGCAATCGTTTTCCTACAGTGTATGGAATAAAGTAAAGAGGTAGTCTTTCAGGATCAAGCCCTGTATATTGAACACTGTTTTGATTACAAAAAATATAATCTATTTCACTAGACGGACCGCATCCGATTTCAAGAACATTTTTTCCTTTGAATTTATCACGGTGTTTCTCAACAATAGCATGCGAGCATCTTCTTGTTGGGGTTCCAACACGTCTACCATTGTCGAAAAGGGCTCTCCAGTTCCCGTCAAGTTGCTCAAGCTCGTTTCTGAACCTGTCTTCAATTAATTTGCATTCCTTATATTTCAGGCAAGATTTACAGTTTATTTTCTTATCGTAAATATATTTATTTTTGTTGTTTTTCTCGGACAAGAACATCATATTCCTCTTTCTAGTATTGTTAATAACATAAGGATCATGCAGCCCTATACAATTCAATACCAATAAGTCTTACACCTACTACCTGGAATCAATGCAAGCAACACCCCAGATACTACGGTGGGCAACCGGCTGGTTTGAAAAAAACTTTTTAGCCAATCTCCCCTGGTATGGTTTAAGCGGATTGATCGAATCCAAAGCTGTTTCAAGAACAGCAATATCAAATCCTGCCTCCAGGAGAAAAGCCTTAAGAGCTTCTTTTGACAGTGGATTTGAATGTACAGTTTCAGCAATGACCATTTTATGTGTCCTTCCATATCTCAAAAGATAGAACAGATCCAGAAAATGTGCATATCCATGAACCAGAGCCTCAAATCTATCTTCTGAGAGATTTCGGAACGGAATAAGTGGTAGACATGTCAATACCCCCTCGTAGAATACATGATTGTACAAAGTAGGAAATGTATGAAATACAAACACACCATTTGGCTTGAGGTTCTCTCTGACACAGGCTAATGCTCTTTTAATAACATCATCACTTAAATGCTCAAACAGATCGAAGCAGACAACAACATCAACCTTTTCCCTTAAACTGAATGATCCGGCATCACCACATACCCACTTGGGGCAACAGCCTAACTCCCTGGCAAGTTCCCTGCCCTGGCCCAGGGCCTTGTAATTGAAATCCAACCCTATGGTTTTATATCCTTCCAACGCAAATTCAAGAGCAAGTGTACCAATAGAACAACCAAGATCAAGCAATGTTGAGGAAGAATCAGAACCGTATTCTGCAACCAGCCTTTTTGCAAGCAGTATATGCTTACCAAAATGATTGTCATTACGATTACGAAACTTACTTAGTTGTGAATTTCTATAGCTCTCGTTATATAAACTTCTCATACTACTTATCTATTGATTCATAATAATATCTTCCCGGAAGAGCCATCTCAGCATTTCTACTTCCTGTGATTAATAATTCTAATCGGATTACCTACAGCAACAGCATATGGCTCTATAGATTTTGTAACAACGCTTCCCGCACCAATTACACAACCATCGCTTATATTTACACCGTCAAGAATTGTTACATTAGCCCCAATCCAGCAATCATTTCCAATAACTATCCCCTCTGCACTTTTTTGTTGATCACAAATTAAAATATTTCTGTCTTTATACCCATGATTCCCGGGTATTATTACAGTGCCGGTTGCAATTCTAACATCGTTTCCAATTTTCAACCCACCATGGCCATATACAACACAAAAGGGATTTAGTGAACAGTGATTCCCAATGACAATATTTCCCCCATTGCATGATAATAAAACATTACGATCTATATAGCATCGTGATCCGACACTTACTTCACCTGCAGAAGCATTTATGAAAACATTCGGCTTGATTTTTGTTTCCTGCCCGATTGTTATTCTTCCAGGGGATTGAAATCGAGCAGATAAAGAAAAATCCCCTGACAACTTCCTATACACCATTTCAAAGATTGTCACTATAAAAACCTCTTTAACTCTACAAATTTAGAATGAAATTTTACTTTAGATATCCGGATGAAATTAACTATTCTGTTTTAACCAAAATAGGCAGGAATTTTTGGATAGAGAATATTATCCTTAAACCCTATAAACAAATTAACATCTTTCTTCCTTTTAAGATAATCCTTTAAAGCATACAAATATTCATCTAATGGATGAGGCTTACTCTGATTAGTATACATAAGAGTATATCTTTTCTCTTTCTCTTTAATGTGCTCAACACCATAAGCCTCATTATGTGTTTTCTTTACATACCAGGCCATTTTTTCCATATTTTCATAAAAATAACTCCATTTATCTAAATCAACACCTAATAGCACAATCTTCTTATAGTCAAGCTTTAATGCTAAGTGTAACACACACGATAAACTACCCCTATAAAGCAGTGATTTATCAAAATCCTCATCTTTAAAAGGTCTTTTTTTTTCTAATCTAATTGCCTCCGGCTGCCGGAAAATACAACATTTCGCATCTTCCGGAAAGAAATATGGAGTTACCCTTGGATGCGCCATTCTAAGCAATGCCTTGGTGCTAATGAACATTACCACCTCTCTATATTTTTCTCTATAATTGCTAAACATATCTCGACGTAATTTAAGATTTGCATACTTATTATTTTCCATAGCAGGCACATGGAATGTTGGAATTATTTCATCCTTCAAGTACGAATAACTGATACCAAAAGAATTGTGACTGTCTATCTCTTTTATATGATCACTGCTTAATAGATTTAAAGATGGTCCATTACCCAGTATAAATATCGTATCTGCGGTCTTAAATTTTCTTACACTGTTCAGAGTATATATTTCATAATTACTATTTCTGGAGCTATACCAGTTCTTAAACGCCTCTTTATACGATATATACTTATTATGGCGATGTTCACTTACAGCATTTCGTATTTCTCTTATTGTATTTATCATTCATACTCACTCAACAAACAAATCATCTCATAACCTTACCTGCCGCTTTTGGCCTTTGATAAGTTACTGTCTTAAAAACGGATTCCAGATCCAGCCTCTGTTTCTTCGCCAGTGCTTCCAGTTTAGTGGTAACCGTTCCCACAAACTCCTCATCCGACATGCTTGTCAGATTGATATGAAAATCCTGTCTATCTCCAATCCTTTCAAGATATTCCACCTCATTAACTATATAACCATTTTCTTTAGCCCATTCGTATATAGGTGTAGCGGGTAACGGCAGCAAAAACCCTACACTAGGAAATATGTTGCACTCTTCACATACATCAAGAGTGCTCTGTATAGTTTCAGGTGTCTCCTGAGGATATCCGAAAATAACACTGGTTAGAGGCGTAACACCTCCTTCCCAGAGGGCCTCCACCTGCTCTATAAACTGCAAAACATTCATTTTTTTGTTCATAGCTTTGAGTATTTCCGGATTAGCATTTTCCAGAGAAAAAGATATACACTCAGCCCCGGATTCCTTCATCTTCCTTACTAATGGAACGTGCTCTTTTTTAAGTAAATTTCCACGTACAGGAGCTTCCCAGGCAATTTTAAAGTCCAGGCAGGACAACCTCTCAACAATTTGATTTATACTCTTGATACTCGAAAATGATAATTCATCCCAGAACGAAATATGATTGCATCCATATTCATAATGCAGTCTTTTTATTTCTTCAATAATAGCCCCTTCCGAATACTTTCTGTATTTATCATTTTTAAAAACATGATAACAAAAAGTACATCTAAAAGGGCAGCCCCTTGCTGAATTGAGAGGAAAAGAACGTATTTCGCTTTCTGAAAATGTATTGGCATTTACTTTTTCATATTTCCTATATTTATCAAGGTTAAAAATGTTCCAGTCCGGAAACCCAATCTCATCCAGATCGGGAACAGCCTCTCCAACGCCTGTGTTAACAATCCTGCCATTTTCTTTATAGGCAACACCCCGTACTTCGCTTAAGTCTCTCTTACTATCCAGCACTTTTAATATCTCTACAATTTTTCTGTCACCCTCACCAAGTACCGCAATATCAACCTGGGTATTACTCAGAAGGATATCAGGAATAGAGGTGGCGACGGAATTACCTGCAATGATAACTGCATGAGGGTTCACTTTCTTAATAATGGATGCACTCCTTTTCACCCACTTGAAGCCTGTCACGATACAACCATAAGCATAGACGTCATAATCACTTTTAGATATTATTGACTCAAGATCTTCCATCGACACGTTATCGACATCCATGTCAATCAAGTCAAAGGTAAAGCCTGCTTTTTTAACTGAGGTCATTATGTAGGAAAGTCCTACCGGCAGGTGTTTGCGCTTTGAATCAGGACGCAGTGATAAATTAATAAATACAATTTTCACGATATTTTTTAGATAGCATACTTTAGAACCATATCCCAAAGCTTTGGATATTCATCCGGCCAGTATTCTTGAGGAAGGACTTTGTCCACACTCTTTTTATAAAATGTACCCCTCTCGGATTCAACCTTTGGGAAGGAAGAATTCCCCTTATTCGGATGCCCCAGCGTTGTTGCAGACAAACACGAGTCATTATATTCAATATTAAGAAATCTACAAATTTCACGTGCCGTCTTTTCAGTCTCTTTAATAACATGATTAAAATTCACCAGACATATGTAATCCGGATACCATTTTTTTAAGAGTAAATAATCAAAAACTTTACATTTCCAATGATCCCAGGCTACTGATATTAATTCGTCATCAATCTCATAGGATTTAAGTTTTCCCTTTGCAAATGAGTAATAATAACTTTCAAAAGGCCTCACCGGCGTCACACACTTGATTTTATCAGTATGCTCAAACAAATAATAAAGTTCCGGTCGAAGGCCTGATGCAACATATAGAAATCTTCCTTCATTATTATGCTTTGTATCAAGCTTCATTAATGCATTAAGATACATCCAGAATACATCTATAAAAGCTTTTGCATTCTGAATTTCTTTGGCACGTTTCTTAAGCTGAGACTCATAAGATAAATAATCAATCTCCGGCATCGTATCCTGGTAATCAACAACAATATCAAGGCCCTCTTGAATCCCGGCCCATACTTCTGTTTTCTGTATGAGACCATCTCTGGCCAATTCACTAAATTGCTTCCATTTGTTACAGCCATAACCAGAAAGGTTCAGAATAAAGCTCACCAGATCATCACTACATAAACGAGCCATTGCATTCTCTTTACTCTTAACCATTTCATTAAAAAATGCCGATAGGAAGGAATCCTCACCTGCTAAGCGTGATAACTGCGGATGGTTGTCCAGCAAAGAGTGTATCAGGTGATTTCCATTACGGGAGGGACCGGATATAATTACAAGATGCTTTTGAAATTCCTGACGGTGATCCATGCTCTCTCTCCAGTAAGGATCATCAACAATATCAGGCATCATATGGTTCCAGAATGGCTTCAGAGGGTATGGTGCCAGTTCTTCGAAATCATGCAGAACCTCTGATATAGTCTCTAAAGTATTAATCATGCTCTTTTTTCTGTTAACCTGAGAAACGATCTTAGAATTATTTTTTTATTCTTGCCTGAACAATTTTCTGGTTTAGAAATTGCCCTGTACCAACAACAACCTGGTGTTTTCTCTGCTTCGTCTCTATTGTCCATTGTCTCATTGGACTATCATCCCGTTTTGGAATATGAAACGGCATTTCAAAATCAACCCATTCAATCTCAATATCCCTGTTATATTTTTTGAACAATCGCTCCATAGTAACCATACTGGGAACATTTAAACCTGATCCCCATTGATCATCTTCATTATCTCCTACAACACGGTACCTCATAATCATATCAACCGGTTCTTCATTGAAAGCATCAAAAATAAATAAGGACCCTCCGCTTTTAATTAAGTTAAGCAAGTTCCTAAGTGGCCGCTCAATTTCATCAAAAATACAAAGAGTTCCCAAACATACACAAATATCAAATTTCTGTTCAAAATTCATTTCAGGGGCATTAATAGAATTAATATAAAATTCAACATCCGGCAATTGTTGCTTAGCGGTATGAATCAGTTCCTCTGAAACATCAGTGCCAGCACAATCTACAATGTTAAGATTGGCTTTCGCATAATGTATAAATGCGCCGGAAGCACACCCAACATCAATTAAAGATATCGGCTTCTGGCCGTAGTTATCCTGTATAATACGAACAAGTAACTTGAAATATTCTTTAGGCTCTGCATAAACTGCAGGATCCAAATAAGCTAAATCGTTCTTCTTTCTATAAGAACCTTTTAAGGAAGCCATGCTCCTCTCCACCTTTTCTATTAATAAAAAGAGTTAAACACTACATAACAATTTGTTCTATTTCAAGTTTAGATAAGATATTCTATCATTCAACAAGAAATGCAGAAAGTGTGTATTTTCCGCTCGGTTCCTGAAAGCGTTCAATAGTCACAGGAACAAAACCGGCTTTATGTGCCAAAATAGATACCGATGTAAAACTAAATACATGTAAATGTTCTATAAAGAACTCCTCTCGATCCTGACCATCACAAGCTGCCATCTCTGCATCCGGTAACTCAATATACACAAACCCTCCACTTCCAAGATACTGCCTGCTACCTTTTAACATTTCAATCGGATTGTTAACATGCTCAAGTACTTTATTAAACGTAATGAGATCATACGTGCCTGGAACCGAAATCGTTAACAGCTCCCCATGCAATGCCTGCACGCCAACAGACTCCTCAAGATGTTTTACCGCATTATGATCAGGATCAAGCGCAGTACACACCCATCCTGATTGCTTCATTACATATGGGAAAACCCCTAGTCCGGACCCGATATCGAGTAATGTTTTGCCTTCTATACTTTCACTAAAGTGTTTCTTCGCAAACTTGTTAATCCTTACTGCCCGTTCCGTATTATCAGATTCTCCCGGAGTAAGAGAAACAATTCTCTTAAAATTTTCACGGATCCCGTCTACATCCTTATAATTAGACGCAACATAATCGCCAGTGTATAGAGATCTCTGATCTATTTTATACGACGAAATAAAATGCCGGCAAAGATTGCATTGCAGATACTCTCTGTAATACTCGATATCATTATTAAACCCATAAATAATCTCACCCTCTGGCGGAGCAGTATACTTATATATTGTTTCAAGTGATGTTCCGCTGCACATCGGACATAGTTGCGTATTGATATCATTACCTATTGGCATATATACCTCATGTATCACCTAATTTTGATAACGTCTCTGTATCATCCAGCCAGGTAACAATTGTTATTTTCTCTTCTTCAATATATTTATCAAATAGGTCTTCCTTACCATTTTCGACAAGAAGAATAAAGAATCGATCCTGAGTGTTTTTCACGAGTACCGCTCTTAGATTAAACTCTTTAAGTCTGCCATTAAGTGATGGAGTTGCATAAAAACCAAAATCTTTACGTGTCAAGTCATATTCATTTCCAGACTCTGTCACAAACGTTACCTGCTCGTCAGGGGAGAGTTTAATCATGCCGCAATCCTTGATTATGCGTTTAATATCAGATCCTGCTTCAAACGTTCTCGGTGGTTTTTTTTCTTCAAACTTCACCCCGTCCCCTCCTTTCAACGATAAAGATGTCTCAATTTTATCTGCCTCTATGAATGCATTTAGCTCACAGCTTAATCGCTTTTTCAATTGTCTATAGGCTCCCCCGAACTGTTTGAGACTCTGCTCACGCTTATAAGCATCTTCTCGATGTCGATATACCTCGTAGTAAATAAGCTCCCAAGGCCCCCTACCTTTCGTTGCTCTGGATCGTTCTTTTTGATGATCTGACAAACGTGTGCACAAATTAGATGTGCAACCAATGTATAAGGTTCCACTCCTTAAACTTCGCAGGATATAGACAAAGTATTGCATTTTGAAAAGTTTGATCTCATCCATTTCACGGTATTAAAGCCAGACTTCGAATATGGAGGGGCGGGGATCATTGCCACTTCCAATCAGAAACCAGGAAATTCTTAATCTTCCATTTTCCGTTATCGTTATGCCAGATATCTCTGTTTCTGTACTCTTCACAGATTTCATTAAAGTGCTTTCTGCTTATACCAATATATTCACAAAACGTTTCAATATCTTCATGAGGCACCTCGTCTCCTCTTTCCTTTATTATCCTGACTGCTTCTTCACGAGTCATCCGTTCATTTCTGATTTCAAGTGACAGGTTATCCCACAACCTTGTAAATCCGAACTTATACCATTTCATCCAGTGATGGATTGAGATAAAGTCATCATCTATATCAGCATAATTATAATACCCTGTTTTGGGGCCTTTTTCTCTCACTTTGAATCCATTTTTCCTTGCGATATCCAGGCTTGATTCAACATCCCAGAAGAAATAGTAACCCAGGAAAACTGCTAGTACTCCGGCCTGATGCAACTCGTTATCTCCCGGACCAAAGTAAGGATATAATTCCTTCCCTGACAAATTATCTGATACCCAATCTACGGCAGTTGTCCCGTGAGTCACTCCAAATTTCTTTAACCAGCTATTATCGAGAATAAAACCTTTCTGTTCGTCCTCACTGCCGCCATACTCAAAGGCCGAATTTTCACCCCACACAACTAACGGAATTTGAAACCTGACTGCAATTTTGAGTGGAATATTAAATATAGCCATATGCATGGGGATAGATGTTGTTCCGTAACGAATAAAAGACTGGTACAGGAATTTCTTCTCGACCTTCGGATTTATCTGATAATCTATGTGATCAACACCAAGACCAACCAGATTATCCAGATTTTTCTGGCCGATTTCTGTTCTTGCCGGTGTTTTCCAGGTCACGGCAAGAGGATTTAGTCCAGACTCCAGGCATTTGACGGTCTGCCACGTACTGTCTTTCCCTCCGCTAACTGGAATGAGGCAATCATAACCCTGACTGCAACCTTTCGCATTCTCCACAACACTGTGAAATGCTTCTTCACGCTTCTGCCAATCTATATCAAACTTTGTTCCATGAGACTTGCAGGCATTACATACACCGTCATCCCCAATCAATAAGTTAGGCCGTGTTTCCGGAAGAATACATTTTTGACAGTATTTCATAATTGCCCTAATTCATCTCCAGGAACATCTTCGCATTTATGAAGCTAAACAGGAACTTGCTGCAGTGGTTTGGTGCAGGATTCAAGTCTAGCAGCTTTGATACCTCTTCCCTGTCAATTAAATCAAAGATTGGTGACTCCGGCTCCAGGAAATGAGAAACTGTTTCTTTATCCGAAAAATCAAACAGAGAGTTAATGGACGCGTTGAAACCCTTCTTTTGCCTGTCCAGTCTAACCTTATCATTCAGTATTCCCTTCATGGCTTCTCTTAGAATAAACTTTCCATATCCATCCTGTATTAAATATTCATCAGGAATAGAATAAGCAAACTCAAATAATTTACTATCCAGATACGGGCTCCTGTTCTCTACAGAATAGAACATGGAATTCAAATCATCCTCATGCAGAATCAACGGTGTTGCTTCATGAAACAGCTCATTCATCATTCTGTTTCTCAATAGATCCGGAGTGAAATATTCCTCCGTGAACTCTTCACAAAATGGAACTTTCAAAAAGTCTTTAAACTCTGAACTATTATCATAAATATGTTCCCTGTAATCCGGAGTCTCTTTGTACAAGTCCGGATTTCTTAGAACAGGATTGCGTACAAACTTAAGGATATTCTCCTTCCAGTCGCTTAGATACTGTGTGTAATTAGTATTATTGCTTACTGCATTTAGATACAACAGGAAATGGTCATAATATCCTGTAAACAATTCATCTGCCGATGTACCGGAAAATGCTACCCTGTAACCTCTCTTTGATATTTGCTCAGACAGTATAGAGTGGACAAAGTATGTTATGGTAGCAACCGGTGCATCATGATACTCTACAAGCCCCTGAAGTCTGGAAAAAACATTATCGTATGAAAGTTCAACCAGGGTATTTTTACAGTTAATGTGATCAATGGTAGCTTGTATATTATCCCGTTCGTTGTAACGCTCGTCCCTGTCAATGATTGAAAAGGCTGAAACATCATAATTGAAAATGTTAGCGGCTATAGAAACAATTGATGCGGAATCCACTCCGCCGCTCAAGCAGAATGCCAATGGAACATCTGAACGCAAACGCAGTCTAACACTTTCCAGGAGATGCTGCCTTGTGCCATCAATAGCATCTGTGATTGATATTTTCTCATTGATTTCACTTTCAGGACTCCAATACCGGTAACCTCTGACCTTTAAATCAGGACTGACAACAAAATTGGTGGCATATTTTATTTCACTTATTTCATTGAAAAATGTCTCATCTACTTTATATAACGATTTATACCCCAGTACTAAATATCTCAACAAGTGCTTATTGTTAATTGTTAAAGATTTTCCGGTTAAAGACTTAATGAATTTAATTTCCGAACTGAAATAGAACCCATCTTCTTCCTGACTATAATATAAAGGCTTCTCTGCAAATCTGTCTCTTGATAAGAAGAGTTTTTCTCTGATTTCATCATAGATAACAAAACTCCACATCCCCTCAAAATAGTCCACACAGTTTTCACCAAATAATAAATAGTACCGAAGAAGAACTTCCGTATCAGAAGTGGTGCTGCACTGAATTCCCTTCCGTTCCAGATTTTCTCTGAGTTCAATGTGATTATATATCTCACCGTTGAAAATAAGAGTGCAATTGCCCAGTGTAAACGGCTGGTTTGATCTTTTATCCAGATCTATAATGCTTAGACGGGAGTGAAGCAGATATATCCTGGTACCATTCTTCTCTATATATTTGTAATCCTGATGGTCGGGCCCCCTGTTCTTCATCAAATTTAATGTATTATGAAGGACAGGTATTTCAATTGATTTCTTACCAATATAGCCTGCTATTCCGCACATAATTACTTCAGGTTTTCCAGGGTTATTAATTCCCCCATAGAAACACCTTTAATCAGCCTTTTCCCTAAAACCTTTTGCTCATTACCAGGTGATATTCCACTACCTGGCCTGACCCAGGAAAGATGATCCCAAGTCAAAACAGTATTTTCATCCAGATTAGTTTTAGCGACAATAGATCGTCGTACATCATTCATAATTAACCGTTCACACTCCTGCAGATCATTTGTGCTTTGATCTAACAACTTTGAAGCATTTTTTACCCTTTCTATCAACAGAGAAAACTCTTTCGGGTCAGCCGACAACTGATGGTCACGAAAATCAGAGTAATTCTTATTAAGAGTAAAATGCTTCTCAATAATCCTTGCCCCCAGCGCAACAGATAAAACAGCAGCTTCAATTCCAACAGTATGGTCCGAGTATCCAACCGTAACACCCAGGTCACGCAACGCTGTTATTGCCTGTAAATTAGCTTCTTCCAATGGAACAGGATATGACGTGACACAATGCATAACCGCTACTACCTGGTCAATTGCATTCTGATTCCATATATTTGTAATGAAGTTTACGGTTTCCATGATACCCTGCAAATCCATCAAACCGGCAGATATGATTATTGGTTTTCCCGTGCGGGCGATAACATCTATCATAGGGAAAAAATTGTTATCTCCTGATCCTATTTTGTAAGCAGGTACCAGTGGTTCAAGAAAGCGGGCACTTTCAATGTCAAACGGTGTGGACAGAAAGATTACGTTTTCATGTTCTGCAACTTTACTCAACCTTTCAAACTCCTCATAGCTGAGTTGAAACCGTTTCAGCTGTTTAATCCTCTCTTTCTGTGATATAGAGACTAGCTTCTCAGGTACAATCGTCTGGAACTTCACCGCATCAGCCCCTGTCTCTGCCGCCTTGCCAATCATTTCCTCAGCCAGAGAATAAGAGCCTTCATGGTTATTGCCTATCTCAGCAATTACCAGAACAGATTCATCCGTGTTATGATTTCCTACCCTCATGAAGTCCTGTTACTATAGATTGTGATAATGGAAAACATACTTTGAGCTGCGAATGCGGAATCCTAATTTTTCATACAAACTTATTGAAGGAGCATTTGAAATCTGCGTCCCGACAACCACTCTTTTCTTGTCACCACAAACAGATTCTACACTCTTAATTAAATCCGATGCAATACCCTGTCTTGTAAAATCCCTGTCTACGGCTATTAAGTCAATACACACCGAATCATCTCTCCCAAGGATCACCAGGTTAAATCCGACAACAGCATTATCTATATCTGCTACAAACAGATGATCTCCGCGTTTACCTTTAAAATAATTTAATACCCAGGAAGATTTTATCTCGTTGGCAGTCTCTACAGATATTTGCGGATCGAGGTGAAAGCGACTGTACACAAAGCCGCTTCTTCCCAGCTCGCCCACCGAAGCGATGTCTGTATCTTCTGCTAAACGTATGCTTGTTTTAATTTCCCCCTGTACCCCCCTGAACATCGCACGTTCAAAGAGGATATTAGTATCAATTAAATGGAAGCCCCATTCTTCCAGTAAAGCAATCGCCTTAGAATCCTGTACATCAACCTTTGCCTGTATAAACACTTTTTGTGACAGTAAATCATTAAATTGGCTCCTCTCCTTAGATTCGGCCTTGCTTACACTCTCAATCCATTCAGGATTCATGTGCAAAACAAATGAATCTCTTTGAAGAAAACTGCTTAACCATGTATCGTCCTGAATAGTTTTTATTTGACAGTCACTCATTATTACTCCAGAACAAATTTTTTATACCAGTTAACATACTCGACATAGCCTTTTTCCAGATGATGCTGAGGATTATATCCGACAAGTCTCCTGGCCTTATCAATTAACAGGGTCCCTCTGTCAGGGGTCAGTTTGTCTTTTGGTACATATTTTATGTTTACTCCGGGAAAATGCTCATCTATAATGCACGCCATATCCCCTACTGTACGGGACTCTCCATAAGTGATATTAAATGTTTCATTCACGGAGTTTTCATTCTCAATTATATTTCTAACACCCTCAACCAGATCATTGATATGTGTAAAATCCAGATAATCTTTCCCGTCACCGGCTATCTCAATTTCCTTACCTTGAACGGCATTCTCTATAAACACCTGGCCAACCCTGCGGCTTATACACCTCTCTCCATATAATGCGGATGGTCGAATAATAGTATAAGGCAGATCAAAAGTATTATTGTATGCTTTAACCATCTGCTCACCGGACAATTTCAAGCTGCCGTATATTCCTATCGGATTACACGGGGTTTCCTCAGTAACTCCTTCCGGTGGGAAGTGTCCATAAACCATACTCGACGAGAAATAAATAAAATGCTCCACGTTGTTTCTCGCAGAATCGAGTGCATTTTCAAGGGTTCTAATACTATGATCAAATGTATCAAATGGGTTCTTATTGGAACGGTTAGCATGTGATACAGCAGCCAGGACTATGACTACTTGAGGTTGAATTCTCGTCAGAACATGCGCCAGTTCGTTATAATGCCTCGCATCTTCAACATGCAACGGTATCTCAGCATCCATCAATAATTTCAACCTGCTGTTTATCATCTTTATATAAAGATTCCTGTCACCTGGAATCTCCAGGTCAGTTGAATGCAGATAAAGCAGATTGTTCACTGATAACCCGTCTACAATGAATACATCTGCCCCGAGTTTCTTAAGATATAAAGCAAGGTGATGTCCAATAAAACCGGCACCACCTATGAGTACGATTCTTCGTCCTTTGATTGATTTTTCCATCATATACCTCTTAGTGTTTATATTTAGTTAAGTGCCACTATTGCCGGATCATAATTTCTGCAAATTGCACATATTTCTGAACTGTGACCCTTCATTGTCATACAGGTTCTTAAATGTTCCCTGTTCTACAACACGCCCTTTGCTAAGAACATAAATATGGTCACAGTTCTTGACGGTGGATAAACGATGCGCAATAATGATGATTGTCTTTTTCTGCTTGAGGCTGTCTATACTTTGCTGGATGAATGCTTCACTTTTTGAGTCCAGAGCACTCGTCGCCTCATCAAGTATAAGTATCTCCGGTTTTTTATAAAGTTCTCTTGCTATTGCCAATCTCTGCCTTTGTCCTCCTGACAGTTTGAGCCCTCTATCTCCAATTTGAGTGTTATACTGATCCGGTGTATTCAGAATAAATTCATCACAGCGTGCATGTCTTGCTGCCGACTCAACAGAATCAGTATTATTTCCCTGTGACCAGAAGCTTATGTTATTTTTAATACTATCATTGAATACTGCTATATCCTGGGCAACATATCCAATCAGGTTCCTGAGAGAGAAAAGATCGATATTTGAATAGTCTATACCATCAAACATTATTTTTCCGGATGTAGGCTTGAGAACACCTGTAATAAGATCGACGAAAGTAGACTTGCCTGCTCCGGATTCTCCTACTATAGCAATTGTACAGTTCTTATTTATCCTGAAGTTCGTATTATGTAACGCTTCAATGTCTCCATACGAATAACTGACCTGCTCCATTACTATTGAATCCTTAAAACTATCCAGCTGGACAGTCCCATTCCTTTCAGTATTCTGAGAGAACCTCGCAAACGCCTCTTCAACCGTAATCAAGCCACCGGTACTTGCCAGAAAGCTCTGCCATGTTTTCTGAAACTTAGACAGCGTATTTATTGTTCTATAAAATACTAACGCTAACACGATAACTGACCCTATACTGCATCCCTTCACAGACACCATATAATAGATCATTACAATCACTGCAAATGGGGTAAATATTTGGAGCACTACTCTCATAGTCCAGGTCAACAATGCGAATTTAATCTCAAAACGGAATAATGAATCAACTGTATTAACAACTTTGTTTCTTAATTTACTGAAGTTATTTGTTGATCTAAGGTATTTGAAGGACTGAATAGTCTGAATCAAATACTCCGACAATAAACCCTGCACCCTTGAGAATTCTAAATCAAAAGCACTTGATCTTCCAAAAATTTTTCTCATTGAGAACATAATGACACCTGAACAAATAATCCCAATGACTGTAATCTGCCAGGATAATAGCATTGCCAGCCACACATAAATAAAAATACTTATGATTGTTGCAATTAACACGCAGTAACTTGCAAAAGCCGAAATTGCCCTGTCGGTTTCTTTAGTAATAAGATTGTTATAATATCCTGTACTCGAATTCAAGACCTGCCGGTAATCCATTCTCTCAAATAGCTTAAGTAATTTAATCTTGTAATTCTTTTTAAGCGATGCCTTCAGATAATTCCTTAGCATGTTCTGCGAGAATGCTGCAATACCTGAGAATAATATAATAACTGCTATTACTGCAAGGATACTGTTAAGTGTCTTCTCAATTCCAATCAAGCCAAAAAAGGCGTCAATATATTTAGATAATACATTGTTATCTGACCCTGAAACATCCAGCTGATTTATTATCGGCACAAACATAATAAAACTGATACTTTCAAGAAATGAGCAGATAAAAGAGTTCAGGACAAATAAAGGAATTATGAAGCGTGCAACTCTCCAAATGATTCGTGAATAGTGGATAAAAGTAGTCAGTAAGGGAATCTTCATAGTACTATTTTAGATATGTTATATCTGAAGATGGGATATCAGTTTATAGCCTGCTTAATGATATATCAGCAAAAAAATTTCGCCTTAAACATGTTTTAAAAAGGGAATAGCACTACCACCCTTAGATTGCAGAAAAGCCACAGCAGCATTATATAAAATCCTGGAACACTCTTTAATGGTATCTCTGCCGGTATACAAAACCAGTTCTACAGAGTCCGATTCCTGATACGGTTCTGTCACACCAATAAAATTTTCATACTCCCCCTGGAATGCCTTGGCATAATTCCCTTTATAATCACGCTGTGCACAAACCTTAACAGGACAACTGAGGTGAACTTCCATCAGACAGCCTACTATTTCACGTATTTTTTCCCGTGTGGTTTTTACATGACAAATGGAACATATAATGCAAATTAATCCCTGTCTATTATATTCAAGTGCCATCCGTGCTATTTCAAGGGCAAATTTGTTTCGTTCCTGCAGAGTATAACCATACCGTTTGCCGTCTTTAGCCAGCGCCTGTCGAATCTCTTCCCCATCAAGCAATTTTACATTTTCTATACCGCTTCTGACCAACATCTCTCTCAAACTCTTCCCAAGAGTTGTTTTACCAGAGGCTGAAATACCGGTAATAAAGAATGTTCCAGTTTTTAGATTTTTCATTTTCTAAATTCTCATATACAATCAACAATTATTTCTTGCCTGTTATAATCGCATTTACTGTTCGGACAAAACATTCACCTTTGACAATTTGCATATTATAGGCCTGTTTAATCTTTTTATCTGCATTAACATGCAGTTGATAAATCTGTTTTTGCCTTTTTTCGGGTAATCCGGAGTTTTCAAGCCAGTTATTAATACTGAATTTGTTCATAACATAAATATTGGTTTTGACATTGCGAAATCCATTTTTCTCCAGGAAATAGGCCAGCTTTTCAGGTGTAAAAGTTCTTCGTTTTTCTTTCAATTTAAACATATTTGTATACCATTCTATAATTTCAGGATCATTAGAAGGGGGCACACCTTCCGCGACAATAATCTTTCCATTTGGTTTCAGCACATCGAAACACCGTAGGATAGCTCTATCCAGGTTGTCGAGTATATGGTGAAAAACCATACGGGCAAAGACTCGATGAAACAATCCATCTAAGAACAATGATTCTCCAATGTCCCACTTGATAGTTGATATGTTTTTCCATACCCCTTTGCTGAGCATTGCATCTGATGTGTCAATAACTAACACATGTTTTATATATTTCTTTATGGCTTTCGCCACAACACCAGTACCTGTTCCGACATCAAGCACCAGATGATTTTTTTTGAGATCAGCGTGCTTGATTATAGCTTCAAGATAATGCTTATCCTTAACCCAAAACAACTTATCGTAGTGAGCCGAACGTATATCCCAAAAATGGTGTTCTGTCTTAATCTGCTTCATCAGGAATTCTCCATTATTTTAGTTTTTCCCAGAATAGATTTGATTTTGTCCTTACCAACCGCATCACATATTACATTGAATCAGAAAGCCAGGAACTGAAATCAATACCTGTTAAATCCATTAATAACCTTATATCATCATCAAAGAACTCTGCCGTGAGTTTTCTCTTTAGAGCCACCTCTAATGGCGGAGGAGAGAATAGCCGGTATTTTTTTACGTTCTTAAAACCCACTCGCCTCAAACACCTTCTCACAAATATAACAGGCCGTGACGAATACCATATATTTTTCACAAAGTTGGATGTTCCTGCCGGAATGTTTGTAGCTGAAGTCCGCCTTTCATTTATAGATGAAGATACAAAATCCGGATCTACGTTCAGAAACTTATAGACCTGCTTAATAGCTTCCAATGGTTTTTCATTTAACTGCTCATACTTAATAATATGAAATGTCTCAATTGGAAACCATTTAAGGTATTTCTTTAACTGTCTTCCGTAATAGCCCCAGACAGCCTCTTGTGAACCCTTTTCCATCGAATTTCTAAAAGCCTCTTCAAAATCATATATATAATCACCTTTCGGAAGATATCGCCTCATCAATTGAAAATGTGAATAAGCCCTCTCCACCGGCTGACGTAAGGTCATAATCAAGGGCACAATCCCTAACGTCTTAAAAATCCTTTCCGGAACTGCATCGTTCCAGAAATAGGAATGTTCAACTTCTCCCCGGCATTTCTCATTGCCGGCATTTTTAAAATACTCTGCATAATACTGAACACCCCTATCGAAATGCAAATCAAAGAAATGCACACCCTTTAATACTTTCCCATCACGACTTGCCATAAATATCTCAGGATGTTTTAACAGGTTTCTGTTAAGCCAACTGGAACCACAGCGCTTGTTTGCAATCACTAGAAAGTTTGCGACCTTAATTTCCTCTTTTGTTGGATGATTGTTCATATGACCTGGTCCTTTTTCAACAAGCTATACTCTATATAAATTCGGAATCCGAATCATTTTTCTAATGGGCTGAAGTCTAATCTATCGTTCGCTGTTACCATATCCATACATTGTTTACATTTTAAGGAATATGGTCTTGTCGGAGTAAGAGATTCATAAGGATACTCAACAATATGGCACATTACTTCTAATTGGCCACTCACCACTCCCTGTTTCTGGAGGTATTTCAGGGCTGCAATTCTATGTCTTCCGCACATTGCATTGTAACGTTTTGTAGTAGTCGAATATCCCAGCACTATAGGAACACTCAATGATATCCAATTAGAGAAACCATGCTTTCGTATACTTTCAACTGTTTCCAGAACGCGGTTATCTTCCTTGTAAACAACCGAAGACAAATGATAAACGTAACCATCATCATCTCTTATTAATGGATTAAAGTCTGATATTTCAGCAAAAGCGGGTTTTGCTAACGCAATCTCCTTAATAAACTCTCTCTTGCCTTCCATATCAAACGGTTTTTGAGGATCGTACCATCCTATGCATTTATTGTTTTGGGCATCTTGAAACCAGCAGGTTTCCTCATTTATTTTGTTTTCGCACAACCTTTCATATATATAACGCACAAGACAATAATCATAGTAATGCATGTCCTGTATATCTTTAAGCTTTATGGATGTAGGAGATATTCTACGAACATCTCTCATGAATAGGCGGCGAATTGCTTTTTTCTGAGGCCATGATAGATTTTCCTCAGTGATACTGAACGTCTTCCTTATACTGTCATAAACGATAAATCGGCTTTTTTTTAAAAGCCTATCAATTTCAGTTGAGTCTGTCAGTATGGACCTGTAATAATATTTAACAAATGTATTTACTTTAAATATGAATAAATTTTTTAATAATAACCTCTTGAGTCTGAGTACTAATCTGTTGAAAGGCACTAACACTTTCCTATCTCAGCAAAAGCTGTTTTTATTGATTTAACAACATATTCAATATCCTCTAAGTTCATATGCGGTCCAACCGGTAATGCAATAGAGCATGCACTAATCCGGGAAGCCACAGGAAAACTGTTCTTCTCAAATCCATACTTTTCCCTATAGTACGTCATTTCAGGAACCGCTCTGGGATAGTAAATGCTTGTACCGACACCTTTCAGCTTGAGACCGGTAATAATATCAAATCGTTTTTCTACCAGACTTTCTTTAAGGATCATGGTATGGCAGTAATAACTGCTAACAAAGCTGTCATGGCTGGAAACCAAAAGTTCTATTTCGTCTATTTCCTGAAGGCCCAGAGTCAGTGCATCATAGTTTTCCTTTCTCTTTTTCAGAAAACCCGGTAAACGCCTCATCTGTTCAATACCGATAACGGCCTGTATCTCATTAAGACGATAATTAAAACCCAGTCCCTGCACATCATATAAACCGGGAAGTTTCCTTTCACCAAAATGTCTATCCATGCCAAATGCCCGCTGCCTGGTTAACGCCCCGGCAAGGTCTCCGTTATTTGTTATAGCCATCCCACCCTCAGCCGTAGTCATATGTTTAACAGGATAAAATGAAAAGCACCCGACATCACCATGAAGCCCTACATGAACGCCATTAAAATATGCCCCTATGGCAAGTGCGCAATCCTCGATCACCGCGAGATTGTACTTATCTGCTATTTGTACAACCCGGGCCATATCCACCGGCATGCCTAAGTAGTGAACCACCGAGATTGCCTTTGTCCTGTCTGTAATATTTTCTTCTATCTGATCGATATCAATGTTGCCGGACAAGGGTTCCGCATCGACGAAAACAGGTTTAGCACCGACTAATTCGACAGCATGTGCCGTGGCAGTATGGGTCTGGGCAGGTACTATTACTTCGTCACCCTGCTTAATTCCAAGCGAAAAATATACAAGATGGAGGCCTGCAGTACATGATGCAACTCCAACTGCATGTGGTGCATTAGTAAAACCGGCAAACGCAGATTCAAATTCCTTGATTTTCTCTCCGTGTACCAGCATACCGCTGTCAAGAACAGCACAAACAGCCTGCTTCTCTTCAACCCCTGTTATCGGTTTTCCAAAAGGTATTTTTCTCAACTAATAACCCAGATGCTTCCTGATTATAAATAATCTACCTTAATGGCTGTATTTGAATGTACTGCCTTTTCGGCAGCAAAGCAGATAGACATTGCATTAAATATATCATCGGCTGCAACTATAGGCTGAAGGCTCTTATCAACTATTGAATCTATAAACGTCCTGATCACACTCCCCCTTTCAGCCTTAGCCGGATAATCTTCCTCAATTGACCGGAAGTTATGATTTTCAGAATCGATCCATATCCCCCGCTCAATTCCATTTATAAATGTACTCTCTGTTCCATAGACCCTGACGTCGTGAAAGTGAGGATGTACACATCCTCCGTGGACACTGACTTCTGCGATAAGACCTGTTTCATATTTCAAAAGTATTGACGCATAGTCATCATACTTCATATCCGAGTTTTTAGTAGCAATGCCATTCCCATACGCTTTTACTTCCACAGGCAGCATATCTGCTATCCATATCAGCAGATCTATCATATGAACGGCAGCGCCGTGAATAATCGAGTAGAATTTCATATCTTTACGCCATCCATCAGTAAGCTTATGCTTTCTTCCCCAGAAATAATTTGCCTGTATTGAATAAATATCACCCATTTCTCCTGATGCAATAGCCTCTTTTAATCTAATAAAACGCGGACAAGTTCTTAATACCAGATTTGAAGATAACTGTAATTCCGGCTTGAGATTTAAAAGATTTCTAATACTTTTAGCCTCATGGTCAAACAAACACATTGGTTTCTCAACATAGACATGCTTTCCATTATTAAAAGCCTGTAGAATCTGCTCAGAATGATAATTATCATATGAAGCAATTGAAACTACGTCCATACAGTTATCATCCAATATTTCACTCGAATTATTAACCCCATCAATCTCCGGATACTCTCTTAAAACCTCCTGTAACCTCTCATTATTGGCATCACATATTTTTACTACTTTAGCAGAATGGTGTGACTGGTATGCAGCAATATGCTTGGCTCCGACTCCTAATCCGATTACGCCTACTCTTAATTCATTCATTTCACACTCTTACCGCACTAATTATACAGGCTTAAAATCTCTTCCCAGCTATATTGCCATTGAGGACGGTTCATCCTGGATACTACCTGCTCAAACATTTTCATATCATCTTCAGTATCAACTGAAAGCTGAATATCCCCCATATCCCTTTCTGAATCAATATTGTAAATCCTGAAAGTATCCTTATTGTCATAGAAATATGATGTTACGTGCTCACAATATTTCTCTTTCTTTATTTCCGGAAAAGCTTTAAGAAATACGCTTGAACGGAGCACTTCTACACTCTGGCCCCTGGGATATGTTCGTCTCAATACGTTTGTAACAATATCATAATCATTATCCCGGAATAATGAGACAGCTTTATCTATTATGCTCTGGTCTATCAAGGGGCTGTCACCTGACAATCTGACGAAAGCATCTATATTATTCTCGGTAATAATATTATTGAAGCGTTCAGATACATTGTTCAATGACCCTCTGTAGCATGTAACGGAATTAGCATTACAATAATCATGAATAGGATCATCGCTTACATCTGTGGAGGTGGCAACCGCAATTCTGTTTATCTCACGGCAGCGATTTACACGTTCAAGAAGAAAAGCAATTAATGGCACGCCGTTAACTTTGTAAAGAACTTTACCCGGAAAGCGCTGCGAGGACATCCTTGCCTGCACTATTGCATATATTTCCATTTCTTAATTTTGCATGCCATTATTTCGTATTACTGTATGAGTGTGGCTAAAAGCCAGTCAAATTGAAACAGATAATCAATGTTCAAAATGGTATATCCAGCATAACAAGCGGCAGCTCATGTTTTTCTGCAAATAATCTTGTCAAACTCGTTCTTTATATCATAAAACATATGAAAAATACTGGTTACATCAGGAATATAAGTTATAAATTGCATTCCTATATCAACCATTGATTGAATGTCAGAAATGTTCTTTGCCGCATATCCACCAGCAGCTATTCCTTTATCAGTTATCCTATGTACACAATCTTTAATTGCTGCCTTAACGTCTGGGTGGTCAACCTGTCCCGGTAACCCTAAAGACTGTGACAAGTCGTATGCTCCTATATAAACAAGATCTAGATATTCTGTTTTTATAATTTCGTCAATATTATCCAAACCGTCCTTATTTTCTATAATTATGCCTGTAAGCGTACTCTCATTTTCTCTGACAGCATGTCCTTCCACACCTATTAATGAGTACCCTCCCGCACGAGTAAAAGATGAGAATCCCCTGACACCAAGCGGGTGATATTTTGTATAAGAAACAGCTTTCTCACATTCCTTCTTAGTTTGAACATGAGGAATAATAACACCATGAGCTCCCAAGTCTAATACTTTCAATATATGCAGCTCATCATTCTTTCCAACTCTAATAAGTGGACAGCAATTTTCTGATTCAGCAGCTCGAATCATATTTTCCAATGTTCCATAGTCTATAGAACCATGCTCCATGTCTAAGATAACAAAATCCATACCTGTAGCAGCAATAACATTTGTTAGGGTAGATGATGGGATTTCACACCATGGGCCAATAACAATTTCCCCTGCCTGAAGTCTCTCTTTCAGTGAATTAGGCTTTCGCATTATCTCATACCCCTCAGGAATTAATACTTATAAAAGAAATATTAGGAACAACATATGGGGTTATAGCTAGTAAGGATTCTTTACTACTTACACCACTTGTAACCCCTATAGAAGCACGCAGACCAGCGTTAATACCCATCTCTAAATCAGCCCTAGTATCCCCTACTATAATAGAGTTTTCAGATGTAATTTGTAGTTCTTCCAAGATCATCTCAATAGTCTCAGGGTGAGGTTTTTCTCTAATAACTCTGTCCGATCCCACCACTACATCCACCTTGTCTTTTAGACCCAGGTGGTTCATGACTAGCCAAACCCTATTAGTAATATCCGATGTGGCAATTGCTATTTTACATGAAGCTCCTTTAACTGCGTCAAAGGTTGAGAACAGACCTTCAACTGGCTTAACAATATCTTTCAAATTCGATATAGAAAACTTATCAACCCTGGTAAAAATCTCACGACACATCTCAATCTTTTCTGGAGAACCAATAGATTTTAAGTAATCTACTGCTGCCATCATCACGATTTCTCTTTTCTTCTGACCAACTGGCCCCTCTGGTTTAACACATTTATGTTTTGTGTTAACTCCCATAACATTCATAAGGTTTTCAAAATCATTGTCTGTCAATCTGAGGTATTCACAAATCATTTTTGCACGGTAACGAACCATAGTGTACCAATAGTGATGGAGATCAATAAGCGTACCGTCTTTGTCAAAGACAACCAAATCTATATCAGGTATTTTCTCATTATCTACAGTAATTTCTGCCATTTTTGCCTTTAATAAAGTTTTTTCACACCATCTGAAATCAATTTCTACAAAATCAACACCTGCCTTATAGCAGACCCTAAAGACTTAGTGAACGATTTGATTGTCGAATTTCCAGTTGTTTAGATACCCTCTGTCACGTATGGTATAATCCAAGACTTGAAGCTGGTTCCTTTTTGTTTTTACATAATTGATCATTCACCATATCACCACTCTTAGGCAGCATTCCAAGCTTCATATTTCTTTAAAAGACTATGCTTCTTCTATATACTCAAGGTTGCCTAAAGTCCTACCTCCACTCCGCCAAAGAATACTTTTTTTGAAGAATTCATTAAATAATGTTTTCTCCGGTGCATCAAATACATCTTGCTCTAATTTAAACAACTCAAATGCGTAGTCTACATAACCAAATAAAATACATATAGAAATGGTCTTTAAGAGTTTAGACTTCTTTAGCATGCTACTTTTTTGACGGTTCACAATTTCCTTAATTCTACAAGTTTCCCTAAGATACAAAGCGTCTGCAAAAATCAATTGACCCTTAGGCATTCCATACTGCATACCTAAATTTCTCTTCCAATACCATGGTCTTAAATCAAATAGTTGAAAACCAGAATCCCGCAAAAATTTGTCTACATCTGGGAAAAGAGGCTGATTTTCATACAAAGCACTAAACTCCACTTCCAATTCTATACCAAAAACGCTACTCAAGGTTTTATTCGCACCACGTAAAACATTAAGCTCACTACCCTGTGTATCTATTTTTATGAAATCAATATCGGCCTCAGCATGTAATTGATTATCTAAAGTATCCGTATCTGTTTTTATCGTCTTAAGTACATCAAATCTTTCTTTTTCAGGAAATTTATCTATTAAGCGCCGATTTGGCATAAAAATAGAGGAAAGTTGTTGCTTCCTTGTTACATGGAAATCTACAGTTGCCTTTGTATCATTTAATGCCACATTGTAATACTTTTCATTTCCTTTCCTGTTCTTATTCAAATTATTGAATTGTTCTTCGTCCGGCTCAAAGCCAATAATTTGAAGATATCTGTCCATACCCTGCCAAATATCTTTTGTACCACCACTTGCACCAATGTCAACTAAAACCACTGGATTCTGATGATAGAAACCATAAAATGCCTCATTTATGAAAACATCTAACACTGCATCCGCTCCTTATAAATTCTTATTACATAAAATAGATAATAAAAGTAAACCTCAACCGCCTTTGCTAATTATCCTCATAAGATTATCATATTCTATCTTGTATTCCGAAGAGGATTCTTTAGCTTTGATAAAATAATCCACAAACATAAGGTCTTTAATGGTTTTAATGATAAAAGATGTTTCTCTGCTTACTGGATAATACCCAACCTTTCCACAGAAAAAAGCATAGCCTTTCTCCGCAAAAGTTTCCATGAAGGTCCTCCTTTTCCATGCAACGACAGAATACACAAAAGATTGCACTGGAACTATATCTTGAGTCCTCCCAAAAACCTCTTCCATGGAAAAATTTACAGGCTTATTCTCATATATACAATGTACCTTTTCATGCCTTACAGTAACAAGCGAATCCAGTTTCTCTTCCAGGAAATAGTTAATAACATTTCTAATCTCACCTGCGGTTTGAAGTGGAGAGGTAGGATTAACCCACGCAACATAGTCTGCATCATGCTTAGATAAAAAGTCAAAAACGACATCATCGACCATAGCCTCTGAAGAACCAAGATGCGAAGGTCTTTTATAAAATTCAACATCATGACGTGCTGCAATATCAGCAAAGCAAGGATTATCTCCATTTAGCACAATCTTGGAAAAAACATTTGATTTCTTTGCCGCTTCGATGGGATATGAAATAAGAGGTTTACCATTCAACAACGCTAGATTTTTACATTTAAGACGCGTACTTCCTATACGGGCTGGTACCATTGCTATAAAATCACAATTATTAGACATTAAAAATCCTTTTATAATCCATTCAACTCCTCCTTGATAAGTTGTACGGCATCAGCACTCCTACATTCTTTACTTATTCTATCGAAATTAGTTTTATCAAAAACCAGCTTACCATTACAAAAAGGGACGAGATACATTTCGTTAAATGGATCCGTAACCTCATCCTCGTCCTGCGAATCACAATTATAAACAGGTAGTTTGTTAAGCATTGCGTGAAGGTGAGTTGAACTCAACCCCGTAATAAGCCCCTTACGTACATGCGGCAAGAACGATTCTATGCCAAAATTATGATATGGCGTTAATTCCTGCAGGGATGGACATTTCTTCTTAATCAGGCTATTAATTAATTTTATCGCTATTCTATATAGTTTATTCCTGCAAAAAGGAGACAATGTTAATAATAATCCTGCTATAAAGCTTACCATTATCAAAAACCATTTAGAACCATAGTTTAGTGAAGAAAAGAATTGAGAGTCATCATTATTATTGTGAGGCTTTATATAAATATTATTTGACGCATCTATCTTCTTTAACAGTTTATATAGGTTAATTACAAATTTATACTTCTCCTTTTCCTTACCCGGTTTGAAATGAGTATGGGATGGATATGCAACAAGATAATCAATCTTAGAGTCTAAATTATCAAAGATTGGATATTTCTTATGTGGGAACCCCATCTCAATGATATCAAGACCATCAATTTCTATATATTTTCCTGCATCTTTTATTTTTCTTTCAAATACAAACTTTCCAGGCGAAAAGAATCTTTTTGCTCCCAAATTCTTTATTACGTCTAATCCATTCACCCCACTCAACCAGGTAAACAACCCAATCAGTTTACCACATGAGACATTTGCCTTAAACTTGCGCATATAGTCTCCCGGAAAAAACATTTCCACAGGCATTATGACTACCTTGCCTTTAACCTTTTCGTTTACATATATTTTTTCAGCACCCATTTTGGCACAAAACGAACGGAATAATTTGTCAGTGTTCTTCACCTTCCTATGCCCTTTACGTGAAGCATAAAAGTTCTTCTCATCACTCAAAAGCAACCCTATTTTGTACTGTGGAGAAAGAGCCTTAATTATATGTGCATAATAGTCATGTTTACGCACTAAGAAATATACTAAAATGATATCAAATTCTTTCATTCGCCACCTAAAACAATATTCACACTTAATCAGTTGAATATACAAATTACGATGCGATCATCTCGTCAAATAGGGTTATGAACATATGAGTTTCTACACCTACAAATCATTTTGTCCGGTTGTTCTAGCTCGACCCACTTCAACGTCATATCTGACCCACCACATGTTCTTATCAGATATTTTGTAAAGAATCCGTAAAAGCTTGTAAGTTTTCTTCATATGATATATTAGTATTTCCCTTTTCCTTACTATAAAGGAATCCCCTGATACTTGTCTTTTCCACTGCGTGCATAAAAAGTTTTACCTTCTCATAATCTACCTTGTATCCTTTTCTAATTTTTTCAAAAACCTCTTTGCACTCTTTAGCAGTTTGTACGTAAAAAACTCCTTCACAGCCGTTATACCATGCATGCCCGAATGTCAAAACCGGGGTCTCTCTAACAATAGATTCGAAGCCTGTAGTACCGGCAATTGTTGCCACAGCACTGGCATTATCAATCAGCTCATAAGGAGATGTATTTAAAGATACAAAACTTACATTATCCAATGACCTTAGGTCATCATAAAATTCTATCGAACGGGAACTTTCACCATAGAATCTCGGAGCAAATTGTAATATATTCTCCTTAATATAGATATGCCATCCTTCAGGCAGTACCTTTGATAGCATGTCAATCATAAGCAACTGATATACAAAAAAATCACCTAACGGTGAAGTAGTCAATTCCGGCTGATAGTGGAGAGAGACATACACATATGGCTTCTTAAAGTCCGGCCTGACTACAAATTTGTTATAATAAGAGAGCAGCATTTTTTTTCTTCTTTTAGCCTTACCTCTAGACAACTGATACTTAAAGTTCGATATATAAGATCCATAGTCAATCCTTCTGCCTGTCTGTTTAAAATAGGTCTGTTTGTCAGGTAAGCGTAAGCTGCCTACAAGGCTTTTTACCTCGTTAAAAAAGTTGTATACCATCTGCAATAAAGAGTTCTCAGGATTCCGGAGATCCTCTATAAAGGAATAAATAGGTTTGATACTAGGTGACAGAACCTTTGAATATTCTGTTTTCTTTATTTTCTCCATATCCTCTTCTAATTCTGTTGATAAAGTAAATTTGTACTCTTCATTCTTCAACAATTTTTTGTACAGTAATGAGGCTTGTGACTCTTCATAAATGTTTCTCGTCGTAACACATAAGTATGATAAACTTGTAAAGCCGAAGATTCTTGTCTCAATACCTCTCTTCTGGCATAAAGCGTATAAGATATAATCATAAATACAATGCGGTACATTATTAAAAACTACTATTTCTGGATTATGATATTTAAGCACTGTAAGCCAGTATTTAAGATGAAAATAGTACAGATTCAGACGCTCCCTGAAGCTGAATATATTCTGTGGGTCCATCTTGTCCATCATTCTTAAAGCAATAGCTTCACAAAACAGCATTTCTTTCAAGAATGGCTGATCGAGAGAGACAAGCTCGATATCCTTATACTCAAGAGGTGGAATTCCTCGAATTGCACAAAAAGATTCATGCACAATCGAATCGGGAAACTTCTCCTTGATCTCTTTCTCATTCTTCAGTGAAGTGGTCCAATACACCGGTTCCCAGCTGTGGCTCTCAGCCATACTATAGACAATTTCCAGCCTGGATCTTTCTGCTATTTCAACACAAAATACTTTTATAGACATTTATAAGTGCATTCTCTCATTAAGGTTTAATCTATGATTCTCCATTGCAAATCAGTTAATGCTTATCTCTTCAATAACTATCTCTTTACCTTCAATCTCCAGGAGTGTAAGCTTGTCTACAACCATGCTTTGCTCGAAATTATATTTAGTTAAACCATCTAAGACCGAAGGTAATTGCTCATAGGAAGTATCCTCAAGGGCCAGAGTTGATTTAGGCAGCCATAATTCTCTCATAGACGAATCATCTGTTTCTGACCACACACTCATCATCCTTTTCTGAAAGAGCCTGCTCAGATTGCTTAGTTCTTTTGATAAAAACCACCTTATATATATAACCGGTGATTCTTTGACAAAAATCCCCAAACCGTTTGATTTAATTGTAATTTGCGCACATCGTGGAATACAGGAATAGACTGCCTCCTTAAACATTTCTCTACTGGCACAACGGCCGGAAGAGATCGTTATATGTGGAATAACTGAATGGGAAGAGTGGTACTTAAGATTATATTTCCCGGACAACATTTCCCAGCATTCCAGGGTTTGTGCCAATAAGGCACCGCTTAGCGGTATGACAACTGCTAAATGCTTCATGGTTACACTTTAATCATCAACTCCATCTTCCGCAACTGTATGTCTCAGTTTCCACTTACCGTTAACCTTTACCCATAAGTGCGGTGACCTGAAGCTGTCGATAACCTCCCAGAAGTACTCCTCTGTGATATCACAATAACCCAGGAACGTTTTAAAGTATTTGTCCGGGAATTCACCATCATATTTTTGAACCAACCGGACACCCTCTTCACGCATAAGATGGCCATCCCTGATTTCATGAGCAGAATCCGCCGTAGCTCTTCCTAGTCCAAACTTTATGTAGGAAAGATAGTGGTGAAACCCGTCAATCTTATCATCCAGGGATGCGTATTTTGAATATGTACCCTCACTCCGTTCAGCATTAGCCGAGAATCCTGCATGCTGAACGGCATAGTAATAATTCTCCTGAGGTATCCACTTTTTATAATAGCCCAACATATATATCTTAGTATTATTTTTATCCAGATTTTCTATAGACGGTTTTGAGTAAACATATAAATCTTCCTTGCTGAACCCATGCATTACTATATCTTCAGGATTTAATCCTGAGAATGCAAAATCTTTTATATCATCGTGATAATCACGAGTTGGGCTTTCAGCATTTTTCATACTTCCACCATACTCAGCCTCTGAGTTTTCACCATACATGACCAGCGGGATCTTAAACTTCACTGCTATCTGGAGAGGAATATTCACCTGCCCATAGATAAAAGGCTGAAATGGATCACCAAGAATTTCGAATGCAAGTTTAGTCAATTTTCTATGTACCGGACCGCTGGGAGTAAATAGAATATTGTCGAGACCACCATTATGACTTAATGCCTGAAGATTTTTCCACCCAACGTCTGTATAAAGGTGTGGTGCCCAGGTCACTGTGAGCGGGTTCATTCCATACTTATATTTCAGTTGGTGAGCGGTAAATGTACTGTCCTTACCTCCGCTTGAAGGGACAACCACATCATGACTGCCATCATTACGCCTGTACTTGTCACATAATTCAATTAGATCTTTCTCTCTTTCATCCCAATTTACTCTTTTTTTCATTTCAGCAAAAACACATGCCGAACACACACCCTCTTCATTGAAACTGATTCTGGGTCTCTGGTTGGACATAGTACATTTTTTACAAAACTTCACCTCAGCAGGAAGGTTATATTTAGTCTGTACGTCTTTAGGTTCAATCATCCGCGTTCCACCCTGGCGTTACTGATTTGTGAACATAGTTCTTCATAAACAAGCAGTCCCTTTCCTCCGCTGCGTTCCGGATGAAACTGACAGGCAATTATATTCCTAAACCGGAAAGCAGAGCAAAACTCTACAGTTCCATATTTAGTTTTTGATATCACAATTTCCCGGTCCTCCGGTATACAATAATAAGAATGTGCAAAATACATCTGTTCCCCGTCACTTAAGCAATCCAGTAATGTGTTATCCCATGAATCTTTTTTTTCTCTCCAAATCCTATTCCAGTTAATATGCGGTATTTTAAATCTTCTCCCATCCTTACAAGAAGGCTCGGCAAAAGGAACAACGTCCCCTTCTATAATCTCAAGGCCTTTGCAATTCTCAAATTCATGGCTTTTACCCATGAGTAGCTGCATGCCTAAACAAATCCCGAACAACAGCTTATCTGATTCGGCAATATCTTTTATCACAGATACCAGTTTCAGCCGCTTCAGTGATTCCATAGCATCATAAAATGCACCAACGCCCGGTAAAATTACAGCATCAGCATCAAAGATATCATTTCTTGAATCTGTAATTTTGGCATCCATTCCTGACACAAGACAAGCGTTTCTAATACTGAAAAGGTTCCCCATCCCGTAATCAATAACTGCAACACTGGGTTTATCTAACATATCAATTTGCACCAATCATATTAACAGACCGGCATTCGATACCTTTTTCTGCCAGGAACTCCTTAATTTCCGGAATAGTTGTATCATCCATATTGGAGAGATGATATTTTTTCTTCATATAGTCAATATTTCCTTCACCATGAAATTCACTATCGTCAATCTCATAATGTCTTATAAAGTTATAATGTAGAATTGATGCAGCCGAAACAGCATCAGCATATCCTTCATGTATAACATCATAAATATGGTCTCTAGTACCTGCTCCACCACATGCAATAACAGGTATAGAAACCGACTGGGCTATCTTACTTGTCAACTCAATATCAAAACCATTACCGGTACCCTCCATGTCTATGGAGAGTAAAAGGATCTCACCAGCTCCCAGTTCTGCTACTTCCAAAGCCCATTCGAACGCATCCTTGCCGGTTTTTTGACGGCCGTTCTCTATAAAGGCTTCATAGCTGCCATTCTCTTTTCTTATAGCTTCAATAGAGACAACAATCGCGGATGATCCGAACCTCCTTGAAGCCTCCTTTATTATTCCAGGATTTTTTATTGCCGCAGTATTTATGGAAACCTTATCAGCCCCAGCCTGCAATACCGTTCGAATATCATCAATGTTCCTGAGCCCGCCACCAACAGTCAATGGTATAAATATATTCTTTGCTGTTCTGTTTATAATATCTACAAGGCTGTTCCTGTCGTACAAACTGGCAACTGCATCCATATAAATCAACTCATCAGCACCGCTTTCATTATAGTACTCCGCAAAATGTTCAGGCTTTCCCAATACACGCAATCCTTCCAGATGTACACCCTTAACAAGATTGGGACCTTTTATATCAAGGCGTGGTATTATTCTGATATTATTTGTCACTGCAATGAATGATTCTTAAGGTAATTTTTTTCTGTTAAGTAACTCTAAAGCTTTATCCAAATCATCTTTGCTGTCAATATCTACTGAGACAGATTCACTCATGGGGAAAAGTAACGTTTGTTCCGTATAAAAACCCTCTTCCAGGACTGTTTGTACTCTTCCAAAGTATATTGCACCATTTGGAAGAAAATATTTCGACATGTCCTGTCTTCTCATATTGTAGCTTTTGACGTCAAAACAGAAATTGGCATAGCCTTTCTCATCTTCCTTCATTACATACCCATACTTTTCCGGCAACTGTATAACGGAAACCATTGTATCTGCATCCTCTTTCATATTACTGAAATAATACTCTACACCCTGATCAATACAATCAGCCGTTCTCAAAGGAAGTGTTGGCTGTAAAAGAATTATGTAATCAAAGAGGTGATCTGTGTTTTCCCCTATCCATTCAAAACAATGCTTTACAGCATCCAGTAATGGTGCATCATCTCCGGAAATATCGGAAGGGCGCATAAAGGGGACCTGAGCTCCTGCATTTCTGGCTATTTCAGCAATTACATCACTATCGGTAGAAACTATCGTATAGTCAATGTATCTTGATTTCAGGGACGCTTCTATTGTCCAGTTGATTAATGGGTTTCCTGCAAAGTCAATTATGTTTTTATTCTCCAACCCCTTTGAACCTGAGCGGGCACCAATGAATGAAATAATTTTTTTGTCTTTATACACCTGGCTACATAAAAAAACTGAAATTTCCTCAGGAACCGGACAATTCGAAATCCTGCTTTTTTGTGGTTTTATCTTCTAAAAAACACAGTTTCCCACAATATTCCGGGTAGATACCTCTTAACATGTTTTTTCTGAATTTCAGTAATGTAGAATGGTTCCATACCTGCTCAAACCCTGGTGAGATATCAGCTGCGGAACTGAACTCCTGCCTGGAGCAGAAGTTAAATCTACCTTTCACGCTAATGTATGGGTCTTCAAAACAGGAGAAGCAGATATTCCGCCTTCTTTTCATCTCGATCACAGGATCAAGCCGAACTCCGTAAGCATTTGGACACAACTTCCAGTTAAGCCCTTCACTTACTATCTTCTTTTCCAGACTCAATAATAGATCTTGATAATCCTCTATTTCCAGTGGCCTGATACCGCTTTTACGCACTTGAGCAGTTTCAAATAGAGGGATGGTGTGCCATATCTTAATATTCTTTGCCTTGTTAAAAATATGAACCATATCTATTAACCATTGAGAGTTCTCGTTCGAAACTACAGAGTTTATTTGAAGATGCAGATCTGTTTCCTCACTGATAAAGGTAACTACCTTGACAATATGGTCCAGGTCTACACCACGAAATTCCATAAGCTTTTCTTTGTCAAAAGCATCAACGCTTATCTCTATGTGAGTTAACCCCGCTTCAATGTACTGTCTTATGTTTTCTGGAGTAAGCAGTACTCCATTACTTGTAAATTTTACGTTCTCCGAAAGTTCCTTAGACAACCTGATGGCCTCTATCAATCTTGGATACAAAGTAACCTCTCCCAGTCCGGCTAAATGAAACATCCTGAACCTTGATTTTGTGTTTTTTACAAATTCCTGAAAAACATTAAAGTCAAGATCCATATCTAAAACGCTTTTATATTTAGGATCAAACCGATAGCACCACTTACAGGCCAGATTACAACGCGTAGTCAAGGCAACAGCTAAACGGCGATAAGACATAGTATCCTGGTAACACTCGGGACTGGCATCCTCACCTTCTAGAAGGATCTCGTTATATTTCAGAAGTCGATCCGGCATATCTTTAAAATTCTCCATATATGCCTTCATCTCCTCTTTTCTATCTAGCTTAATCGTTTCATTCATACAGTTTGATTTCCTGATTAACCAAAATCTTTAATAAGTAATATTTTTAGCGGTTAATTCTCTTCTTGTCCTATTCAGTCTCTTCATGATATCCACTATCTTCTCTGCCGCTTTACCATCACCATAAACCTGCCTGCAATTCCTTAATATTTTAGATGATTCATTACCAAAGACAATACCATTAATCTTTTCTTGTATCTTCGCAACTTCAGCATCAACAAAAACAACATTACCGCCATTCGTCCTGTTAAGATTTCGTTCGCCTACATTAATAGCTGGTATTTTCAAAAATGAACCCTCTAATAAAGCCATACTTGAATTTCCGACTAACAAATCAATATTTCTAAGCAGGTTAACAAACTCTACTCTTGGAATATTCCTGGTTACTCTGACATTAGGCAATTTTCTATAATTTTCTATAACGCTGATCATCTCCCTGCTTCCCATATCACTATTGGGATAGTTTATAATACAGTTACATTCTAGCCCTGTGACCGCTTCAAGAGTATTTCCGATTTGCTTTGCGCCGTCTGCAACCTCACCGCTGATAACATGCTGGATAACCAGAATCAACGGTTTATCCATGTCCTCCTCATCGTTAAATTGGAAATATTCTAGAATTTCTTTCTTATGCATACTTTCAACATCATCAAAACGGTCAAGAGCAGGATTCCCGGTGCTGTGTACCCGCCATGGCTCCTCCCCCATCTTGAGCAGCCGTTCCCGGTGTTCATCATTCATTGTAAAATGAAGAGATGCCAGCTTTGAGGTTGCATGCCTGACTGGTTCGTCTACATCTCCTGCTTTAGGGCTGGTACTATCTCCGCCACAAAGATGTATTAGAGGGATCCCTAAATAGGTACAGACAAGGCCTGTCACGACGGCCTCTTCTCTATCACCAACAACTATTACGTAATCAGGTTGAAGACGATCCAGGGAATCACTCAACCCTGCCATCAGGAGACCGGCCCCTTTAGCCTTACCTGCTTCAAGATCGCTGTCTATAAGGTTATGAATACGATCGGCAATTAAGAACCCATCTCTCTCAATTTCAGAAACTGTATAACCAAAGTTACCGGATAGATGAGCTCCGCACACAATTAAGGAGACATCAAAACTTCCATTTTTCTGCATTTCCTTCAAGACAGAATAAATTATATCGTATTCAGAACGGCAACCGGTGACTCCTATTATTTTTATCTTCATTGGATTATCAATGCTGTCGGTAGCCTCTAAACGAAGCATCTTTTTTCAGGTAAAGCTCCCTGGTTTGTTTAATTGAACTGTTCATCTTGTTCTGATAGTAATTTGTCAGTAGCCTTGTGTTAGCCTCCAACAGGCACTTATGAAACTCAACATCACTCATGCCTGTAAAATTGACAGTTACCAGATCAGAATTTACATGTTTTTTTTCATAAAAATCTTTACAATCCTTCAGCAAGCCTTTTTCTATAGCATAATAGTATAAGGGTGACCCTGGATAAGGTGTCACCGGTCGAATTGTGCGCAGTTGAGCACAATCATCATACTTCAGCAGAAACTCAACTCCCTTATTCAGTGTCTCTTTATTGTCGCCAATATTTCCCCAGATAATATTTAATCCTGGACTTATTCTGGCATTCAAAGTAACCTCGATACCCTTAATAACCTGCTTAACTCTTAATCCCTTTCTCATGTTTTTCAATACTGCATCATCCATAGCTTCAATACCATAATTTATGAACACACAGCCTGCTTTCTTCATGATCTTCAGGACTTCAGGTTTAGCATAGTTTAATCTGCCGTTGCAATACCATTTAATATTTAAACGTGCTTTGGTAAAACTCTCGCACAAACTGACTACCCTATCTATTGAAGTCATTAATAACTCATCGGAAAATGCGATATATGTTATTCCGTACTCTGTCTTCAAAAACTTAATCTCTTCAACAATTCTTTCCGGGCTTCGTGCCCTGAACCCTTTATCCAATCTATAACAGAAGTTACATTTGAATGTACAACCTCTACCGGAAACAATAGGGATCACAAAATCAGTATTAGTTACATGAGGGTGTATTCTCATTAATTTATAATAATCTACAGGAAAAAGTTTATATGCCGGGAATTCGATACTATCTATATCCCTTATCAGGTTCCTTCTGGGATTAACTGTTACTTTTTTCCCGTCCCTGATTGCAATTCCTTTAATTTTATTTAAAGATTTCCGTCCTGAGATAGCCCTCATAAGCTCAACAATTGTCAACTCACCTTCACCAATAACAGCAGCATCCGCTTTTGTTTTCTTCAGAAAATATTCAGGCTCAGGTGACGGGCCATGGCCCCCAATGATGTAAAAAGGTCTGTTCCTGGATTTATTAATCGCTTCTGATAGTTTCAGCAGTTTCTGGTACTGGTAGTATCCAGCTATAACACTCACACAAACAACGTCATATACATTCTTATTTAAATATCCCGTGAGATGTTTATCCGGATAATGGAATTTATCCTGATTATAAACCTCTACATCATAACCTTCTCTCAAGAGGACAGATGCAATATACGCCATGCCCATTGGGAAGAAGTTAACGAATGACCCGTTGTCGTATATTACCAGCAAAACTCTCATCAGCGTTTATTCCTAAAATACATCAGATAATAACAGTGATGGTTTTATCCCTTTATATTCAACGCTATCAATGCTGAAAGGATAGAGACACATCCTCTGAGGAATTCCAACTGCTCCCTCCAGAGACAACCCTTTCAGGTCTAACATATTGAAGAAACATTCAGGAATATTGACTTTACTGTACCCCAGGCTGTCAGTTATTTTGCGGACAGAAATTTTTATCCCTCTTTTACGCGCTGATACATCCAAAAGCTCCAGAGCACCATCATAATCTTTGTAAACAACTTTACATCCATCCTTCTCTATAATCTTCAGATGGTTGAGTTCTCCTCGCCATTTCATAAATTCATCATCCTGGTCTAACAAATGCGTGAAGTCATACTCTGTATCCTTGTAATTCTGATCCGGTAAAGCGCCATCATCAGCAAGGACATATTGGTAAATATTATATTCCCTTACATTTCGCCACTTAAGCAGTTTGACAAAAGGCATAAACGATTGATCATTAGGAAATGCCATGACGAACACTTTCCTCTCCATAACATATTGATGAATTTCATCCATCAGCTTCTTAAAGACATGTAAATCCCTGTGTTCCTTCTCTACCATGATGGCCGTCTGAAGGTAATAATCATATTCCTCCCCATCTCTTGACACCAACTTCTGAGGAATAAGCCCGCCGTGAGCAATGATCTCTTTTCCGGAATAAGCTGCGAAGACAGCAGATGTACCGTACGGTGAATTCAAATAGTAATGCCCCCACGTCTCATCACTCAACTGTTTTCCAAATACTCTGTTGAACAAAGCCTGAACGCCCTCCTTGAGGTTTAAAAGCTGCTGCTCTCCTTCGATTCGTATTATTTTTATAGTTTGAGCGTTATTCAATTTTATACTAACTGTGATCCCTGGGCCTTGAATTCATCTATATATATTCTCTCTATTGCCTTTCTGTCCAGTTTCCCATTACTATTCTTCGGCATATCATCAATTAAAAAGAATTTGCGCGGTATCATGTAACCCGGCAGATAATTTCTAAGCTCATTCTGCAGCAGTTTAATATCAATATGACTCTCACTTTCAAGAGCACATACCAGAAATTTAGAGATACGGCTGTTCTCCACGAAAGCGACGGCCTCTTTAATACCCGGATACTTCCTTATCTGGACTTCGATATCCATTAGTTCTACCCTGTATCCGCTTAATTTAATCTGAGTGTCCAGCCTTCCCTTACAAAAGTATACACCATCATACAGTTCAACAATATCTCCTGTATGATACCATCGCTCTTTCTCTATATACTCAAATCTTTCACTCCCAATTCCTCCCAGATAACCTGGAGTTATCTGGCATCCACCCAACAGTAACTCTTTTTCATCTGTTAAACGGACAGCGCTGCCTTTCATAGGCTTTCCTATCGGCACGTAACCTTTAACTGCAAACCTCTCCAGGTCACCCTTCGAACATTTATGGTAAAAATTCTCCACTCCGGTCTCAGTTAAGCCATAAAAGTTGAAGACATGCTCTATTTCTAAATTATCATAACAATACTTCAGTACATTTAAACGGAACGGCTCACCGCATAGAAACATGATCCTGATCGGAGTTTCTATTTTTTCTTCAGGTCTCAATCTCTGAACCCTGGATATAACCGAAGGAACAGAAGACCAGACAGTGATCCTGTTTTCTAAAATATGGTTTATGGGATAAATTCTTTCATCATCATTTCTTATGGGAGAAATGGAGCTTCCAGATAAAGGAGCACAAAACAGATAGAATATGGAAATATCAAATGCAAAGTCATGATAATCCGAAAAGACATCACTCTCTCTAAATGGAAGAATATCCAGCGCATTAGTAATAAAATTAATATAATTCTGATGGGTAACAGGAACACCTTTCGGCGTACCAGTAGAACCTGAAGTAAACATAATATAAGCTATGCCGTTCGGAGAAAAGTCAAATCCTTCAAATGTTTTTGTGAAACTCTGCTGCAACAGGCTGCGGATATCATATAATAAAATATCTTGTTGTACTGCATATGACTCGATTTCGTCAGATAAATCTTCATCGTAGAGTATTATATCAGCCTCCAAGACGTCCAATATCTCCAGCTGCCTGTTCAGTGGAAAGCTCAGGCTAAGAGGGGCCCAGATGTTACCGGACAGGATTATCGCATAAATAGCAGAATATACCTCAAAAGTCTTAGATCCATACAAGGCGATTCTCTTATTCTTATAAGCTGAAAGATGATAATTAAGCTTTTCTAAATTGGTAAACAGTTTTTTGTAAGAATACTCCTCCGAGTAATACTTATAAAAAACAGATCCGGATGTTCTGAAACTTTCATACAGCTTATTGTAAAACTCAGAAATCATAACAAACCCTTATTATTCAAATAGTCCTGAATTGACTTCACGTTTGTCAATTTCACGATGTCCTCAGGCTCAACTCTTACGGAATAACTTTTTTCAAGAGCAATAATCAGTTCCATATGAAGCATAGAATCCCACTCTTCTATTGTATCTATTGAATCGTCAAGACAGATGTGATTCCGGGAGAGCACTTCAGAAAGAATCTTTTTAAGCGTGTTATCAATCACTAAACAAAATATCTAACTATGCCTCAAAAACGTACACAAAAACGCCTCCGATATCATCTCGGTCAAGCGGCCCTATCTTCTTCTTCTCCAACATCTTAAAACCTGCAGACTTTAATTCTTCCTCAAACATCACCTCGTGACGTTTGAAATCACCAACCATATCCAAACCAGACTTTAGAGCGTTATTTTCCAGCTCTGAAAGCTGTACCCTGTCATCCTTTAAAGACATTTCTATGATGTGGTTATGATACCGAAAAAGTGCCTTCTTTCTATCATCCTCGGTTGAAAAATAGGGCAGAATCTCCATGCCAATAATATATTGTCCGCCTTTTTTCATATTGTTAAAAAGGTTCTTCGCAAAAGCAAACCTCTTGTCAAAATGAATGTGATCATGCGCGAATGTTGAAACCAGCAAATCATATTCATGTGGTCTGCAGTATGTGACCGCATCACCTTTTATCACATTGAAATATAAGGATTCTGTATGTCCCTTGAGAATATTGCAGCAATCATTATCCAAATCCAGACAGTCTAGTTCCAGAAATTTGTACTTTACCAGTTCCAGACTGCAGAGTCCCGTGCCGGCACCAATTTCCAGCGTTTTAAGCCTGCGTTCTCCACTACCATTGCTTTTATGATATTCTTTAATTTGAAAAAGTATCTCAGATAACATTTCTTCGTAAAAAGGGTGTCCTCTTTCAATCTTGTGATAAGTAGGGAGGTCAATATATCTGGACATTTCAATAAATGTTTTCTCTGCCCCTTTAGGAGGGATATTACCTGCAACCCGACTGTATTCCACGCATGGAGAAGATGTATAGTACAAAGCATAGGTATCAAGATCGATAACAGAAGATGAGACGGTAGAAAAGTTTCCACTTCTCCAGAATATATTTTCTTCGTTTCCATGAAGTGGTTTTAACGTATTAAACATATCCTCAAGTGTAATAATATCTTTCAGCTTATTTTCTATTGCATCATAGCGTTCAAAAGAGCTTGGATAATCTTCATATTTTTTCGGACCATGATCCAGATGCCTGAAATGATTGCTAACTACCGCACAACCTGATATCTCTGTTATGTGGTGCTCATCCTTATATAATTCTATATGTACTGTCTTCTCCTTGTCACAAAGCAAAAGGTTATAGCCCATAAAACGTCCTCCGGAATTGAGAACCTTCTCAAGCCATTCATCTATACCTGTAACTTGAGGTAGATATTTAGACACATAAGCCATGGGGTTCACCAGGCCTTCATTCTCCTTCTTAAACTGGGCTGAGGCCTCATCCATTTTGCCTTCAGTTGCTTTAGCCGTCCATTCCGGTGTATTTACGGCTGTCGAAGCAAAGGCACAAAAGTGCTTGTTAATACCTGTACTGAAATAATCAGCACCTTCTGTTTTTACTGCCAGAAATTCAGGTTTGAGTATAACTACTTCATCAGTAGGAATACACTTATCCCGGTTTTTAAATATTATGTTTAATTCCGTATGATAGCCAACCGTACACATTCAATTTTATCCTAATTGAAATATCTTGCTCTGAATTTCTCCCATGAAGAATCTTGCAGGTCCCTTTCCGCTTCGGTGTAAAGCCCGGGTACCATGTAGGCAAACTCCAGCTCAGGAGAGAAGTTTCCTCTGTATCTAAGCCTGTGAAGATTTTTCATATCCAGCAGGATATCAGCATCTCTCGGAACAAGAACTCCAAAATATACAAAAGGCATAAATTCTCTATGTACTTCGGAGTAAAGTGATCCCTTCTGAATTTTCTGTGAGATTAAGCTGACACGGTAAGCATAAAGCCATTTAAAGGCATCTATCGTACCGCTCGCCCCGAGAATGGTCAGGCCGGGGAGGATTGGAGAAAAAGAAGATAACCCATAGCCCATTACTTCGTGATAAGTATAAGGTGTATCTGTATCATAAATAGTTATAGACAGGCTCTTCGGGTTAATGCCACCGGAAGTTTTCTCTCTTATTTTTTCTGTTATTCTTTCAGAAAGCAAAGCCGCTATTTCGTTACACCTGACAGGAGCCAGCAGTATTTTCTCTTTATATTTATCAAGCTTAGGCTTGCTTATATCAGCAAGTACCAGGCTTGCCTCCAACTCGTTTCTTTCGAGTTCCATGCCCTCAAAGCAGCAAATCCTTTTCCTGCATTCCATAAAATAAGAATCACGAACGTCTTGAGGATATGAGGTGATCTCATGAGGGTCAACACAATGTCCATCCACTTCAAAGATGATATCCTTGTCTAATATGAATAAGCCAAAGGCCTGGGAAATCACCTTTGCACCAATTACTACCCCATAGTACAGCCCTTCATTTAACCAACATTGTGTGTCTTCCAGGATTGAAGTGCTTACGGTTTCAGCATATCTGTTGTGTAGTTCTATGTAGCCGTCTGCAATTTCTTCCTCCAACTCAGAAATAGTTTTGAATTCAATCGGATTGGAAGTTTTATACGGAATTGTAAGAGACGAAATTGATGTACCCTGAAACAGAGAGTCCTCATGAGGTTCGCTGTACCACGCCTTTATTTCTTCTGTTCTAACTCTATCCTGAAAAATGCCTGAGATCTTTAATCTGAGATCTTTATGGGCAGACTCAAATACTTGAAAGCCATCCCTTGCTCCTTTCTCAAGCGTTTCTAGCCAGGCCTGCTGCTCCTGTCTCTTGAGAATACCATCAACACCTTTAAGATATTCACTTAAAGTCATATGTATTTTTCAATAATTACAAATAAGGCGACGATCAAGCTGCACGGTGCGTCTCATCTGACAATATGATATTAAGAGTAGTATCAGCTAAACCTGCAGAACTCTCCTGCTTTCATAATTTTTACGAGCCATAACGGCTGATGCTATCATCTCCATGTCCTCTTTAGTTCTGAAATGTTCTCTGCGAAGCGGTTCCGGCAGCAAGTCCGGATCAATCTCCTTTTTGGTCTGATAATCGTTAACATATTTCTCAGTATTTAAGAGCATCTCTTCAATATTGCGTCTTCCATATTTTTCAAGAAAGATGCGCCCCCATCCATTAGAATACCTGTCACAATACATGGAACGAATCTGATCAGGGAAAAGTGTCATAAATCCTATATCCGGCCTATCTTTTACCACACTAAGCATCATTTTCTGTGCAGCAGAAACAATTTTCTCCTTCCAGTTTTCCCCGTTAATAGTGTATGGCAATCTAACCTGGAAATCTTTTGCAGGAATCATCTCCAGGTTATATGGGTTTTCTTCAGTATAATTCTGTTCCATAGGTGCCCCTCTCGTAAGATCAAATGTAGTGATAGTTATTGTGTGAATATTCTTATTCTCAATTATATATTGTGCCATATTCTCCCTTGCCTCATCACTCTCACCCGGAAACCCCACAAGAACAAAACAGAAATTCAGTATACCTGCTTTTGCAGAAAGCTCTAAAACCGCATCAGCGTAACTGACAGTAGTCTTTTTCTTCATATTTTTTAAGACATCCGGGTCGTTTGACTCCAGCCCCCAGTGAACCTTTCTGCAGCCGCCCCTGAAAAGCTGATCCAGAAATCCCGGCCTTGCAAAGGCTTTCTCCAACCTTGCAAATGTCTCCCACTTTACATCAACCCCTCTCTTTTCAATCTCAACCGACAGATCATAGAGTAGGCCGGGAGAAGATGTATCCTCCATAAATTTAAAGAATGTCGCCTTGCGTCCGTATTTCTTTAAAGTATGATCCTGAATATCAGCAATATCCTTCAGAATTTTCTCTACTGTTCTGATACGGTAAGAATTTGCCCCGTATGGAATTGCACAGAAACCACACGATGCATAACATCCCCTTGTTGTCTGCAGGGGCACTAACATTTCCGGAAAGAAATAGTCATTGAAGTCAATATCAGAAAAATCTGAACATGGAATTTCCTCTGCAGCAGGAGCATTTTTACTTCTGTCGATAGTGCAAACCTCATTTGCTTCCATACTGATCATATTTACATACTCTATCCCTTCGCCGTTAATTATTTTTTTATGAAGGTCAACTAAAACCTTCTCACCTTCCCACAAACCAAGGTAATCAAAATACAGGCAAAGTCCCTTATGCTCTATCATTGTGTTATAACATCTTGTTATCATCTGGCCGCCCATTACAATGTTTATCTCTGGCATTCTATCTCTTAAAAGTTTTGCCAGGGTAAATGCGGGGATAATCTGGTCTTGAAAAGTTAGAGCAATACCTACTATCTTTATCCCTGTATCTTCAAACCGCTGCTCAATCAGCTCATCGTAGAAATCTATAAAAGGATTAGCTGCTTTATCCTCAAGCGAGGCTATTACATGATCAAAGTTTATCCTGTTATACTTATTGCTAAGGTAGCGTATCCCGACATCCAAACCATCATATACTTTGTTTTTATCGAATAAGGTTTTCTCTATTCTGCTGTAAAAAGAGAGTATTTTAAGAGGATTGGTATAAGCCTCATCCATTGTAAGTCTGAAATCATTCTCTCCAAGAAACCAATGAAAGAATAATATATTAGTGTCTATGATCCTGCTTTTAAAACCATTCGCTCTTAAATATCCTTTTAATAGAGGAAGATTTGCCTGTGGATGTAATGGGCTGGAAACAGGAGTGTTAACAAGGATACTATCTATCATTTTCTATTTTTTCAATGTCAGTTTCCATTATGGGAGAATCATGTTCGATATCGCGAAGCACCTTTCCTCCAATTACAGTCTCTAAATATTTTGGAGAAATTCCTGTGCCGGGACGTTTAATAACAATATCTTTTTCAGTTAATCGCTGACCTTTCTTCAAGTCCAAAGCAGCAATAATACTACGGCGGCCAATTTCCATAATTCTTACCTCTTCATCGAAGGGAGTTTTATCTGCAACACCAAATGCCTGTTCAATATTCCTTATAGACCGAACCATATCTGACAGTTCATCCGGCTCTAACGAGGCATTATGGTCAGGCCCCTCTAAAGACCGGTCAAGTGTAAAATGTTTTTCAATTACTTTCGCCCCCATAGCTACAGCCGCTATGGCGACTTCAATTCCAAGCGTATGATCAGAGTACCCAATGGGGTAGTCAAATCTATCCATCATCTCCTTCATGGCAAACAGATTTACACGATTATATGGAGCAGGGTACATAGCTGTACAATGAAGAAGGGTTATATTTCTATTATGCTCTTCAATAACAGTAACTGCCTCTCTGACTTCATCCATTGATGATGCCCCTGTAGAGAGAATGAGAGGAATACCTGTCCTGGCTACATACTTCAGGAAAGGATGGTCTGTAATTGCCCCTGAATCAATCTTAATGTATGGCCTTTCCAATGCTACCAGTGCATCCACACTATCCCTGTCAAAAGGAGTAGCTATTAGTATAATACCTTTTTGCTCTGCATATTTTATCAGTTTACCCAAATCCTCTTTCGTTAATTCGTACCGCTCTAACATTTCAAGCTGAGAGGAATCAGTATTCATATTCTCTTTTTGGTACTCAGACATAGGAAGACTTGCAGTAGCAATATTCTCAGAAATATATAGCTGATATTTAATTGCATCAACCTGTGCATTTACAGCCTGATCAATCATCTGAAACGCCAGTCTCAAATCTCCATTATGATTTACACCTGCCTCCGCAATAATAAAGACTTTATCTCTTTTCAATTATAAAACTTCCTTCAGTAAAACAAAAGCCTCTGCCGCCTCTGTTCCTGCAACTGCACCTCTGTTCATGGCCAATGCTCTGATATTCTCCTCGCTTCTCGGAAAAGGGAAGATTCCCATTTCATCTCTATACATCTTCATGATCTTAATTTTTTCATCCAGAAACTCTGTTATATCAACAAAGACATTGGGGATAAAGGCGTCGTCTGGCAATGCAGGCGAAAACTCAGTTTCTGAAAGGCATTCACACATTAAGACCTTCTTTATAAATGCACACCGGAAGGCTTTGGTACTACTCATAATTGCCTTAAACGCTATCTGGTGGTCAGTATGTATATCAGACCTGTTTGGAACATAAATTAAATTAGGTTCAACTTCCTGAACAATCTTTGATATTCCAGTGATTAGATCATTCATTGGAATTGTATCTAACCTTGTAGTCGGAAACCCCAGATTGTGTATAGCAGTAAAACCATACATCCCGGAAACCTTATCAATTTCCTCCCGGCGAGACTCTATTTCCTCCGCTGTCCAACCATCCTCTACGTGCATAGAGGTAATGATCAGCCAGTAGATATCATCACCGTCGTTCTTATGCTTTAAAAGAGCACCGCCACATCCAAGAGTCTCGTCATCCGGATGTACTGCAACTGCTAAAACCTTCTTCTTGTTCATTTTCATCATTTGATTCATTCCATTGCAAAATTCTTTAAACCAATTTCTTCCAAACAATAACTTGATGTGTGCAGCCTAAACAACAGATATTTCGAACCAAATCTCTCTTGCAAGCCCAAGAGTAGATAGTATATTGAAAAAATATTTATAACACTAAACCCTTATAGACATTTGTACACTGAAAGAGCTTCATCATATATTTCTAATATTTCTTTTGCCGATTTTTCCCATGAAAACAGTTTAGACCTTTTCAACCCCTTGCTGCTCATTCGTCTCCTCATTTCCTTATTTGTCAGTACGTTCAACATAGCTTCACACAATGAATCAGGATCAGTAGGGTCCACCATAATTCCCGCATCACCAACGACCTCCGGCAGAGATGATGTGTTTGACGTAATTACCGGTATGCCGCAAGCCATTGCTTCCAAAGGAGGCAATCCAAACCCTTCATAAAGTGACGGATATACAAATACATCAGCACAATTGTATAGCATAGGTAAGTCATCATCACTAACTACACCCAGAAATAATATTTCCTGCTCAATATTACCAAGGGAAGCTTCTTTAAATATTTGTCTATAAAGCCACCCTTTCTCACCGGCTATAGCCAATTTATAATCCTTACAGCCTTTTTCCCTCAATTTCTTAAAGGCTTTTATTAAAGTGACAACATTCTTCCTGGGTTCCAATGTACCCACGTTTAAAATCATTTTTGAAGGAAGGTTATTTCTTAGTCTATATTCTTCCACGTCACTAATAGGACGGAACCTTCTCTCAACACCAAGATGTACTACCTTAATTTTTTCCTCCTTAACTCCGTAATATTTAATAATATCCCTCTTTGTTGAAAAAGAATCTGCAATAATAATGTCAGCTCTCTCTATTGAAATCCTCAATATATTTTTTTTATAAATCTGCCTTGATTTATTCAATAAATTTGGAAAACGCACATAAGCGATATCATGCACCGTGATGATAGTTGGGCGTGTAGTCTGGAATAAAGACAGAGCATGATCAGTATAATGAAATAAATCAAGGCTGTCCTTCCTTGAATAAACCGGTAAAATTATCTGTTCCCATAAAATTCTTAACGTATTATTTTGAATAGCCGTCTCCGGTTTTTCTGAATGTATTTCCGGCATGTCAGCCTCAATGGAATTGCACACATTGCCAGGCACATAAAAATAGTAACTATTTTTCCCATTAGCCGCTAAGATAGACTTACGCAAATTAGACGTATATCTCCCCACACCAGTATGCACATCACAGACTTTTGAAGCATTTATACCTATTCGCAAGTTTTTTCTTTTACGTAAGCCAGGAGTAAAAGTAAGGTACAGTTCCTTTGTTTCCTTTAACATCCGATTCAGGTTGAAACGCTCTTCAATACTTTCACGGGCATATTTAGACAGGTAATCGTATATTTTCTGATTATTTTTCAAAGTCTCAATTTTCTTTACTAACAAAGAAGGCTCATTAAGCGGGAACAACAAACCTGTTCTATTATCATCAACTACGTCAGTATTTCCATGAACGGCACTGGCGACAACAGGCTTTCCATACTCCATTGCTTCCATTGTCGAGAAACTTAAACCCTCTCCAAGTGATGTATTCAGATAAACATCGATTGTCAGAAAGAATTGTTTAATATCCTTGACAAGCCCCAATAGTATTACCTTATTCCTTAAATCATATTTACCGATTGTACGCTCTATCTCCCCGCGTTCATCTCCATCTCCTCCTATCACCAGAAATACGTCATCATGGTCTTTCAGACAGCTTGAAAGAGTTTTTATAGCGTAAGGAATGTTCTTAATTCTATCAAAGCGAGACAGCATACCTATTACAAAGCTTTCGTTCGTAATATTATTTCCGGCAAATTGTAAAACAGAGCATCTATCTAAATCATTATATACTTCATTATCAGTATGAATTCCGTTTTCAATTAAAATACTTTTTGAAGTACTTGATATCCCGAGTTTCAAGCCAATTCGCCTCTCAGACTCTGAGACAAAGATAAATTTATCAGTCAAATTTTTTAAAAGTAATTCGATGATCACTTTACGGTTAATGCTTCTGGAGTGTATACCATGAAAAGTGTGCACTACTTTCAATTTTGTATTAAACAGTTTTAACAATCTCGAATAGATACCCGCCCCACCACCGTGAGAGTGGACGATAGTTATTTCGTTTTCCTTCACCCATCTTAATAGTTTGAAAAATGTAAGAATCTTAAACTTCCTATATGGAAGTTTAAATGTTGCAATATCCTCGTGAATAATCTTCTCATAATAAGGAGGGTGGTCTGGTATCGCACAGAAGAATTTAAAGAATCCTCCAAGCTTAGACATAATATTAAAGAATTGCTCTGCACCGCCACCTTCACTCCTTGAACTAATTATCAGAATATTCAACTTGCTTGATTTCTGCAAATGTTCCACCGGACTACTAAATGAAACTTTTGTGTACAAGCGCTTCAGATTCCTACGCAGGAGACTATTGTGCATTAATTGTGTCTGGACCCAATCGTTGATATAAAAATTTGCAATTAATCCGGAAAGCGGTCCCAGCTTTTTCCAAAGCTTCCTCTTCATTGCTTCGCGTCTAATCTCCTTTCTTGCCTGCCTTGTCAGCACTAAAGCTTTAGCACGTTCCTCTGCAGTAAATTCAGGAGTCGCAAAAACCGGTTTATAATCCCAGTGAGAAGAGTTGTTAAGATATTCTTCAGGATTCATAATTAAGTATTTACTCTTATTTGCCCATTCATACAGTTCTGTAGCAGGGAAGGGTATAAGATTATAAAATCTGGCATCAAATATCGGATATTTCTTTGCAAGTGCAATGGACTCTTTAACTGTAGCCAGATTCTCTCCGGGTGCACCAACAATAAAGAATAAGGTGATTGTAAAATCCAGTTGAATTGCTGTTTTTAGGGCCTTTTCTATAATGCCGAGATCCTGGCTTTTCTTGATATTCCTGAGAATCTGCTCATTTCCAGATTCAACACCAAAAGCAAAATACTTAAAACCTGCCGACCTCATTGCAGAAAGCATTTCCTTGTCCACTCTATCAGCACGTATTCCGTTATTACAGTTTAGTTCAATATCCTTGAAATCCTTTTTGCCAATTGCATCACATATTTCAAAGACTCTCTCTTTGTTTAAGGTGAAGTTATCATCCAGAACACTGATTTGCTTGAAACCACGGTTGTACCAGTATGTAATTTCATCAACTATACTTTCTGCACTTCTAATTCTATACTGTTGCCCTATAGAAGTATTTACAGGGCAATATGTGCAGTTGAAAGGACACCCTCTCGAAGAAACAATACCTATTTCCTCTGTTACATATTTACCAAGAGGGAATTTTTCAAATCTTGGAAATGGAAATTTATCAAGGTTTTTTTCAAAAGGCCTGGGCCCTGCAAAGTGTACTTTTTCATTTTTTCTATATATGAGTCCGGGTATACTCTCATCCTCAAGCCCCTTACATAAATCCAACAGCGTGTACTCTCCTTCTTGAACTATGCCATAATCAATACCTTTGCATTCCTCTAAAACTTTTCCTCTTAATGTCGATATATGAGGCCCTCCAGCAATCACTGTGATGCCACTGGATACCTCTTTTACATAATTGATGATATGATATGATCGCTTGTACATAAAGCTCATAAGGCTCACAGCAACAAGGTCTGGTTTAAAAGACAAGAGTTTTTCCCTGAGATCACCCAGGTCACTGCCGGTTGCCATATCCAACACATCATATTCTACTCCCTCTTCCTGAAGTATCTGTGCAAGATATCCTATCCCTGCAGGAGGCCGCAGAGCACCAAAATGCCCTCCTGCGTAATCCGGAAATAATAACAAAACCTTCTTATATTTCATTTTTCAAGATACAATAAATAAATTTACATTCACAACTTCCTGGCAAGCTGGGCCAGTCCATATCGTTTACACATATTTCTGTTCCGAATAACAACCGTGATTGTGAATAATATTACGCATATATCAACAAGGAAAAAACAAGTATAATGTATGTATACATTATACTCAGTATTATGAGAGGTAGAAATATCTGGCAGTATTTTATAACTTAACAATAAGGTACTCATTTGTTGCCCTTATTACATCATATTTGTCTTTCAGATAATCCAATACGTTCCTATCAATCACATCCTGTTTAGTCGTAACGAAATAATCTGCACCCTCTTTTCTACGCTTTTCTATCCGCCTTATTGAACAGACATTTGAATCCATAATCCACCCTCTTCTATTGCAATAATATAAGAGCTCCGGCCCACCCCAAATACAACCTATAACCAGGTCGTCTTCCAATGCTGTTTTATCAACTATCCTGCCGGCAATTTTAACAGGATAATCTTTTGCAAGTCTCTTTGCGTCATATCTTCCTGTTATTTTATGGTAGCTGATCATAGGAAGAGTGACAACCATAATTACAAATAATGACTGTAAGGCTATCTTTTTAGTTCCAATTATATTATATGCAGTTATTAATTTTAAGGAGTTACTGATAGCATATCCTATAAATACAGATGCAGGGACTATAATCGGAATGGTATAGTAAGTATGTCTATAAACCTCATCAGTCGCTAAAAAGAAGTATATGATTATTGCAAGCAGCCAATAATGTATGTACCTGAGTTCTTTTTTCTTAATCGTAAAGATTATACCTAAAACAAGAAAAATACCTCCTATATATATCAAGTCTTTTTCAAACACTTCAGTAAAAAACACCTTCTTGTAAAAAGAGAGGTGTGGTAAATAACGGGCGGCATAGCCTATATTAGTGCTGAAACTTAATGGATTCTGTGCAAAGCCATTTATGGTTTCTAAATACTTGGAATGTTTGTACCACAGTATAGTAGGTAAAAAACTTAGTACTACAAAGAGCCATAACTTCCATTGAGCAAGAAAACTAAGCTTATGTTTTTTTAAACATAGGTATAATAAAGGCAATCCTAAACAAATCGTGGGAATCTTAACAAGGAATGCAAGTGTCGCACATAATGTCATCATAGCAAAGTGCCACCACCCTTCTCTGCCCATCCACTCTGAAAAGAAATAAAGCATGGCAATAGAGAAAAACAACATAGTTGACTCCGGTTGAAAAGTCCTGGAATAGAAGAATATATAGGGATTGAATGTATAAAAGAGCAAGGTTATCAATGCAGTTGTGCTGCCTGCATATTTCCTTGTCAGTTTATATAAGAAATATGCGCCACCACAGAAAGCAATGATAGACACCAATCTACCTAAAGACTCATGCATACCAAATAGTTTATATAATATTGCAACCGTATACGGATATATGTTCAGCTCGCTTAATCCGATAATACCGTCTGTGTTACCGCTATTCAATGTCTGAGGGTAAAAGAGATTCATACCGTTATAATAGAAATTCCTTGCGACTGAAGCAGTCTGGCACTGCCTCCACCCCGCAACTTCAAGTATGGGTTGTGTTATATTTATCAACCTTGTCAAAAAACCTGCGAGTATAATCAGGATTGCATATATGGTATCTTTCTTTAACATGATTAGATTAATTTTTTAAATTGCTCGGCATAATCCGCCAAACAGGCCTTCCAGTCCCTCATAAAATTTATCCCTCTTGAGGAAAGTTTGAGGTTAAGTAATTTCTCTGAATAAGGACGTGGAGCAAAATATTCATTTGCAAAAAAATCTGAATCTACAATCTTAATATCAATTTCGTTCTCCAGCCCGAGTAATCTTATAAATTCTACAGCCACATCATATCTTGAGCAGCTTCCCTCGCATACCATATTGTAAAGTCCGTATAGCTGCGTTTGTACTATTTCAAACATAGACTCAGCAAAATTAACGGTATAAGTAGGTGTTCCCAGTTTATCATCCACTACAGACAACTCTTTGCTGCCAGCCTGGATTTGTTTAAATATTTTGTTTATGAACTTCTTATCCTTCTCTACCCCCCCTCCCATCATCCATCCTGCCCGAAAGATAAAATAATTATCAAGTATCTTTTCGACAATTGTTTCGCCATAATACTTGGCTTTCGCATAAATACTCATCGGATCTGGCATCTCAAAATCGTTATAATATTCCTGTTTACCGCCAAAAATGCCTGCAGTACTGATATATATATGAGTAGCATTCAGTTTTTTAGAAACAAGAGCTATGTTCTCTGCTCCCAGGGCATTTGTTTTCCAGGTAATCTCAGGTTTTTTTTCACAATATTCCAAATCAGTCAAGGCAGCAAGATTAATGATCAGGTCAGGTCCGAACTCGGATGCTTTATCAAATATCATTTGAAAATCGGTAACATCTCCTTCCTCAAGCCATGGCTCATTCAGATCTATATCCGTAGCAAGGACCTGGCATTGTGGTGAAAATTTTTCATACACGGCTTTTCCCAACATCCCTCCACAACCCGCGATAAAAACCTTCGTCTTTTTATCGATCTTCATAATTATGTATTTATCATCCCTTCAGCCGAAAATTGTAACAATTATAAAATAATGTGATTTGAGATGAAAAATGATGGCGGAATTTTCTTCAAAAGAAAAACAGAGTGAAAGAATGACTCTTTAATCTGCCATTAAATTCTTCGTATATAGTTTATAACAAGGGTAGAAAAAGTACTTATAAGATAAATAGGTCAGGAAATATAAAACCAGATATTCAATACTGTCACGAATATAGGGGCGAAGCCTTGCCCTTGCCTTATTTTTATCGCCGCTCTCCCAATCCAGGAGTGAAAGCTGAATATCCCTCCTCCTCTTCAAAAGCCTGATCTCTTCAGGATAGTTCTTTTCCAGCTCATTTACAGTCCTCTTAAGATTAGCCATCATTAAATCTATTTCTACGGTAACGAGCTTCCTGCCGTCTCTCCATGATTTACTGTTTCTGTGAACACGATATCTGGCTAATGGCTTATCTACGTAATCTACCTTCCAGCTATAACTAAGCCTTAAATTAGCATCATAATCACCTGACATTATCAGGCGTCCATCAAAGTGAGTGTCAAGGCTATCAAAAGCCTCTCTCCTTATCAAGACAGTCTGGACATTAATGAAATTTTCTAATAATAATTGTGAAAAAACATTTCCCCTATACGGTTTCTTAGATTCAAAGGATCGTTTTTCCTTTCCTTTTTCATTAAACGAGATAATATCACTATAAACCAATCCGATTTTATCATCTTTTTCCAAGAGGGGGACCTGCTCTTCTAATTTTGTAGGCAGCCAAATATCATCACAGTCCAGAATAGCTATATATTCGCCTCTTGCTTCCCTTAGAGCAAGATTCCTTGATCCATAAAGAGGCAGAGACTGATCGGACCTGAAATATCGCAGTTTACTGCCATAACTTTTTGCTATCTTTTCACTGTTATCTACTGACGCTTTATCTTCCCAGAAGATAATTTCCCAATCTTCATAAGTCTGGGCAAAAACACTGTCGATAGCTTCTCTTAAATACCTCTCACAATTCAAGCAGTTCATAATAACACTCACTTTAGGAGCTGAAGAACTGTGTAATTTCCCGGGTTGACTATCTGTGGAGACTGACATTTCATTAATTTGTGCTGATAAACGCCCGCAATGTTTTTTTGTTGACTGGTGCAAAAGAGTCCTTTACAAATTTTCTCCCATATTTAAGGATCTCTAATCTCTCTCCATCGTCCAATAGAAGTAATTTACTAATCAATCCATTTAACTGTTCTACATTCTGAGACTTGAAATCATAAGGATTGTTTTCTATAAAATCGGCAGGATCAAAGTTTAAACTGTTTGAACGCCCGACACGAATTACCGGTAAGCCTTCTATCATGCCATCAAAAACAACTCCTGATGCCATTGTTATCAGAAGCGAATAATGGGACAAAACCTCACCCATAGGCTTGTCAACAATTTCAACATTACAATCCTTATAATTATAAAAAGACTTGATAAAAGTCAGTTTGTCAACAGGCATCATGGGGTGTGGTTTGAGGCCAATTTTTAAATCCCCAATACCTGCCAATAACTTAATAGCTCCAGACGATTTAATCGCTAATTCTAATGCATCTGAATTGGCCAAAGGAAAAGCTATTAATATTCTGTTTTTATAGAAAGCTGTTGGAGTAATGTCCCCTCGGCCCTTCTCACACTTAGAGATCAAATTCTTAAACCGTAAAGCCGGTCCTAAAGCAAGCTTTTCCGGAGGGGCACCATGTTTTTTCAGAATATCTAAAAAAAAGATCCCGGAACAGATAATTTTATCAGGTAACGGCATATCCTTCCATTCCTGAAAAGACGGATATAGACATGTCTGCAGAGGATACAAGACACTATGCTGAAAACCGATTGAACTTACTCCGGGAAAATACTCTTTTACTGCATAGCTTAAAGGTTTCTCCGGAAACATATTCTCAAAAGTATAAATAAATGATTTAATTTTATAATCTGCTTTAGAAAGGTTCTTCAAAGCAAACATCTGCGCAAAATATGTATACGAAAAAAATATACCGGCTTTCTGAGTCTCTGTAAGTATTTTCGAAATATCCTTACCTCTATGCATAACATCATCTAAACGAGCAATAAGTACCTGGTGTATTAATACTGCCACGATTTTAAAGTAATCTTTCCATATTAAATAGTTCTCCGGGATAAAAAACTGATATTTACATTTGTTAATTCTCTTCTGAATCTCTTTACTGCTTAAAGTAAGATTATAAAAATTAGGAATAATAACTACCTCATATCCCTCTTCTTCAAGATATTCCAGAAGTCCCGGAAAATACGCATCTTGTAACGTCCCATCAGCTGAAATTGTTTTGTCCGAAATCCATGTTCTTATGAATATCTTCTTTGAATCAGATGCAGAACAAAGCTCAGGTATTTGCTGAAGTCTCCCGGAAAATACCCATGAAACGAATTTAATAATTCTATAGACTGCAGCAGCTTTCGGCCGAAGAAAGGCCCATGTAAGAAGATACGGCTTTCCTAATGTTATCACCTGATACCTTTTTCTCAATTGATTTATTATAAGATGATATAGGGAAGGACTCTCTACAATAATCAAGCTTCTATCCTGAAATCTTTCATTCTCATACATATCAGAGAAAATATTATAGTAGCAAACAGTGAGAAATGCATGAGTTGACATTTCATTACGTTCGGCAACCATGGACGTCCACCATGCCAGAGAATACCTCCCGGCATACCTGGTACTCAGACGTCCAATAACTTCTATATAAGAATCTTTTAATTCCAGCGCCTTTTCCTGAAGGTTTTCTCCGATATCAATATATTTTGCAGTCGAAGGACTGCTCTCTTTCAACAAATGGAAATTTAAATAATCCGGTGAGAAATAGAACCATTCTGAAACGTTACAGTCGCTGAAAGCAGAAGAGTTTGTTTTGCCTGTCAGGCTGACAAATATAGTTTTCATTAATAATTATAAATGATTATTATTCAGTGTCGGTTTGAATTATGTACTCAACTATACTCTGCTTGTATATCATCAGATTTCATTAATCGTCTTACTTCTTCTAAATCATCCGGCGTATCCACACTGATCTTTGCACCCTCTATCTGCACAGCTCTGAACTTAACGCCATGCTCCAATACTCTTAAATATTCGTTATACTCAATAGTTTCAAGTGGTGTAGAAGGCCAGGACGCAAATTGAATCAAAAACTCTTTTCTGAAAGGGACAATAAAGCACATCTTCAGCATTACATCCACCGCTGTACGAACATCACTGGGCAAATCATTTCTGGAGCAATACATGATATTATTTTCCAGGTCCAGCACCGCCTTAATATCAGAATCGCTCCCTTTTTTCGTATAGGGTGTCACACCTATGGCTATCTGCAGGCTTCTATCCTCAAGAAGCGGGAGTACAATAGAGTCAATGTGCTCCGGTCTTACCAGCGGCTCATCAGCCTGAATATTAACCACAATATCACAGTCCACACCCTGACAGGCTTCGGCCAGTCTGTCAGAGCCGGTCTTGTGGCGAGAGTCAGTCATTATAACTTTGATATTATAAGCTTCTGCTATTTCCCTTATCTTTTCACTGTCTGTAGCCAGATAAACATCATCTAAACTTTTCGCTAATTGTGCTCTCTTGCAGGTATGGACAAACATTGGTAATCCATCAATATCAACCAAGGCCTTTTCCGGCAAACGGCTGGAACGAAGTCTTGCCGGCAGCATTCCAACTACTCTAATCGGTTCTCTCATTTGCAGTTAATCTCTGTAAGTATAAAGTTCTATGATATGGTTCCCTGGTTTAACACCTTAATCCCGGATATGTCTTCAATAATATAGTCTGTCTTTTCTCTGAGCTTTTTCTCTGGTGTCAGTCCGCTGCATACCCCAATGGAGGCTTTCAAACCTGCATTAAGTCCCATCTCAATATCGGTTATAGCATCACCGACTATAACAGATCTCTCTTTATCTACGGACAATTCCTTCAATATTAAATTAGCCATGTCCGGATGAGGCTTACAGTTTGCAACCTTATCTTCACCGACAACCATGTTCACTCTGTCGGATATTCCGAGGAAATCTGCCGCCAGGTCAGCTCTTGCAGTTTTATCTGTAGTTGCAATAGCAATCTTACAATCATTCTCATACAAGGAATCAATAAGTTCATGCATACCATTTACAGGTTTTACTATTTCATCTAAATGGTTGATACTCTTTGCATCTACTTCCTTGAATATTTGGAAGCAGGTATCGTATGTATCCGGGAAACCAATATCAGCCAGAGAGTCCACCATAGCCTGCATTACTATCTCCCTTTTCTTAAGACCCACAGGGCCTTCACTTCTCAGCCTTCCATTTGCAACATCCACACCCATTGCATACATAATGTCGATTTTATTACCCTCATTAAAACCAAGCTTTCTTTGAGCTGATTCTACCCTGAAATTGATCATGTTAGCCCAATAGTTATATAAATCTACAAGGGTTCCATCTTTATCAAAAATTACTAATTCGATGTCGTCTATGATGTCTTCATTAATTTCCAGATTAACCACTTATCGCCTCAACGTTTGATTTTACTAAATGCTCTGCCACCATAACAGCCTCTTTAAGAATGTCCAGGCTATTATCAAACTCCTCGTTGGTTACATATCTTTTTACTATTTTTCTTGCATAGCTGCCTACAGCAACTCCATGAGCTCCCACTTCACACTGCTTTGCCAGTATACCGGTTTTACTGTTCGTACCACCTGAAAGAAAGATCATAACCGGTATCTCACTCTTTATTACAATATCAGCACACGCAACCGTTTGAAGTGTGATATTGAAATCATCTCCGCCCCCACTCATAGGGTCACCATCAGCCTGAACAATCATACGTTCTCCGGTAATTTCATACGCCTCTTTTACTCTTTCAATAAGGTGTTTATTGGACAAAAATGTTCTGTCCAGACACATACTGACATAATTACCGGGGATTAGTGTATTTAACAGCTTCCAGTCATTTCTAACTCCTTCATCATCCAACGTAATAGCATGAAGTTCCATTGTCTCAGTTCCTGCGGCAACACACTCAGGTAATATCTTTTCAAAATCTGCTTTCTTATAGTAATATTCTATTGCACCAAAGCTGCACGATTTTCCACAATCACCACATCCAATACACCTTGAGTCATTGACGATAAAATCATCACTAATCGCTTCACGTTCGCTGCAGGCAATAATACATTCCCCGCATTCCGTACACAATTGAAGATCAATTTTGGCCTTTGCTACATGTGGATCTCCTTTTATACCAATGCTGACATTTAAATAGGGCCTTATCTCTATCTCTTTTCCTAAGAGAGAAGCCTTCTCGTATGCGATCTCAATACCTCTTTTTGCAGCATTTACCACGTCAACATTTGCAGACAAATCCAGAACATGCGTCCCTGCCAAGGTATAAATAGTTGACAGCCTTCTGACTTCATCAACATCCTCGTTCCCGGCTCCGCAGACCAGCTTAAAACATCTTTTTTCGTTGAAGAGCTGCCTTAGCTGCTCATATCTTCCATTAGTACTCATATGCTTCCTGATCAAATATAATTATCAATACCTTTATAGAATGATTTGTAACTTGTTGGTGTTAAGATATGGATACCCTCCTTGCCTCTGTCAATCAGGTACCCATCAATCTGTTCAATAAACTTTTGGTTCCCTAAATGTCTTTCCATGATCATATCCTTATCATCCTGCTCCTCTTTCTCGGAATAAAAATGAAACTCTTTATTCTCCTGGCCAACATAACCGTCCATACCAACGCAGAATACTCTCTTAGCACCCATTACTATAGCAACTCCCGCAAGAAGTACAGATACCGTTCTGCAATTAGTCGTAATAAGACCCTCATCAATATCAAAATTAGCATATGAATCTACATAGTAAATATTCTCATAATCCCTGTCTGTGTACTCCCCTATCATCTCATCTGTAATGTACTGGCCTATCAGCAGCTTCGATTCAGTTGCGACTGTATCAATATATGAAGTAAACCTCTTTTTGTTGACAAAACAATGGTAATGAGGATTGAATAGCCCACCTAAATAGTTTCCGCCCAATATAACCGGGTCATATCTGGTTATGAACTCCTCAATCTTTGGCGCATATTCTTTGATAGAAGGACCATTTGCTACAATGAGAAAATCTCTTCCTTCATAACGATTAATATAAGGAACATTGGGATCATTGCTAACAAGCTTTCTGTAGGTAGCCCTGAGATTGTCAGATACCCACGCCTCTTTATCTGTTACTTGGCTTAAGCCTCCGATAACTCCCATATTGATAAGTACGTCCAGATGGGACTTGGAAAAACCAACTGTATCCTCCAGTCTAATAATTCTTAGAGCCTTCCATATATCTTCAATCGAATACTCTTTATAATCTATCAAAGACTTGGCATAGCTTGGATGGCACTGAAACATACCTGATAACATATAAGGCAGCTGATACCCCCACTTATTGCCGCTTTGGAGAGCAACAAAGTACCTATCTATTACATTCAGCACCGGAATGGAATTGTGCCTTTCTGATCCATGTTTCTCTAAGAAGGATATTATTATTTCTGTTGGGAGGTTGCCTGCCGCTCTACCCATACCATAAATAGTACTGTCTATTATATGTACTCCGCAACGGATTGCTTCAAGTGAATTGGCAAAGGCCATCTGAAGGTTATTATGAGGATGAAACCCAACCTTGATATCCGGTATTTCAAGCACCGGTTCAAAGAGAGGCTTTATCTGGTCCGGAAACATTGAACCATAACTATCTGCTATACAAACGTAATCCAGTACCACTTTCTTAACTAAATCCACAAGATCCTTACGTTCACTTTCCGAATAATTTGCATATCCCATTACATTTAAAGATACTTTATAACCCTTCTCCTTAATTTGCTCTAATAAATTGATGGCCCCTTTCACGTTATCCTTGTGAACGGCAACCCTCACCAGATCTACGACACTCTCATCTGCATCGCAGAAGTCTTCTATTTCTATCTTGCCATAATCTGCCATCAACGCGAGCTTTGCCCCAACAATATTATTGGTGGCCTCGCGAATCTGCTCTTCCGGTGTAAACCGCCATAAACCATACTTGTTTCTGTCGAAATGTTTTTCTGTTCCCCTGAAACCAATTTCCACATATTCTACACCGCTCTTTGACAGCGCCCTATATACCTCACGCACAAGCTTCTTATCAAATTCCCAGTTATTGATATAACCACCATCCCTGATGGTACAATCTAATATTTCAAATTTAGGCAATGGAATCATGCTCATTTCCTCGTATTCAATTTGTCAAATAATTCTCTAAAGTTTCGATAACCCTGTAAAATCATAGCTGAGTCGACCATATAAGTAATGTACTGGACACCACAGTCGGCCAATATCTCTACATACTTCATGTCTTTTGCAAAAGACCCGCACGCTTTGCCTCTGCTCTTTATAAGTTCTACACTATCTTGTATAAAACTCACAACCTCAGGGTCATCAACCTGGCCCGGCTTTCCCAAAGACTGTGACAGATCATACGGACCTATAAATATAACATCAATTTCAGGAACAGATACAATTTCATTTAAATTCCTTACTCCTTCAACGCCCTCAATATTTACCACTACTATTACATTCTCATTAATCCTGGAAGCATGGTTTTCTGCGGCTAAACCATATTTACCTGCCCTTGTAAATGGAGAGAGCCCTCTTTGACCTTGAGGATGATACTTGGAATATTCAACCGCCAGCTCAGCCTCCTCTTTTGTTGAGACATGCGGAACCTGCACACCGTGGGCACCAATGTCCAGTGCCCTTAAAATCAAATGAGACTCATTACCCGGCACTCGTATAATTGGTACCATTCCGGCTATTTCTGCGGCCCTGACAATATTTTCCGCAGTCTGCATTTCAACAGGCCCATGTTCACTGTCTATTACTATAAAGTCCAGCCCGCTATACCCTATAGCTTCTACCAATGATGGTGATGGAATCCCGCTAAAAGTCCCGATGACGGTTTCTCCGTTTTTTAATCTTTCCTTCAAACTAACATTTTGCATGGCTTTGGCCTTTTTGCTTTTAAGTTAATTAAAATAAATGTTTATTTTATTCACTTCAGTCAAATTAATTATTACTAAACATCTTTAATCGCTTACGATAAGTCCATTTCAACAAATCAAAAGCAAATAATTCTACAGGAAGTTTTATAAATAAATTTCTCACCCGCCACATTATAATTCTCTTCATCAATTTACTGATAACATTGTCAATATTTCTCAGCATTGCAAAAACAAGCATTGCCTTATTCAAAATTGTAGCAGTCTCTATACAACCATGCCAGACCCATGGCATCTCATCTATTTTTAAATACCCTTCGCCTGACAAATAGATCTTCCAATCTTCAATCTTTTGCGGAATTCCTATATTGTAATTCTTAATAATGCTGTCAAAAATAGGAGAGCCCGGATAATACCTGAAAATAAAAGGGCCGGCGATGTCAACCTTCCGGTTAGCATCTATCAAATCAGCACAAAGCTTATATGTTTTCTTAGTGTCATCTTTTTCTTCACCCTCCAGACCGATAATAAAAGAGTATCTCGGAGTAATCATGGTACCTTCAAGCATTTTTGCCGAATGAAGAATATTCTTTACCTTAATTCCTTTTTTAATTATGTCCAGTACCTTCTGTGAACCGCTCTCCCCTCCCATCACAATAGATCTAAGGCCGCACTTTTCAAGTCTTAATACTAAATCCCTATTAATGTATTTATTATTAAAGTAATCGACCCGTGCCCATGCTCTCCAATAAAAATTGAGATCTTCTCTCTCCACCAGATCCAGGAATTCTAGCAACCTCCTTTTATTAATAAAGAAATCCTCGTCATAGAATATGAAAGTATTTGCTCCGTAATTCTCTTTAAGCTTTTTTATTTCTTCAATTATAGAAGCTGCAGGCCTGTATCTATAGCTCCTCTTCAAAATTACATTTATGCAGAATTGACACTTGTAACAGCAGCCAAGACCGGTCAAAACAGGCATGACCTCCAGGCTGTCATTATTACCGGCAAATTCCCTCTGATAAACACTTTTTGATTTTAAGTAAATCTCAATATCTTCGAGTATCGTATAATCAATATGAGGAAGAGTCCCTATATCATCAGGCGCACACGGTTCATTTAAAATAATATTCCCGGAATCATCCTTAAATCCCACACCCTTTATCTGCTGTAAATCTATCTTTCCGTTTAGATAATCAACCAAACTCAATATTGCATGATAACCCTCACCAGTAACGACGATATCAATAGTAGGATTCCTGAGAGTCTGTTCCGGAAAAAGAATCGGATGAATCCCTCCCCATACAATCCGGACATCCGGGTATTCTGCCTTTATCAATTTTGACAGGTCAAAGGCTAAAGGTACCTGACTGGTCATTACTGAAAAGCCGATCATTACAGTATCGTCCTTAATCGAATCCAAGGTTCGTTCTATATAGTCACTCCTCACCGTACCATCAATTACCTGTACTGTGAGGCCCTGGCTTTTCAGAATTGTACCTACAACCAGTATTCCAGTCGCAGGATAAATACTACCTGCACTTCTGTAATCATAATTTGTACTAGGCGGTAAATTAACTAATATAACCTTTTGTCCCATATATCAACTATGAACATAAACCAAAATAAATTAAGCATTCTTTATCCAATTTTTGATCAATCCTTCCGCCATCCTGATCTCTTCTTCTCCTCTCACCTCTATGGGAGAATACGGATTATTTACCTCATAAATACCTATTCTTTCACCCAATAAGGAGCCTTCTCTTAAAAATTCCGGGTGCGTTACACAACATAGACCTTTCAGTCCAACAAAACTGGGTTCTTTATATCTTCTAGGAATATCTCCTTTATCAATCCTTCCAATCTTACCGTCTTTCTCACTCCAAATTGACCGTGACTCTCTTTTCACTGCCAACACACTATCAAATCCGTTTTCTACAAGCTGTACAATCATATCGTCTATCAGTTGTTTTGGTCTGAACGGAAATGTTATTTCCAGGTATACTATAATATCCGGAAATATTTTCAAATCTTCCATTCTTTCCATTGAATATTGGAGCACTTTCTCAACATCCACAAAATCCTCTGAAAGAGATTCATCTCTCAGGAATGGGGCGCTGGCACCTAATTCCTCAGAAAGTTTTGCAAGCTCAGGATTATCGGTAGAAACTAAAACCTTGTTAATATATTTTGATTGTAATGCCTGTTCAATTGAATAGCCAATCAATGGCTTGTCTCCCAGTAAATTATTCTCACCTTTAACCGGAATAACTGCCATTATGCTCAGCTTGTCAATATCGATGTGAATATTGTTTTTCGTTTCAGGCTTAAGAGTTTCAAGAATACGGACGATGTTAGCGCACCTCTCTTCATTTCCGTGGTGATATATTCCGTGATAGTGATAAACACTTGCCCTGGGTTCATAAACTATCTTGTGCCCCTCGTGCAAAACCTTCTCTGCCCATACCCTGTCTTCTATATTGGCCAATGTTTCATCAAATGGATTTTCTTCCCATAATTTCCTGCGTAACATGCTATTCGCATTATGAAAAAAGCTATCTTTCCTTTGTGTTCTCTTGTCCAGGCCAAAGATTATGGAGAGGTCTCTTTTGTCAGAGTCCGGGGTAAAAGCAAGTGGTTCCTGGCGTCCGTAAACACCTGCGACTTCACCGTCATCAAAATTTTTCAATAAATTTGAAAGCCACTTGTCATTAACAGGAATGCAGTGACCTGAGAGGCAAACTATATATTCCCCTTTAGACTCCCTTATGCCCATATTAAGAGCTAAACCCGGCCTGAAATCCTCACATGTCACCACCTTCTTAATATCGAAATGTGATGCTTTTTCAACAGTCTTATCCGTACTTACGTTATCTACCAGGATAACCTCAAAGTCCTTATAGTCCTGCTTAAAAACACCCATTAAACAGGGAGTTATCCACCGCTCCTCATTTTTAGTTCTTATTATGATAGAAATCATTTTTCTTGCACTCCTTCAAAATCATGGACAATCTTATCATATTTAACCTCCCGCCCTTTATACTGCTTCTCGGCTCTCATTATATAATCAGCAAGCAAAAGATCCTCCTCGGTCTTGACAATAAGTGCAGTTTTTTTTCCAACAGGATAGTAACCAACCTTACCACAGAACAGTGCATGCCCACTCTGCTCGTATGCATCCACAAAAGTCCTGCTTCGCCACATCATTATAGAATACACAAAAGACTGAACCGGCTCTAAATCCTGAGTTTGAGCAAATATCTCTTCCATTATGAAGTTGACGGGATTGTCATGATAGACGCAGTGGACCTGCTCATTTTTTGTAGTTATAAGGGTATCCAGCCGTTCCTTAACAAAGTAGTTTATGACTTCTTTAACCTCATGCCCCGTCTGCAAAGGAGATGTCGGGTTCACCCAGGCAAGTACATCTGACGGATGTTTAGAGATGAAATCATAGACTACGGTATCTGACTTTGTAGTAGAGGAACCAAGTTCTACCGGTCTCTGGTAAAACTCAACATCATATCGCCTTGCAATTTCAGCAAAAATTTCATTGTCGGAATTCAAAATCACCCTGTTGAATACACCAGAGGATTTTGCAGCTTCAATAGTATAGTATATAAGAGGTTTGCCGTCGATAAGTGCAAGGTTCTTCATCTTAAGGCGTGTACTCCCAATCCTTGCAGGAATCATCGCGACTATATTTAAATCTTTGTTCACCACTGAATATTTCGTTAAAATTTAATGTTTAAGCAATCCGGGCAGTCATCACAACTGTCTACCGGTTATAAATCAAAATCTACTTTATAATTTTTTCCTAATTGAACAAAGCTGTCCAGAAGCTGCCTGGTAACCGGAATTCCTTCTTTTGTTCTGATCTCTGCAATATTCTTTTCTGGATCACCAGGTACCTGAACAGGAACATCCTTGTCCCTCCTCGGCTCCGACCTCAATGCCTTCATCATATCGGCCAGCCTCCGCTTAAACACCGAAATATCCTCAAAACAATCGATGCGCATAGCAATAAAGAAATGTCCCAGATGCCTCCGCTTAGACATTTTGCCGGAATACATTTCACTGACATCTATGCCGCAAGGCATTCCAGACAGCAAACTGCAGAAAACATCTACCATCATGCTCAGGCCATAGCCTTTGTAATCACCAATTGGAAGTAAGTATTTTGCCTTATCAGGATCGGTGGTTGGATTCCCATCTGCATCGGCAACCGAATCAGTCGGAATCGGAGTATTACTCTCCTTGTGCTGCATTACCCTGTTAAAGGTTATTGCACTAGTGGCCATGTCAAGACAAAACGGTTCCTCTCCATCACAAGGTGCCACAAAGCAGACAGGATTATTACCAAAGAATGCCCGATTGCTGCCGGTTGTCAAAACATGAGGAGTGGCATTTGTAAAGCACATTCCTATCATGTCACGCTCTGCCGCTAAAAGGGCGAAAAAGGCTGCTGCCCCAAAGTGGCTGGAGTTGTATACAGCAACATTTCCGGTCCCCGCTTCTGCTGCCAGTTCTATAGCCTTATTCATACCTTCTACTCCCGCTGCATGGCCAAAGGTATGGTCGCCATCCAGTTTTCCCGTTGAGGCTGAAGTCTTTACAAATTTATAATCCGGTTCAGGATTAATTCTGCCACCCTCTACCCCCTTTAAATAATGGGGCAAAAGCCGAATACCGTGAGAATCTATACCCCTCAGTGATGCCTGAACAAGGCCTTCTGAGACATGGCATGATACATCCTCTCGAACACCGGCTTGTCCTAGAATCTTATTAATGTATGCTGTTATGTGCCCCGCATCCAATAAAGTAAAATCCTGTTCTGTCTTTCCCATTGTATACCCCTTCTGACTACTGATTATGCTATAAACGATTTATACGATTAATTTCCCGCCTCCAATGTCAGGCAGGAAACTTTATTCATAACCTGTAAATCTGCCATCCTCAAACATTGTATTTATCCATCTGCTGTTTTCTACAATGCTCCTGTTTACGGCTTCAGTGATTACGGTTGGGACAATAGACTCCTTGAAAGTAGCTCTTTTGCCGTCCAGGTCCTCCACTTTTAACTGTCCACTTTCTATCATAGCAACATCTTTAAGGAACCCGGTAATGCTGTCAATACCATAACCCTGGAATGATATATCACCTTTGCGAGATCCATACATTGAGCAGAAATCCGGATTAGGCTCTTCTACTCCTTCGTTATCTCTTGTCACGCATATTCCACGATTTTTCTGGTCTGCTTCATAGCGTCCCTTTGTTCCAATAACCTTTATTCTCTGATTAGACATTGCCGATGAACTTTCCGGATCTATCCAGTTAGTAATGAACACAGAAGAAAACAGTACGCCTGACGGCATCTCCCACTCAACAACTACCTGTATAGAGTCATAATTATCAATACCCCTGGAAGCAAGGTAATTTTTCTGCCCTACTGCCATTACCCTCCTGGGAGTAGCTCCAGTCACAAAATAGATAATGTCCACGTAGTGTATACCAAGATATTGAAAAATATTAGTACTCTCTATCCAACTTTTAAACTTTTCCTCCGGTATACTCTTTCGTTGGCTGTACTCTACAACAAAATAGAGAGGGTCACCGATCTTTCCACTTACAACTGTATCCCTCAGCTTCAAATTGGAGCGATCCAGTCTCTTATGGAACTCTACTGCACAATAGACCTCACGTTTCTCCTGCAGTTCAATGAGCTCGACAACCTCCTGTACAGTAGGCGCAAGAGGTTTTACAACGAGGGAATGGATGTTATTATCAACTGTATCACCGGCTATTTTCCGGTGCAGATTATCAGGAACTACTACTATTGCACAGGCTGGCCCTGGAATCCCCTCTATAGCAGCCTTATATGCATCAGGATCACACGTATCTGACTCCGGAAAATACTTCGGGACAATGTCAAAACCAAACAAGCTATTAAGTTTTTCTATCTTTCCCTTTACTTCGGATATTCCCTTAAAGCTTGTCCCCGCAATATATATCTCTCCCAGACATCCACAGCGTGCCCATTCATAGATAGCGGGCAGAATAGTACCATATCCATCAGTACCTCTTCCACATACATACATGCCTGCGCCTATTACAAGAATATTCAATAGATTAGTCCCCATATACATATTTCAACTTGCTTTATCCTTTAACAAGTCACCAAAAAATGATGGTAAATCTACAGTCTCTCCATCACAAAAGTTATGTCTTTTCCACATCGACGCAGATACATTATCGTCCTTGAGATGGTTTTCAACCAACCAATTAAGTCCCCACTCAAGTTTCTTATCAGAGTCTATAAAATAGCAGGAGTCAACATTTACGTTTAAAGAAGGATCAAGCACTTGAGCATCTTTAATGTGACAATACTTTCCCTGACTATCATACAGAAGAACGGGTACCATATTCTGGAGTGCCTCTTCTATAGTAGTAGATGAATAGCTTACAAGCAGATCTGAGATAGTTAAATAATCTTCGAAAGTGCCTTTTGAATGAACACTGAAACAGTCAGATTCAATCAATAATTCCAGGAAATCGTCTAGCTTTAAGTAATCAGAAGGCCTGAACCTCACTATTAAATGCGCTTCTTTAAGCTTATCAACAGCCTTTATCAAAGAGTTAATATTTTCTATGTATTCATCAATTGTCTCATACACAACTGGCCTTAAACTCTGAGCTGGTTTCGGAGTACCAGCATGAAGAATTATAACTTTTTCATGATATTGCGGAACAATCATCTTTTTGATTCTCAGCTTATAATCCTTATCCCTCCTTGTCTTTGTAAAGAGCAATGGGCCTGTTATTATTGGAATGCTATTTGAGGGTTTATTTTTTAAATAACGCAACGCCCATGGGGACTGTATGGCTAAATATTTGTAATGTATTTTCATCAATCCTAAACTGTGCTCCCCCCACTCCAGATCTGCATATCTGTTTGAAGCAGGTACATGGGAACCGTGTGATATCAATACAGAAGGGATATTATGAAAACTGGCAAGTTCGCCAAGGTTGTAAAAGAGCCCTCTTGCCATCTGTGACAAAACTAATGCAGGGTTTCTATTTTTCAGGAATTTGTTTAAGTAATAAGTCTGTCCATACAGCGTAAGCAGAAATGGGTTCATACTCTCTTTAATCTTCAAAATTACCAACTCTTGGAAATCTATTCCTTTATATCTTAATATTTGTCTGTTTTTTGAAAAAAATTCCTTTAGCCTGATTATAGTTGTATTTATTTCTTTCAAAAAAACACTTCTCTTTTTACCCGGTAATAGCGCAGGCAGACAGGATAATATGCTCAAATACCGATCACCGAAAATCATCTTTCTCAAGTCCATCGATTTATGGTTACTATATAAACTCACATACATATGCCTGCTGAATTTACTGATAAATGATCTAATTACCTTCCCAAGGTTATAAGAATTAGAAGAGTACAAAATATACTCTTTATTTCTTGATTTATAACCAAAGAAAACCATAATAGCCAGAAAAGCAGATATCCTCAGTATTTCCGATAATGATGTCTTCACATTTTTCGTTATCTGATTAGTCTGTCTAGTTCTCCCTGTTGATAGTTCAGCCGGCAGCCCCTTCTGTTGTGCAATCTTTTCAACGATTATACCTGTATGCCTTTCATTTCTTGGGATATGATTCATAATGTCAAAAGTGTATTCCATCTTAATCGAAATCAACTTCTCAGGCTTCAACTGTTCAATAGCATTATCTATAATCTCTATCAACCACAATATATATAGTATTGAATAATGCCTTAAGTAGAATATAAATGTATTATTGTATCCCTCCTTTACACCCAGATCATCCTCTATACTTACAATATCCCTGAAGGGTTTAATTATTTCAGCAGTTTTCAGTATCAAGTTTTCATGAGACTTAGTACTGAAGAAACCAACTGTGTTCAAGAAAGGAATTTTTTTTCTTTTAAGATATGCCTGAACGCCGGGCTGGACAGCAAGAACATTCACATTTTTTCCTTTAATAGATTCAATCCCATGCTGAGAAACAAATGATTCAACCTCATCTTCGTATTCAAATATAGCCAAACTTTTAGACAAGATCTAGCTCGCAGGTAATATAGGTACAGAATATGAAGTTAACATCTTCATTTTTTTCTGCAAACGGCAATTATGCCGACACAGTAGTGTTTTTGTTTATCAAGAGGATTCAGTCTGGAAAGTACAAATCCTGCCCAGAAGCAGATAGACATAAACAAAAGGCAAAACATTTTACACAGACAATTCTTATCATGATTCTGATAATAAATGATAGATCCAAGTTTCTGAATCCTGTTTCCAACATAAACAAACATACCCTCAAGTCGATCCATACTCATGACCTCGAATCCTGCCCGCTTCAAAACGGAATTCAAACCATATTGAGTATAATTAAAGTAATGATAAGGTTCAAAATGATCTCCTGCTGCCTGTGGAACAGACAAAAACAGTACACCATCTTCCTTCAGGATTCGATTTATCTCTTTTAATGCCCTGACAGGTTCCTCTATATGTTCGAGGACTTGAAGCATTAATACAATATTGTAAGACGAATCTTCCCTCGGGATTTCATAGACACTGGAGACAATGTCATACTCAATACCGGTATGAAAGCTGTCTTTCAGGTCACATGTTTCGTATTTATTTCTTTCGGTAAAGAGATAAGCATATTGGCACTCTCCAGCTCCAACATCTAATATCAACTTGTTACTATTCTTTTTTGCAAAATCAGAAAGATGCTGCTCCAGGAATGATCGTTCATCAGGAGATTTGGGCAAAAAGATTCTTTTTAAGACTTCCTTAAGTATTTTTGTCTCCACTTACTTATAATTGTTTGAAATGAACGGAAAACACTAAGCAGTTACCTGAGCCCATCTAAGGAACATCTACGTTCACCAGACTTTCATGCCTGCTTCTAAAGTACACCCAAATCCATGCAGACAAAAACAAGATCCAGAAAATTATGGCAATATATACTCCGGGGAAATACGGAGATGTATCAAATTCCATGGTAAGAGTATATTCTCCTTTTGGCAATCTTACACCTTTGAAAATTTCGTTAGCCTTAACAACCGGCAGATTTTTATCCCCGGCATAGGCCTTCCAGAAAGGGTGCCATGCATCAGCAACCACCAGGAATCCATCTTCTTTTCCATTATAATCAAAAACCATTCGCCCGAAGGAGAAATCCTTCATTCTAATATTGGTCGAACCCGTGCTCTCTGGCAATTGAAAAAAATCTCCCTTTGCCAGATAAGCTGTCCCACGTTTTACTTCCTTCAAGTGCTTCTCTTCGTCCTTGACTTCCAAACGATCTGCCAGATAATAATATGGCCAGGCATTGAGATTCTTATAGATGTATAGCCATTCAGATTTAAAACAGAGTGACAAATACTCCGGTACATCTTGAAGCTCAGATCCGGAATAATAGTAGGATACAGCACCCATATCCAGTAACTCTGAAAATATTACCGGACCCCGCGTAACATGTCGGAGATGGACCAGCTGCTTTTCCTCTTCCTCACTGAAAATATGGTATACATACTTATCAACACCTTTCTGAGTAAATGACTTATGTCCATGAAGCTTCAAACCCGGAGACTCTTCATAACCATATCGGAAATTAATGCGTTTTAATGGCCCTTCTTCAATCACCTCCCGCTTTTGTTTGTAAGTAGCAATATCCATTGCCGGCCCTATATTACCCCCCGTATAATAAAACCTGTCGGTAGGACTGAATTCAGGTAAAGATGAAGATACTTCTTCCCAAACTAATTTCTTAGTATTTAACGGAAAAACTGTCCACGACATTGTTATAGCAGAAATGAGTAAAAGAGATGCAAATAACTTTGGTCTTCCAACAATTCCGGAAAGCCATTTAGTTCTCAAGAAAAGCAACATAAAGACAGCACTTATTAGAAAATACACCAGTGAGTACCAATGCATTGAATTCTGCAGACCGTGCAATCCATAAAATGAAATAAACGCAAGAAGTTCCTTTGGACGAGACCCTATTTTATCAGGACTTAATATTTCAATAATAAACTTTAAAGAAGACGGCAGGATACTCGGCATGATGAATGAAAAAAGACAAAAAACTGCTAATCCGGTATAAAATATCAGCAACAAGGATGCAATCCCTTTCTCAAAAAACCGTCCCCAGAAATAACAGATCTTTAAATCAGTTCTCTTAATTTCAGAAATAAAGACTGTAATTAAAGCGATTTGAGCAACAAACAATACAGAAAAGTCATAAACATTAATTAAAGTCTTACTCTTGTCATAAATAACTCTATAAAGCGCGTTATATATAGGAATATTCACTAAAACAGCGTGAATCAAGAATATTGAGACCAATCCTTTCATAGAGAACTCCCAGAAGGAATTCGAACGCCTGAAAAAAAAGAAGATAAGAAGAAGAGGAAATATGGCAACAACATTATATGAGAAATCTATGGCAGGCAGGCCAGCCGCAGTTAATAAATTACGGTCATGCCACTCAAACATAATTATATTTAAGACATATGCTATCAAACCCTTAATGTTGGGAACCCAACTGACAATATCCGGAAAGCTCACCTGCTTCTCACGCATATACCCTACCAGTATAGTTTCAACCAGGTTGGGATAAATCATCCAGAAACTGAGCATAACAGCCATGAAAGATCCCAGGGAAAACAGTAGTAAGAATTTTACAACCATCTCCTTTAAAGGCCCTTTATAATAAAGATAATACATTACTGAAAAAAAGAACCCCATGCTTAATAATGACGCAACACAGGTAACACTGCCAAATACAAACATAAACCAGAAAACCAATGAAAAGTAGAAATAGTGCTGAAGCCTTGGACGACTATAATATTTATACAAAACAATAAGGAGCAAGGGAACACCAACAAATACTGCATTAAACCTCAAGTAATGCATACCTGCCTGATGGGAAGTAAAGATTATGAGAGGACACAAAAGCCAAACGGTTCTACCTAAATCCGGAGCAACTAATCTAAGGAAATAATACATGGCAATCCCTGCCAGGAGATCAAAGAAAACCACAGAAGAGACATAGGCAATTGCCTGTGAAGGTACGATTTTTTCCCAAAAAGAGAGTAAGGACCAGGCATGAGTGATCGTGTCACCATAGAAGAAGGATGTACCAAAACCTTTATCAGGCCTCCAACCGTTACCAATACTATTGCCATAGGTAAAGTTGGAAGTCAGAAACTGGTCCTGATGCACAAAGAAATCGGCACCAAAAAATATTTTGTAAAATCCAAGCAACACCACTCCAACTATTAGGAGGATTGGAACAATATCAGCTTTGTCTGCCGCGACTGTATTATGTTTTGGAACTGGAGTCATGATTTATTTCTTTGAAGCATCTTTTGCAAACAAAAGTTTCATGAAAACGAAGAGTGACTTCACCAAATGGGCAGTCTTGTGCCGGTTAAATAACATAAAGAAATATCGCAATAATCTTCTGGGATGGAAATAAAAACGCCTATATAAACTATTCATATAATTTATTAGTACCTCTTTACTTATACCCGGAGGTAAATAGTTGATGCGGTATTGGTTTATATCTTTTAAATCTTCCATCCTATTCGTATTCATAACTTCTTTATAAACCTCCGACCCGGGTAACGGAGTAAAATAGCTTATATGTATGTCAGTCAGGGGAACACTAAGTATTAACTCCCTGTTTTCTTCTAACGTTTGCAAAGTTTCCGGTGGCGAACCAATAATCAAGTAGGCCCTGGCACTCATTTTTACTTTTTTTGTAGCAATCAAGGTATCTCTGATCTGCTTCACTTTAATATTCTTGTGTAATCCATCTAAAACAGGCTGTGACCCGCTTTCGATACCATAGTTTATCTGCCAGCAACCAGCTTTCCTCATATCCTTTAATGTCTGTTCGTCCAGCTGATCAACTCTTCCTTCACAGCTCCATGTAATATTCAGATTATTTGTAGATTTCTTATCGATAAACTCATAGAGTTTCTTTTTATTTAGAATAAAGATATCATCATAAAAGCATACCTCGTTTATTTTATATCTATCCTGTAAATGCTTAAGCAGTGAGATTAAATAGTCAATCGACCAGGCACGTAATTTACTACCAAATACACCTCTGTCACAAAATGTACAACTGTAAGGACAACCCCGAGATGATATCACCGGTGCAACAGGCAAGCTTGAGTAATTATTGGGGGTGGGTCTATAAAAATCCGGGAAACCATCCATTAAGTCGTATGCAGGAAAAGGAATTTCATCTAAATCCTCAATATATTTCCTTGCAGCTGTTTTTATCACCGTTCCGTCTTTTTTGAAAACAATCCCTGTAATACTGGAATCTATCTTACCACTGCTTATGATTTCATATAATGTCTTCTCTCCTTCTCCAACAATACCTACATCAAATGAGGAAAACCGTTCTATTGTTTCTTCCGGCAATGCCGATATATGAGCCCCTCCTATGATTGTTATAATCTCAGGAAAAAGCTCCTTTATCTTTCCGGCAAGCATTTCAGAAGGAAAGATCATATTTGTTGTGGCAGTAATCCCAACATATGATGGGGAGTTCTGTCTAACGTAATCCAGGACTGAATCGATACTAAGGCCAAGGTTCAAGGCATCCAATATTTTAACAGAAACACCTTTTTCACGAACATAACTGGCAAGACTTGCAAGTCCCATCGGGGGAAGTTTGCTTCCGAGTTTCAGTTCCCAGGAAGTTAAGTTAATAGGAGGGTGGATCAGTATTAAATCAACCAACAATCAAGCTCCACTACATATACGGCTTTTGAAATTCTTTTTTTGAAATTTACCAACATTAGAGTAAATAATGCTAAAGTACCGGGATTCTATACCTTCCTGCCCACTATAATTACCTGCGTAAACAGATCCTTAACTCCAAAATAGTAATCAATAAGTTCAAATCTTGAGTCCTTAAGAAAGGATTGAGCCTGTTTTTTTGATTTAAGAAGAGAAGGCTCATTCGGATGCAGACTGACACTCCTCTTTAACAAATTATTCAGGACATAATGGGCAATCTTTAGAGCCGCCACACTTAGTCCGTATCTTGGCGGCCAGAAGATGACAATTTTCCCGTCAGGCTTTAAAACACGATGAAATTCAATCAAGATTTTATGAATATCTTCACCGGAAAAATGTTCAAACACCCCAAGATTATAAACTCCGTCAAATGATTCGTCCTCAACCGGCATCTCAAAAATACTTCCATGGAGTAATTCACATACACCTTTATTCGCTTTTTGGTAAAAAGAGAGGGCTTCCTTTGAGATATCTATGGCAGTAATTGAAGCGTGACTATACAAATCAACGTCAACCTGCCCACTGCCACACCCCGCATGTAATAATTTAGCATCTTTTTTAAATTGTTTTCTTATAAAATAGTTTAATGTTCTCTTAATAATAAATTTTCTATAAAACGCCGCTATTAAATCGTAAACCATAAGAGATTGCCGTTTTTTATTCTTCCAATACTCATCCCATTCCTGATCATTTTCCGGAACGGTCTCTGAATTCCCATGCTGACAATTTTCATCAACAAGAAACCTGTCCACATCAATTATCTTCATGAGATAAATGTACAACAAATGGGAAACACTTTTAAGTACTTCCTTAAGCGACATCTTAGAGTGCCCGTAAGTGCGTGCCGGCAGCTCGATTGGAATTTCTACAATTGAGTATTTGTTGATATTTAAAATATACAAACTCTCGAAGAAAAAAGAATATGTCTTGGAATTAACAATATGGAAAACCTTACGTGGAATCCTGTCCAGTCGATAAAGGCGGTAAGCACCTGTTGCATCATATGTCATTTTCAAACAATTTGTGGTCAGAAAATGACCGAGGAATGTCATCGCCTTACGAAAAAGATTCCATTCACATAAACTTTTCTTGAACATAAACCTCGACCCTACAACTATATCAAAAGAATCAGATTTACTTATAAAATCAGGGATTGATTCAGGCTGATGTGTAAAGTCGCAGTCCATTGTTATTAGAGTAGAATATTCCTGGTCATACGCCCAATTAATGCCATCTATATGAGCACTTCCTATTCCCAGCTTACCGGTGCGATGAGCAACATGGACGTTGGAATATTTCTCAGAGAGTGTATCCAGGACTGCTCCCGTTCCATCAGGAGAGTTATCATCCATGAATAAAATGTCCAGGTCCAGCCCCAGCTCCAATATATCATGGCAAATCTTCTCTACATTATCACGTTCATTATAAGTTGGTATGAATACCAGTGTTTTATTAGCCATCTGACCTTTCCTGCAAATAGAAGCAAATAACCTCTATTGCAACAGCATCCTTAATGTATAAAGAACTAACAGGGGGGATTCCACAAATTGATTTGCAAACTGTCACGTCTAAAGTAATTTTTTATCAGGAATATAAAACCCTTATAGAGCACAAGTGACTGTGTTAACCGTAATCCAAGGCCTTGATACCGGTCCACAAAACAACCTTCTCCATAGCAGGCAGAATCTTTCTGATGGTCAAGCTATCAAACAGGATTGCTCCCATTCTTGTTGCAAAGTTGGTTGGAATACCAGGGCAATTTTTACATATTGAAATCTTTTTCTTATTACCGCTTGCAATCAACTTACGATAATTTACCATTTTCTCTGAATTCCATATCTCATGTATTGAGTGTACGGCAGCGTCTCCAATTATTTCTGTATAATCCAGATCGCGGCAACAAATTGCAACCTTCCCATCCCATGAAATGGAGATCTGTCGCCATGGCAGAATGCATGATTTGTACTGATTTGCAATTACAGCCGAATTGTTTTCAGGATATTCACTGGCTCCCTGGAGACGAATATATTTTTTCATACGTATCTCGTTTATACCTTTAAAGCTGAGCCATCTCTTTCGAAAACTATCCATTTCAATCTTGTTCTCAGACATGTATATCATCTGAACAATTGTATATAATTGTCCTATATTTCTCAGATCTTTTTCTCTTAAAAAGTATTCTACCTTTGACATTGTCTCCTCAAAGTTTGAACCCACTCTGATCTTTTCATGAATCTCCTTAGTCGCTCCATCTAAGGAAAGTAAAATCAAATCCGGCCTGGCATCAAAGATCGCTTTACTGGTTCCCGGATTTAATGTTGTAGCGTTTGTTGAAAGTCCTACCCTCACACCGGCACCCCTGGCGTAGGTTATCATCTCCTCTAATCTCTTATGTAATGTAGGCTCCCCCAGCCCACCGGCAATATATACCAGATCCACATGCTCCTTAACCTGATCAATAATTCTCTTGAACAGATCATATTCCATAGAGCCTACATCTCTCTTCATATTAGGCCTTGGACACATAATACATGCAAGATTGCAATTATTTGTAATTTCCAGGTTTAATTCATTAGGAAATGCCCTTATTTTTGATTGACCCCTGCGAAAAGACCTTATTATTTCATATCGGTTTCTGATCTTTGATGGAATAAAAGTATTTTTGTCAATTAACATTGATTACGTAAACTTCTGCTTGCGGGGAAACTCGGTATTTTTATCAATCTATGTGTAGACAACAAATGTGTAATTACTGTGATGAAAATCCCGGATCAAGAGTATGGATATGAAAATCATAAAGCGAATTGATACCATGTGAATGGGTTCACTTGAGACATCAACTCAATTTATCTAAAAAAGCAAGCTTCTATTTTTTCTGATTTATGGTATCTGAATTAACCAATTCAAGCTGGGGCAGATAAAACAACAGTTCACCTCCGCCTTCCAGAAACGCGCTCTCTCTTTTGATTATGTTTTCTTTAAAATGCCATGGCAGCACCATAAAACAATCTGGTTTCATAGCCCTGGCCTCCTCTTCAGAGATAATTGGTATGTAATTTCCAGGAGTAAAACTGCCGAATTTGTCTGAATTTACTTCCGCAATAAACGGAATATGATTTTCAGTCAAATCACAAAACTGTAAAACAACATTCCCTTTCGTTGACGCTCCATAGCCAAATATTTTCTTTCCTTCACGCTTACTTTCTTCTAATACACGAAGCAACTGATCTCTATGACTGTAAACGCGTTGTTTAAACTCTAAATACGGTTTTTCGGTATCTAACCCTCTACGTATTTCTTCTTTAAGCATTTCCTCTACAATCGATACCGCTTCCGGATAATGAGAATTCTGCTTTGCAACAGTAACGGAAAAGCTTCCTCCATTAACCATATTTGATTCAATATCAATTATTTTGAACCCCACTTTATCCATTATCCATTTGATTTGTTTTAACCTGTAATATTCCAGATGCTCATGACATATAGTATCATAACTATTTGTCTCCAGCATTGTCGGGAGATAACTTTGTTCAAATACCCAGACACCATCATCTGCTAAAGTGTGATAAATTTGCTCTACAAAATCTATTGGTGCTTCCAAATCGTAGAACATGGCAATTGAGGTAATAATCCTTGCTTTCTTCCCTCCACAGCGTTTGTCAACCAGATGTGACGAAAAGAAATCTGGTATCAGTTGTACACGATCAGGATAGTATTTCCCGAATTTACTCCCTGTGGGGTCTACCCCTACCAGAACCAGATCATGAGGATATGCCTGCAGGAGAGTACTGTCATTACTGCCTATATCAATAACCAGATCTCCAGGAGAAACTGATATCCTGCTCAAAATTGTTTTAACCTTATTGTGCAGATGCTCAACCATCGAACAATTCAGACCTGAGCGATATCCGTAGTTTTCACCATACATATCACTTAAGCCAAAAGAATGCCTAAGCTGTACCAGCCCACAACCGCCACTACTGCCTCTTTCCTGGCACTTAACCAGTTCTAACGGAGCTGATGCAATAATCTGATCTCTGCTTTTTGGAAAAACTCCGGTTAATACTTGCTTCCCTAAATGCAGAATTGGAAACATATCATTGTTACCACATATTCTGCACTGTTTAATTTCCTTGTAATTTGACATTTTTTTACTCTATAACCTGCTATGATTATTCAACATTCTCATTACAGGCAAATTTCCGGTTGTTAACAGTTAACTACTTTATTGTCCCAATAAATTCCAGGCTACCACAACCATACAGCATTTTACTGACAGGATGGTCCACTTCATAATGGAGTGGAGCAAAGAATTTTCGAATATTCTTTCTTTTTACATATCGCCGCAGACGCCTGACATTGTTTAAGCCATTGTCAGAGTACAATTTTCTAATAAATTCTTCACTTATAGAAAGGCGTACTGGCGCTTGAGTAAAATTCTGGAGGAACACACTGAAATCTACATCAAAGAGATTCTTCAATGCTGACAGGTTTATCTTCTCGCCATCATATTTTTCCAGCCCTTTCATGATTAAATCAATTATATTATGAAAATCTTCAGGAGAAACGTTGTCCATAAACCTTTTAAAAACATCGTTTTCCCTATAGTATTTTCTTATGGCAGGAAATATTGCATCCTCAAAAAGTCCTCCAATAGTACAATAAACTGTATATAGATGGCCTTCTGGTTTTGTAACTCTGACTAATTCAGAAAAGGCGGTTTCCACTTCACTTAAATTATTCAGGTGTAGTAAAGCACCGTGACAAACGACAAAATCAAAATAGTTATTTTCGTAAGGTATATCAAGCAGACTGGCACTTTTGAGAGTTACCGACTCTAAAGATACATCATACTCTTCCAGACTGGATTTCGCCACTGGAAAAAACTCATCACCGGTTTCTATTCCATGAAGATCTGCAGCGCCAAACCTGTTTAAAGCGATCATGACTTTGGCAGTATTGCCACAGCCCGCTTCTAGAATCCTTTTGCCCTTAAAATAGTCATCTCCCAGCCCGAAATAATCAGTACTAAACATGCCTATAAATCTTTGCATAGCTCTTTTGTCTTCAGCAATCCGTATGTGCTGTTTATGATAAACAGCTCTTGTTTCTTCACTGTAATCAGACTCGCTCATGGTTTTCCCTCAAATACTTTGATTGAATGGAACAATTTATATCTAGATTTGAAATTATGTTGTTTGTAAGGAATCCAAATAATGCAACCTGCCTTTTTTCTTTAACAATTCATCGTACTTTCCGGCCTCACAGATAGATCCATTTTCTATCACAAAAATTTTATCAGCTTGCTTTACAGTTGAAAGCCTATGTGCAACCATGACAATAGTCATTTCATGGCTAAACCCTTTAATGGCGTCCTGCATCAGCTGTTCAGTTTCACTATCCAGCTCACTGGTTGCCTCATCCAGAATAAGGATCTTTGGTTTCATTAATAGAGCTCTGGCAATAGCAACCATTTCTTTCTGGCCACCGGAAAGCATGATACCATTCTCGCCTATTTCCGTATCAATACCATCCGGTAACTTAGATATTAATCTGTCAATGTGTACACGTTTGCATATATCTTCAATTGTTTCTTCATTTGCATGCCTGCAGCCTATTGTTAAATTCTCTAATAAAGTACCATCCAGTAACGTTGTTTCCTGACTTACATATGCAATACCTTTTCTGAAAGCTCCAGTATCAAGGCTTTCGCACGGTATCTCTCCATAGCAGATTTTACCTGAAGCAGGCTTTAGTAGGCCCAGAAAAAGATCCAGAATAGTTGATTTTCCCGCACCGGAACTCCCTACAAATGCAACGCTTTGAAATGGATCTACCTTCAGGCTGATCTTGTTGATCACCTGTTTGCCGTCAGGGTATTTAAAACTAACATCTACAAAACTTATTGGTTTATCATAATTAAACACCTCAGTGCCCATCACCTCCTCATTCGCTTCCAGATCCTTTAAGCGATTTTCAACAGATTGGTGAACCGGGATTTGCACATTCAATGCCAGGTACGCGGTAAAGAGGGAGTTAAAATGTGGCCCTAATCTCATAAACACCAGGAGTAGCACCAACAATTCAGAGAAACCTATGTTTAATATATTTCTAAAACCCATTAGCAAAACAATAAAGCTGAACGTTATAAGAAAAGTCCAGAGATTTTGTAATTCTTCTCTCAAAATAGTGAGTTTTTTCACTCTGACAGTTTTATCAATATAATCAAACACCCTCATCAGGAATACATCAACCAACATTGATGATTTAAAAAACTTCTTGTTCTGAAGAAGATTAACTGTAGAATTTGCAATCTTCTTGAATATTTCATTAAATTGCCCGGATAATTTACGAACAGATTCGGAATTCCATGCATTTATGAGAAACAGTGCCATATACAGAACGATCGCCAGGATCAGGGCAGAAAACGACAACCTGACAACAATAAAAATAAACACTGTTAACTGTATCAGATAGATGACAATCCTTTGAGAGTTCAAATGTGCAACACCTGCCCCATCAGCTTCTCTCAAAATTGCATGATTCATTTCTCCGGATTTATCCTTCGTAATCCATAACCAGTCTACACTGCTGTAAGAGCGGAAAATCCTTTTTCTATATTCCATAGAAAGCCTCTGCTGAGAGAAATTTGCAACAATTGTTGAGACAAATACTAATATCTGACCGGAAAAAATAAGCAAAGTAGCACAAGCAAGAAGAATTAGAAATGACGGTTCAATATTCAGCATATTGAAAATCTTGCCAAGCAATTCTAATTTGGCGGAATTTTTCTCTCCCGGAACATCATTCTTTGCATATTCAAGTACAGGAATAAGCATTGGTATCCCTGCAATAGTAAAAAAACCACTTAAGACCTGGAGAAAAATGATCCACCCAAAGTATGGTGTCTTAATAATAAGTTGACATATGTACTTAAACCTTCTAAACAACTTAGAAAATACCGAATTGTTCGTAATCGTCACCATATGTCACATTGTATTAACAAAAAATTTTCACTTCTGCAAATTATACCTGCTAGCATGTTCTTTTATAGCATTTGCAATAGTTCTGGCATTACTTTCAAGTTCATCCTGACAGAAATTCTCCGGATCCAGATCTGAGAGCGTCGCTACAGGGTTTTTAATCCAAATGGAATTGAGCAGGATGGCATTTAGTAAAGCAACCAACCTCCTCTTTCTCTCTTCAGCGCTGATTTTATCTATCCTCTTGCATTCATCATGTATAAGCCGGGATAATTCTGTCAAATCAGAACATCGCTTAGACAATCCTGTTACATTATAAATAGGGTTACCAAAGGTAATAATCGGCTTATTATGAAATAATACAGCTTCCCATGCTACCGTACTATTAATGGCAACAACCATCTGTGAATTCTTAACTACCGGTATATTTTCCATATCAATTGGTATCAGCCTTACATTCGGATACTCTTTGATCTCTTTATAGAATGAAAACGGCCTGACACGCCAGCCAACTGTTCCAGGGTGTTCTTTAACATAAACCTTCCAGTCAAACGGAACACTTTTTGCCAGCGCTTCAATAATAGTCAATTGATTTATCCACATATTATCCATTACCTGTGTTGCATATTCCGGTTGACCGGTAAGCGGATAATATAAATATTTAGCATCAGGATCATAGTCATCATATAAGCTACTACTCAGTAATCTCCTTCGCTGATATGCAAGCAATAAATTATGATAAGTACTAAATAAAAAGTATCTTATGCCATATTGACCAACATCAAAACCTCTTGCCACCTGGCCTCTTCTAATTTTAATCCATGATTTTACACTCCTGGCCAACGACCTTGCAAACAAGGTAACATAACTTGTAGGTGCCTTCTTCTGTTCTGAGAATCCGGACATGAGCTTTACTACCATTTTATGGTGGTAAGAATAACCCTTGCCCTTGGCCGAAGATAATATTTCATCATAGCACTCCGCTCCAGGTGTGAGATCTATGTCAATCTCCTTTCTTATTATTTTTTTATATGTATCTTCAATATGCGGAAACGTTTGATGTTTACTTGGAGTTATGGAGTAGTAATTACTTACTCTACTGCCCACTAAGGCGAGGTGTAAAATATCCATGTTTATGCAAGTCTGTTCCAGAATTGGAGTCAGCATTGAATGCAGTCCGGGGAAAAAAAGAACCACATCAGCATTAAGTTCTGTCAGTATCCTTTTGAAATATCTAATGTAGCCATTAACCACCCTGAGTATATCTTCCTGTCTGCCATTTCCAGTAATGTGCGTTTTTGGATCGAAATATTCGGATGCACCTTTACAAAAAGAGCGGCCGTAATGCCTGTCCATTGCAATAAATCGCCATAAACTTTTTTCCGGTATGGTTTCTTCAAATTCTCTAAGTTCATTTATTGAAAATTCTTCTTTAAGAAAATCCAGATGAATGTTTGATATGTCATGTACAAATTCGTATTTTAACTCGTTCTGTTCTTCAAGAAATTTTTTCTTCTCTCCTGTAATTACACCAAACTTGCTATCCGGAAATATTTCCTTCAGACATAATGCAACCTTATGGTTTATTTTGTAATTAAGAGTTGTTGACTGGATCAGAAAATTCATGTTAATACAATCCTTTATCTTTCAATGATAACCGTTTCTTCTCCCACTGTTCTTTGAAAAAAGCCATGTAAATTATATCAACCTCTTTACCTTCAAATAGATAATGCTTTTTCCGAATGCCGTCATCTACCATTCCTGTCCGGCGCATTAATTTTAACATAGGAAAATTAACTGACATAGTACCTGCTGAAATCTTACGTATCCCTGCATTTTCAAAAAGAAAGTCGCACACACCTAACCAGGATTCAATACCATATCCCTTATTTTGTGCCTCTTTTAAACCAATTAATATGCCAACATCTGCAATCAAATTGTTTTTATTAATATACGCATTAATATTGCCAATATGACCATTGTCTCCTGCGACCTCTTCTATGGCCCAGAAAAAATTTGGTGTTCCATTGAATGACTGCCAATAAGCACGGCATGAATCAAGGGTGTGAATATTATTTCTATTTTCGCTGAATTTCATCAAATCAGGATTATTGAGCCATTCCACATAACGCATTGTTAAATGTTTTTCTCTAAAAGGCGTGATTAGCAGGCGTTTCGTTTGAATATCCGGTGATCTTGTCAACCTATTGTCTTTCCCAACAGTTTCTCAACAAACTCTACAACTATTTGCAAAGCACCACGCACTATAACACTGTCAATATCAACAGGCTCCATCTTAATCCTGTTCTCCATAAAATCAGTAATTGTAGATCTCAATTGCTCTCGAGTTGTCACATATGGGGTTATTCCTGATTGAATTGTAGGTAATAGATCTAATTCCGCAGCCCTGGGAACAATAGCCAGACTATGCATGCCCAGCAAAGCCGCCTCCATCATAACTGTACCAGTCATACCTACAACAAAGTCTGTAGCAAAGAGACACTCGATAGACGAACCTCTGCTGCTAATCAAGTCAAACTCGGGCTGATATGCCGCATAATCTTCAATTACATCCTTCGGATGAGGACGTAATACCATGTAAGGCCGGGGACTAACGAGTTTGATTGCATCAAGAAACTCTTTTAACACAATTTCCGTCCGACCGACACTTGTTCCATCACAAGGTAATGTACACTCGGACAAGTACGTCTGAGTTCTGGGCTTTATTCTGGCTGAACCTTCTGAAACAAATACCAGTACCTTCTGATCTACTGACATCCCAGGAAACAGCCGTTGCCTGAAAACATCTCGGTCTTTACCGGTTAATCCTGAAGCAGTTTCTCGAACAAAATCATAATGAGGGTGTCCACAGACAATAACCCGTTCTGCTGAATACCCCAAAGCAACGTAGGAGTCCTTTACAAGCTCTGTCGGAACAAATAACCAGTCAGTTGCATAAGTAAGAGAGTTCTCGCTTCTCCCTCTGAAACGCAGGTCTGCATTACCGTATGCATCTACAGCGCCAATACTTTCAATCCCTGATAATTTAGCCTGATGCACCAGAGATAATCCCAGCGTATCTGGATTTTCCGCTGTCCCTACTAATAATAAACGCGGTGTTAGTTCTGCCAAGATCTGGCATGCACTTATATCCGGCTCTACATCTTCAGTATTTATTCCCCGATCTTTTAAGCAGGTCTTTGCAAGTCCATCGGTTAACAGCCTGAAGGAAATTCCAAGCCTGGAAAAAATCTCCGGTATTCCGGCCACATAATTGGCGGCACCGGGGTCTTCAACAAATATCAATACATCCGTTTTATTCTGTACCATTCCAAGCCATACGCATTCCGGATTTTTTTATTTTGTTAAAGAATACTCTTTCAACTCATCTAGATTTTCCCATACTTTATGAAATGCCTGCACAATAAGAACCACATCATCGTCCGTATATTTACGGGTACTCACACCAATTCCCATATAACTCTTTTCCTGCAGGTCTTCAGCAACAGGACAAATCCCTCTCTTGTATGAAACATTTCCTCTATAAAACTCTGCACTCCAGGGGAAGCCTTTTGTTCCGTATGCTATTTTTTGTTGATACATGGGAAGCATATGTAAATTACAGTAACCTCCGGCAGCAGGAACACCCTCTGCAAGAAGTGCTTCTACTATCAGATTACGATGGACGCCAACCTCTTCTTCACAGAACAAAAGAGGATAACCATAATAAACGTGTGTACAATCCGGTTTAACCACAGGTATCCGCAGTCCTTTTAATCCCTTAATTCCCCTTGAGATCCTCTCTGAAGATTGAATCCTGCCTTCGACAAGAGAGTCAAGTTTTTTCAACTGCTCTATCCCAATGGCAGCTTCAATTTCAGTCATGCGGAAATTGAACCCTATCATGTTTGACAGGTCTGTAACACCTTTGCCCTCAGCTACCGCCTCTGCATGGTTTCTTATAAGCCGCATACGTTCTGCGAGTTCATCATCGTTACTGACACATACGCCGCCCTCTCCGGTATGAATATGTTTATGGTAGTTCAAACTGAAAACGCCAATATCAGCTACAGTTCCAACATATTTCCCCTTATAAAAAGCCCCCGGTGCCTGAGCACTGTCTTCAATCACTTTAAGATTATGCTTCTTCGCAAGAAGCATAATTGAATCAAGATCAGCAGCATGTCCGAAAATATCAGTTACCATTATCGCTTTAGTATGCGGAGTTATATTTTTCTCAATCGAGACCGGGTCCAGGTTGAATGTTTCATATTCAATGTCTGCAAATACAGGAACGGCATTCCACACAAGAATGGCAGTTGCAGAGGCACTCATAGTCCATGGACTTACAATAACCTCATCACCTGGCTCAATCCCAATGGCCCCAACAGCTGCCATTAACCCGGATGTATTAGAATTGACCGAAACTGCATTTTTTACCTTAAAATATTCCTCCCAGTCCCTTTCAAACTTCTGAACCATTTTCCCGCCATAAAAGTCCGGAGACCATTCTCCCAGATATTTTGACAGAACCCCTGTCTTAATTACTTCCTCAACAGCCACTACCTCTTCTGTTCCAATAGTATTGTATCGTTCAAATGGCTTATTAATTGTCTTAGGCCCATCAAAAAGTGCTAATTTTTTCATAATATATCCTTCACAGTTTAGAGAAAACGTTTTCAACAACTTCCATGGTTTCTATGGCACTTCTGCCGTCAGAGTTAAGCGGAGACATGCCAATTAAGAATTGGTTCAAATTCTCAAGAACGTTCCACTGGCAACGTTTCATATAGGATTGAATCATTTTTTTCTCAGGATTCAGAATCTTATACCCGGAATAGTCCGGGTGTGGCTGATTCTGTCTGACTTCGATACTGGCACCACCTTCCGTATAACGAATCATTCCTCGATCCCCTATCAGCTCCATGTCAAACAGCGAAAAACATTCTTCACGGGCAGATAGAAAATAAATTACAACCTTTCCGAAACGGATACAGACATCAGGTTCCGGATCATCTCCATCCCACTTTCTACCTTTGTCAAGAACCTTTATCTGCTCTACCCCACCAAACAAAAAAATCAGCAGGTCAACAAAGTGTGAACCATTGTTTAGAAACCCTTTGCTATACCACGCTGTACCTTTGTAAATCTCACCAATCTCACCGTTTTGAATAGTTTCTTTTAATAGAATGACCCCCGGGTCAAAACGGCGTGTATAATTGACAAGCAGAGCACACTCGTTTTCTTCAGCAAGCTCCAGCATATGCCCGGCATTCTTGAGAGAATCAGAGATAGGCTTCTCACACAATACAGCCTCAAGCTTATTGCTTATAATCTCCTGAAACACTTGATAGTGAAGATTTGTCGGGGTTGCAATAGATATTACTTGAGGATGATGCATGGAAAGCATGGTTTTAACATCCTGGTAAGCCGGACATTCAAACTTTTTCTCAAAGCGTTCACATTGTAGAGTGTCAGAATCAACGGCTGCAACTAAATCAAATGCGCCATGTGAAGAGAAACCCGTTGCATGTGTTTTGATATAGGAATCATCAATTTGATCATAATCATAACCCTGTCCGACTTTTCCTAATCCAATTATTGCAGCAGAAAATTTCTTCAAATCACTTATCTATGCAGCCCTTGACATCTCCATGTAAGAATGCGGTACATCTCTGCTCTTCCATTCACTTTCAGAAGGCATCTCTTTCTCTTTAAATCCCAGCTTTTCGTAAAGGCGTCTTGCCGCAATATTATTTTTTGCTACATACAAATAAAGCGTTTCAATATTTAGATCGTAAAAGGCATAGTACATAAGTTGACTTGATGCTGAGATTCCAAACCCTTTACGGCAGTTTTGTACATCCCCTATATATACCCAGATTTCACAGTTTTTTTCTTTATTAATATATTTTAATCCACAGTTCCCAACATGCTGATTATCATCACAGCTGTAAATTGCAAAATGCTTTTGAGTATCATTGTTTTTCAAATTGTTAAACCATCTGACATGGTCTTCCCAGTTAATTTCCTTAATAAAATTAAAACTTTTGCGGAATTCAACACGTTGCACCCATGAAAAGGTTTTTTCAAGATGCTCTTCCCCGAAAGGACGTAAATAGACCTTTTTGTCATTTATATTTTGTCCCATGTTATAGGTGTTCCCTTTGGAATAAAAACCCTTGCCTTTCTCTCCCTGACAATATCTAAATATTCTGTCCCTATCCCTTCTTTGTTGCGTCGCCTAACCTCAATATTACCTGTATTAATATCACTCCCTTCTGCAATATCGCAACAGGCAAACAAACCGGGCGTATATTCCATTGTCCCGGATTCTTTCTCAGTTACAACCTTTCTGGTAGTCCCCAGCATTTGCCCTGTTCGCCGTACAGCATCAGTCAATTCGCTCAGCTCCTGTGGTGTAGCGGAAAACGCGTGATCAGGACCAGGCTGGCTTTTATCGAGAGTAAAATGCTTTTCAACCATCACTGCTCCAAGTGCAAAAGCTATTCCTGCTGCAAGAACCCCGCGTGTATGGTCAGACAAACCTACCGGCAAACCAAAGGCATACTGCAGGGTCTTGATAACGCGCAGGTTTGCCTCCGTATCCGGTACAGGATACGCAGCCGTACAATGAAGAAGGGTAACATCATCATGGCCGATCGCTTTCAAAGCCTTTTCTATCATTCCCAGATTTGACATACCGGTTGACATGACAACCGGAAGTCCAGTATCTCCGACTGCGTTAAGCAATGGATAATGTGTAATCTCTGATGACGCTATTTTAAGTCGTTTGATACCATGCCTGACCATAACCTCTACACTTCCTACATCAAAAGCAGACATGATCAATCCAACGTTACGTGATTTACATTGTTTGACAAGTTCACCCAGCCATTCCTCAGGGATTTCCGCTTTTTTTAACAAATCTACAATACGGGTATCCTTTTCAATCCCTCCACTGCCAACCAGGTATTCAGCTACTCTTGTATCCTCTGGATACAGTTTATCTGCACGGTAATATTGAAATTTGGCAGAATCCGCTTTTGCCTCAGAAATATGATCGAGCATTTCTAATACTGTATCCCAGCACCCGTTGTGGTTTGAACCTATTTCTGCAACAATTTCACACCCATTATTATGTTCTTTCAGCACTATTCTATATTACTAATTTCATTTACTACCCGATCAGGACCCGATCCGTCTACCAATTTCATAAGTTTTTCTGAGTAAGCCCTGCACCTGGCAGGATTATGTAAATATTCCCCGACGGATTGCACAAAATAATCAGGAACAAACTCTCCTTTGTATAAACCATTGATCGCCAGTTCCCTCTCCACAAACCAGTTAATAATCGGTTGCTGGTTCAGGTTGCATCCCAGCATTACAAAGGGCAATCCATAAAAACACATCTCCCAGGTGGTAATTCCCATTGACATCACACCAACATCTGCCCCGGCAATCAATTGATCCAGACCATTAGGAGAAACATGTACATTTAACTTGTCTTCAAATCTATCAAAATCAGATTGATCCCACGAACAGGCTGGCCCTAGAACCGCATTCATATCCACATCAAGTTCTATTAATGACTCAACCACTGAAAGAGTCAGGTTCCCCACATCTGCGCCGCCCAGAGTTATTAATATGTTGGGCTTTTGATTTTGTTTATCAGTTGACAAACGCTTTTCTCTCAAATCAAATCTGCCGGCAATTAAAGAATAGGTAGTTCCATTAAGCAGTTTCCCGTTTGCTCCCAGTCGATAGTCACGGATATCAACATTAGCATTCTGATTCAACACGAGGTCGGCATCAGAATAATCTCCCGGAACATCCTGGATAATGAGGGTATGTCGAACAGCAGAATTTGTGTTTTTACGGTAGTCTTCCTTAAATTCATATCCGTCATAGACGATCCAATCATATACTCCTGATTTCAGATAAGCTGCAAACAAGTCAGCATCTTTCTCAGATCCCCTTACTACCTTTTCCTCAAATACGAAAACCCTGATTCCTTTTGATTCAGCGTGGTTCTTAAGGTCATTCGGGACGGAAGACATGAAAAAAGAGACCAAATAACCGGCCCTTTGAAAAGCCTCTGCCAGAACCAGGCATCTCCTGAAATGGCCTATACCACAATCGGCCCCCGCATCCACCCTGAAAGCTAGATTTGATCCGTCAGCCACAAGCTATGCTTAGAAAGTATTTATATAGTCTGCAATTATTTATTGTAAACTTCTGACGTACTATCATCGCTGGGAAACAGTTCTAAGAAAAGCTTTCCATATCCTTTTTCAAACTGCTCAACCATCCATGGCCGCATTTCAAAACCGTCAATCCATTGGGTTTCCTTAACCCAATCTTTCATATTGTCCGGTGGTGTATAGCCTTTCCTTGATGCAAGCCGGGTCATTGGCAAATTCGGCAAAGGACAGAAAAAGTGGTTCTGAACTCGAATATTTGGATTCAGTTCTCTCAGTTTCTCAACATACTGATGTGTCACTTTTACATCCTCCATATCTTCACCGGGCATTTGAAAGAGGAGGGTAATGAACAGCATAATGTTGGTATCTTTTGCATTTTTAACCCCTACCAGGACATCGTCGAGATTTATCCTTTTGTTCATAAGCTTAAGCATCTTCGGAGAGGCAGATTCTAAACCAATATTAATTAAAGAACACCCGGACTCCTCCAGTAGCATAAAATCTTCTTTGGACAGAAGTCCCACATCTGAAACTCGTGCATTTGTAATGTAAGATATATTCAGGTCTTTTATGAGCCTGGCAATATTAAGAGCGCGGCCAACATCTCCAAAATAATCGGCCTCAAGAAAATAAAACTTTTCAATCCCATATTCCTCAACAAAGTTTTTTGCTTCAGAAAACACCCTTTCAGGACTAAAGCCTGACCATGGATTGTTATTTTTATACCAGTAGCAGAATGTACACAGATTAGGGCATCCCCAGCTTGTGGTCATATTAATAGCCTTTGTATTTGGATTAATATAATCTTTAACCTTAAGCAGTTGATAAGGCCACGCAGGAGTCAGGTTAAGGTCTGAAAAGACTTCATTTGGTAAACCTGTTATATTGCCATTATCCTTCCAATACACACCGGGAATATCTTTTAAATTATTATTTTTAATCCCCTCAATCAACTGAGGGAAATAGTCGTCTCCTCGTCCCGCGACAACAACATCTACAAAATCCTCTCTAAGCGATTCTTCTATCAAAGCGGTCACGTGTGCCCCCCCCCAGACGATAGGAATTTGAGGAAAGCGATCTCTAACATATTCTGCCATTTTAATTGAACGTCCTAAATGAAAACCGGTTGATGAACTTATTCCAAAAAAGATGCTAGACGGAACATGTTCATCAATAAGATTTTGTGTGTTCTCTTTTTCTATTCTTTCGTCTATAACAACCACTTCTGTCTTGTTCAGATCAACACGTGACACTAAAAGCGAATAGGTATTGGGAATCCAGTGGGATTCAGAAACATCATTCTGTTTCCCCATAAAAAGAGTAACTTTATCCATAAGTCTAATCTCCGTTCAATAAAACATTACAATAAAGGTTCATATTATCCATTTTATGGAGCATCTCATCCATTGACTCAAACTTCAATATCATTTCTCCCAAAGCGCACCCGGCCATTTGGTAGCTTTCTATAAACGAGCCGGGCTCAACATACATATTTTGTTCAAGAATATTATTTTTAAGGTCATCTGATATATTTATTCCCTGGAAGATCCCCTCGCGTCTTGAATGGATCATATAAGAAGAATAATATCCATTAACATCATGCATTCGCAAATCTGAACAATCTTCACCCAGAGCAGCCTTAACTGTATAATCCAGCATATCCACACCTGTAGCATATCTGGTCACCTGTGGTATCAGGTTCCCACCATTTCTTGGGCCAATCTCTATAACAAATACGTCATCATTAGTTGTAATCATAAAATCAAAGTTAAATGCCCCGAGCCGGATATCCAGTTTTGTGAAAATAGACTGCAGCTGCTTATGTGCCATTTCCTGTACCTCAACATCATGTATTGAAGGAAAGCTTTCACCGATTGGTACAAGAGTATTACAGGTTTTGTTAAAATGCTCATTTGCAAAACACCTGAAAACCAGTTTCCCATCAACTACAAATCCATCCCCTGCAATCTGACATTTTTTCCTCTCAACAAAATCTTCAACAACTACCTTCTTTGCCCTGGAAAAAGATAAAGCATTGTCAAAGGCTTGTTGGAAATCATTTTCGTCAAATTTCTCATCAACAAATTTATTCATTCCCCGACTACCTGCAGAATCACAAGGTTTGATTAGAATAGGGAATTTAAATTTTTTAATATCACTCGCTGCTTTTCTCCAGTCTGCATACACATCAGAGGTTGGAACATAACAACTGTTTTTACGTAGGAAGTCGCGGAAGTAGTCTTTTCTGGCAAGAGTCAACACTGATTCATATGGGTTGGAAGGCAGGCCCAGTTCATTGCCGACAAAGGCGACAGTAGGCGCCGCGGCATCAGCCGCGTATGTCATTATTCCATCTATATTACTTCTTTTTGCTATAGCAAGAACCTCTTCACATTCTGTAGTACTAACCTGATAGAATTCATCTGCAAAGTCCTTCCCGGCACTATCTGCATCCATATCACACGTTATAACATAGTAACCATTTGACTTGGCATATTGTATTGCAAGAAGCTGAACCCTAGATGCACCAAGAATCATCAATCTTTTCTTGTTGCTCATTCTACATCTGCCATTATCATCTTAATCCATTCATCCCTGTGCTTTTTAAGATATTGCAGTTTCTCCTTTTTTACGTCAATGTCCAGATATTTGGTAGCCATAAAACCATATTGTTCATTTTTGAAGAACGATTCTACCTCTTTTTGGAAATTATCAGGTAATTGCGTGGTATCAGCCAGAGGAGATGTTGGCCAAAGTTGACTGCATGCAGTACAAAGCGGTAACCCTTGTTCTTCAACATCCTCATAACGTCGTTCGATTAGCGCCTTGCGAAATTCTGACATACGTTCATTGTTCCACAAGTGCAGGGCATCATCGTCCTGGACATTACCAATAATGTAACGCGAATCATAATCAAAAACACATGCTCTCGTTGTACCGTCGGCATTAATACCAAGCTGCCTCCATGGAGACTTGCAAATCGGCCACTCTTTCATGGGTGTTTTCTTGTATGAGCTGATGTCTAACTCCTCATTCCAGCCAAACATGTTTATCAGTGGGCTTACATATACGTCATCTAGCGGCAGGAGAGCAAAACATTCCAGATATTTTTCTTTCTCCTTGATTGTTTTCTCTTCCTCCACAAATACAGATCTGGTATGAACAGGAAAACCGGCCTCTCCATTCAACTCAAGAAAATCAAGCATGTTATCCAACGTCTTCTCAAATTTTGCACCCTTATAAATACTATCATAAGTCTTTTTGGAAGCACCACTCATGGAAAACTCAATTTTATCCAATCCCGCTTCTATCAGTGCTTTAGCCTTAGCCGGCTTTAACAATGTTGTATTTGTAGTAATCCTTGGAAGCAAACCGTTTGCCTTTACGATCTTAACTATTTCTACAATCTTGGGATGTAAAAGCGGCTCTCCCTGAAGGTACAAATCAATAAACGGCTGACTTTCTTTCAAATCTGCAATTATTTTTTCAAATAATTCTATGCCCATAAACTGTTTTTTTCTACGCATGGTATACTGAGGGCAATGTGTACATTTCAGATTACATGAGTTTGTCAGCTCTATATATACCTGATGCGGAGGACTGGAGCAATGCGGCTGTGGATGCGTTGCATTATAGAGAAAATGCAAGTAATGATATTTTCTGCTGTTTTCTTCCCATTTTCTATGATTATTTTTATCCATTTTATTTCTCTTAATTAGATGTTTTATTGTTATTCAATATTTTACGTAGTTTAATGCTTAAAAAATTCACTTTAATTATACACATTATCCCGGCTGTCTCAAAGCTGTTAATAATCTGCCCTGCGGAAAATTGGATTTATCACTTCACCATCAAGAAATGAGCCCGGGTCTTCACTATTATAAGCCTTTTGCAAAACCTGGAATGCCTCGTTATAAACAGCTACTGTGTATTCAATATCCCGGTCTGTACGCATTAAGCAGTTTAACTGGTGTCCATTAAACAGCACACCATGTTTAACGCATTCCTGCTGAAAAATACTTTTATATAGAAGAGAGTCGTCTCCTGACTGGTCTTTGAAAAATACAGTAGCCTTAGGGGGGAAACCCTGACAGTATGTATATTCTTCAACTTTATATAGACGTGCAAGATAATTGTAAGCGTCCTTCAACTTACGCCCTAATATCCACATATGAGATATCACATTATCTCGTTCTATAATGGTCAACGTCTTCATTGCCGCCACAATTGACACTGCCTCACCACCAAAAGTAAATGAAAAAAAGCTGTTATCGAACTCTTCCATTATATCCTTCCTGCCAACAACCGCAGATATTGGATAACCATTCCCCATTCCCTTACCTATACAGGCCAGATCCGGCATTACTCCGAAGTACTGCTGAGCACCTCCCAGAGCGAATCGGAATCCGGTCACTATTTCGTCAAATATAAGCAAGGCTCCATGACGATGTACAAATTCCCGCACCTGTGATAAATATCCGTCATCAGGAGCCACAGTCCCAACCGGTTCCATAACAACTGCAGCTATCTGGTTGTCATGCTCATCAAACAACCTCTCCAACGATTCCATGTCATTATAAGGGAATGTCAATGTAAGCTCACGTACAGCACTTGGAATCCCTTTATTACGTAAAGTCGTGCCTATATACCAATCCTGCCAGCCATGATAACCACAGCACAATACCTTATCCCTACCCGTAATGGCCCTGGCAACGCGGACCGCTCCAGCTGTAACATCAGAACCATTCTTTCCAAATCTCACCATTTCGGCACAAGGTATAACCTCACATAATCTCTCAGCAAACTCTACTTCAATGCGGTGCGGCAAAGAGTGTGAAGCCCCTTTCCGAACCTGCTCGATTACAGCTTCATCCACCTCCGGGTTACAATGACCTATTACAACAGCGCCTAAGCCGAGAGGATAGTCGATAAATCTGTTCCCGTCCACGTCATATACAAAACCCCCTTCCCCTCTCTCAATAAATACAGGACTAACCCCCTGGACAAATTGAGTATATCCTTTACTAAAAGTTTGAGTACAGGAAGGAATCCTTTTAATAGCACGATCCAGTAATTCCCTGGAACGTGACAATGAAATCTGCCGGGCAATCGGTTTTTGCAAATCCTTGTCAGCAAGCAGGGACTTGAAATATCCTTCATTAATCGGTGTCTGGGGATGTTCTGCCACCCATTCAGGATGATTTCGTAATACATTGAGTACATCCTCAATATGAAAAAGCTTCTTTTCAGGCAATAAATTCTTAAAAATACGTTCAACCAGTTTAAAATCATCTTCGTCATCTACAGAAAGATGCAAATCAGTAAAAGGGTGGTACGATTCGTACTCCACATATCTAATCTTAAACCTATCCGGATTTCGGGACATGAAAAGAGTTAAGTGTTCTCTGTCCATTTTCAACTTTACTTCATTGTAAGCCTGCGTAAGAACATCCATGGAAAATACCACAGTACCAAAACCATCAGGATACGTAAAACTTGGTGAGATGGCACAGAGATCAGGGCTGAATTCCTGATATTCACGAATAACACGATCTACTGACTGAGGATCAACCAATGGACAATCGCCTGTAATACCAACAATGGTATCCGCCTTGTATTCAACAGCTGCCTGATAAATCCGATCCAGGACATCATCCTCAGAACCACGAAAGCATGCAATATTGTTCTGAGTGCAGAAGTCTTCAATCGGGTCATTGCTTAGCAGATCACTTGTTGCAACTACTATCTTATCCAGGGTTTCAGATTGTGAAAGTCTCCACCAGAGATGCCATAACATAGGTTTACCCTCAATAGGCCGCAAGACTTTGCCCGGCAATCTATTAGAACTCATACGAACTTGTACAAAGGCCACGACCTTATTATTTTTTTCCATAGACAATAAACTTTATATTAACACTCTAAAATAATTTCCAATATCTGAAACAATTAAAATATTTGAAGCCATAGTGCTTCAGTACAACATTGACTAATTCCAGAGAGATGGATTCAGAACCTTTTCATCCACATTATGAAATAATTCCTGTGCTTCACTGACTACCCATTGCGGCAAAGCATTACCCCATGCTTCCAGATTCGATTTTACCTGTGAAATTGTTTCAGCGCCAAAAAGAATTTTTGATTCAGGATAGACCTCCCTGACGTATCCTAACGCCAGTTGCTGCCTGGAAACCTCCGCCCTTCTGGCAAGCAGCTCAAATGTCTTTAAGGTCTGTGAAGCAAAAGACATGGATGGCTGCAAACCATCATGGTCCTTAAACAAAAGTCCCTGTAAAAAAACGCTTCTAACATATATTAACTTGGATTTTGTTTCTGCTGTCTGAAACACTCCTGCATCCTCAAAACGCCGATCCACAATATTAGATGGGATCTGAACCATCGTAATATATTTAATTTCCAATGCCTCAAGTGACTTTTGCGGTGAATATACTGAAACGCCTATATGATCTACAAGTCCTGATAAAACCAGATCTGAAAGGGCTTCTCCAAGCCCCTGGTCCCACTGATCCAATAATTCTTCCCTGTGCAGCATAATACCATAAAGCTTAGAGACACATAACCGTTCAAGAGATTCTTTCACCGTCTCTTTTAAATCCAGAGGAACCAAATGGTTCATAGTCGGGTTGAGCTTTGTAATAATCTTAACTTCACTCTCTATCTCAAGCCTTTTTATTACCTTTCCTAAAACACATTCACTCTCCCCGTAAGTATGTGCAGTATCAAATTCGCGTATACCACCCTCCCAGGCTGTCTTCACAATATCCTCTGCGGTTTGAAGATCCGGTTGCCCTGATTTATTATTAATTCCATACTGCATTCCAAGTTGGGCTGTACCAAGGACGAGTCTGCCGGCAGTCGTATTTGAAATAGCCATACCTTACGAACACCTATTCTCTTCCAAAACTTCTAGAAGCACCTTAATCACCTCTCTAGAGTCATCATCTTTCATCCCGGGATATATAGGAAGAGACATAATTGATTCGTAAGCCTCTTCAGCAACCGGGCATAATCCACGGACTGTGCCAAAGCGCTTTTGATAAAATGAATGCAGATGCACGGGGATATAATGAACGTTGACCCCAATCCCCTCTCCACGCAATCTTTGAAAAAGATCAGCCCTTTCACATCCCAGAGACTCAAAATCCACACGAATTACATATAGATGGTATGCGTGATTAACATTATGTTTAACATCAAGAGGATTAATTTCCTGAACACTGCAGAAAGCTTCCTCATACTGTTCAGAGATACACCTCCTGCGTTTAAGAAAATCAGGAAGTTTTTGCAGCTGGCTTAGACCCAAAGCACACTGAAAATCTGTAATGCGATAATTATAACCCAGATCCGTAATTTCGTAATACCATGTCCCCCGCTCCTCTCTTTGCCGAAAGTCTGAAGCCATACCGTGATTACGGAATATGCGAAGGCGTTTCTCATACTCAGGATTATCTGTTGACACCATCCCGCCTTCACCGGTTGTAATGTGCTTTACCGGATGAAAACTGAAGACCGTCATATCAGCAATCCCGCCTACCTTACGACCATTATATTCTGCTCCCAGGGAATGACACCCATCCGTTACTATGGCAAGGTTCCTTCTGTCTGCAATCTCCTGCAGCCTGTCATAGTCACATGGCTGGCCTGCATAATCCACTGCAATAATTGCTTTCGTTCTATCCGTAACTTTTTTCTCAACCTCTGCAGGGTCAATAAGCAGGGTATCCGGATCAACATCTACAAATATAGGAGTACCTCCCTGAAAGATAACACAGTTGGCAGTGGAGGCAAAAGTTATAGAAGGGACAATTACCTCGTCATTCGGCCCAATATCCAGTGCATACATGGCGCTATGTAAAGCAGCAGTGCCATTAGATACTGCAACAGCGGACTTCGCACCGACATACTCAGCAACTGATTCCTCGAATTCATTTACTTTAGGACCTGTTGTCAGCCAGTCTGATTGAAGAACATCAACAACAGCCTCTATATCTGATTCATCAATATATTGTCTTCCGTATGGAATCATAATTGTGTAATCATTTCTCTAATTTCATCAACGCCCAGCCACTGGGTATTGGTGTTGGAATTGTATTCAAAGTCCTCTGGCACAGGTTTACATTTATCACCATCAAAACGTTCGTCAAAGAAGCGAAACGCACTCTTTATTACATAATAGTTTTCAAATTCTACAGTATATCTGGCATCATCCTTAGTTACCATAACTTCATGTAATTTCTCACCAGGCCTGATTCCAATAATTTCAGTTCTGCAGTCGGGACAAATGGCCTTAGCCAGGTCCATTATGTTCATACTTGGTATCTTTGGTACGAAGAGTTCTCCGCCGACCATTACTTCCAGACATTTAATGACAAAATCCACTCCCCGCTCCAATGTAATCCAGAAACGTGTCATTCGGGAGTCAGTAATGTGGAATACACCCGTCTCTCTCTGCTTAATGAAATAAGGTATTACGCTCCCGCGACTACCAATAACATTGCCATATCTTACAACACTGAAAATGGAATGATCATGGCCAACATAAGAATTTCCCGCAATAAATAGCTTATCCGAGCAAAGCTTTGTAGCACCATAAAGATTAACAGGATTAGCCGCTTTATCAGTACTCAGGGCAATCACCTTCTTTACCTTCTGATCAATTGCAACATCAATAACATTCTGAGCCCCGATCACATTGGTCTTAACCGCTTCAAAAGGGTTATACTCAGCTGCGGGCACTTGCTTCAATGCTGCCGCATGGATGACGTAATCTACATCATGAAAAGCCCTATGCAGCCTTTCCTTATCACGAACGTCACCAATAAAGTACCTCATAGGATATTTATCAACATGGAAAGTCTGGTTCATCTCATATTGCTTCAATTCATCACGGCTGAAAACGATAACCTTTTTTGGTTTATATTCTCGCAAAATATACTCGGTACATTTTCTTCCAAAACTACCAGTACCGCCTGTAATAAGAATTGTCTTGTCATTTAACATAGTTTATTTCCGGAAAATAAAATTTATTCGAAATATTCTTCCGGCCAGCTGATCATAATCAGCAAAGTAAAACCAACACCGGAAAACCGCAACATTATTATTTTACGATATGAACCCTGTCCCAGCCCCATTTACGGCCATATTCTTTATCCGCATATTCAATGGCACCTACCGATGTTTTTCCTTCTGACAATGCTTTATGTAAGCATTCAATGTACGAAATCGTTCGGACATCACCTTTGGAATCAGCAAATGCATCAACGTTGCCTCCATTTACAGGCTTCTTATCTCTTTTAAAATTCAAAGCCTTTTCGATGGCACTTGAAATATCACCGGTATCTTTGACTATGAACACGTTATCCAAATCTAATGGCCAGTTATTACTATCCATCACTCCATGCCAATCATAAAACACACCTGGAACCCCATGCGCAGATACAACACACCCTAAACTGCTTGAAGAGACGCCTATCACTGCATCTGAAATCAATCCCACTAAATCACCATAATCATTTCTGACAAAGACATCACCTTTTTTTTCAAGTCCATCTATCCTGTCACACATTGCTTTTCCCAGTTTACGATAATCATCACGTTTCGTTTTTATAATAAGAAAATTGCTGTCTTCAGATTCAGCCCAGTCAAGGATCGCATTATACATCGCACTAAGCTCTTTGCAGTTTATTATAATATCAACAGCACACACCTGGTCATAAAAAGTAACTATCCTTCTCCGCTCATCACTCCCGGAAGAAGATCTACTGACTAAACCGATTTCATCCGAAAGTTCGTTGTCATTTAAGCAGGATCCGATAGTAGGATAACCACACTCAACATATCGCCGCACAAGTGCATCAGATTCAAGAATCATGTCAATCTGCCGCTTCCCCCAGGCAAACAATACATCATTGCGATTCATAGAGGCATACACTCCCGGTGTATACCTTAAAGACCAGCTGCTACCTATAGTAACTACATCCAATGAGGCTGCCGCAATTGCCAGAGCCTGTGAATCTATGGTGTGCGCCTCATCAGAACACCATACTATTCGTGCAGCGACAGCCTGCAACAATGACTTATAAAAACATACCAATGGTAAGAGCCGCAGTAAATATACAATATTACGGCCAGACAGCCTTCGCATCAATAAGTGCCGTATGCACATCCAGATAGAAGCAATTGAAGACATGAAATACTGCCGGGCAATTTGCGGCCAGACTATATGGCTACCAGGCGCATCAATAAAAGGGAATTTTATACTGAACAGTCTATCACACTGTTTCCCATAGTATTCTTTAGCTGCATCGCTTAACACTGCATTAGCAATGACAACAGTAGATATTCTTTGATGGCTACGAAGATATTTCATCCAATATACATCATTGAACACCGGAGTAGGATCATATTTCCTTGATGTCAAATAGACTATATCATGATTAAAACCTGTACCATCAGGGCAACTTCTTTTTAATTTATGTATTATATAGGACCATACGGAAAAACAAACTGACAACGATAACAATATAGAGCTCTTCAATAAATCATACAGAATTGAAGAGGGCGAATGTGATTCATAGTCAACATCTATTTCAAAGGCACTTCTTCGTTTGAAACGCAAACGAAACGGACTCCGGTAATATTGCAAAGAACCCTTAAGTTCACGTGAGTATTCTAAAAGCACGGGAAAGTATTCTGAATGCTGCACCAGAATCAAACAATCAGAAACAGGTTCTTTATGTTTTATCGTTTTAATAAGCTCAAATGCACGGAGTATTATTCCATTTGCTTTTAAAGCAAGAAACCTGACAACCCTCTCTCTCTCCCATCCACAGAAGCTTTTTGATTCTAAGACCTGCTCATTCAAAGTACGATATATCCGGCCATGTACCAGATCCAACATTTCCCTGTAAAACTCAATATAATACTCCTTGAATGGCCGATTCTCGAAGTACGAGTTCATCGCACATACACGGAACCCGAGAAAGGTTAATAGACGTCTTGTAATAATTCCCAAAAACCCTACAGGGCTTGATAGATAATAGACAGTTTTTTCCCTCCTGGAATGAATTAGTACTACAAAAAGAGACCATACATCCAGCACATCAATAAACACCATGAATATTCCTGTTTCTGCCTTTCCCTGGTAATACTTTCCCTGATGCCACAATGCTTAACCTTCCAGGACATTACCATCAACCTGTAACATGCTAATTACCATACAGACTAGATATTAACATCTTTCAGTTTATTAATTGTCTTTTCGTATTCAAAGAACTGCCCTGTACCATACCACCTGTCTTCAATAGGGTAACAGGTTATCCTTTTCTTTTGTTTTATACACTCATCAATTAATTCATTCATCCCATAGTATTTGTCTTCAGGAATTAAATCTATGAGTTCCGACTCAATAATATATATACCGGCGTTCACAATAAAATTATAATTGGGTTTTTCCCGGAAAGATGTAACATAGCTGTTTTTATTTATTTCGATCACCCCGTAAGGTACATCAATATTTTCCCTAACGCCTAATAATGTCATATCTGCATTGTGCTCCTCATGCCAATTCAGCATTGCATTGTAATCCAGGTCTGCAAATATATCACAATTAGAAAGAAAAAATGTATCAGTCAAACGCTCCTTAAGAGAAGGAAGTGCACCTACAGTGCCCAAATACTTCATCTCCTCGAAATAAGAGATTTTCAGATTATTATTTACTTCCTTTTCTGAAAAGTAGGCTTTAAATAATTCTTTTTTGTAATTAAGGGTTACAACAAAATTCCCGAACCCAAATGCCGCAAATTTATCCATAACTATTTCTATAACCGTTTTGTCACCGACAGGAATCAGTGGTTTTGGTATTATCTTTGTAATCGGTTCAAGACGAGTACCCTTGCCTCCAGCCATGATTACTACACTATTATCCTTGCCTTCAACCCGATGCTTTATAAAATCCTGTATGGTTACCAGGTCCACTACCTTTTTTTCATTATTCAGGATAGGGACATGATTACAGTTACTGTTTTTCAATATTTTCTCTGCTTTGCTTCGTTCCCCCACCCCTAGTGAAACAAAATCCTTATTCATGATATTATTCAAAGAAATATCCAGACTTTTATTATGTAGTAAGTACCTGCGGATATCACCATCTGTTAATATCCCTCTAAGACACTGTTGCTTATCAGTTATAAGCAGTACCTGTCTTCCACCATTATTTAAGACCTCAATTGCATCCTTTAGCTTCGAGTCCTCTGAAACTATTATTTTTTTAATTTTTTCAAGCATTTTAGATCTTCTTCCCTGCTGCCAGGCCCCCCTATAACACTTTGCTTATCTAATATTACAATTCCAGGTTAACCTTATAACGTCACATATCCATCATAATCCAATAACCAGCGAGGATCTTCCATTGGGTATCGCCCTTCTATGAAACTACCCTCTCCTTCCTTTATTGGCAAACGAACTTTATCAACATTCAGATCATTTACATGATTAGCCACAGAATCATTCATTACCCAATCACCTTTATCGTTCTTTTCCCATATGTCCGGGTCTCTCTGAGACTCTACATGACCGAGAAATTCTTTTTCGTCCATCCCAACAAAATTGAGCCACACATCCAGATCACGAGGCCGAACATGATCATGTTTATTGACAAGTTCTATCCCCTCTTCCCTGGTCATACGTCCTGCCCTGATCATTATTGCGGCATCATCTGTTGCCCTGCCATACCCAAACTTCAGGAACTTGAGATAATCATGTGCACCATTAGCATGATAATCATCCAATTTTGCATAAAGGTTAAATGTCCTGTCCCTCGGGGCCTTTGCGGGCTGAAAATCATACATATCTATCATCATTTCCCCCTGTTTCTTTTCGTCCCAAAGGATAAAATTACTAAGATATATCCCCCTGACACCGACACCCTCTATCTCCTCATCAGATGGATAAACAAAAGGCGATATATCACCCCGTGTTATATCATCGTGCCCTATCATCCCTTCTGCTTCAAGACCTCTCAGTCCAAAATCCTTCCGATGTTTCCTACTGAATTCCACCATATCACCAGGATTAAATGCACCAACATTATAATAAAAATTGTTCTCTGCCCATATTATCAGAGGTATCTTATACCTGACAGCAACCTGTATAGGAAAAGTCAGGATGCCACAGTGATAATGCCATGTCAGATCTCCACATTTCTTCAGCATATACCTGGAAATCTTTCTTGCAGTCCCCGGATTAGTTGTAAATCTTACAAGATCACAATTGAACTTATTAATGAGGTTGTGCAGGTTTCTAACCCCAAGAGGCGCATTAAACAGATGGTTGTATGTGACAAAGAGAGGATTCAACCCATATTTATTTTTGATTATATGGGCTTGGTAGTGACTATCCTTCCCGCCGCTTACAGGAATAATACAGTCATAGTGGCTTTTATTTTTTTCTGCTTTTATCTTATATTCTTCCAGAATTTCCTTGAATATGCTTTCTCTTTCTTTCCAATCTACTTTATAGTATTGCTCACTCGTTCTACACCCACTGCAGACGCCATCATCATCAAATATGATATATGGTTTTGCGTTTTCCGGATAAACACACCTGATACAATATCGCATAAATACTCTCCTGTTTATTTCCTACATCGTATAATTATCTGGTATTCTCACATCTAGACCTGCTTTTATCAGGCATCTTTTTGCCTGTCTGACACTTTGTTCATAAAAATGGAAAATATTGCCGGCAGAGACAGCATCTACTCCATTTATATTTAAACCCTCAATTAAATGTTCCCATTTACCTGTCCCACCAAAAACAATAAGCGGTATTCTGACTACTTCTGCAACTTTGCAGATAAGCTCTTTGTCGTATCCTTCTTTACCACCATCATTATCTATGGATGTTAAAAGGATTTCTCCCGCACCCCGGGACACAACCTCTAATACCCACTCATTCACTTCCTTGCCTGTAGCTTTTCTTCCCCGGTCGATAAACACCTCAAAATATCCATCCTTTACCTTTCTTGCATCAACAGAAACAATAACACATTGCGAACCGTATTTATCAGCAATATCTGTAATAAACGCTGGCGCCTCAAAAGCCTCAGTGTTTACCACAACCTTATCAGCGCCTCGCTCAATTACCATATCAACTCTTTCCATAGAGTTGATCCATCCGCCCACTGAAAGAGGAACAAAACATATTTTGGATAATTCTCTGAGCGTTTTAAGAAATTTATCAAAGCCGCTATCATCCCGTGCTACATTTAAGAGCAGTATTTCATCAGCTTCCCAGGCATTAAAAAACTCCATCGCCATGAAAACTGAACCCACGGCATTAGTATGCTTAAAATTAATACTCTGAACCAGAATATTGTTCCTCCATAGCAGACTTACAATTAATCTTTTTTTAACCATTTTTTACTATTTCCGAAAAGTTTCTTAACAGTTTAATTCCATCCTGCTGACTTTTTTCCGGATGAAACTGCACGGCAAAAATATTTTCTTTCTCAAAGCTTGCAGTAACCTCTCTCCCATAACTTACATATGAAGTAACATAACCATTATTTCCTTTAAAGTTAACAAAGTAGCTATGAACAAAATAAAAAGTTGGCTTCTGCATATCTTTAAATAATAGGGAAGGCGGTTTTGTGATTATAATTTCGTCCCATCCCACATGAGGAATTCTGAGCCCAAAATCCGCTATGCCATTGTCTATCTTTTCTACTGTGGCAGGTACTAATCCAAATCCTTCAATATTACCTCCTTCTAATCCAGCCTCTGCCATTAACTGCATGCCGAGACAAATCCCCAGACACGGAACTTTTTTCTCCCTAACATACAAATTCAATGGTTCCAGGAAGCCTTTCTCTTTAATATTCTCCATCCCTCTCTTAAAATGGCCTACCCCCGGAATTACTATTGCTTTTGCCTTGTCAAAATCATTAACATCGTTAATAAAGAATATCTTTTCTCCAATAAATTCAAATGCGTTATAGACTGATTGCAGGTTCCCAACGCCGAAATTCAGTATCCCTATCATACCAGCTTCTCTTTCAAAAGAAATTCCGCATAGTTCAAAGCAACTTCATCATCTATATCCAGCGATTTCAAGGAATCCATCAAATATGTAACTGTGCCGTCATGAACAAAACTTTTCGTCCTTAGTAAATATTCCATTTTTACAATAAAAACTGCTCCATTTAAGTGATAAGCATCCTCAAATACACTTTCTCTGACCCATTTGAATTCCTCTCCAAAATAAGAATAGAGGCAATTATCCTTTATCTTTACAGCTAATGAGGGGTGAAAGTCATATCTGACAACACTTGCCAAGCTATTACTATTTACTTTTCTCAAAATCACAAATGAATTTCTTATATCCTCAGAATCTCTAAATGGGGATGTCGGCATTAGCAGGGAAACATAATCAAATTCCTCCCCCATTTCTTTTAAATGGTATAAAACGACATCCTTTGCCCTTACACCATCTCCCGCATATTTTTCCGGCCTCTCTAACACTGTTATCCCCTTAATTTTACTCCCCATCTCTCTTATATCTTCATCGTCCGTTGTAAGGACTATTTTATTAAAGCAACCGGAGTTTATAGCAGCCTCAAGTGTGTATTGAAATAACGGTTTTCCATCAAGCAGCCTCTTGTTCTTCCCTGGCAATCGCTTTGAATTCTTCCTGGCAGGCACAAAAGCGATTGCAGAAAGGTTGCTCATTCTATATCACCCCAATTAACCGGCATATGCTTTTCTAAGCCATGTTTCAACCTCTTTCCAATAATATCATCAATAAACTCTACAGATACACCTTTCCATGGTTTAGCTAGTATCAGGTTCTCTTCGGAAAGTATTGTGCCGGCTTCTAAATCCCTTGCAGCGTAAATTCCTCTACGTCCAATAAATCTTGGAAGTGACATTTCATTAACCGTTGTTCTCCTTTTACTCCCAAGGGCAATTTCCATTGTCCTTATTTTTGACACAAATTCATCCGCTTCCGTGTCTAAAAAAGAGAATACGTGCTCTGGAGATTCAATTGTTCTGCTTCTTGATATTGGTTTCTCAATTACATTGGCCCCCAATGCAACAGAGGCCAAAACCATATCAAAGCCCGGCGTATGACATGAAAGCCCAACAAAAGTATCAAACAGGCTTTTCATAGCCGGTATCATCCTCAAATCAGTCTTTTCCGGAGGAGCAGGATATCCTGAAGGGTTGTGCATTATGACTATATCTTTAGCGCCTTCATTCTGAAGTATAATAACTGCCTTATCGACCTCACCCACAAAGGCCCCGCCGGTATCAATAAATATCGGCAATTCCATCCTGGCAATATATCTTAAAAGGGGATAATTAATTATGTCCGGTGAGGCTATTTTAAAAGCACACACACCAATACTGCGCATAAAGTCAACACTATGCTTGTTATGAACAGTAGAAAAGAAAAGCATCCCCAGTTCATCAGCTTTCCTCTTGAGCCTTGCATAATCATCATAGCTCAACTGAAGTCTTTTAAGGAGTTCGTAATAGTTCTCCCTCCTTGTCCCTGTTGAAGTTCCGTATTCATGCTCTATAGTCTTATCTACGACTAGTTCATCAGCCTGAAACGATTCAACTTTAACAGCATCAATCCCTGATTCACAGGCAACTTCAATCAAGTGCTCAGCAACAGTAACATCCTGTTCATGGCATACCCCAAGCTCAGCAACAACAAACACCCTCCCATCATCACTGATCTTTTTGTCTCCAATTTGTATAACTTTATTCATATTTCTATCTAAAGGTTATTGTTAACTTAAAATCAAGCATCAGCACTTTCAGAAATCTTCCATCTCTATTATCTCATCATATTCAATATCTCTTCTTGCCTTTTTACCTAATAAGATGCTAATAAAGCCTGGTTCCAATCCTTCAGCAGGCCTTTTATAATCTATCATTTCCTCCGTAAAGACTTCACCTGCATTTATTTTTCTGGCCGCAACAATACTCCTTCTAAAAGCTTTAATACGCTCAGCACTCTCATTTACAACTATCCTGTAATCCCCTAACGCCTTCTGAACCCTTTTTGATTCATTCACTATAATTTTCATTTCTTCGAAATCTGCCGAAACCTTGTGGTCCCACCCAAACATGTTCTTATCTAAAGTAAAGTGTTTCTCTATAACGCAAGCACCTTTTACAACTGCTGCCAGCGGAATAGAGAACCCCAGTGTATGATCTGAAAATCCGATTGGGTATTGATAGGCCACTCTTAATGTATCAATATTATTTAAATTTACATGATTGTCATCGGGTGGATACATAGAAACACAATGGAGTATAACTATCTTATTGTTACCGGTATTTTCTATTGTTTCTATCGCCTTATCAATCTCACCCAAGGTACTCAGTCCGGTTGACAACACAACAGGAAGGTTTTTCCTGCCTATATAGTCAAGGAATGAATAGTTATTTAAATCCATTGATGCAACCTTGATAAAGCTCACTTTTAATTTATCAACAATAAAATCTACTTCCGTTCTTGAAAAAGGGGTTGATATACAATTAATACCTATCTTGTCAGCTATCTCCTTTATTTCAAGAAACTCCTCTTCTGACATGGAACACTTCTCTACTATTTGTTCAAGCGAATAATCATCTCTATTTCTATAATCATCTGCCAGAAAAAAGTTTTGTTCGTAAACCCTTTTTGAGAAAATAGTGTCTTTTGTCCATGATTGGAATTTAACACAGTCTGCGCCCGCTTCTTTCGCTTTTAATATCAGATCCCGGGCCAAATCCATTTCACCATTATGATTTGCACCAATTTCGGCAATCACAAAAGGATCACAAAAATTGTACACTTCTCTACCTTCAGCTAATTCAATTTTCATAGGACAATTTCTTCCGGTAATTTTATATCTTCCCACCATAATGTATTCTTCAGGCCAAGCAATTTAACCTTTTCCACATACCTACTTTTATATTCATTATTTTCCATATCGGAATTTAATCTGTCAAATTTGCCATGTACACCCTTGAATGTATCATCTATCAAAGAGAGATTTTTATAATGGAGACGCTTCACGTTTATCCCCTTCTCTATTTTTTTCCTATCCGTAGCAGAAGACAACCCGGCAACATTCCCCTCATATATCCTGTAAAAAGTAACGGCTTCATTAGTAAAAACTGCACTGCAATTCTTCATAAGGAGCATACTGAACAAAAACCAGTCAACCGCTATTAAATTCTTATCAAAGATCACTTTCCCGGTAAGGGATTTCATCTTCATGGCTGTATTTGAAAAACCAAAAATATTTTTATCCGAAATAAAATCAAAGTTTATTTCTGACAAATTCTTCAACCTACCGGATAGATATAATATATCAATCTCTCTATTACCATCAGAAACAGTAGTAAGGTCGTTTACAACGATATCATAATGTTCTAAGAGCTCTATACTTTTTTCAACTCTATTCCTTGAGAAATAATCATCGCTATCCGTAAAAACAACATATTGATACCCTTGATTCCTTATATAATTAATCCCAAACTCTCGTATTTCAGCCGGCGTGCCTCTGTATTCAATCTCTTTTATGTTCAAGCTGTTATACTTTGCTTTAAAACTGTAAAACGCATCAAAACCATCATTAATAATTATTACATCAAAACACCTAACTGTTTGCTCTTCTAATGACTGCAGATATTCATCAATAAACGCCTCGACCTTTGGAAAAACTACTCCCAAAATTGCTATCTTTTCTCTATAAGGCATTTTCAGCATTTTACCTGACTGCAGCAGGAACTCCTTTAACAATTACACCATCAGGTACATCATTGACTACGGCTGAACCTGCGGCGACAACCGCATCCCTGCCTATCTTTATTCCCTGTATAATTGTCGACCCTGCACCTATAAACGCTCCATCTTCAACAACACACATACCTGATATAACTGCACCCGGGCAGACATGAACATGTTTACCAATTTTACTGTCATGTTCAACTATAGCACCGGTATTAATGATAGAATTTTCTCTGATCTTACTCCCGACCTGAATAATTGCACCTGCCATTACCTGTACACCTTCGGATATCTCCACATCACTTTTTGATATAATCGCTCGTGGATGAACTAAAACTGGAACTGAAAATCCTGATTTTTTTGCTTCTTCGAAAATTCTTTTTCTCTTTTCGTTGGTTTTAATACCGCCGATACCAATACATGCTAAATTAATATCATCTTCTGTCAATCCCGCAAGTTTATCATCGCCTCCCAGAACAGGAACACCGTCAAATACGTTCCCTTTTTCTAATACTAAATCCAGAATACCTGCAATTTTATATCTATTAATGGCCTTAATACAATCTATCAAAACCCTGGCATGCCCCCCCGCACCTAAAATAATAATTTCGTCCAAGTGCACTATCCCTTAGAAGAAAAATAGCCTTTTAAATGTTTGGCCACTAAACGTATATCTTCTTCATTAATTTTTACACTACATGGAACATTCAGAGATGTATTATAAATCTTTACGGCGCTCTCAACCCCAGATATCTGGCAATCCTTATACATAGGCAAGGAATGGATTGGTACCCATACTGGTCTTACCTGAACTCCTTTAGAGAGGAAATAATCTATTAATGGGTTCTTGTGAATGGCTGGAAATTTAATTGTATAAAACCAGAAATTGCTTTTCGCCCATTGTTCTTCCCATATAAATCCAACCTCTTCCATCTCAGACAATAGATCTCTATACAATAAGGCATTTCTCCTTTTTACGGAAATGAACTCATCCAGCTGCTCCATCTGAGCAACGCCAATTGCCGCCTGTAAGTTAGTAAGACGATAGTTATAACCAATCTCGTCATGATCATACTCAATAGAATCGCTTTTTGCCTGTGTGCTTAAATGCTTAACTTTCTCTGCCAGATATTTATCGTCAGTCACCACCATCCCACCACCACCTGAAGTTATTATTTTGTTTCCATTAAAGGAGAAACATGCCAGTTTCCCGAAAGAACCTGTTTTTTTACCTTTATATTCAGAACCGATGCTCTCTGTTGCATCTTCTATAATATCTATATTGTACCGTTGACATAACCCTGTAAGATTATCCATCTCTACCGGATGACCAAAAATATGAACAGCCATAATAGCCTTTATTCGTCTGCCAGACGCCTTATTGTATGTATACCCGTCACTCTCCCGCATACACTCCTTTTCCAAAAAAAGCTTTAACTTCTCTACATCGAGACACAGTGTCTCCTGATCACAGTCAATAAATACAGGATCAGCGCCACAATATCTCACAACATTTGCGGTAGCAACAAACGTCAAAGTTGGTACTATTACCTCATCACCACTTTTTACATCACAAACGAGAAGGGATAAGTGCAGCGCAGAAGTACCGTTAACAACAGCAATTCCATACCTACAACCTGCGTATTCTGCCACCATCTTTTCAAACCTATTTACATAACTCCCAACAGAAGAGACCCATCCTGTATCCAGACATTCCTTGATATATTTCCACTCATTACCTGTGATTGCAGGCTCAGATAGGGGTATCACATTTAATCCTTTATCAGATATTGTAGATGTCATCCTTATATCTCTTTATATTTTCTTTGTCTTTGAACCATTCTATAGTATTTAATAGACCATCCCTCAAAGTTGTTTCAGGTTTCCAATCTGTTATTTCTTTGATCAGGCTGTTGTCACAAACCAATCGTTCAACTTCGCTTTTGTCAGGCCTCTTTCTGACATCTTCAGAGCTTATTTCCACCTCTGTTCCAGTTAGCTCCATTAATAATTTTGCAAGAGAACCTATTGATATCTCAGTTCCGGAACCAATGTTCACTTCCCTGCCAATAGCCTCATCAAATTTGGAAAGATTAATCAGCCCCTTACATATATCGCCAACATAGTTAAAGTCCCTTGTCGGATGTATAGAGCCAAGCTGTATCTTTTTCCGACCACTTAATAGTTGGGTTATTATGGTTGGTATAATAGCACGTGCGGATTGTCGTGGCCCGTAAGTATTGAAAGGTCTCGCCAGCACAACAGGTGTTTCAAAAGAGCAATAAAAAGACTCAGTTATTTTGTCTGATCCTATTTTTGACGCAGAATAAGGTGATTGTCCTTGAAGAGGATGTTTTTCATCAATAGGAACATATTTAGCAGTCCCATAAACTTCAGAAGTTGAAGTAACTATAACCTTTTCAACATCATAATCTCTACATGCCTGTAATACATTTAACGTGCCTTTAACGTTTGTATCAATATAAGAGTCCGGAGAGTGATAAGAAAAAGGGATTGCTATTAGCGCGGCAAGATGAAAGATCACATCCGTCCCTTTGACTGCAGTTCTAACACCATTTGGATCTCGTATATCTCCCGTAAAGATCTCTATCTTTTCAAGTTTTTCCCTTGAAAATGTATCGAGCCACCCCCATGAGTTAAAAGAGTTATAATAAGTAAAAGCCTTTACACAACAACCTTCACTTAATAGTGCTTCGACAAGGTGGCTGCCTATAAACCCATCAGCACCGGTAACCAAAACCTTTTTGTTTTCAATATTTATTCCTGTATGCAGACCGATACCCTCTCAGTTACACACTCAAAAACGCATAACATCCTAATATACAGGCACTTACATCTGTTTCTCAGCTGTTTCAGTCTCTCAGAGCAACAACTTTCACATCTTCGTGTTCATTACAAAAAATGTCTATTTTTTCTTTATCAAAAGAAGCAATGATCAGTACGCCGGCATTGGATTTTACAAACTGCTCCATACCAATTACCTTATAGCCAAACCACTCTTTTCCTTTCTTTCTTTCGTCAACAACAGAATTTATTTCCAAGCCTAATTCTTTTAATACGATGAACAGAACCTCTGATATATGGTTTATTCCATAAATTGAAACATCATTCACACCTTCATTTTTTAAATGCACAACCTTGTCTTTTATTACCCTTTTTGCATCTAAATAAAAATGGATTGTATTTTCTACTCTTTTGTACAATAAAGATGACTTTTCTCTGGCACCTTCCGGAGTAATCAAATACCTTATTTTTTTGGAATCTATACTCTTTATTTTGATCCAGCCTTTTTTAACCATTTTTCTTAAGAGATGGTTTACCAGTCCCAGCGCAATACCAACTTCCCTGGAAAGTTCCCTCTGTGTCAAATGGCCATTATTTTCCAGTCTTTCCAAAATCTCCAATTCTCTTACATCCAAATTGCCAGTTTCCTCTCTCATAAATACCACCAAACTGTTAGTTTTTTACTGTTCACGCAATGAACAGTATTTCCAAAAAAAAGTAACGTTCACTATATGAACGCTAATTCTAAAAAAAAACTCTTGTTTGTCAAGAATTTTTTTATCTAAATATACTATATATTGTACTTATTTGCAGAATGGCTACTAACGCAGAAACTCATACAAAAGCACACTATGTTTTTTTAACGGTTTTTTCTCCGGATATTGATATGCCAATACTATCTTTTTGTCCTTCAATAACTGCTGTAACTTTTTTTCCATTACTCTGTATTCTCTATAAGAAACAAGTAGATAATCCGCATTTTTTTGTTTTGCTTCAATAAGAATGTCACTATTATACCTTCCCTTCTGAATATGCTTCCCCTCTGCGTAATAAGCATTTCTTGCAGAATCACTTATAATCACAAGGGATGGTTTATGGATATTCTCCTTTATCCAACCACCTACGACCTTAATTCCTAACTTATCAACACGTTGAGGCTTTAATGTCTTTGGCAACAGTACACTGACAACTACCATTAATACTAATAACTGAACCACCCACACATTTTTCAGCGACTCTTTGAAACCGACTATAAAACTATTGCTCTGAAGCTTTTCATGCATCCAGGTTCCCGCAGTATGGACTCCTGTTCCAACAAAAAAAATCGCAAGTATAACCAGCGGCATCAGATGCCTTCTGCTAGGTGCATAAATGTCACCGGTACTTAACATATACGATACACCCAACCGGTATAATATAAACAGGTAAAATACAATAGTGACTGTTAAGTAAATCCCGAAAAACCGTTCCGGCCTTATTCTTGTCCAATTTATCACACCTATTATTAAAAGCACAAACAAGAGATGATGAAATGTACTTAAATACCTTTTCACTATATATAAAACACATTTAGAATGTGTTTTAAAACCTGTTTTTCTAGCAGTTTTTTTCTTGTTAATTTTTACACTTGCCCCCCCTTTCTTCGCAGTGTTTCTCTCGATCAATTTTTTATTTTTTTGAGCGCCTTCAAATTCTTCAATCCCCGCCACTATAGTCACTTTCTTTTTCTTTGTAAGGTCCCAATGGCCTGTTTCTTTCTTGATATACACAAGATACGGCATAGAAAAGATAAGAAATGGAGCAACTAAGACTAAGATTGAAACAAGCTTCTCTTTCCATAAAGTCTTAATCCTGGTGCAGTCCTTCAAAGCGCAGAAAGAGACGACTATGATTATAACCCCTATTCCTTCAGGGCGTGTAAGATAAGCAAGCGCAGAACACATCCCTGTTAACGCAAACAAAAGGAGTTTCCTGTTCGTTATTGCAAAATAACCTAAACCAAGTGCTGATACGAAGAAAAAGAAATAAGTGGTTTCTGAAATTATGTCTGCAGAAAATCTGACAGCATAGGGATGGAAGGCCAGAATTATCGAAGAAACAAATGATACTTTCCGATCAAAAATATTTTTTCCGATCAGATAAAATACAATTACCGTCAGTGTACCAAAAAAAACAGATACAATCGTACCGGACAATTCCATGTCTGGAACGACTTTGTACAACACTGCCATAATTAAAGAATATAAGGGATGATAGTCATGCCCCAATGCACCCGAAAAATCACCGCTGGCAATGTACTTTGCATTTTGCATAAAATGCACACTATCATTCTTTATTACATAGGTAAAAAAACTCAAGTATATTCTCACTGAAAGAGAGATTATCAAGAGTAACCAGATATACCTGTCATATAAAAAGCTTTTTGCCTTTTCGTTCTCCTGCTCTATAGCTTTCATATTTAGCTTGTAAGAAAATGTGTAAATGAACACCAGCATTCACCACATGGTGGGTGCAGTCCTGAATGTTTCAGTTGCTTTTGTTCAAAATCGAATTAAAGGCAGCATACAATACATGTAATTAAAAATATTTTTCCCCGTACTTCTCACTGAAGACTATCTTGTCCAAACTTAACCTAGGCCTGGGAGAAGGTTCTTCATCTGGTATTCCAACCGGCAAAAGTGCCATAACTTCAATATGGTCCGGAATATCAAGAATTTCTTTTACTTTTTTATCTTCATACCATCTTACCCAACAGGTACCAAGCCCTATCTCCACCGCCTGCAAAACAATATGCTCAACGGCTATAGCAACATTTGCTGCAGCAGCAACCATAAGAGCATCCTTTGTAACGGTACTCATTCCTTTCTTAAGATATGGAATAAAAACTTCCCTGGTTCTCTCCGGAAGTGCACCAGACTCTATTAATTCATCCACCCTTACCGGAAATTCCTTAAATGCCTTTAAATCTGCACAGCAGACTATTATTACGGGAGCACGTTTAACATGTCTTTGATTATGCGCCGCCTTTTGCAGCTCTGTTTTCGTATCATCATCCCTGACCACTATAAACCGCCAGGGTTGTGTATTTGTCCCTGATGGAGCCAATCTGGCACTTTCAAGCAAAAGCTTGATTTTTTCTTCCGGAACAGGATCCGGCTTGAATTTCCTTACACTCCTTCGCGCTTTTATTGCTTCACTTACATCCATCACAACTCCCATACTTTTAAAATAACAGGACACGGATTTTCATAAATATTCACAGATAAAAATTTTTATTAGTTTTTTCTGGCGAATCCCTAAATCCCTATCAGATGCGTTTATCCCTAGCCACCAGTTTGTTGGGCGTGCGTCCAAAATGGAAATACATAAGATTGACTATTTTAAAGTATACAATATAATAATCAACTAATTCTTAATACAAATTTTTACATAAAAATGATTTGCATCCCCATTATAGCCGGAAGCGCTGAAGACACTGTTTCTGAAATGGCATCGGTATCCAGATATGCTGACATAGTCGAATTGCGTATTGATTACATTCCGGAATTACAGAACGCAGAAACATGCATTGAAGCATCATTAAAGAGTAAAACGAAACCGGTAATAATTACTAACAGACCCGAAAGAGAAGGTGGCAAATTTAATGGAAATGAACAGGATAGATTACTCCTTCTGCAAAAAGCTATTGAACTGGGAGCAGATTATGTTGACGTTGAATATGACTCAATCCAGCAAATTACCAGGCGAAACAGCAGCAAGATAATTATTTCTCATCATAATTTCAAAGAGACACCTCACAACTTAAGCAAAATATATAATGATATTTGTCAATACAATCCTGATATTGTAAAGATTGTAACTTACGCAAATGACATTACCGATAATATCAGGATGTTTGAACTATTAGAGTCTGCTAACGTACCTACCATATCTTTCTGTATGGGAGAGTTAGGATACATAAGCAGGATACTTACAGGCAGGTTTGGAGGGTTTCTGACATTCGCTTCCCTCGAAAAAGGTAAAGAATCAGCACCTGGACAATTAACAGTAAATGAACTCACCAAAATATATCACTTTAGGGAGATAAACAGAGAGACAAAACTGTACGGAATTATTGGAAATCCGGTTTCTCATAGTATGAGCCCGGCCATCCACAACGCTGCCTTTGTTGAAAAAGGACTTAATAACGTCTATGTTCCATTGAAGATCAAAGATATTGGCACTTTCATGAGAGAATGCAGAAAAATAGGTTTTCATGGTTTCAGCGTTACCATTCCACACAAAGAGAGTGTTTTACCGTTTCTGGATGATATCGATCACACCGCCAGAAAAATTGGTGCGATTAATACGATAGTAAATCAAAACGACAGATTTACAGGCTACAATACCGACTGCATGGCTGCAGTAATAGGGTTGGAATACAGCCTGAAGGAAGCCAACGACACGCTGAACAATAAAAAAATATCCATTATAGGAGCAGGCGGCGCAGCACGTGCAATTGCATTTGGGTTAAAAGAGAAAGGTTGTGATATAACCATTTTCAATCGAACCATCGAACGCGCCGAAAAACTGTCAAGTGAAGTCAAATGTAGATTTGAAAGCCTTGAAGAGATACACAAACTCACTTCTGACATCCTCATAAATACGACATCTATAGGCATGTTTCCGAATATTGATCAAACGCCGGTTCCGGATAGCATACTAAAGGAAGGGATGATTGTTTTTGATGCCGTTTACAACCCGATAGAAACCAGGCTTCTCCGGGACGCTGAGAAAAAAGGATGCCACACGGTTAATGGTCTCTCAATGTTCATAAATCAAGCTGCAGAACAGTTCAGACTCTGGACAGATATTGACCCTCCTGTAGAACTAATGAGCAATGTAGTAAAGGAAATGTTATGAACATAGTCTTGATCGGTTTCAGAGGTACCGGAAAGAGTACGGTTGGCAGGCTATTGGCTGAACGATTAGAAAGGAATTTCATTGATTCAGATAAATATATTGAAAGTTATACAGGAAAAACTATCAAGAGCATATTTGAGGATGATGGGGAGGAAGGTTTTCGCAAGATTGAGGCAGACACCATTGCAAAATTAAGTAAGGCGGACAACAATGTAATATCAGCAGGAGGAGGAGCTGTCCTAAAAGAGGAAAATGTAAATAATTTAAAAGATAACGGATTTCTTGTCCTCCTGGAAGCAACACCAGAAATCATTCATAGCCGAATAGCACAAGATGAAAAGACAACTCAACAGAGACCCTCTTTAACAGACAAAAAACCTCTTGATGAAATCAGACACTTGATTGCGGAACGTGAGACTGCTTACAGAAATGCAGCTGACTATACGATAAATACATCTTATGTTTCCTGTGAAGATATCGTTAGTGAGATTATTACGAGAGTAATCGAATAGATGGATAAATAATTTCAAATATAACTAATATAGATGAGTAATAAAGAAACTGTTATATATGATCTTGAGTATACTACCTGGCAAGGAGCACACGCAAGGAAATGGTCAAGAGAAAATGAACACAGAGAGATCATCCGTATCGGAGCTATCAGCATAGATTCTGGTAGCCTGCAAGAGACAGGAGCGCTGGATATCGTTGTAAAACCATCTATAAATCCAATCTTGTCTGATTATTGTGCAGAAGTGACTGATATTACTGACGAGCAGATTAAGGCAGACGGTATAGAATTTCATGAAGCGCTTGATAAGTTTGCAGGTTTTGTCGGGGAAAAAAATATCTTCAGCTATGGATACGATATCATGGTAATCCTTGAAAATTTGTGGCTCAATAATTTTGTGTTCGACGCAAGAACACTCAAGGGAGATCGATCAGTAATCTTAAATGAATACCATAATGACAATGGCAAGCAAACGGATTCCCATCTTGAATCAAACATAGTTGAAATTCTTCTATACGGTTCAAATGCCACGAATACGTTAGAAGAAATATCTGAAGGAGTTCGTGTCGAAATAAATTCGCATGGAAACTGTATACAGTTTACACACACTGGTCTCTATTCCTGGTTCCATACAAATGCACCTGAAACACAAGGGAAATATTCCGGAGAGATTGCAAAAACACTTGGTAATAATAAATTAAAGGGAAAGATACATAACCCATTATTTGATGTGCGGTCTATTCATATGGGATTAAGAGAGCTTGTATTATCTCGACATATAGAAAACCCTTTAAGGTAAAAAGTTTAATCGAACGATACGCTTAGTTCAGGTCGCAGCACACTCATATTTTGACAGAGATTGATTCCTCCGCTTTCATCAACAAATAGTTGATTAAATAGTTGTTCATATTCTCTTGCGAAATCCTCATCCATCCACGGCTTATTTACATAGCTGGTTGATTTGATATACTCATCCGTACTCCATCCTTCCATATTCTCAGGCAAAACTAAACCGTGCTTCACCGCCAGCCTGGTTAACGGCAAATTCGGCAGGTGATTATACATGGTCGTCATAATTGAAACCTTAGGATTAAGCTTTTTTAATTTTAATACAAATGCATGAGTCACCCTCATATCATCCAAGGTTTCTGTTGGAAGTTGAAATATAAGTGAAAAAACGGGAATTATTTCCGTAGATCGAATATCCTTAACAATTTTTACAACATCTTCCAATTTTATCTTTTTACTCATTAATTTCAGCATTCTTGGAGAAGCGGATTCCAGGCCAATCTGCAGAGAATAACATCCGGATTCCTCCAGTAACTTAAAATCACTTTCATTTAATAGAGCGATATCAGAAACGCGTGAATTAGTAGTGTAGGTAATATCCAGGCCTTTCAGAAGACGGGCAATTTCAAGTGCGCGAGGAATGTCTGCCATAAAATCCGAATCAAGGAAATAAACGTCTTTTATGCCATAATTGTCCTTGAAATATTTAACTTCTTCATATACGCGTTGTGCATTAAATGCGCTCCATGTACTCTTATTTTTATACCAGAAACAAAATCCACATCTATTTGGACATCCATAGGTCGTTGTTAAGTTTATAGCCATAGTATTAGGATTAAGGTACTCTTTTACTTTAAATATATGATAAGGCCATGGAGGCACAGTATCTAAATCCACGTACTCAGTATTTGGAATCCCTTGAACATGACCATTTTCCTTCCAGTATACACCTGGAATCCCATTTAGATTTTTCTCCTTTAAACCTTCAATCAAGCGCGGTAAGATAGTTTCTCCCCTGCCTGCTACAAGAACATCGACGAAATCCTCTTGAATTGACTCCTGCGGTAAAGCAGTTACTTGCGCTCCACCCCACACTACAGGGATTTCAGGAAATTTATTCTTTACATATTTCGCAGTCTCTATTGAACGCCTTAACTGATAGCCCGCAGATGCGCTTATACCAAAAAAAACGCTATCAGGTGTGTGCTTATCAATTAGCGCAGTAGTATTTTCTTTTTCGATTCTTTCATCTATAACTACGACTTCAACCTTATCGAAATCTATATACGCTGTTAATAAAGCATATGCAAGCGGCAGCCAATGGTACTGCATACCTTCTGTATGTTTTCCAAAAAATAACGTAATTTTATCCATTAATTTATATCTCTACTTTTACAAGAATTTGAATTCATCTCAACCAATATCAAAATATTATGCAAAAGTCAACGACAAACCAAGTACAAAACAGGCATGCTTTATACTTGGTTTGTATAAAAAAACATGTTAAAGGGCTTTCAATGTAGGTGATATGTAAATACTGAGAAGAGGCATTTATGTACTTAGTACGAATGGGGTACCTTGGTAGAACTCTTGTAATACGGGAGACAGGCTAGATAACAGTTTAGTTGTTTTCAGAGTATTTAATAGATGATTTCTGCAAAGTACAATCTGATCATTTGGAATATCTTTTGAGAAGAATATTTTAAGAAAGCTATAAGGACGCTTTCACTGCAGTGAACAATAGGCCAGGCAAAACACTGTGAGAAAAAACCTCTTGATTAAACAATTGATTGAACGGCGGGAGCATTCTTATAAATGTGCAACTGACTACATAATGAATAAACAGATCCTATATTTCCTGTGAAGATACATTTAATGAAATTATTACGATACTAAACAAACCAACGAAAAGGCAGTAAAAAATCAGTATTGCTCTAATCTTTCTTTTTATCCTCTAATGACTCAATAACTTCGTCAACAATGCCATAATCCTTTGCTTCCTGTGAAGACATATAGAAATCTCTGTCAAAATCTTTTTCTATTTTCTCAATTGACTGACCGCTATGCTTTACAAGTATTTCATTAAGGCTTTTCTTCATAAACATTATCTCTTCTGCCTGGATGCTTATATCAGTTGCCGTCCCTGTTGTTCCTCCCCATGGCTGATGCAACATTATCCTTGTATGTGGCAAACTATACCTCTTCCCCTTTGTCCCTGCTGCCATAAGTACTGCACCCATGCTATAAGCAGAACCAATACAAAAAGTAGCCACATCACAATGTACAAATTGCATTGTATCATAGATTGCAAGGCCTGCTGTTATTGAACCACCCGGGGAGTTTATATAAATATTAATATCCTGGTTTTTATTGTCATTTTGCAAAAACAACATTTGAGCTATTACAATATTTGACACGTTATCATCTATCGGGCTGCCAATAAATATTATCCTGTCTTTAAGCAAGCGGGAAAAAATATCATAATGTCTTTCTCCATATCCAGTCTTTTCCACTACGTACGGCACATAAACATTTCCATAGCTTCTGTTTGCAGCCATAGAACCGTTCTCTTCGAACGGACAGCTATTAAATTTATTATCCTTAGTCACCTGATCCTCCTTGCTTATTATTTTTCATTTTTCTTTTTCTTAGATTTCCCTTTAGTTTCTTTTTTGGCATCTTCTTGAACCTCTTCTATATTCGCTTCTTTCATTAATAAATTAAGCGTTTTATTTTCTCTCAACTGATGTCTTAGGTTTGACATACTGTTCATCTTCTCAAGCTGTTTTCTCATACCAGCAGCATCAAGACCATACATACCTGCCATCTCGCTGATTCTTCGATTGACATCATCTTCTGTTACAAATATCCTCTCTTTTTCTGCTATGTGTTCAAGTACAAGTGACATCTTAAAATCCCTGACAACAGATTCCTCTGAAGCGCTCTTTAAATCTTCCGAATGCTTTTCTATCTCTTCCTGCGGAGTACCTTTATTTATTAGATCAAGCTGATATTTCTGAAGTCTCTCGTTTGTGTGATGTTTAATCATGTCTTCCGGCATGTCAAAATCAGCCATTTCTATGAGTTTATTGGAAATCTGTTCCTGCATTTCACCTTCTGCCATTCTTTTCTTCTCCATTTCCAGCCTCTTCGACATAAACTCCTTTAATTCACTAAGTGAATCGTAGCCAACCTGTTTCGCCAGTTCATCATTTATTTTAGGGCTTTTTGGCCTTTTAATTTCCTTTATTGATAATTCCATTTTAGCAGGCTGGTTTCTATATTGTTCTACGGAAAAGCTATCTCCTAATTCTACATCCATTGAAACCTTGTCTCCGGACTTTGAGCCGACAAGGCTATCTTTCAAACCCTGCACAACAATATCAGCCACAAGAGAGCCAGAAACCATAACTTCCAGTTCTTCGTCCGACCAAATAACCTTGCCATCGATACCAACTTCACAGTCACATATAATAACGTCCTCGTCTTTTACTTTACCTGACTTAACAACAGCTAGTTGAGCCTTCTGCTTGCTTATAGTCTCTAATGCTTTATCTAAATCTTCATCGGTAACAGACACCGGTTTTCTCTTCAACTGCATTCCCTTGTATTCTCCCAATTCAAATGTTGGCAATACCTCAAGAGTAATCTCAAATTTTAATGGTTTCCCCAATTCAAGATTAACATCGCCGACATTGGGATCACCTATAGGTGACAATTTGTTATTTTCGATTGCCTGTTGATACGAATCAGTGACAACTGCCCGCTTAACCTCGTCCATGATTCTATCACCATAATTTTTCTCAAGGAGCTTTCTGGGTGCTTTTCCCTTCCTGAAACCAGGTAAATTGGCCATTCTGGAAACCTCTTTCAACTGTTTTTGCCACTCGACGTCTATTGTTTCCTTTGGCACCTCAAACTTAAGCAGCTTTTTGCAAGGCCCAACTTCTTCTATCTCTAAATTCATTGTTTTATTGTAAAAATATTTTGCAGACTTTTTTCAGTTTTTCTAGTAAGTAGTACCAAGGCGGACAGCACGTTTGACGAAATGGAGCGGGTGATGGGATTCGAACCCACGACATTCACGTTGGCAACGTGATGCTCTACCGCTGAGCTACACCCGCATTTTAACCAATTATAATTAACCGACATAGATTTACAATATATTTTTATCTGGTGCGAGAGGGGGGAGTCGAACCCCCACACCTTGCGGTACTAGATCCTAAGTCTAGCGCGTCTGCCAGTTCCGCCACCCTCGCTCACAAGATATATAAAAAGACATCTACGTCATACTTGCTAAATGCCTGCCAAAACACTGAATATAATCAGATTTGGCAAGATTTTCGCAATCGATTATTGTAGTTTCAAGCACTATTTTTTGCAATCTTTTTATATAAATAAATGTATTGGCATTTTTTTAAATCAATCTCAAAAGGGAAACATTTTTCCAGGAAGCAACTGGAATTAGCCTTACATTAACTTTTATCGTAAGAAAAACGTGAAACATTCAGCGACAGTCAAAATTGAATGACAGGAGCGTTCCGGCCTTTTATAACGAATACGGGCAAAGGCCATTCTAAAACCACTTGCGCTGTAAGTGGTTATATGATAGTATCTTCTCGAACTCATGGCTAAGATAAAGATATCCATGGAACTTGTCATGGGAACGAACATATTTTCCAATTTTCTCTTAATAATATTAAATGCATTATAATTAACGTAGAAAGGACAAATGATGAAAGGTGTTGTTCTTGCGGGCGGCCTCGGAACCCGATTATTGCCTTTAACAAAAATTACCAACAAGCACTTGTTACCCGTCTTCGACAAGCCAATGATATACTATCCCCTGCAAACATTAATCAGTGCCGGGATCGAGGACATTATGATTGTTACCGGTGGTAATAATGCAGGTGATTTTCTACGGCTTTTGGGTAATGGAAAGCAATTTGGTTTGAAGGACATCAGCTACACATACCAAGAGGGAGAAGGAGGGATAGCAGAAGCCCTGGATCTTGCCAGGAATTTTGCAGATGGCGAAAAGACGATTATTATCCTGGGAGATAATATTATCGAAAAGAATATAATCAGAGAAAAAGAAGAATTTGAGAAGCAAGAGAAAGGTGCTAAGATATTATTAAAAAAGGTCCCAAATCCATCAAGCTTTGGTGTTCCAGAGCTTGATGGTGAAAAAGTGATCAGTATTGAAGAAAAACCTGAACACCCTAAAACAGACCATGCCGTAATAGGCATTTATATGTATGATAGCCACGTATTTGACATTATTGACACACTTGAAAGATCAGAGAGGGGAGAATTAGAAATTACCGATGTCAATAATGCCTATATTAAGGATAGAACAATGACAAGTTCAGTTTTAGATGGCTGGTGGATCGATGCAGGAAGCTCACCAGAAAATCTGGCAGAGGCGACACAACTGGTTATCAAAACCGGTGCTAATAATTTAACCTAGACTAAATGCGAGACACAGGTTTTCACAGATATAAATACTAAGTCTTTTTGGGCTGTACATATAACCTTACTATCTGCGTTAATCTTTGTTGAAAGAGAACATTTATGCGTGTTATTTCGGGCAAAGCAAAAGGTGTACGACTTTCAGCTTTAAGCAGCAAACGGACTAGACCGATTTTAGACAGAGCCAAGGAGTCCATGTTTAGTATTTTAGGACACTCTATACTGAACAGTGTCGTTTTGGATCTGTTTGCAGGAACCGGTTCATTAGGTATAGAAGCCCTCAGTCGTGGTGCAAAAAGATGTTTATTTGTTGAAAACAGTACAAATGCTATTAAGGTTATTAAAAAAAACCTCCGGGATGCAAATCTCTTAAAAAGGACGGTTGTCTTAAAAATTAACGTATTTAGATTATTGGATTTTATTAAGAATAAGGATTTAAAGTTCGACATCATTCTGGTTGCTCCGCCTTATAAATTATTAGATATAGATTGCGGGGATAGAAGAAGGATTTTTTCTCTTCTGGAGACGCTTGTTTCCAAACAGATCATTAACGAGAATGGGATCATTGTCCTTCAACATCATAAAAAGCAGAAGATTATTCAGGAATGCTTTAAACAATTGAATATAATCGACGAAAGGCAGTACAGCAACACTCAGCTTACTTTCCTGAAAGCAAACGTAGCAGCAACTAAAGTGAAGCATTTTAAGTGATCTAAAGTTAAATAGCTACACAACTTTTGCTCACGCCAAACTTCCTTCCAGGCAAGGAGTGAATTTAATTCCTCTTAATATTAGATAAAATTTATAATGAACAAAAACAATAAAAATCACAACGAAAATATAATCAGCCTTAAGGCTCCTGCCAAGATAAACCTCTTTCTGGAGATTCTGGGCAAAAGAGATGATGGTTATCACGAAATTGAAACCATAATGCAGGAGATAGATCTTGCCGACAATCTTTTATTTGAAGAAATTCAAGAAGGCGTAGTACTTGAGTGTAATGACAAACATATACCTTTGAACCAAGACAACCTTGTGTGTAAAGCCGCAAATCTTCTCCTGAAAGAATGCGGCATCAAAAAGGGAGTGTTAATAAACCTGGAAAAAAGGATACCGGTGGGAGCAGGACTAGGCGGTGGGAGTAGTGATGCGGCGGCTACACTGAAGGCTTTAAATATACTCTGGAAAATCGGGCTTAACGATGGAGAGCTGATGGAATTTGCAGCAAAGCTGGGATCAGATATTCCTTTTTTTATAAAGGGGAAAACCTCACTATGTAGTGGAAGAGGAGAGAAGATTTCACCAGTCGAAGTCAGGAATAAAATGGATTATATTATCCTGTTTCCGCATGTCCATATCAGCACAGAAACGATATACAAAAACCTCAAAATTGACTTGACAATAAAAAGAAAAGATGTTAGCTTTTTTTTAGATGCACTGAAATATCCTGAGGTTGCTGGCATCGGCAAATTACTATTTAACCGTTTGGAAGAAGCGATTTATGCGACATATCCTGACTTGCTACAGGTTAGAAAATCTTTAGAAATTTTTAACTTCTGTGGTTTGTCAATTTCTGGTAGCGGATCAGCCTTCTTCGGTCTATGCAACAATAGGCAGCAGGCAGAGGTTATCAAAAGCAAAGTTGAGTTAAGCGGAATGGGAAACGTATTTGTTGTTACAAATGTTATAACACCATAGACAACGAGACCGGAAGGAGGATTTATTACTGTGAATATTACCGAAGTCAGAGTGAAGCTAACCGAAGCGAAAAAAAACCGTTTACAGGCTTTTTGCAGCATAACAATTGATAATGACTTTGTAGTAAGAGATTTGAAGATTATAGAAGGTTATAAGGGGGCATTTGTTGCTATGCCCAGCAGAAAGCTTGCTGACAAATGCCCTAAGTGTAATTCTAAAAATCATCTTCGTTCACGTTTTTGTAATGACTGTGGAGCTAAACTCGATGACAAACGTGCATTAGGTGAGTCTAAAGACGAATCTAAAGGGAAATTTAAATTGTACGCTGACACTGCACATCCAATTAACTCAAAATGTCGTGATGAAATTGAACAAAAAGTACTTGCTGCATACAAAGAAGAGACTGAGAAAGCAAAACAACCAGGCTATAAACCTCCCACAATGGATGTACCGGATATAGACTATGACGAAGATAACACAAACAGTTAATGAATAATAACATCCATCGTATAAGGAGCGTATAAAACATTCCTTTATACCAATTCAATTGGCTGATTAGAAATTGGAATCTTCTAAGTCACACGCGATACTAACTCTATAGATAATATTCTTAAGTTAGACTCCCGTCTTTGCGGGAATGACCATTTCGGATCAGTCATTCACAATTTGATTGGAAATCTAACAAACATTGAAATTCCTATACAAATTAATTAATTATTTAAAATTCCCGGCAAACGGGAGTCAGCAAAAATGCAAAAGACTGGATCACAAATACTAATTGATGCCTTAAAAAATGAAAAAGTAGATTATATTTTTGGTCTACCTGGCGGTGTTATCATACCACTTTTTGATACTCTGTTTGAAGACTCTGACATAAAATTCATACTGACTCGTCATGAGCAGGCGGCAGGGCATGCGGCTGATGGATATGCCAGGGCTACAGGAAAAGTAGGAGTATGCATCGTCACCTCCGGTCCAGGTGCAACCAATTTGACAACTGCTATTGCTACTGCTTACATGGACTCTATACCTATGGTTGCTATAACCGGTCAGGTAAAAACTCACCTTATAGGCAGTGACGCCTTCCAGGAAGCAGACGTAACCGGTATCACTCGTCCTATTTCAAAACACAATTACCTGGTTAAAGATATAAAAGAGTTGGGAAGAGTCGTTAAAGAGGCATTCTATATCGCTTCTACCGGCAGGCCAGGCCCTGTTGTTATCGACCTACCTGTAGACGTCACAACAGATAAGTGGGATGGAGATGCCCCTGAGACAGTAAATCTGCCAGGATACAAGCCGTCATACGAAGGCAACATACGACAGATAAAAATTGTAGCAGATGCGATCAACCGATCGAAAAGACCCGTTATTTATGCAGGAGGCGGAGTTATATCTTCAAATTGTTCACAACAGCTTACCGAGCTTGCAGAAAAAGCTAATTTACCGGTAAATACAACCCTGTTAGCCTTGGGAGTATTTCCTGAAGACAATGAAAAATCTCTGGGAATGCTGGGAATGCATGGGACCGTTCCCGCAAATTATGCCGTTCATGAATCGGACTTGTTAATTGCAATTGGAGCACGGTTTGATGATCGGATAACTGGCAAAACCGATGAGTTCGCTTCCCTGGCAAAGATAATTCATATAGATATAGACCCAACTTCTATAAGCAAGAATATCAAAGTGGATATCCCGGTAGTTGGTGATGCCAATAATATTCTTACAGAATTAATAAAACATGTAAGTTATGTTGAAAGAAAAGAGTGGTTTGAAAAAATTGCAGAATGGAAAAAGAGATATCCCTCATCTTATGACAAGACAAGTGACGTTGTAAAACCTCAGTACGTAGTTGAACAAATCTGTGAGGCTACCAAAGGAGAAGCAATTGTCACTACTGAAGTCGGTCAGAACCAGATGTGGGCGGCTCAATATTATACCTATACACATCCCAGAAGCTTCTTATCTTCCGGAGGTCTGGGAACAATGGGATTCGGTTTCCCTGCTGCAATAGGTGCTCAACTTGGATGTCCTGACAAAACTGTTATTGCAATTGCGGGTGATGGTAGTTTTCAAATGAATATTCAAGAACTTAGTACTACGGTTAAATATAATCTACCCGTTAAGGTTGCTATCCTTAACAATGGATACCTTGGAATGGTCAGACAGTGGCAGGAACTGTTTTATGACAAAAGATATGCTCACACATTACTCGATGGCAATCCTGACTTTGTGCAGGTAGCAAAAGCCTATGGAGCGGAAGGATTCCTGGTTACAAATAAGGATGACGTCAGACCCATAATTGAGAAAGCAATATCAATAGATGGTCCTGTCGTAATTGACTTTAGAGTGGACCCGGAAGAGAATGTTTTTCCAATGATTCCCGCTGGACAAGCCATTAGTCAGGTTAAAGGCGTTGAATTAATCTGAGAAATAGCAAAAGCGTCATTAGGTTTTCCAAAAAGTCACATTTTTTTGAACAGCTGCATATCAAATACATCAAGCCATAAATGTAATTAAAGTAATTTCTCGATTACAAGTGAGATTGGCTGTCTGCCTTTTCTGGGGAATTCCAGTGTTTCTAACGCCTCCCCAGAAAATGTCTTGGATTTTTTGTCCGGGATCGGTGTAGATGTCACTTTAGTTACATAGCATAACATTCCATTTGTTATTGAATAAATATTATGCTAAATGTATCTTTATTAATTTCGCCGCTAACAGGATCTAAAGGTTAAGTATGAATCGTTTTTTTGTTCCATTCCATACCGGTTTAAAAGAATTATGGATAGATAGTTCTGAAAGCCACCATATTATACACGTTAAAAGATTGAATATCGGTGACAGAATTGTTGTGTTTAATGGCACGGGAGATGAATTTGAGGCAGTAATTGAAGAAATTAAAGAAAGCAGGGTAAAGATAAAGATCAATCAGAAGAAAACTATCAGCAAAGAAAACAGTGTAGAAATAGACATAGCCTTTGCTGTACCCAAGGGAAAACGTTCTCATTTTCTGATTCAGAAATGTACCGAACTAGGAGTACATAAATTAATACCAGTAAATTGTGCACGAAGCGTAGTTAAACTTAAGAACGATTTTTCCGTAAAAATAGAAAAGTGGCAGAAAATTGCGATTGAGGCATCAAAGCAGTGTGGCCGTAACACGATTGCGGAGATTGGCGAAGTTGTTGATTTTGGCAATCTCCTTAATACTACAGACAGTTACGACCTCCCCCTTTTCGCCTGTAACCAATCTGATTCAAAAAATCTAAAAAAATCGTTGCAAGAGTATCCTAAAGTAAATAGTATAATCAGTTTTATAGGTCCGGAAGGTGGGTTTGCATCGAACGAGATAGAAATGGCAAAGAGAGCCGGATGCAAGTTTGTCAGCCTGGGACAGCGAATTCTTCGAGTAGAAACAGCTGCAATTGCTGTTTCAGCAATCCTTTCATATCACTATTCAACCTAGTGTTTTCTTAACGGTTTAAAATACGATTATGTTATACGCAGTAATTATGGCAGGAGGTTCAGGTACCAGGTTCTGGCCCTGGAGTAGAAAAAAAACGCCAAAACAGCTCTTGAAGATCACAGGGCAAGAGACAATGATTAAACAGACTGTTAATCGAATTATCAGCGAGATTTCTACAGAAAATATATATGTTGTAACAACGTCTGCCCTGGCTGAGAGCATTGAGCAAGAGCTGTCTCAAATACCGGCAGAAAATATTATATCAGAGCCGTTTGGCAGAAACACAGCGGCATGTATTGGCCTTGCAGCAACCATAATTTCAAAGAGAGATTCAAGTGCCATTATGGCCGTCATGACAGCAGACCATATAATTGAACCTCCTGATATTTTCTTACAAGCGCTAAAATGCGGAGAAGAACTCGCAGCAGAAAAGAATACTATTGTTACATTCGGAATTAAACCATCAGGGCCATCGGTAAATTACGGCTACATACAAAGAAACGAAGGTGCAATTAACCATCAAGGTTTTCTGGTTTACAATGTAAAATGTTTTACCGAAAAACCGGACCGTTCTACGGCAGAAAACTTTTTAAAGAGTGGTGAATATTACTGGAACAGTGGCATGTTTGTCTGGTCGGTAAATACAATATTAGAAAACATCGCCACTTTTATGCCTGACCTTTCTCAGGGCCTTGAAAAAATTGGGAAATCATTAAAAACCCCTGATGAGTCAAGTGTAATTTACAGTGAATATGAAAAATTTGACAATATTTCAATAGATTACGGCATAATGGAAAAGGCCTCCAATGTAAAGATTATAGAGAGTGATTTTAAATGGGATGATGTTGGTTCCTGGCTTGCTGTAGAAAGATTAAACAAATCAGATCAAAATGATAATACTATATTAGGTAATCATTGTGGATTTAACTCACAAGGAAATATCGTTATTGGAGACAATGAACACTTGATCACAACAATCAACGTATCTGATATGATTATAGTGAATACTAAAGATGTTACTATGGTTTGCAACAAAAACAATGCTGAAGATATTAAGAAACTAACGGAACTCTTAAAAGAAAAAGGTTTTAGCAGCTATCTCTGATTTCTCACAACTTGAAAAATTGACATAAAAAACAATTTATAAAAGGTAACAAATCGGTTATTATAGAACCGTTTTTGCAGCAAATAAATTTTACTTTTCATTCAACAGGTCAGCTGAAGCGAAAACGTATTATGGAAATTAATAGAAACACAATAATAAAGAATCTGGTGAAAAAATATCCTCAGACCATGGCGGTCTTCAGAAAATATAATCTAGTGGTGGCGGGAGGTGTAAGAGGACCAAATGAGCCTCTGGCGTTTTTCGCAAAAGCACATGAAGTAGATTACGATGAAATAGCCGAGGAATTAAAAGCTGCCATAGAAAAAGGTTTAGACGAAAATACTGAAAAAGTAGAGTTGGTAGAGGACAAGGTTTACTCAAAGTTTTTTAAAACAGCTATCTTAATGGCATTGACAATAGGGGTCGCGGTTGGTGCCATCATATTAACTTATATTGGATCGAAACAGAATTTCCATTCTGCCGTTCATTCTCTGGTACAAACACATGGCCACGCACAACTATTTGGATGGGTAGGGCTTTGCATAATCGGTTTTGCATACTATATCGTCCCTAGAGTTAAGAACGTTGAACTCAAATACCGTAAATTGACAACAGTATGCTTTTTCCTAATGGTCTCAGGAACTGTTTTAAGAATACTCGTTCAACCGTACGCCAATAAAATAACGAGTTTTCTCCTCCCAGTTTCCGGTCTGTTGGAATTCCTGTCAGTTTCAATATTTGCATTTATCATCTTCAGCACCGTCCTTGCAAGCAAAGAAAAGAGAGAAGCATATGACAAATTTATCATGGCAGGAGTATTATGGTTTCTGATTTGTAGTGTGATAAACCTGTTTATGGACGGATATATGCTTTTCGCAGGCACAAACGATATCCCAAAAACATTTTACAGCCCTTTTGTACATGTATTCCTCCTGGGATTTGTTTTCATGTTCATATTTGCCGTTAATATAAGAACAGTGTACGCCTTCCTTGATGTAGGTACAGCCAGGATTGGCGCTATAAACACAACATTCTGGCTCTTGAATCTAACAATACCTCTGTATTTCATAGCTCACTCTTTAAGTTACAAGTTTCCATTTTTAGTACAAATTTCAAACGTTACAATCTATCTAGTTGCATTCAGTGCCTTACTGTTTGTTTATGGTGTCAGAATCTTTGAAAAATCCACTCAGGAACTAGACGATGTTGTAATGGATAGAAGCTATGCAAAAACTATCAGGACTGCTTATGTCTGGCTGATTATTGGTATGCTTATCCTTGGGGCAAAACCCCTTTTTACTGCATTCTCAGATGCGCAGTATTTATTCCATGGCGCAGCCAACCATGCCCTGGCAGTCGGTTTTGTAACTTTGATGATAATAGGATACGCATCTAAGATGGTCCCAACTTTTAAGGGTGTAGATATGCATAGCATAAAGCTTGCAAATCTATCATTTTATCTCTTAAACATTGGGTGCTTCCTCCGGGTTTATACTCAAATAATGATCGGACTCTCACACGCGGAAGATTTTTACTACTCTATTATCGGGTTTTCAGGATGGATTGAGCTGATAGCAATCGGCACCTTCGGGTACAATGTATGGAAAACAATGAACGCGGAAGACGAGGATATTGAAGAAACGGAAGAAAAGTTAACAGAAATAACAGGAGATACAAATATTGCCCATGCAATCGATCAGTATCCTGAGATACTGGATGTATTCCTGGAATTTGGATTTAAACAGCTTGCCAGTCCTGCGGCAAGGAAGACGGTAGCTAAAATGTTTACGATTAAACAAGCGACAAAAATTCATCCAGTTGAAATAGATAGCCTTCTTAAAGCTTTAAATGAAAGAATAAAAAAATCATGAATATACTGAAAAAAATTATTTTACCTGTAGTAATAGTTTTTTTATTTTCCAATTCTTGTTTCGCACAAGCAGATGAAGAACAATCACAAACAGCTAAGCAACATTTTGAAAGAGGTGATAGATTTCTCTCCAGAAAACTCATTCCAGATGCAATAGTTGAATTTAAAAAGGCCCTGCCACTACTTAAAGAAGATGAAAACCAGCTAAAGGCTGAAATTTATGTGGCACTGGCAAATGCATATAATTGGAAAGGAACACATAAAGCCGCAATTACTGCATGTAAAAAAACACTGGAAATCAATCCCAACCATGCCAATGCACATTATAATCTGGGATTTGCTTATAGAGAAGAAGGAGACCTGAAACTGGCAGAGAAAGAATTTGCTCTCTATGAAGAGTTGTTGAAGCAGGAGGGTGAATACATCGAAATCCCGGAAAAACCAACATCTGAGGATATTGAAAAACATATTACTCTAGGTGATAATTATTTTAGGGAAGGTAATCTGGAAGAGGCTATTGTCGAATACAAAAAAGCCTTGGACATAGAACCCCGTGACGACATCCTTAACAAACTTGGTCAGGTTCATCAACAAAAAAGAGCAGCAGGCAAATCCGAAGGCACATCTGCAAAGATTGATACTTTTAAAAGCCAGAAAGCTTTAGATAAGATGCCAGACCTAAGAAGTTCAGATAAGATTGCACAAGAGGCTTCAATAGAAAAACTTTTGAGAAAGGGTGCATCACTTTATGACGAAGGCAAAATTGAAGAAGCAATTGGTACTTTCAAAGAAGTACTAGAGATCGATACTGAGGAAACAGAAGCTCTTTATAATCTTGGCAATGCTTATGCAGATAAGGGATTGTTTGATGAAGCCATAGCAGTGTATAAAACCGCAGTAGCAATAGATCCAGAATTTGTAGACGCTTATTTAAATCTAAGCATGTTATATTTAGATATGGATTTAATTGATGAGGCAATTTTCTTATGTAAACAAGCCTTAAACACCAATCCAAATGATGCATTTTTGTTTTTCCAGCTTGGAGAAGCATACTCCCTGAATCTGCAATTCAAAGAAGCAATTGACGAGTATAACAAAGCAATGTCCATAAACCCTATGGACCCGGAGACTCAATATCGCCTGGCTGAGACTTATTATGAAACCGAACAGTTTGATATGGCTTTAAAACACGCAACGAAAGCAGAGGAGCTTGGATATATTACTGACCCTGAATTTATGTCTGATTTGAAAAAGAAGTCCGGAACCGAATAATCATATCAATTCCCTAATATAATTCTGATAAGAAGCCCGACAAAGAAGGGGGTCAAGCCTGCCCATTTAACAAATCGCCAATTCTTTCATTCCTTAATCTTCAACATCGGTGTTCTTTCAGCATTCCATTATCTTCGCTTCACGGCTCCATCCTAAATGAGCTTTAATATCCATAACCAGACTGAATACTGCCGGGATCAGGAGCAGCGTAAAGATTGTAGAAACGATAAGTCCACCTAATACAACACTACCAAGACCGCGATAAAGCTCACTTCCCGCTCCAGGAAATATAACCAGCGGCAGCATTCCAAAAACAGTTGTTGTCACACTCATAAATATTGGACGGATACGTGTCCTCACACTATCTATAAGTGCCCGGCGAGGTTCCATCTTCTCATCCCGCATGTTATTAAGAGCTTGGTGCACTATCAGGATAGCATTGTTTATTACAGTCCCTATTAAAATAACAAATCCGAGCATGGTAAGTACATCCATTACCTGTAATGTAAATATATTCAGTACCGCAAGACCTACAAAACCGCCAACAGCAGCTAGAGGAACGCTGAACATTATAACTATTGGATACAGAAATGACTCAAAGAGTGCTGCCATTAACAGGTAAGCAATCGCGATAGCCAGAATAAAATTCCACTGTAACGCCTTACGTGCCTCCTGAAGCTTGTCAGCAGTACCCGCCAGATTAGCCTTATAAAGCCCTCCCAGTAAACCCTTCTCAACCATTGGTGCAATTATTTTTGCATCTATTACGCCAAGCGCCCTCTCCAGCGGCATTGTACGCGGAGGTATAACCTGTATTACTATAGAACGCTCCCTCTCGATATGATCTATCTCTTCCGGCCCAACGCCTAACTGTATATCTGCCACAGTACTCAACGGCACATAATCACCAGACGGAGTAAAAATAAATATCTGCTCCAGGTCCTGAGTTCGTTCAATATATTTGCCCTGCCCAAAGATCACAAGATCTATTTTATCTCCCTGGTGCCAGTAGTCACCAGCATAAGCCCCATCAACAAGGGCATCAGCAATATATCCAATGTCAGCAGATGTCAATCCCAGTTCGGTTGCATGTTCCAATCTAGGCCGTATTTGTAATTCCGGACTCCCAAGTTCAAGACTGGGAACAGGGCGAGCCTGAGTACCTGGAGGAAACACCTGTATTACCTGCCCGAATACCTGTGCTCCATAATATACCAGACGATTCAAATCCGGACCGGAAAGTTCAATATCTATAGTGCGGCCGCCACTCAGCCCCCGTTCAAACAGACTCGACTGTTGTACTATCGTGATCATACCCGGAATCTTCCCGCAGACCCGCCTGAGGACAGGAATTAATTCTGCAACCCTTTCAGGCACTGCCGATATCATTCCCATGAAGACAGATCTTCCTCGGGAAACATAAAACCCATGCTTGATAGGAGGACCATCCAGCATCTCTGCCTCTTTTGTTCCCTCTCTGGCATGCCAATAAGGGCTCAACTCCTTTTCAATGACCAATCCTATGGCCTTCTGCTCTTCCAGGCTATAACCCGGTGGAGGCAGCATAATGGCCAGTATCAGGTTACGATTACCTTCCGGCAGATACTCCATTTCCGGAATCATCCACCAGGTAAGAAACATTGAGACAAAAACCAATACAAATATTGTTATTAAACGCCTCTTTAATGTATTCGTTAAATAATCTACAGCACCCACAACCTTATCAGTTAAAATACGTCCAAACAAAACCAGCCGATTATTTTTGAAATCACCATTACTGGCAGGTTCACTATTTTTTCTGTGTGAAAGAATTCTTGCAGCTGTAGTTGGTATTACTGTAATAGCGACTATGAGTGACAGACCTACAGCAAAGCTTATAGCCAGCGCTATATCCCTGAATAATTGTCCAACTTCCTGTTCAACAAGAATTACTGGTATAAATACTCCGATTGTTGTCAATGTGGAAGCCAATACAGCTCCCCATACCTCTGTAGTCCCTTTGTATGCGGCCTCAAAAGGACCCTCTCCCGACTGCCAGTGGCGGAATATATTTTCCAGAACTACAATAGCACTGTCAACTACCATCCCTACAGCAAAAGCAATCCCTGCCAGGCTGACCACATTAAGTGAACGCCCCAGGAGTGTAACCATGAGAAAGGTACCGATTGCACTAATCGGTATAGCAAGGCCGATTACGAGTGTACTACGCCAGCTTCTGAGAAATAAGATGAGTACCATAATCGCGAGGAAACCACCAACAACTACATTCTGCCTCACCAGGCCAATTGATGATTTTATATATTCAGTCTCGTCATAAACCTGCTCAAGCACCAACCCCCTGCTTCTCAGCAGGTTTTCGTTTAGCTCACTGCATGCCTCTCTCAGCCCTTCCATAACTGTCAGGACATTAGCACCCACCTCCCTCTGTGCATTTACGGCAACAGACTGTTCATTCTTCTGCCTGACAAATGCTTCAAGCTTCTTGTATCCAAGCTTTACTTCTGCTATGTCCCTCACATAAACAGGAATATCATCCCGTTTTGTAATAACTAAATTCTCCAGTTCATCAACAGATTTGAACTGACCCAAAGTCCTAACGGTAAATCTATTCTTACCCTCATCGATATCTCCTCCGCTTATATTTGTATTTGTAGAAAGGAGAGCCCTTCGTACGTCTAAGATCGTCAATTGGCAGCTGACCAACGCATGCGGGTCAATGATGACCTGCATCTCCCTCTCCGCACCACCATAAATATTACTGTTTGCAACTCCAGGTACCCTCTCAAATCTTGATTCTATATGATCTTCCGCAAAATCCCTTAACTCATTAATATTAATATTGTTTCCAGGAAGTGTGCGTAAGGTAAACCATGCAATAGGCCGGTCTCCCGTATTAACTGTATTTATAACCGGCTCATCTACATTCTCTGGATACTCCCGTACCTGATCCAGTTTATTAGCGACATCCAGAAGAGCAGCGTTCTTATCCACCCCAACTACAAACTCCAGTAATATCTCCCCGCGGCCATTGAAACTTTTAGAAGTTAATTTTTTAAGATTTTCAACACTTTTCAGCATCTCTTCCTGTTCATGAATTATCTCCTGCTCAACTTCTTCCGGACTTGCCCCAATCCAACGAGTTTCTACAGTTATCTGTGGCCTTTCTACATCGGGAACGAGCTGAACAGGGATGCGAAACAGAGCAAGAAAACCAAAGAGCAATATAAATATCGACCCCACTGCCACCTTAACCGGATTTTTTGTTGAATATTCTATAATCTTCATAGATTTATTATGACGCTGATTTCACAGATACATACTGATAAAAACTTTTGTAAATCTTAATCCTGAAAATCTTCAATCGTCAATCGTAACGGGATCCATCCTTCCCGTTACCTGTATGTCTTGTGCATTACTCACACGCTCATTACCTCTTACAATCACGTCGGCATCCGGCTTAACATCACCCATAATCTGGATTAAATTTTTGTGAGTGATACCGGTTTGAACGGCAACCTCTGAAACTTTTCCATCCACCGCTAGATAAATAAATTCCATGCCTCCACGCCTAACTATGCTGTCCTTAAGAACCATTGTCGTGGATAATAGAGAACCTACTTCAAATGTTGCCTCTGCAAACATCCCGCTTTTAATCGCCTCATCTTTATTATCTATCTTGATATAAACAGGAAATGTCCTGGCGCGTTTGTCTGCTTGAGGTACTATGTGAACAATGTGACCGGTTCTTGTTATACTCCCCAGTGCCGGAAAGCGGACTTCGCTCTCATCACCAACATTCAAACCTTGAATATACTTTTCCGGAATTGGAACCCTGACTTTTACATAGTCCAATTCCAACATGGAAATAACGCTGTCTCCCTTTTTAAGCCATTGACCGACTTCAGTACTTTCTTCAATTATCCTGCCATCAAAAGGTGCCAGAATTGTGCACTTTCCAATTTCATCCTCGATACCTTCTACTATCGCCTCCTGCGCTACCAGCTTAGTCTCAAATTCGTCAAGTTCCTGATGTGAAATCGTCTTGCCCTCATAAAGCTCTTTGGCACGCTGATATTTTATACGAGCAAGATGTTCATCTGCTTTTGCGCCTTTAAGCCGTATCTCTAGAGTTGTTGTCCTGAGTTTTGCCAACACCTGTCCTTTTTTTACATAGTCTCCTCTTTTTACAGAGAATTCCACCACCAGCCCCTCTACTTCACCAGCAACAATACTTTCTCTGAGAGGAAAAACTGTACCCACCATTCTAACTGGTTGCCGCACTTCCATCTGAACAATGCGAGAAACAACCACAGGGGCCTTGTACATTTGCCCCTGTGCAAGGCACCTGTCAGATATAAAAAACAATGCAATTGTGTGAAAGGCTACAATTCCTGTATAAAACAACATGTAGTTTCCTCTCCTATTGCGGCTACACAGAATTTTCTGTTCCGAATTGTCCATTCAGATTCTCCCTAATTTTTTTCAAAAGATTTTGCAGTTTTACAACATCTTTCATAGAAATCCCTTTTACTGCCCCGTTTCTTACTCCGTGAGCACATTCAGTCATCTTCTTCCATACACCTTCCACCTTTTTTGTTGGTGAAATCAATTTTTGCCGACGGTCACGAGAAGAGGCCTTACGCTTTATCCAACCCTTTTGTTCCATTCTGTCAAGTATTCGCACAAGTGTAGGGCCTTCGACGCCGATCAGTTCGGCAAGCTTAACCTGTGAAATTTCACCTTCCAGAGCCAGACCTGCAAGAACCTGCCATTGGGCAAATGTAATCCCGTATTGCCCCAATTCAGCATCTAATGCCTTCCTCAAGGCTCGGTTTGCCATTGCTACTGAATAACCAATACTTTCCTTAAAATCATATTCTAACATTTCGATAGCCTGCTATTTAATAGTAGCCTATTATTTTACCTGTTTAATTTCAAAAATCAAGACGGAATTAGTATCTGCAGACGGAAGAGAGGAATTTTAAAGCAATAAATATTGAAGCAATTAAAGGATATGTATATGGGGCACACCTATAACAAAAAAGGGAGCTTGCCGTTGTTTAACAGCAAGCTCCCCTTGTAACAAAACATTCTACTATTTCAAAAACCGAAAATCTGGCTTTGACTTGAAAAGGCTATGATTATGAACCGTTATGTATTATATAGGTGTCAGTCCCACCAGTAGTACTTGCATTGTCTGCATAAATATCATCTCGCCCACTTGCGAGGCCTGTACTATCATACCAGCCTGCCAGTGGTGAAATTACAAACTCCACGTGACCATCTATGTAAACCACATTTTGGCCTCTACCTGCAGTATCACCAGCAGCCACCGTACCAGTTGTACCACCATGATTAGGTGAATTAGTATTTGCTGTTGGAGTAGTTGCGTTCGCCGCATTAGTAGGGCGGTCTGCGGCAAGCGCTACATCCGCATCATTAGCCTGTGTATGCGTGTAGTCATAACCATAACTACATTGATTTTTTGTAAAGGCAGTAGCAGCAGCAATACCGGCATTAGTAGATGTTGTAACGAAAGTATCGCTTGGACAGTTAAAAGTTCTTGGATCCGAGACATAATCCGGAAAAAGCAAATTAAGTGACAACATTGCATTGGCAGAAGATGATGGAAAGTTTTCATCATTCTCATTCGCATACATAATTAAGCCCATACCAATCTGTTTTATATTACTTGCACATTGAGTTTTACGTGCAGATTCTCTTGCCCTGCTCAATACAGGAAGTAATATACCTGCAAGAATACCAATGATAGCAATTACAACCAATAATTCGATAAGAGTAAAACCTCTGATAAGCTTTGGCATTTTCATTGTACTTGAAACCCCCTATTCATTAGATGGTTTTGTTCAATATAATGCACAAAAATAAAAGTAATATCAAACATTAATTTAATTTCGAAACGGGTGTACTATTGCATTAGCCTCTTAAGTTTATTTGGAGTATATATTTATAAACATAAAAGTCAAGACTAAAATGTACACAATTTATACAAATTTTTCCATCAAAAGCGCAAAAACCATTCCTTTGCCTATTAAAAGCAGGCACTTCTACCCATACCTGAATAAAAAACAGACAGATATTTACTACAAAAATTGAATTCTACATATATAATGCAATAACTTTTGACAAGATAGAACCTTACTTCCTTTAGCAAAACATTTAACGTCTAATGTAATTATCTCCATTCATGTTAATATAGATACAAAACTATTTCCAAAATATCTTCCTGACACTGTTAGATAATTCAACACTATGTAGAATTGTAAGACATGTTAAATAAAAAAACTCAAACAACCGCTCCAACAGAATCCGGATTAATCCCATACAGTGATCAGATAATAATAGCGATGCTATTAGTCATTATCATCGCAGTTCCACTATATTTTGATATCCATCTTCACAGCGTTTTTGACCTGAGTAAGGTTACAATTCTTTATGTATTGACCTTTGCTATACTAACTACCTGGTCTATAAAAACCATTATCAGCCAGAAAGCGCAATTTGAACCACCTGCTGCCAATCAAGATGCACATGTTCAACGGTATTTGAAACAACCATTAATATTACCAATCCTGGCTTTTCTATTTGTCACTGGATTTGCCACGGTATTTTCTATTAATCCTTTTCTAAGTTTAATCGGCACTTATAAACGATACGATGGTTTTATTTCTACTGTTGTTTATATCTCACTGTTTTTCGTAATTATACATTTCATAGACCGAAAAAGGCTGAACACACTATGTAACGTCATTATTTTAACCGCCTGTACCTCATCTGTTTATGGGATATTACAACATTTCGGACTAGACTTATATCACTGGAGCACATCCTTTGGTTATGGAATCAGGGTTTCTTCTACCTTTGGACATCCCGCTTTCTTTTCTGCTTTTCTTATTATGGTAATACCTCTCATACTGATTAAAATCTTTTCAAACCAGCCAGAACAATTTTGTCGCCCTCCCGTGCCGGATAGCCAGACAGACAATGCTATTCCGGAGGAGACAAGAGTTAGTTCAAATTTCAGATATTCGACATTTCTCTACATGGGAGCCCTGGCACTGCTTATAATCGCATTTTATTACACAAAGACACGTGCATCTTTTCTGGGCCTTTTTATCTCAAATATATTCTTCTTTTCACTGGTAGGGAAAAATAATCTCCAGGTAAATAAGACAAAAACGATTGTTACCATAACCATCATAATAGGCATCTCCATTTTTTTTAATGTAAGCGACAGAACATCAGTTGTAGGAAGGTTCATTAACGATGTAGAACCTGCCCTTTTAGACAGCAAAGAATCATCTCCCCTTCTAGAAGATTCTTATGAGGAAATCGGTATTGCGAGTAAATTGAAGGGTTCAGTATTTTCGAGAGCATTTCAATATATGACTGGCCTTAAGATAATTCGTGACTATCCTGTCTTGGGTATTGGACCTGAAACATTAGGTATGATATATCCTCAGTATCTTGCAGAGGTTTACAAGGAAAAAGACGAATACAGGATTTTTGAAAACCAAAACAGAATTCATAGTGATTTTTTAGATATGGCAGTATCCAGAGGTGTGTCAGGACTGGGAGTATATTTGTGGTTTATCTTTGCTTATGCAAGAATGGTATGGAAAGGATGCAGGAAGGCCGACAAATCTGATAAGATTCTCATAATAGGCCTTTGCACCAGCTGTCTGGCTTATTTTATACAGAATCAGTTTAGCTTCGGGCATATTCCTATTCTTACACTTTTCTGGTGTCTAACTGCCATGTCGGTGATTGCATCTCCAGTTACATATTCTCCGTATGACGGGAGAGGAAACCCGGTAACAAAACCAGACTTAACCAGGCGGTTTGATAATCTCACTATCGGGAATTCCGGAAAATATATTTTCTGCAGCATTATTATATGCTTAATGATCTTGCTTATCACGCTTAGTCTATTTCGCTACAAAGCAGACATCTACTTTGAACACGGAAGGAGAACACTGAATAAATATGAGATCAAGGAAGCAATCCAGAGCTATGAAACAGCAGTAAAGTACAATCCTTTAGCGTTAAATTACCGTAACGTACTCTATGGTATTTATCTGAAAATCGCAGAAGCAGGTGCAAATGAAGACAGCAAGAAAACTTCCGAGGAGTTCTCGGACCTTTTTTCACGAGAACAAACAACAACGTGGTTTGCAAAAGCAATTGACGGTGCAATGCAGGTACAAAAACTGTATCCCAAAGATTACCATTCAGCATTTACCCTTGGCCAGGCTTATTATACCCTAGGAAAAATCTCACCTTCTAGAATGCCTGGTGAGAACAAGGAGATGGATAAGGAAGCATTCAAATACTACAAAAAAGCGGTAATGCTACATCCTTTTAAGTTTGAGCTTCGGAATAAACTGGCACGGCTATATGCTGAAAAAGGCCAATATGAAGATGCCATTAACGAATTAAATGAGGCAAAGATTATTTCACCATCCAATCAGGCAGCCTACTTAAATCTTGCAAAAGTATTCATGAGTGACAGAGAACGGTATAAGGAAGCAGAAGCAGTCCTTCTTGAATTCATCAAAAAAAATCCTGACAAGAAAATAATAGATATATACAGGGTTTTAAATTACATCTACATCAAGACATCAAAATGGGAAAAAGTTCTGGACCAATCAATTAAGATAATTCAAATCGACCGTGAAGATTTGGAGGCTCACAAGAATGCAGCCATGGCAAACTTTGAGCTCGAAAGGTATGATGATGCACGGAAATTATGTAACCGTATTTTAAATTTGGCAAGACAGGCAAATAATACCTACAACAAATATGCTAAAGAGATGCTGGAACTTTTATCAGAGAAGTAAAACCTCACTTGGCCAGGCTAGTACCTTTCAAAAATAATTGAATATTTAATTCATAATTACTATTTGTTTTCACTTTCCTTCTTGTCCTCGGCGACTTTTGTCCCCGTCTAACAAACTGGCGGGCAGGCGGGTAGCGTACTCTGCGTTAAATATCTTTTGTTTTTTGCCTTTCGCTTCTCTCCTTTACAATCTTCAATCTTCATTAGTCAGTAATCATTCGTTATCTTCAACACGTTTTACAGGTACCATGTACAACATATACCTGTTTTGTACTCATTCTTGCCATGTTGACATTTGTCCAAAATTCGGCACACTTATACTTATTACTTTCAGTTAGTACAGATATGTGAAAATGATCAAAATGGTGACAAGTTTGAAGTATCTGCAGAAAAAGAGATCCACCAAATTAAAGGTGAATAAGAACACAATAAATGATTCTCTAAGGGAGGTTACCAATGTCCCATAATTTAAGAGTTTATGGATTTTTCATCAGTCTGATTTATCTCCTGTTTTTAAATACCGGTGCTGCCAATGCGGAAATTGACATTGACCTCTATTTCAGCAAACAGGCAATTGGTACGTGGAAATACCATGAAGGCTTTCTCCATGCTGAAACCACCTATTCTGCAGATGGAACATTTGAAGGAAAGGGTATTATAAATCTTCCTGACAACAAATTACCAATGTTTGTGAAGGGGACTTGGATGATTGATGACGGTTATTTTATTGAGACAATTGTTGAGACCGATATCCCCGAAGAGTTTTTGCCCTATAATAGTGAGAGCATTGAAAAAGTCGAATCTATAACCAGAGACAAGATGATAACGACAGATGAAGAAGGGGAACGCTGTGTTTACACAAAGAAGCTCCCTCCGGAGCAGGAAAAGAAGCATTTGCAGTTAGTAAATGAATATTTTAAAGCAGTGAGAGCAAAACAATTTACTAACAAATTATTGAGAGATGAAAAGGAAAAGATGTTCAAGAATCTTAATGAAGACAAAACTATCCCACAAAATGACAGGCGGGAAGTGGAAAAGTTTTTACGAGAAGCAAGAGAAATTGTAGAAAAATATATGAGATGGGAAAATGTTAAACAATCATATATCAGTATGTACTCGGATGTATATTCAAATGAAGAATTAGAAGCTTTAATTAAATTTTATCGCTCACCCTTAGGGAATAAAGTGCTTAATAATATGATTGAGTTAACACAGAAAACCAGGATATTAGTTGAGGAGCAGCATCTTTTTGCTACAGTCGAGCTGACAAAATTTATTACAGATTTCATAAACAAAAAGATCCTGGAAGAGAACGAAAAAGAAGGTCGAAAGGAAGATGACGTTTAGTATCATGCAAAAAGAATACACTTATTCAGATTCTGCATCACCATACTCTGCTTCTACATAAAATATAGGAGTTCAGAAACAATAGCTAACAATAGCCAATCGTCAACCGAATAGAATTAAATCACCAATATTTCCAGATTCTAATCCAGTAACCATTAATACAGGAGTAAACATGTTAGTGCTAGAAAAGATTCTCATAATTACAATAATTTTAGTAATATTGATTCCCGTCTTTGCAAAGGCAGCTCTGTCAGAAACGAAAGAGGAAAATCTTTTGACCGCAATTGAATCCAACAGGGTGGATAAAGTCAGAGAAATATTGGAAAGTGGAATTCAAATAAATAAGGTCCCTGATAACAGGAATTTCGGCTATTTAACCTTTGCAACTATTATGGGACACAAAGAGATCGTTAAATTATTGATTTCATATGGAGCTGAAGTTAATCCTGTCTGCAGTCAGAATATAGTCTGCAAACCTGTTATTTACGCCGCGGAACAGGGGAACATTGAGATGTTAGACTTATTAATTGAAAATGGTGCAGATGTAAACAGTGTTGGTCCTTACAATTTTCCTGTAATGTATTATCCAATAAAAACGAAGCAGTATGAGTCAATTGAGGTACTATTGATGAATGGAGCAGACGTAAATCAGCGTGATCAATTTAAAATATCTATTTTTGAGCACGCTGTCTCTGTCAGTGATTTAAAGACTATAAAACTGATGATGAATTACGGTCCGGACCTGAATGCAGACAAATATTCCCGGAAATTTACACCTTTAATGATGGCTGCAAAGAAAGGAAGACTTGATCTAGTGAAGTATTTAATTATGAATGGTGCAGATCCGGATATTAAGACAACCCGGGGTTACACGGCAAAAAATTATGCAGAGCATAATAGACACATTGAAATTGCAAACTATCTTCACCCGGTTTCCGGGAACTGAAAAAAATATGGCTGCTTATGCTGAACGTAACTCCTAGATCGCAATAATTGCAATTTTATACCTGTCTGCCAGTTTAATTGTATCTTCTTTATCAAGGATTAAAGTCTTTTTCGCCTCTATCGCTAATGTGGATACGCCGGCTTCTTTCAGGTATTCGATAGTCTCTGTGCCAATGGTTGGGACATCGAAACGCGGATCCTGGCCCTTCTTACTCAGCTTAATCACTACTACTTTACCGCGGCCGAGCTTACCTCCACGTTTGATAGTCTCATTTGTACCCTCAATCGCCTCTACCGCCAGAACTATTTTATCTTTCACCACAATGCATTGCCCTATCTCCATCCCCGCAACTTCCTTCGCTATTTTCCAACCGAACTCTATATCGGCCGCTTCATTCTCGGATGGCTCCCTTTTAGTCAGGCAACCTTTATCTGCAAGAAGATCTTTCACGTAATCTAATGAACTGATAAGTTCTATACCATCTATAGCCAGTTCGTTTGCAACTGCTTCAAGGATAGAGTGGTCGTGTTTGCTCCTGAGCTTTTTATACCACATGTTAATTGTCCTCAGATCAGGCCGTAACTTCAAGTGCTTAAATCTTGAATGGATGTGTGATTTCGTCAGCCCCCCTGCCATAACTGCTTTCTCTATTTGTTCGTCCTTGAATGTCCGTATCAATTTTCCCAATTTGGCAACGCCCACCCAGTACAGCCTCTCAACATACTGTTCTATCTCAGGAGAAGCCTCTCCCTCTAGACCAACTGCTATTATCTTTACTCCTTTACTCTTTGCACTCTGTGCAAAGAGTAAAGGAAATCTTCCATTACCTGCTATCAGTCCCAATCTTTCCATTTTTACATAGAGCCCAATAGAAAACCCAGCTATTTATGTTCTGACCCCAACCTTTCCTCCAGTTGCTCTATCCTTTTCTGAAGATCCTTTACAGTATCTTTCATTTCAGGCAATTTCTGCATAATGATAAAACACTTTCTCATTCTCTCGATCTCAATTGCCGGTGTTCCAAGAAATGTACCGCCGGAAGGGAGGTCTTTTATAACACCTGACCAGCCGCCCACTTTCACATTGTCTCCCACCTTTATGTGGCCTGCAACACCAGCTCCTCCTGCCAGGATTACGTTATTACCGATCTCAACGCTGCCTGCAATGCCTACCTGAGAGGTTACCAGTGTGTCTTCACCAATTTCGACGTTGTGAGCAATCATCACTTCACTGTCTATCTTTGTTCCTCTTTTAATCCTTGTCTCCCCCAGTACGCCACGGTTGATCGTAGTATTGGCGCCTATGTCAACATCATCTTCAATTACTGTAACCCCAACCTGAGGAATTTTATAGTATGTTTTTCCATCTGGAGCATATCCATAGCCGCTGCAGCCAATGACTGAATTACTATGGATCACAACACGTTCACCTACTACTGTTCCCTTGTGGAGCACGGTATTTGGATGGATTACTGTATCCTTCCCTATCTGGCACTCATCCCCTACATAAACACCGGGATATAAAACCACATTATCAGCCACCTTCACATTTTCACCTATAAAGACAAACGGGTATGCTGTTACGTTAGAGCCAATTTCGGCTGAATCACTTACGCTGGCCGAGTTATCCAATGTTCCGGAGTAAACCTTCTCCGGGTTCATCATCAGGTCAACGACCTTAGCAAACGCAAGATAAGGGTTCTTTGTAACCAGCAGGTTCTTGCCTTTGGCCGTAATTCCCGGGGATACCAGGATTGCAGATGCCGCAGTCTCTTCGATCTTTTTGATATATTTTATATTAGATACAAATGTGATATATCCTTCCCTGGCCTCATCAATCGTCATAACACCTTTTATCTTTACATTTGCATCACCAATCACCTCTCCACCCAGATAGTCGGCAAGTTCTTTCAGTGTCTTTTCCATTTATATTTACTCCAGAATTTAAATACCATTTCCCTGGCTAATATCTACTGTTCTACAATAAATTTTCCTTATTACAAATAAAATAAATATTAGAAGCAACCAGACTAGTGCACCCGTTACCAGATCACTGTCACCAAACAGCCATCCCAGCTTTCCCCTGACACTAACGAGGAACAGAGCATCTGTCTTCATCATAAACACCATTCCTGCATGCAGTCCGATGGAGAGGTACAATGATTTCGTTTTAATAAATGCATATGACAGTACCACACCAACCAGAAAGAGCCCGATAATAGACGGAAGATGTGTAAAAAACTGAAAAAATATCGGCTTAAAAAATTGCGCTATGGTTACAAAACCGACAAACGGTTGGAAACCTGTAGACACAAAAACATCAGCTTTGAAAAAGTGCAGAATTGAATAAATAAAACTGCACACGCACACAGCCTTTGGCAATGACATATTTTCCTGAAAAGATTGTAATAGATAGCCCCTGAAAAATACTTCCTCCATAAATCCGATGAGGCAGCCTATAAACCCATATTTAATAATGTCTAATATCGTTTCTACTACTAAATCAGTTTTTACTTGATCATGAACCATGAAATCTATGTGAACAATCCAGGCACCGGTAAGAAGCCCAAGTCCATAGTAGATAAGAAGCGGTACCGCTGCCAGTAAAAACCCTAATCTAAACTGCCGAAAGGAATCTGACCTGAACTTTATAGCTGAGGAAACCAGTGCACCAAATCTCAGTGATTTCCTGAAGAGGAGAAATACAATCAGGGTAACCAGCATCAAGATTCGTCTCATCACCTTGCCAAAATCATACACACCATCTTCAAAATCAACGGTATCCGCCATGAACCCTGTTTTTTCTAACATAAAATCCAGAGGCACTTTTTTTATGGGCGCAAGTATGCAGCTGAAAAACACTATGATTAAAAACAGAAATATTAGTTTTTTATGTAATTTCATTTTAGAAATAGGACGCAGATTTTCACAGATTGAAACGGAAAGGGTTAAAAACAAATAATGACGAATGACAAATAAATTTGCCGGCAAGTGGGTGAATGTGAACTGATATATTGAATTTGGAATCTAACACAATACCTGTAAACAGTCAAGTCAAAAGGCTTAATCTGTTGGCATAAATCGACTGACAAATAATATCCTAAGTCTTCTTGCATACAAGCATTTAAAATAAATTGACAAAAGAGTACCAGAGTATAAGATTGTTTTAATCAATACATAATATGAAAGCAATGATAAGCACAATAATGTAGGCTATGTACAAACTCTATAATTGGACATGGGCACAATGCTCTTTTGTAGGATTGGTCTTTATGTTTCTTTCTGTGTTTACACTATTTCCTGTCAGAGGGCAGAACCTTATGGAAACAGACATAACAAGTTTATATTCCAATTCTGAAACACTTGTTTTGCAGATCATACCTGAATATGAATGCGGTCAAATACAAATTAATGGACAGGTAGCTCAAAAAATATGTGCATATATTCTTATTCCTAATTCTAATAACTCAATAGTTTGTCCTCTGAATTACTTTCAAGAAAACGCATCATTACCAGGCAAGTGGATTAATAATGATTCAGGAAAAAAACTCATCTTAGAAAATATTGATAACTTAAGAAATGTTACTGTCACAATAAAACAAAGTGGAAAGGAAGAAAAAATAGATTTACCTAGTAGTATTGATACAAGGCTGCTGGATTATTTTAATCAAGATATTTGCCATAATTCTAAAGCATTTAAGGGTTTTGATTGCTATGCCTTTGTCAGTTTGCTGGCAAATGTTAAATATTTCCCAAAAGACCCAGACTTCGAATATTTTGATGAAGAACCAAAGGTTGGCAATATCATTGTTATAACAAGCGATCGTAAACTACCTGAATCTATAAAACATTGGGCACTATATTTAGGTAATGATCTTTATTTATCAAAATTTGGTAAAAGTGGAGAAGGATCACAAAGCCTTGTTGAAATTGTGGATCTTAATGGGATGATGACCTTGTATAATTGTAAACATATTTATATTGCTCGTCCTAAGACCAATGCTAAGCCATGGGATGGTTATCCTCATTAATGATTTCTGATGTAAAGAGGAATTCTTCAATCTCTCAATCATCAATATTAAATCCCTAAACCCTCACCATCTTATACGCCGTCCTGAAGATCACTAAAAGCATCCCGGATCCAAAACAGCCGATTGCGATTAGAGTAAGTGGTATGCTCGGGTTCTTTTTTTGAGATACAACTACAGCAGATGCTGACTTGATATCTTGAAATATTACATTCACACCATTAATATTCTGAGCATTCTGCCTTCCGAAGCGAATGTACATTTCTTCGTATTTACCTTTTCCTACTTCTGTGACTAACTGGAGAACAGGCAGAGGAAACTGAGGCGGAAGAAAAAGGTTTGCAATGAGCACCTTTGATCCGTTTATCTCCAGAAGATCCTTTATATTAAAAGTTGCTATGTCCCCATCAAGATTCAGTACTACAGCGCCTGGCATCTCTCCATAATTTCGTAGAAGAAACGCTTTTGTCCCGCTGTCTAAAAGTACAGGGTTGTTGTAACCAAGCGTATCATCAAACTCTTCTCCGTCTTTCCCATTTTTCCTTATTTTAACTTGAGCCGTTACCTTCCTGGGCATACCGCTGGGATATGTAGTAGAGTCAAGGCCGGTCACCTTTAATTCATATTCTCCCGACTTGACCCATTTATCGGCAAGCGTTAACGGCATTCCATCCTCAGACCATATTCCTCCGATAAGATGTGCAACTAACGTTATAAGGAAACCGATATGTACAATTGAGGCACCGTATAGAGGAATCTTTTTGGAGCGCACCTTTACCTTTCTGATAAGAGAGTCCAGTGTACAGATAAAAATACATATCCCGTACATGGCAAAGGCTACAAACATCAGGTAGAACCAGGTGTGTATCGGCTTTGGCTCATTAAAGAAGAATTTGATATCTTCCCCTGAAAGTCCTTCGTAAGATTCCGGACAATAGTTCATGATAAGACTGCCTATTATGAGGAGTCCTGTAACGGTAAAACCAACTATTATTCCTGTCTTTTGAGATCTTAAAAAATCGTATATTAGTTTCATTTTATATTAAAAACTGTGTGAACTCTTTATAAGGAAACTCGTACCGACATACGTTGTCAGTAATATAAAAAACCCGACTATGGCCATTGGTGTCTTCAACTTTCTGGCTTCCGGCCAGTAATCAAGATGGATGCATGTAGCATAAAAGAACCAGATAATCACAGACCACAGCAATTTCGCATCCCACAGGAAATAAGACCCCCAGGCTACATATCCCCACAGGCCACCAAAGATCATGGAAATCGAGAATGCTATCAGTCCGTATTGAAAGCCGGAGTCTATTATGTTCTCAAACTGCTTTTTGTTTTCTGCTCCAGAGAAATATCTCGCCATCGCTGCCGCAAATGCACTCGTCCACAATGCATAGCAATAGAAAGATATGGGAACATGAAGTACATACCATATCGTCAACATGAGCGGAGGTGCGTATGAAACTTTCATTAAGTAGGAAGAAAAACAGACGGAGGCAACAACAAAGAAAATATATCCTACACTAAATGTTGCAATCCTGTAGACATAACTCTCTATCCGGGAATAAAATAAAAGCACGGTGAATACTGCAAGTGAAAATGCAGTGAAGGATTCAAATTTATTTGTAAGCGGGAAGTATTCTATTGCAACACCCCTGAAAGTAATTGATGCCGTGTGAAGAACAACCCCGCCCAGAAGAACATAAAACCTTATCCTCCTGCCCATGAAGCCGACTATCCAGTAAGAGGTATAGATTAATAGCGCACTCCAGTATAAAATAACGGATATTTTTATAGCTGACTGTGGATCCATTTCAGGTGTTAACTCCGCTTACGATCCCCCTCTTTTCCACTTTAAACAATGAAAACAAAGGGACTTTAATTAATTTAACAAATGTTATTATTTTCATAGCTGCAGTCACATTACGATTCAATCTCGCATATTCAACCGGGAAAAAATAAGGCAAGAAGGATACCACTGTTGGACTACTCCCCGTCCAAACGGCTGGCCGAGCGGACCGAAAGAGAGGCCCTAAGTTGGCCGAACACCGGCCTTGTAAACTACAAGGCCGTGTCGAAAAGAAACAACAAATCCGGACAGATTGATTTCTATCAGTCGTTTGTAAGAGTGAATTTCTGCTCTATCGATCCACCTTCTACTGACTGCATTTGCCCGTGTGGATTTGAACCACCATGTGGTGAGGTACCAGGCATAGGCATTCCAGCGTGAGGAGATGGATTGCCGACTCTAGCCGACATACCTCCTCCGTGTGGCGAAGCACCACCATGAGGAGAAGTCTGCGTTTTCATATTGGCATGATCACCGTACACAGCTCCATGTCCACTTGGCATGCTGCCCATCATACTACCATGGCCGCCACCCCCCATGCCGCCATGACCACCACCGGATGAAGTTGATGCATAGTATGGGGTTGGGGTATACAAAACCTTAACTTCAGAATTCTTGAGTAAATCCTGAATCAAGTTCAACGTTTTTTCGTTATGAAGTGCAACCTTGACCTTATCCTTAACTTCTTCAAAACTGACCTCTTTACCCTCATCTTTACCTGTAACCTTAATTATGTGATAACCAAACTGAGTCTTTACAGGACCACTTATACCATTTACCTCTGTTGAGTAAGCCACATCAGTAAACTCTTTTACCATTTCACCCCTCTTTATAGGGCCTAAATTTCCGCCTGCCTTCGCGGAAGGGCAATCGGAATACGCCTTTGCAAGCTGTTTGAAATCAGCTCCACCATCAAGCTCTTTTTTTATCTTGTCTGCTTTCTCTTTTGCCTCTTTTAATTTTGCCTCGTCTTTTACACCTTTAGTGTCTATAAGAATATGACTTGCAGTAACGGTTTCTCCGTTAAAATTGCCTGTGTTTTCTGTAAAATACTTTTCTATCTCTTCCGCTGGTATTGTTTTTTCCATGTAATCATCTATTGCAAATGAGATATCCAGGGCAACTCTCAACTCTGCAAGGCTTCCTCCCTGCTCTTCCAGTAGTGTCTCAAGGCTTTTGTCCTTAGTCTGAGGATTCTTCTTTATGTTCTCCCTGAAAGCATCTATCTCATTTTCGATACGGCCTGGATCAATTTGAATATTTTCCTTTTTAATAAACTGTTTGAGTACGGCCTGTGTAATTAAGTCATTTATAATTTTTTCTTCAACAATGTGTAAATTGGCTTTACCCATCTTTCTCTTGGCTTTATCGAGTATCCTGTCAAGTTCCAGACGTAGAATATTTTCACCATTTACTGTTGCTATTACCTCATTAGGATCTGTAGCGGAATCACTAGCTGACTCAGAAACGTCGTCTGCATAAGGATTTTTTCCTAATTTCAGTTTGGCAAGGTCCTCCTGCTCCGCCTTCAAAGCCTGCTGCTCAAAGTTCATGTCGCCACCACCGCCTCCGCCTCCGATCCCGCCATGAGGATTTGGTGTATTATCACCACAACCATTTATTAATAAACCCGAAAAACTTAAAGAAATTAGTGTTATTAAAAGCCTTATTTTCATCACTTACCCCACTGCTGATTTTAAAATTAATTGTAAATAATTAATTTTAGTGTAAAGGACTTTGATTGTCAAAAGAAAAAGGTTCTCTTGTTATGTGTGTATAATTAGTATAATATACCTCTTCTGGAACTATAAAAATACAGTTGTTTTCTCTTTTTTTTATGGAGGACTTTAGATGAAGTTATCTGTAACATTTGGTGCAGCAGAAAAGGTATCGACAGGTGTAATCATAATTAGTCTATCTGAAAATACAAAAAAATTACCTCCCGAATTAAATGCCCTTAATAAAGCATCAGGAAGTGCCATATCAAGTTTACTGAAAAACGGGGATTTTACCGGCAAACTAAATGAAACGACAATAATCCCGACAGACAAAAAGATCATTCCAAAAAGAGTACTACTGGTCGGATTAGGTAAACCTGATGAGTTTTCATTAGACAAGGTCCGACAGGCAGCAGGCACCGCCACTAGAATAATCCAGAAAAAGAAATTTAAAAATCCTGCTATATTATTATATAAAATGGGAAACAAAGGAGTTTCTCTGGAAAACGTTACACGTTCGGTTGCAGAGGGCATCTTATTGTCGCTCTATAATTTCACTATGTATAAGACATTAAAGAAGGATGAAAAAACGACTATTACAAATTTCTCTCTAGTTGTTCAGAAAAGAGACGACCTGGAAAAAGTCAGATCTGAAGCAAAGAGAGCAGAAATTATAGCAGAAGCCGTCCACTTTACACGTGATATTGTAAACATGGCGGGAAGCGACGCAACACCAACGTTCCTTGCAAATAAAGCAAAAGAAATTTCAAAGAAAACCGGAGTCAAGTGTAAAATTTTGTCCGGTCCGCAAATGAAGAAACTGGGTATGAACGGCACATTGAATGTATCGAGAGGAAGTTCTCAACCTCCCAAATTTATTATACTCGAATATAATACTAAGAAAAAATCCAATGATACAATAGTTCTTGTTGGTAAAGGAGTTACATTTGACTCCGGAGGAATATCCTTAAAACCCGGGGCTAATATGGATCTTATGAAGGCTGATATGTCCGGGGCGGCTGCTGTCCTGGGTACTTTTAAAGCTATTTCCCGCCTGAAGCCATCCTCTCACATTGTAGGCCTGGTACCGTGCACAGAAAACATGCCCGGTGGCCGTGCCTTGAAACCAGGCGACATAATCAAATACATGTCCGGAAAGACTGTAGAGGTTTTAAACACCGATGCTGAAGGACGCCTGATACTGGCAGATGCCATCAGTTATGCAAAAAGGTATAAACCAGATGCTTTAATAGACATTGCCACATTAACAGGTGCATGTGTTGCAGCACTTGGTACTTTTGCATCTGGTATGCTTGGTAATAATGAGGAGCTTAAAGACCGGATAAAACATTCCGGTGAAATCTGCCATGAAAGGGTGTGGGAACTACCGTTATGGAAAGATTATTATGAATTGATAAAAAGCAACATAGCGGACATAAAAAATACTGGCGGACGATATGCAGGTACCATTACAGCCGCGTGTTTCTTAGGTGAATTTGTAGAAGACTACCCATGGGTACATCTAGACATTGCAGGAACTTTTCTTGTAGAAAAGGACACTCCATACATACGAAAAGGCGCTTCCGGTGTTGGCGTACGACTATTAACTCATTTGATTCAAAACTGGAAGAAGATGCCTGATGCAAGCAAAAAGAAAAAGAAGTAACGCTGTCAAGCCGGAGCCTCTCAATCTCATATCAATAAAAGGCGCAAGACAACACAACCTTAAAAGCATAAATATAAACATACCCAGAGACCAGCTTGTAGTTGTTACAGGTGTAAGCGGTTCCGGAAAATCCTCTCTGGCTTTTGATACTATTTACGCAGAAGGACAACGACGTTATATAGAAAGCCTCTCCTCATATGCAAGGCAGTTCCTCGACCAGATGCAAAAGCCTGATGTCGATATTATAGAAGGCCTCCCCCCGACTATTGCGATCGAACAACGCACCAGCCATACGGGCCCGCGTTCTACAGTCGCCACAACAACTGATATTTACGACTACCTGCGCCTTCTCTTTGCCAAAGTGGGCACTCCATATTGCCATAATTGCGGAACATTAATCACAAGACAATCCATAGAACAGATTATGCAAAGAGTATCCCGGATACCCAAAGGCACAAGGATTATGATTCTGTCGCCCATAATTAAGGGTAAAAAAGGTGAGCACAAAGAGATTCTCCAGAAAATCAGACGTAAAGGCTTTGTACGTGCAAGAGTAGATGGAAAAATTATTGATGCAGGAACCGAAGTTAAACTAAGCAGGTATAAACTGCATGATATTGATATCGTCGTAGACAGGCTTGTAGTGAAGGATGACATTCAAAAGAGGCTCAGTGACTCAATACATACAACCCTTGAGTTAGGAGAAGGGGTAGTGATTATTGCCCGGGAAAAGAAGGGAAAATGGGTAGATATGGTTTTCAGTGAACGTTACTCCTGCCCTGACTGTGGAACAGGTTATGAGGAGCTTGCCCCAAGAATGTTCTCCTTCAATAGCCCGTACGGCTCGTGCAGAGAGTGTGAAGGGCTTGGTATGACGCTGGAGTTTGATCCGGAATTGATAATTCCTGATGAAGAGTTAAATTTGAGCGAGGGCGCTGTCCATGCATGGTCAAAATGGAGCCCAATCACTCATGAGCATTACAATAGCCTGTTAAATGATTTTTCAGAGAGATTTAACATAGACACCAAGATCCCATTCAACAAGATCGGCAAAAAGTTTAGAAACATTTTAATACATGGAGAACCTCTCAACACCAAAATAGAAGAACGTTTTGAAGGTGTTATTCCGTCACTATGGCAGGTATATGACAAAACAAACAGTTCTGACGTTATAAAACGTCTCGAAAGTTACATGGATTATACTACATGTAAAGAGTGTAATGGAGCAAGATTAAGGCCTGAGGCTTTATCTGTAAAAGTAAATAGCAAGACAATAACTGAAATCACCTCAATGACAGTGGAAAAAGCCTTTGATTTCTTTAAGTCTCTTAAGTTCAAGGGCGAAAAGGAAATCATTGCAAAAGGAATCTTAAAAGAAATTATAATCCGGTCAGGTTTTATGCTTGATATAGGATTATACTATTTAACACTGGACAGGAGAAGCGATACGCTTTCCGGTGGAGAAGTGCAGAGGATCCAGTTGGCCACTCAGGTTGGAACCGGCCTGATTGGTGCATGCTATGTTTTGGACGAACCAACCATTGGATTGCATCAGAGAGATAACAAAAGATTAATCGACACATTAATAAAATTGAGAGACTCCGGAAATACCGTAATAGTAGTTGAACATGATGAAGAAACCATTAATAATGCTGATTATGTAATTGATCTGGGACCCGGTGCCGGAGAACATGGAGGAGCGGTAGTGGCAAGTGGCTCTGTTACGGAGATAACCTCCAATAAAGAATCATTAACCTCTCAATATATGAACCATAAACTTAAGGTGGAAATCCCAGGGACGAGAAAAGATGTAGACATGAACAACGCTATCCTTATAAAAGGAGCAAGAGAAAACAACCTTAAGTCTATTGATGTCACGATTCCGTTAAAAGTTTTCTGCTGTATAACGGGTGTTTCCGGCTCGGGCAAGAGTACTCTGATCGATCAAATCTTATACAGAGCTTTAATGAAGGAAATCTATGGAAGCCGTCCCAAACCGGGTAAACACAGCAAAATAATGGGAATAGAAAAGATTGACAAAGTCATCGAGATTGACCAGTCACCGATTGGACGTACACCGCGGTCTAATCCCGCAACATATACAGATCTCTTCAGTCATATCAGAAATGTTTTTTCACAGACAAAGGAATCAAAGATAAGAGGATATAAATCCGGCCGTTACAGTTTTAACGTCAAAGAAGGCAGATGTGAATTATGTGAGGGCCAGGGAACAAAGAAAATTGCTATGAACTTCCTGCCGGACATGTTTGTTCTCTGCGAGCAATGCAGGGGCAAAAGATACAATCCTGAAACACTGGAAATAAGATATAAGGGTAAAACCATTTCAGACACACTGGACATGACTGTCGATGAAGCATATGATTTTTTCAGAAATATTCCCCGCATTGAACGCATATTGAGAACACTGCGCAATGTGGGACTGGGATACATAACACTCGGGCAATCAAGTACAACCATTTCCGGTGGCGAAGCGCAAAGAGTAAAACTTTCAACTGAACTTGCAAAACAGAGCACAGGTAAAACACTCTATATACTTGATGAGCCGACAACGGGACTTCACTTCGCTGACATACAAAAACTCCTGAAGATACTTCACAGACTTACTGATATGGGGAATACAGTAATTGTTATTGAACATAATCTTGACGTTATCAAGACAGCAGACTATATAATCGACATGGGGCCTGAAGGAGGAGATAGAGGCGGGGAGGTCGTTGCGGCAGGTACTCCGGAAAAAATTGCCGGCATTAAAGGATCCTACACAGGGAATTATTTAAAAACTATTTTGTGACACATAATCTATCCTCATCAATAAACACTGTTTCTAAATATTATAATATTTTCCACTGCTTAATTATAAGTTACCAGAAACCTGCATATAGCATCCTGGAGTCGCTTTGCCGGCCTTGCACTGCCTTTTATTTTGTTTACCAGTATTGAAAACGCTATTACCTCTTCGTCCAATGTTTTAACATATCCGGAGAGCGTACTTGTCCCATTAACATACCCCGTCTTTGCTCTTATTCTTGATTTATAAGGTTCTTCCTTCATACGTTTTTTGAGCGTACCATCTGTCCCTGCAATTGGAAGTGATTTTAGAAAGATACCAGCATTTTTGTGTTGGTACATATAGCGCAATAATCTTGTGAACATTTCCGGAGTCAATTTGTTCTCTTTAGATAATCCGGAACCATCATCAAGATGATAATGATCTTCCGAAATTCCTAATTTTGTAATAAAATCCGCAATTACTGCCAACCCTCCGGAAAAGGTACCTTCATTATTAATGTTTGCCCCAAGAGTCTTCAATATCTGCTCTGAATAAAATCCCTGGCTGCGTTTATTGGCCACAGTAATAGATTGTCTTAAACTTGACGTGGTTGTAGCTAATATATTATTTTCGTCAATAGAGTAAATATCTGTTTCGCCTATAACCCTCGCCTCCCCCATAACGCGAATATTCTTTCCTTCTAATATCTCTTTAAATACAGTGGCCAGATATAGAGGAGGGTTATGTACGGTCATCCACTCTCTCCTCGGCTTACTCTTTGACCATAAAAAACCTTTAAGACCAATCTGATTTGTAAATGGCTTCCTATACAATGTGTAACGCTGTTTTGATTTCAACGTGGTTGTTTTGCATTTATTAATTATTTTAACGAAAGATGTTTCAGGCTTAACCTGTACGGATATAAGACCACCGGGATTACTATTGGGCTTCACTATAACATCAACACAATTATCATTAAAAGAGAGACCGCTTACAGGTGCACAGTACCATTTAGTAAGCTGATCCACTGGCCAGTTACTATGAACAAATTCTCTATCAAAAATCGTGTCATCAGCAATGATATCACCATTAATTACTTGTATACCATGCTCCTTTATTTTATTAGCCCAGTAGGCGGGGACTGCTGTCACATCACCTTCAAAAAATCTTCCTGAAATATTTGGATCACCGCTTCCTTTTATGATAATATCACCATCCAATTCCCCGTCAGCAGAGATGTCACCACGATAGAATATTTCAGTTTTGTATTCGAAACCCGCACCAAGATAGATCAGGGCGGTGGCTGTCGTAAATAACTTCATATTGGAAGCAACTACAAAAGATTCGTCAGGATTGCTTTGATAGAGGTTTTTGTCCCTGCTTATCGAGAATATGCTTATTCCTACATGGGTGTCTTTAGGCTTGTATTTTTGTAATATAGCATCTATTTCTACCCTGAGTTTTTCATTTTCAGGTTTAGACCATACGCTTCCCGGGCATACGATATAAAAAAACAGGAGGGATACTAATAAGAAACAGGGGATTTTGAATGTGGTATGTATCGTGATTAAAAGGCGTTTCATCTTAAAAAAGTGATTTATGCTACTTTGCTCAAATGGGAGGCAAGTACTTTTTTTACTTTATGTAGAAAAGAATCCCATTCAATTGGTTTTGGAATGTATGCCTGAATATCTGCCTTTTTTGTCATTGATTTTATGCGTTTAGAACTACTACTTCCATGAATTAAAATAGCCGGAATAAAGGGGTCTATGGCCCTTACCTTAGCCAGGACTTCAATACATGATGTATCGTGATCCTTAAAACCAATTATTGCCAGATCCATTTTTCTCTCTTCCAGGATTGATAATGATACCTTAATGCTCAGAGCAACTTCCGTTTCAAATCCGTGAAGTTCAAAAAAATCTCTAAGTCCGTCTACGGTCTCCCAGGCATCGGCAATTATTAAGATCCTTGTAGCGCTCATCTTTTACGAACGTATCCTTACATTGTTATAAACAAATATTAATGCGTTACTTAAATAAACTTTATGGTGGAAGCGGCGGGAATCGAACCCGCGTCCCAAAGTATTTCAGCAAAAGCGTCTACACATATAGTCTATCTTTTGATTTCGCCGTATTAAATGCCGACAGACAGGCCTTTAAAACAGCTATCCCAAAATAATGTTTCGCCAAACCCCCTTTGAGCGAAAAGGTTTAACTATCCTGCTATTGTTCGCCTGATCAACTCCGCAGGAGAGAGTTGAAAAGACGCGGCCGGTTTTACGCAGCCAATGCTAGTTCATTATCAGCATTTAAGTTTTTGTCAGGTGTTTTATGAGGCCGCCTGACCACCTCAGAGTGCAACTTTTGCATCCAGTTACTCGGTCGAAACCTTTCGCCCCCTTAAGTCTGCATAAACCTATTTATTTTTTAACGATACGATCAATTTCTCGTTCAATTGTTCTCTTCTTAATAGACTCTCTTTTATCTACTAATCGTTTGCCTCGGCCAACCGCTAACTCAACCTTTACTTTTCCTTTCCTCAAGTAAATTGAGAGAGGGACTAACGAAAGCCCCTTTAGTTGTATTTTACCAGCCAGTTTTTTGATTTCCTGTTTATGAAGGAGCAATTTTCTCACACGAATAGGGTCGTGATTCTCCCGATTCCCCTGTTCGTATGGGCTTATGTGTAAATTGTGAAGGAAAACCTCGTTTTCCTTTATTTGAGCATAACTTTCCCCTATACTTACATTTTTATTTCGAATTGATTTAACTTCTGTACCCTTCAAAGAAATTCCTGCTTCAATTTTTTCAATAATTTCATAATTGAAACGGGCCTTCTTGTTAGTTGATACAATTTCCATGTTGACAAACAGATCCAAATTTTTCTATATTATCAAATATACCTTCAAATTTCAAGGTTTTATAGCCTTATACACCTATTTTGAAGCTGCTGAACCTGTTCAGCCCTCACTTTTCTGGTTTACAGGCATTCAATAAATCCAGAACAGAGAAGTCACATAAGCACTTATATATATTATAGTTATAGCATTTTACATAATTATATATTATGTGAAATTGAAAGAAGCGCACAGGATTTGATCTTGCTGGTTCATAACTATTTGCTAATAAATGATATAGAATGTATATGATTTGTATTGATAGCCGAAGTGGCGGAATTGGCAGACGCGCTAGGTTCAGGACCTAGTGTCCGCAAGGATGTCGGGGTTCGAATCCCCGCTTCGGCAGATCTTAACTACTTGGTATTAAAGAACTTAACTTTTTTAACATAACAATAAGTACGGCACTGGAATGGCACTGAGTAGTAATTCTTCACTATAAACGAAACAAGAATTTTGTTAGGTTTTGATATGAAATTTATTGGTGTGTTTCTTTCGCTTAAGGCTTCTCAGATTTGAGTTTTGAAACCTTTTCTTCGAGTGATAGACTGGAGACCTCTACCTTTAGCTTCCTTACATCACCATGAGCGTATTTTTCTGATGTCCTGATATCTGCATGACCCAGAAGCTTGCTGATACTGAATATAGACACCCCAGAATTGACTAATTGAGACGCAAAGGAATGGCGTGTAGCATCGTACAGTCTTATAGACTTGTCCAGACCTGCCTTAATTCTCGCATTGCTCCATATCTTGGCAAGATTTGTCTTTGAGTAGTGTAAACCCGAATTGGGATTTACGAAAACAAAGGCTTCCGGTAGATTGTTTTCAACCCGGCTCTTAATATAATCCATTAGTTCAGGATGTATTGGTATTATCGCATTTTTAGAGCCCTGTCCTTTGCGTTTCTTTTGGTAGGTATAATCTGAAAATGTTGCAGATATTGTAAAGATTTCCTGCCCAATGTTAACGTCTTTACATTTCAACGCCCTGGCTTCACCTGGACGACATCCTGAAAGCATAAGAAAAGCAATTATAGGCTTGTCTTGATCTGGAATATGACTAAACGCAACCTTTTGTACCTCTGGCGTTAACCATTTGATTGCTGGGTGAGTTATCTCAATAACTGGAAAATGGGGAACAGTATTAAGGATTTCCAGATCGTTTTTCAGATAGAAAAGAAATGTTTTGAACAGATTCACACAATTTCTTAGGGTTTTATTGCCAAACTTATATGTTTTTCGGACATGATCTGTAAAATTAACAATGTCAAGTTTTCGTAAGTCTCTTATGTCTCTACTTTTAAAATAATCTCTGGCAATACCTATGTGTCGCTTATAATGGCTAACATAACTGGGGGCTATCTTTTTACTGGATAGTTTGTACTCCAGAAATCCATCGAGTAATCTGTCTGTATAAAACTTTTCAAGTTCCTGCTTAATGTAATGAGTAGGATCAAAGGTGTGGCGTTCAATTTCACCATTGATATGAATCAACAACGCTTCCGCACGTTGATAAGAATCAAGTACCTGGCCATATCTATCCGAAAACAACTTATACCGTTGACCTTTGTAAGAAAAGTCAATATAAAACCGATTAGGAACAGTTTTATGCTCAGGACAAAAGAAAGCTACTTTCTTAATTTCCGTAAACTTTCCATTGCATACTTGACATTTTCCACGAGCACATATAGAACCCTTCATGATTTCGTCCTTTCCGGCAATAAGGTACGAAATTGAGTCCTGTAATGTCAAGGTATTTTCAGGTAATTTATTCATAAAAAATCCGTACTCTTTCAGCCTTTTGGAATTGTGAGTCATTAACTTCGATTTTCATATTTCAGACCTGTCAAATGCTTAAATCACTCTTTTAACATTTCTTGTTTGAGCCGTATTTGTAAAAAGTTTTTTCTGGTTGTACTTTTAAGTGAGGTTACAAAGGACTAAAAAACATATTACAAATACTTGAATACAAAGCTTTCTAAGTAATTATTATAATTCCTCTTCAATATGGAAATTTCTGAAAGTAAAAAAAATCATGCGATAAAAAAGCGTCTATCATGTTTTTATATACTTCCAGAAACTTATAGTTTAAAAGCATCAGTCACACTCCAAAGATCAAAAAAAACTAATTATCTTTTACCGGTATCTAGTGTGACTCTCTTTACCTCTACACAAACTTCATTTCCAGACAGATAGAACTCATTGAAATCAACCTTGACAGAATCACCCATATTTAAAAGCTGCTCACCATCAACACTATCCATAGGAATAAAAACTCTAAACGTGTTTCCAAGGTCTTTGCACAGTACCTTAAACCAGACACCTTTATCAGAAATATTCACAAAGCTTGCAATCATGCCATCTACTATCATTATTTACCACCTTTCTAAAAACACATAATCAAGATGTATTTATGCTCTCACTACGAAAAGGCTTATAGTCCACTGCACGTATCTTTATAAGCCCGATCTTCACCGCTCCGAGAGCATACCCGACCATATCACTATTAATACCCGACACTTGAAAGCTTTTATGTACAACTTCTTCTATGGTTCCCAGCGTTTCATATTGTTCTTCCTCTTCCGGTGTAAGCTCTTCAATATCTTCATCAGAACTTTTGCCATAACAATTGCCAAACCGTGACACCATTCTTTTCCCCTTCATATCAACAATAATCTCTTTTAACCGTACTTCATCAATATCAAGACCAAACTTCATAGAGTACTTAGAGATTTCTTTTCCGTATCCTTCGGTTACCGGCCTTATATCTGAAATCTTTCCAAGTCCTACTTTTGTAAGAACCTGCTCAAGCTCTTTCTTAATCGGATCGAGAAAATACCCATTGTCTCTAAGCTCCTTATTCTCAACCTTACGATCTACGGCCAGATCAACTAACATGTGTGAGTGAATATGCCAGCCGGTTTTCTTATTATGTGTGACTTCTATATGTTCTACACCACCCCGGATGTACCTTTTCCACCATGAACGCTCTTTTTTGAGTAAACTTGTTGATTTCTTAAAACACTCAATAGCGGTTTTTAAACTATTCCTGTTTAATGTATTAGCAGTTATTGTCAGTAGATGAGGGTTTTCCATATCTTTCCCGAGGTTTTCCACCTTTCGAGAAAGAATCGACGCACGGTATGAGTTACACACGGGACAAACTCGATCTTTACAACGTAATTGAGGTTCATACAAAACATTTGATGGGTCTCCTTTATTAACTTTCACAAAAATAGTATTTCCACAATAGCCCATCCTTTTCGCTCTCTTATCCTGACCAATTTCACGGATATATTTTTCAATACGGAAAAGAGCTCTCAGCCTCCAACTATTTTTTACGGTTACAACTCTCAATTTTTCTTCTTTTTTCACTGCGCATTTACACATGATTTTACCTCCAAAAAGGCTATAAAAACGGCTGAAAACGACTACATCATAAGTCAATGAATATCAATAACATAAAAAATCCTGTTCCACTTGTTTCTTAGTATCAAGTCTATAGGGCTTCTCCCATTAACAGGCCAAACTGAAACCAAAAAAAAACCAGTGTTTGCGTGCGCTTGGTGGGCGTACTCAACACTGGTTTTTTTAGTTGATAAATTAAATGTATTACCTGATAATATTAAACTATTGTTATTATTCTTTTTCATTGGTGAACGGGAATAATGATTCGGAGGATATAAGTTGCCGCTTATGTCCTCTTTTTTTTTGTAATAATAAAACTAAATACAATTTTGAAAAAACTATTTATCCACTGTCAAAGACAACAAGCAATAATGTAAAAAGTAAAACGGTTAGTTTGAATCGAATGTAAATAATAACTGTTTTCTTTATACAAAAATAATCCATAAAATAAAAAAGGCCACAGTGTTTTCACACTACGGCCTATAATAATAAATTTCGGTAAATAGTCTACGACATGAAATCATTTATTTCATGTCGTATTTTTACATCATTATGAGTTTATCAAGATCTAATAGAACATTAGATTTTCTTAATCTGTTTATATACGTTCTAAATGTTTTATCATCTTCTTGTGTTGATAACCCGCATGCCTTTAGTAACCCGACGAGTTCTCTTATTTCTAATCTACAAAGGCCAATTGGCCATAATTTAAGCAATATTAATGTTAACTTTCCATATTCCACTATACTATCTTCTTGTTCCACTTTAAACTTTCCTTGTATCCCTCTTAGTGGTATAGGATATTTTATTATCGCTTTCCCCAATTCATTAAAAAATCTAGAATCCCCTGAATAGAATGCTTTTCTGATTCGCTCACGTACCCAATCCTCATCAAACAGGGTTTTGTCAAGACGTATTGCCTTATATAATATTTCATCATCGTTTCGTGCTTCCTTAAGCAGTTGAATCAGAGACTTTTTGTAAGCCCTTTTTGATATGTCATCATATACTTGCTGCATTAGTAAATTAATAAAATTCAATTTATCAATCTCTTTATCATTGTAACTTTCATCCTGAGAACCCCAGTAACCTTTAATTCCTGTCTGATGCAACAAACAAAAAATATCCTTTAACATCTCATTAGTAACTGCTATTTTCTTGTGAACCTTTTTTTTGGTAAGTGGTTTAGCTTCTTCAGTTGATAAATCCATCTCAAGACGTCTTTTGTAATAATTTCTGCTATCTTCTCGTGGCAATCCTTTAATCATGCTTATAATGTTTGATTTTAAAGCATCTTCATATTTAATTTTAATTTCTCTCTTTAGTTTTTTATCCTCATTATCTTTTACTAATTTTACAATATACTCAATACTTTCCGAGATGAGCTTAGAATCTGAGCTTGTACGTATGACAACTATATCATTCATTAACTCTTTCAAATCTCTTTGGTCTGGATTAAATTCTTTTAAGAGAGGAGGGTATCCTTTACGCTCCATGACTTTTAGAGATGCATCATCAAGAGTTAAGTATCTTTTACGTTTATCCAAGCTGCAAATATGGGTAAGTTTTATATAATCTAAGTATACTTTAATGAGGTCATCAAAGGCAGGGTCTATCTTCTTTTTCCAGTTATTTTCTTTATCAACTTTCATGTGTAATAAATAACAAATATGATATCCAGTTTCTAATCATGTTTATATGATTTTGATTATAAGATGAACTTGAGAAGTCCTTAAAACAACTCTTTCCCTAAACCAGCAAGAACTCCTATATCTTTATTTCCCGGATCGTAATTCTTAAATAGTTTTCTTGAGATGTTCATTGTTCTGGCGTAATTGGACTCGACCTCATTTTCAAGTTGTTTTAATTTCTTTGGAATTTCTTCTACTTTGTTAACAATTTCAAATCCGGTTTGTCCGGTAAGTAGTGGACTATGGTTTTCCAGAACGAAAGAAGGATTGTTTCCTTTATATATCACCAATGGGCGCTCACTCCTGAAACATAATGCACCTTCAGTTATTGTGCCTTCTCCTGGATTGCGTCCGTTCAAATTCAATACTGTTGCATCACAGCCCTCACATACCTAGTATACGTCAAGATGCATAATCAGGCCTAATGCGATGTCTCTTGCTACATCATGCGTATAACCTTCATTCTGTACTTGTTTAAACAGATCAACGTAAGTAAATCCATCTCTCTGAGGCAAAAAAGTATTGTATCCGGCACTTCGCAATACCTCATCTATTTCACAATTATCTTTTTGCTCCTTTGTGCTATATAACGGTGATGCAATATATATTTTCTTTATTTTCATAAGAGAATCTAAAGGCTTTAAATTTATGGTTAGCTTATATTTTCTCCCATTTTTTTGCACATATCTAACCATATTTGTATCTTTTCAGGTAAAAGATTAACATTTTTCTTAATAAAATCTTTGATAGTTTCAGGTGTAATACAGTGGATATTATTTATCTGGTTTCCAACATATTTTCCGCTGGTTGCAAAAAGGTATACCTCATACCCTATAGACTTAAATTCATCAATATGTAGAACTTCGTCACCTATTTTAACCTGAACTACAGCATTTTTTTTACTTTGAGTATGCTTCATAACAAATTCATATTTTAATGTATCAGATTTACATGAGCTTGGTATAATTCTATAGCCCCGTTCTTGAAGATATAAACCCACTATATCTTCACAATCCTCTGCAGATATCAGAGAAAATAGCTCAGGAGACAAAGTAGGAATTGGATATTTGAATTTTTCTGAAAAGGAATTATATCGGAACTCAGAGTAAATTTTGACTGTTTCATCGTATACCGCTTGTACTGTTCTCCTTGGTATGAAACTACTGACTACTTTTCCCGGAACCGCATCTACAGTTCCAACCTTTTTCCAATCACAATCCCTAATATTGACAACATCGGCTGCCCTGTTATCACGACTTCCCTCATATCTCCAGTCACTTCTTATCCTGCCTAAATAATAGATCCCGTCCTTATCTCTAGTCCAGCATAAATCGTTTACTTGCATTCTGTTTTTTATTGCATTTATTGCTGGCCACCATCCTTTATCTTTGCTTCTATTATAGTAGGCTTCTTCTGCCAGCTTATAATAAGTATCCCAGTCTGAATCCTTAACATCAACTTCTACAGCCCATCCGATACCAAGTATACTTTTATCAATGCAAAAATTACGAGGATCGATTCCTTCTTCAGGCTCTGTTTTGATATTTATTCTCCATATCTGTGTCATTTTGCTCCTCCTAGTAGATTAATATTTTTAGTGTAAAACCCACACATATAGCTTAAGATTCCTTTCAGTCATCTATCTCCCAAACATGCTCTTTATCTGGTACAAATGTCATGGACAAGTTTAGATGGTTAATCTTTCCATCCACACCTTGTTGTATTGTCTTGTAATCGTCTCTAACTATCCAACCTCCAGTAACCTTCATTCGATAGGTCAATTGTACCTCATTTGGGCATCCACGATCCTCAATCAATTCCCACTTGATATTCTCTGTATCCCATTCTGCACCTTTATCAGGAAAGTATGTAATGCAATTTGCAGTCATCCATTTCCCACCAAAATATCTGTACCTTACCAGCCAGCCATCAGGGACTCTGATTCTATATGTGCCCTCTCTAGGCACTAAAACAGCAGACTTATAATTGATGCTTTCCCAAACTGATTTTCTTTTTTCACACATCATTAAACTCCTCTTTTTCTTTTAAGCATTCTTATGATCACAACGTATCATCTGTCCATAACAGCAAAACCAGTTATCTTCTTCTCGCTTTCCTTATGCCTCGTTTCATTCAGTAATGATTCAATTAATTGTTGATGCGTTACTTTTGATTGATTAACGAATGTGTATTGTTCTTTAACAACGGCAAAATCGCCCGGAGTGAGATTTCTTATGTTTTGAATACAATCGATATCCTTATCTGTCAAGATAATATTCTTAGATATCAGTGGACTCAGTATGGAATTGTAAAACTGAATATTACCTTCCGGTGCCAGTGGCAGAAATTCAATCTTAAATTGAAAACGTCTGAATGCAGCATGATCCAGCCCATCCACATCATTTGTCGCAAAAACTACAATCCCTGTATAACTGTCCATTTGAGTAAGAATTTCATTTGTCTTACTTTTTTCCCATGAGTGAATGGCTTCTTTTCGTGGATAAAGCAGGCTATCAGCCTCGTCAAAGAACAGAATACTATTGTTTTCCTGGGCCTCACAAAAAGCCTCTGCTATATTCTTTTCAGTCTCTCCCACCCACTTTGATTGTATTGTACTGCATCTCTTCAAAAGAACCTTCCTATTCAGCAGATTTGCAAGGTAATAGACAAATTCTGATTTGCCTGTTCCGGGGATTCCATAGAGCAGCATTTTAATAGAGTGGGAATTTTCAGCGTTATCGTTTTGATATTCAGTATATTGTCTGAGAACAGAAATTACATTTTCCAGGTTTTGCGAAGTGTTCAGACCTTTCAATGAATAGTTTTTGATCTTACCTAATTTAATATTACTATTTTCCTTTCCTCTTGTAACCTTCTCATGGTTCCCTAATAGTGTCCTGACATTTTTTAGGACAGTCTCTTTCTTTGTCTTTCTTCCAATTTTCGTGGCATTAATAGCATTAATAATGCCACCTGCATTTACAGCATAAGTTCTGCAAAGATCGTGCAATTCTCCCTCATCGAAATAACCATTAAGTTTCTGTTTTTTGAGTTCATTTCTTATGACTTTTAAGCGGTCTTTAATACCGAACATCTTAAATTCAACAGAAAAAGTAAACCTTCTCATAGTAGATGAATCTATCTCGCCTGCACGATTTGTTATCCAAATTAACTTTTTTTGATGACTTTCCAGTAAATTATTAATAAAGCTTTTATTAGTCTTGCTTTTATAAAAGAAGGAATTACAAGAGTTCAGTACCTCATCAGCCTCATCAATTAATACTATGGCCTTTTTCTTTTCTGCAATATTTATTGTTGCATAGATGTTTCGTAACCTGAATTCGTGTGAATCCTCTTCTGGTATTTTTACTGTATAAAGATCTTTTTTGTATGCCCTTGCCAGGCACCTTGCAAATGAGCTCTTCCCAGTTCCAGGAACACCATAAAAGAGGATGTTTTGCCGTTTTTTGCTTTTAATTAAAGTTTTCAGTACCATTTTCTCATCCTCAGAAACACTAAAATCAGAAATCTGTAAGGATTCATCATTTTCTCTTGTAAAGAACTCATGAGATAAATCCTTTACTCCATATCCAGATAAGTAATCCATACACCAGGAACACAGTTCAATCTGCCCCCTGTAATCTTTCTCCATGATATCCATCTTGAAAAGACTTGTTTTAGAAAAGACATGCAAAAAAGATTTCCTTTCATGTCCCAAAATAATGTGACCGAAACATTTAAAAATTGAAAATCTTTCAAAATTAATATGTTTGTTGTTGTCTAGAAAATCCTTAAAAAAATCACTTGTTGATAATAAATAGAAAAAAGAAAGTATTTCAATTTCACCATTTGTCAAATTAAAGGTTTCTTTGATGACCTTTAGACGTTCTTTTATATCACTATCTAAAGATAACGGTTGCTTATTCAGTTTCCTATTGAGTAAAGGTGTAATAGTATTTCTTAGGAATTTAATTATAATGTTTCTAGGCATATTCTCATCTAATTGATCACGTTTAATCCATTCATCAAATTCTTTATTACTAACTATTTCAGGAAAATGTTTTTTTAGTAAAGTAATTGTTGTTTCCATCCCTAATATCTTTTTTGAAAAACTAAACAAATTGACTGGCATATTACTTAAAAATTTTGAGTTAATTAAATTATTAAGATATTCAATGGTTTTTCTTTCTTCAAAAGATGAACTAAAAAGATGTTTTTCCCCCATATCTCGCATTATGGAATCTTGTGTGCTTCTAGCTTTTTTTCCCATATCAACCTCTTTTATTTACTTAGTTGACTGATTAAATTCCCGAAGTAATTTCAATTACACAGTAATATGTCCATGCGACAACAGCATGTCGCGGTAAAAAAATATTTTATTTTTTTAATTAAATGGGGATTTACAATTCGGTTGGTTTTCCGTCAGAAAGTATCCTGACTTTACTGCCAAAATACTCAGGAAATTTCTCCGGTGATAGTGTATGAATGGGTATTATTGTTGCAGGATTAAGTGCTTTGGCAAATTCCTTCAATTGCTTAACATCTGCATGTCCACTGGTGTGAACGTGTATGGGAGAAATGCCGTATTCATCCCAGAATGGTTTCTCATTCTCAAAGTATCCACTCCACATGGAGTAAATCAGGGTTGAATCTTCTATATATCCTTTTTTTGCAAACGCCTTTCTTATACTATATGACGGCTTGACAACGAGTGAATCCTTCTTTTCCTTAATCTCATCATAGGAAATCTTTGGTTCTCTATATTTAAATAGAGTTTTATCATCAGCTAACCTTCTTGTGTTACTGTCAGGAGTGAAGAACACCCTGATATCCTTGAAGTCAAATTGCGGAATCTTTGGAGCCCTTTTTCTTAAAACATCCAGCAGGTATACGGTATATGGGTCAAGTACCAGGATACGTCCGCTCCTCCGGCATGCACTGTATAGCGATGAAATCCTGTCAATATTCTGAGACGAACAGGCAAAGAAGATCATTCCCTTCTTCTCTTTAAAGATTGTAGCCAGCTTGTCTCTTAATTCTTCCTCTTTAGTATAGTGACCGTCCGCACCCTCAATGCCTGTTCCTTCCATGATTAAGAGATCAATATTTTCAGGAGGATTTTCAATGAATCTGTCAAAAAGACTACTCTTTTTACCATGCCCCCTGAAATCTCCTGAGTAAAATACCCTTTTACCATCAGCCTCTATCAAAAAAGCATAAGCATCAAACCCTGAATGATCAACGAGATAAGGTGTGATTTTAAAGTCACCTATTGAAAAATATTTCTTGTTCTCAATAATTTCTGCAGTTTCAAAATCAGGATTGATCCCCTTAAAGTAATAAGTTGCCTTGATTAATTCCATGCAGCCTTCGCTTAGGTAGATAGGTATTTGTGGCTTCACAAATGTTAACAGGCCATAGTGGTCTGGATGGGAATGTGAAATGAGTATGGCACCAGGCGGTTTGTAATCATTACCTTCTTTATAAAGACCGGGAATGTCTTTGGCTATTTTTCTTTCTACAAGTTCTGTTTTTGTCAGTTTAAGATAATTGCCGAGTTTGAAACTCTGACCTTCTTCATCTACAAGTGGCAGGCCAATATCAATCAGGATTCGAGTGTTTTTTGTTGCAAGTTCTGCACATGAACCGCCTATTTCATGTGTGCCTCGGTGGATGGTTAGGTTCATATATTATAAATTCTCAACTATTTACAATCTTTTGTTAACTAATTATTATGTTTAATAATACTTCTTCCTCTATAGGATTTTCTCAGTTGTTTAATATTTTTTTCCAGTTGTAGTAATATCTCTTTTTTTATATCAAACTCTTGGAAAGAAATAACAACTGTTTTATAGGGTATCTTCTTCAAACTCTTTATTTTTCCTTCTATAACATTTGTCATACTTCCTAACATTTTTTTACTACTACTTTGAAAATATCCAATAGGAGCTAATACTGTCAATTTCAAATATTTTGCTGTATCAAGATAATTGTAATTATTCTTCTTTAGATGATTTCTTGAGTTACAAAAAAATAAGTAGTAACAAATCAGTTGAAACATAGCAGATAATGGATTTTCTTGATTATCGGAATCCTTTAATTCTATCATTTCTTGAATTTTTTCTTTGTCATTCATCACGACTAGATCTATATTCATTTTTTTTACTACATGATCATAATTTGTACTAGTTAATCCTGACATTAAATTAAATTGGTTACAAACAGTTTCATCTGAAGCAGTTATTAGTTTTTCTAACAATATTTCTCCTGTCCCGAGTTTTTCGTAAACTCTTCGTGGTTCCATATATTTACCTTTTCTTATTTTATGTTCTCCCACCATTTCCTTAAATTTTTCTGTTACCATATCATCTATTGTCTCTATGGACTTTTTTATTTTGCTTTCTATATCTTCTAGTTCCATTATTTTTGAAAGGTTATTTTGCTGCCACCACCTCTTCACACCAAATATTTTTTCTAGTTTATTCCTTATATTTTCAAGAAATCTATCATTCCCCATTAATTCGTCCTCCAATTGATTAAATTATATTTTTTACACTTCAATACTATCATGTAACTATATTTTTCTATCTTAACTATTCTTTAAATATTCATTAACAATATTTTTAACCTCAGCTTTCAAATCATTCGGCTTTACTACCTGCACATAAGGAATCCAGCGAAATATTATGCTAAGGATTTCTTCATTGTGACAAATCTTTGATTCTATTATTAACGATCCGTCCCTGTTTTCCTTCGTAATCTTCTGTAATGGAAAATACACCTGCTGTTTGAAATACCTTGCTGCCTCTTTATCAACTTTTAAAACGACCTGCTTATCTCTCTTTTCCGTAAACCAGATATTAACGCTTTGGTCAAGGAAGGTGCTTAAATTTCTGGGTGGTATAAAATATTCATCCAGTAACTCAATATTTCTTATATTCTCAAGCCTGAACTTGATTATCCAGTCCTTACCATCTACCTGGGCTAAAAGATACCAGAACCCGTCAAAGAAGATGATCTTCAAAGGACAGACTCTATAGTCACCCTCTTTCTCTGGAGTCTTATAATGCAATATTATTTTAATGTTATCCTTGACGGCTTCCTCCAATTCCTTAATGTAAGGGAAATCCTTACTGATTTTTGAACCTTCAGGAAGTTTCAGATAAAAGGCAGAATCCAGTTCTTTTGAAACAACCTTCTTTAAAATGCTTGAGAAGGAATCTTCAAATTTCTCTCCAAGTGATTTTGAAATGTCGTGGAGGAATGACAGCAGAGAGGCTTCTTCTCTTGTAAGCATCATTTTCTTCAGTGAAAAACCTTCCATAAAGGAATGGTATCCTTTCTCCAATGATGTGATTGGAAATCCTGTAGTATTAAGGAGTACGATATCCCTTTGGACTGTTCGGGGAGATACATTAAACTCCTTTGCCAACTCACTGGTGGATACCTTCCTACGTAAGTCTAATTGATTTAGAATAAAAAAAAGCCGAAAGACCTTTTTGTCATAACTTGTGTTTTTGGTAGTCATATGGGAATATATTATCAACACACATATATATTGTAAACATGAAACCGACAACATGGTGTCGCCTTAATATATTAATATTTTAATTTGGAATCTAAGATTAGATAAGATATTTTATTGAGAGAGCATTCTGCATCTTATCTTGCTAAAATTCACCCTAAATACAAAAAATTTAATAATCAAGTCGTCTTTAAGAATAACTGTTTATGGCCAGAAAAAGATTACTGACAAAATCACAGTACCTTGTTGGATTGCAGTGTTTCAAGTATTTATGGGTTATGCTTAATGAACCTGATAGTATTCCCAAGCCTGACGCATCTACACAGCATAGATTTGATGAAGGGCATTTAGTCGGTGAGTTTGCAAAGAAGCTGTTTCCTGATGGCATTGACATCCCTGCTGATGATTTCAAGAACAACCTCAGACAGACTGAAAATCTTCTCAAAAAACACAAGCCATTATTTGAAGCTGGGTTCATGGTTGATAACATATTTTCAAGGATTGACATTCTAAAACCTGTCAGCAATGATGAGTGGGATATTATTGAGGTCAAGAGTTCCACCAGCGTTAAGCCTTTGAATATTCATGATGTTTCCTTCCAGAGATATTGTTGTGAGAAGTACGGACTAAAGATCAGAAACTGTTTTCTTATGCACATCAACAACATGTACACCAGACAATCTGAGATTGACCCCGAAGGCTTATTAACCTCTACAGAAATAACTGTGGAAGTAGATGAAGCAACGAATGGAATACAGGAACGAATAGATAATATGTTCAGGACAATTAGTTCAAAGAAATTTTCTGATGTGACAATTGGTACACAATGCAACAGTCCATACGAATGTCCTTTGAAAGAAGAGTGTTGGGATTTTCTGCCGGATAACAATGTTTTTAATTTGTATGGTGACAGAAACAAAAAATCTCTTGAGTTGTTTAAACAAGGCATCTACTCCATCAAGGATATTCCGAATGATTTCAGCCTGAGTGACAAACAGAAGATTCAGAAAGATTGTGAGATTTACGGAAAACCACATATTGAAAAGAAAGCTATCAGACAATTCCTAAATACACTGAAATATCCATTATCTTACCTAGACTTTGAAACATTCAGTACTGCCATACCACCATTTGATGGTACAATGCCATATCAGCAGATTCCATTTCAATTTTCACTGCACGTTGTTGATGAAGACAATACATCGGCCAGACACTATTCTTTCCTAGCAGACGGATCTAATGATCCAAGACATAAGTTTATAGATTCTTTGAAAAAAGTACTGGGCAGTAGCGGTAGTATAGTTGTCTATAATCAAGTTTTTGAAAGAGGTGTTTTAAATAATCTTTCAACCTTTCTACCAGAGTATCACAATTGGGTAGAGGGTTTATATGATCGAATAATTGATTTACTGGCACCTTTCAGGTCTTTTCATTATTATGATTCCAAGCAAAAAGGGAGTGCATCTATTAAGAATGTTCTACCTGTTCTAACTGGAACAAATTATGATCATCTGGAAATATCAGATGGTATGAGTGCAAGTCTTGCCTTTCTGGATATTCTTTCTAATAATGTGACAGAAAAAGAAGAGATTAAAATCAAGGATGGTTTAGAGAAATACTGCACCTTAGACACGGAAGGCATGATATGGATTGTAGATAAGTTGGAAGAATTGATAAAGTAACTCTAGAGAAGGTACGACACCCTAGATTTACCATCTGATTACGCTTGATATATGAAAGGTTTAAGTGTAATGATATAAACTCAGCTACTGTCAAGTAAGCAATTCAAAACAGTAGGAACTAAACGGAAGAACTGTCACCAAAAAAACTTGATCATGCCAACGGTTATATACGATTTGGTGAGGCGCTTAAGGCGATGGATGGAAATAATAAATGAATTATTTACACTCTTCAAGGAGTTTAAAATATTCTTTGTTGGTCATTTTTGCTGTTCTCATATTAGATTTAATAATATCTAATCGTACCTCTTTATAAGTAGGAATTATCACCGGCCTGTGAACACCTGCCTTTGAATAAACCTTGTGATCTCCCTTTTGTCTTTCAAAGGAAAATCCTGCTTTTTTGAATATGCATTCAAGAATTTGCCAAGGGACAGGGGTTATGCGTGGCATGCTTGTGTACGTTGAATGTTAAAAGGAATGTTTATATCTAAATACTTTGATTTGTCTATTCTTTTTGGGGTATGTGGTACTTTGTGTAATGGCCTGAGGCCAGATTCTCTCATGACCTCAGCTAGTGTACCTCGCTCAAAACAAGAAATCAGAAACAATGATAACGCTTCACTTAAATTTTCTTTTGCTTTTTTAATTGTTTTTCCTTGCGAATGTACGTCAATTACATGGCAAGACGACACATACCAGTCATCGTCTTTCTTAATATCAAAAGGTAATTTGAATTCTATTATTGTTTGCATTATTGTAAAACCGAGTTAATTGATGTCGGTCATAATTACCAACTTTTTACTTTCTAGTTTATATTATCGGTACTTTTCCCACAGAAATTAATAATTAAGTATTTATTATGAAAAAGAACTGGCTCATACTGAAATGTTTGTTCGAGTGTGTACTATGTACTCAATGTTAAAGTAAATTAAAACATTTATTTGACATTTTTGTCAATAATAAACTTAATTTGCGAAAAGTATACCCCCTATCGCATCATCACCATACAAGACTCCAACCTCTTGAATCCCAATCAAGAGATCGACTGTACCCAAAATATCTCAAAACACCCTAAAATAGACTAAATTTGTTTCAAGGAATGTGCCTATAAGCCAAATTAAATAAAACAGTTAGAAATAAACCAAAATCAATTTTTACCTATTAAAGCGAATGGGGTTTAAGAGGAATGATAACAATCCAGACGTTGTCAATGTTTTTGAGAGGGGAGTGAGGCAAACCAATGCTTTTGTTTGTAGTACTCGATCAGAATGTTGAGATGTTAGAAACGGCACTGGAACGGCACTGAAAAAAGCCTTTTCTTTATTAAGTATATATAAACAAATTGCTTACAACCTTGAAGCTGGGGTTCGAATCCCCGCTTCGGCATATCTACTACTGAGACAAGCATAAGACCACTAGTAACTATAAGTTACACCGTTTATATACCGACAAGTACATCTTCCAATTCCTAACTGCCAGTATGACATCCCTAAGAGTATTTACTTTGTTAAGCAACTGCCAATTAGGCAGTATGGTAAAATCCTGTTATTTAGCTCAAAAAAAAATATATCGACTTTTCAACAACCCATAAGCATTGATTTGTTAATAAAAAACGCTTTAGGAAGAGAATATATAAAAATAGAATAAAATAAATCACATTGTCATGTATAAGGCATTTTTTTTGCTGTTAATATCCATTCCCAAATATATAAAACTAATTTATTTAGATAGAACAGATAAAAAGGAGGTTTTTTAAGGATGGCTGAAAAGAAAAAAATTGTTTTTGACCAGGACGCATTTGAAGCACTGAAGAGAGGTATCAATCAACTCGCTTCAGCCGTCAAAATAACTCTTGGCCCTAGAGGAAGAAACGTAATACTACAAAAAAGCTTTGGGTCACCAACAATAACCAAAGACGGCGTAACAGTTGCCAAAGAGATAGAGCTGGAAGACCATATAGAAAATATCGGAGCGCAAATGGTAAAGTCAGTAGCCGCAAAGACCAGCGATGTCGCCGGTGACGGAACCACTACTGCCACCGTACTAGCAGAGGCTATCTTCCTGGAAGGCCTGAAAAACGTTGTTGCCGGCTCTGATGCAATGGCTCTGAAGCGAGGGGTTGAAAAAGCCGTTGATAAGGTCGTAGACACATTAAAAACAATGAGCATTCCTGTTAAAGGCAGAAAAGAGATAGAACAGGTTGGTACCGTATCTTCAAACCACGACACTGAAATCGGTAATATTATCGCTGATGCGATGGAGAAAGTAGGTAAAGATGGTGTTATTACGGTTGAAGAGGGCAAAAGTCTTCAAACAGAATCAACATGGATTGAAGGTTTACAATTTGATAAAGGATATCTCTCGCCATATTTTGTAACCGATCCATCGAAAATGCAGACTAAACTGGAAGATCCTTACATCCTTATCCATGAAAAGAAAATATCATCAGCCAAGACGATATTGCCTGTTTTAGAAAAAGTTGCTCAAAGCGGCAAGCCCCTGATGATAATTTCCGAAGACATTGAAGGAGAGGCTTTAACCCTTCTGGTAGTCAACAAACTTCGAGGAACGCTGAAATGTGCTGCGGCAAAGGCTCCTGGTTTTGGTGACAGAAGAAAAGCAATGTTAGAGGATATCGCAATACTTACCGGCGGGCAGGCAGTATTTGAAGATTTAGGCATAAATATTGAGAACATAGAGCTCAAAGACCTTGGCAGGGCCAAGAAGATTGAGATTGACAAGGACAACACAACTATTATAGAGGGCGCAGGAAGCAGCAAAGCGATTCAAGGAAGAATCGAACAGATACGGACAGAAATCCAGGCCACTACTTCTGATTACGATAGAGAGAAACTTGAAGAGAGACTCGCAAAATTAACTGGTGGTGTTGCGCTGATAAACGTTGGTGCGGCAACTGAAAGTGAAATGAAAGAGAAGAAGGCAAGAGTAGAAGATGCTTTGCATGCTACCAGAGCTGCCGTCGAAGAAGGCATATTGCCTGGCGGAGGTGTCGCATTTATACGTGCTATAGGCAAACTAAAATCTCTGAAACTTAAGGGAGATGAAGCGACAGGTGTTGATATTGTTCGCAGAGCTTTGTCTGCACCTTTAAGCCAGATTGCCGAAAATGCAGGAGATAATGCACCAATTATAGTGGAGAGAGTCGCCAATGCCGAGGGAAATGAAGGATATGACGCAGGCAAAGCAAAATTCTGCGATATGGTTAAGCAGGGAATTGTAGATCCAACGAAAGTAGTAAGAACCGCAATCCAGAATGCGTCAAGTGTTGCAACACTCCTGTTAACTACTGACGCAATGATTGGAAAAGTACCAGAAAAGAAGAAGGCACCAGCTATGCCAGCGGGTGGTGGATATGGTGGTTACGGAGATATGTATTAATAACCTATCTTCAACAAAGTCTATACTGCAGTTTTTGTATAAAGCCGGCCTAAGAACTTAGGCCGGCTTTTTTATTGAATGGACTTTGAAAAGCTGTTATATTCAACCCTCACCTTTTCAAATTTTTGCTTAATTTAAATAATAGAAACCAGTGAGCCAGAACATCGGCAATTATTTAGCTCCACACAACATCTTTTATCCCTACTGAGATCGGCCTTACATTACACGCGGGTGCAAACTTTAATCAGCAAAAGTGGTCAGGCTTGTACTTGTTATATGATAAATAAACACAAAAGATGGAAGCAAAATGGCTTTCACATCGAATTAATTATCACAATAATCTATGGCAAAACACAGTAGTATTGAAAAACTCTTTGAAGAATTCTTTTTTATGGCAAAAAGCCATGATTTTGCATCGTCAACCCCGTGGCAACCTCCTACTGACGTATATGAAACTGAAGAAAATATTATAGTAAAAATGGCTGTTTCCGGCCTCCAACCTAAAGATATATCAGTCTTATATTCAGACCATATACTCACCGTAAGCGGGAAAAGGGGCGACGACTCTGCACATCAAAAAGTATGTTTTTATCAAGTAGAAATTAGATACGGATACTTTGAAAGAAAAATAAAACTTCCCAAACAAGTTGATGCAAACAATATCCATGCCACATACGAAAACGGATTTATCGTGATAACTATTCCAAAGGCTGAAAAAGCTTTTAATTCTACGATATCTATTAAAATCACCTATTAATTTGCACCTCTATGAAAGAGAAAAAGGAAAAACCAAATAATTCCGAAGAAACGGATCTCGATACACCAAAGATTCCGGGGCAATTTGAACCTGAATCTTTGAAGGTACCTGACGAATTGCCTGTTTTAGGATTAAAAGACGTAGTAGTTTTCCCTCAAATGGTTACTGCCCTTGGTGTTACTACAGAAGAAGAACTTAAATTACTCGATAATGTTTTAGCAACTAACAGATTCGTAGCACTTGTAACCCACAAAGTTGAAGAAAAAGAGAGGCTACAGCCATCAGATCTATACGAGTACGGAACTGCTTCTGTTGTACTGCAGATGCTTAGGATGCCGGATAATACGGCAAAGATGCTTGTACAAGGTATATCAAGAATACACATTAAAAAGTTTACTAAAACAGAACCTTTCTTCACGGCAGAAGTAGATATATTGCAGGACGTAATTGAAAAAGACGATGTGGAAACTGAGGCGCTGGCAACAAATGCGAAGAATCAGTTTTCGCGTATGATATCTGTATCCCCAAACTTACCGGAAGAACTAAAAATAGTCATTGTTAACATAGATAATCCTGGCAAACTCTCGGATTTAATATCTTCTCACTTAAATATAAGCGTACCTGAAAAACAGGAAATACTTGAAGCAACAAACGTAAAAGAACGATTGCAGAAAATCAATACATTTATTAACAATGAAATGCAGGTATTAGAGCTTGCCGGTAAGATACAAACACAAGTTAAGAGCGAAATGGAAAAAGGGCAGCGTGAGTATTATCTACGCCAGCAGCTTAAAGCAATACAGGAAGAGCTTGGTGAAGGAGATGACCAGGCTGCTGAAGTCAAAGAACTAGGAAAAAAATTGAAACAGGCTAAATTACCTGAGGAAGCTCAGAAGGAAGCTGACAGGGAACTTTCCCGCCTTTCAAGAATGCATCCTTCATCAGCAGAATATACTGTTGCTCGTACATATCTGGACTGGTTAATAGCACTCCCATGGTCAACGTCTACTAAAGATAATCTGAATATTCCCAGTGCACACAAGGTGTTAGATACTGACCATTACAACTTGAAAAAGGTTAAAGAGAGAATTCTGGAATATTTAGCCGTCAGGAAGCTCAAAAAAGATATGAAAGGGCCGATACTTTGCTTCGTTGGTCCGCCGGGAACAGGCAAAACATCTCTTGGCAAGTCAATAGCAAGGGCAATGGGAAGAAAATTTATCAGAATGTCGTTAGGAGGAATTCGTGACGAAGCTGAAATACGCGGCCATCGACGTACTTATGTAGGTGCACTCCCGGGAAGGATCATACAGGGACTTCGTAAAGCGTCCTCGAATAACCCTGTTTATATGCTGGATGAGGTAGATAAACTGGTGGCAGATTTTCATGGTGATCCTTCATCTGCATTATTAGAAGTGCTTGATCCTGAGCAGAATTTTTCTTTTGCAGATCATTATCTTGATGTCCCATTCGATCTATCTAAAGTAATGTTTATAACGACAGCCAATATTCTCGATACGATACCACACGCACTTAGAGACAGGATGGAAGTTTTAGATTTGCCAGGTTATACCACAGAAGAAAAACTTGAAATTGCAAAACAGTATCTAATTCCAAAACAATTTGAAGCTCATGGATTAAAAGGTAATAATTTGAAAATTTCTGATAAAGCAGTCAGGGTAATAATAAGTGATTACACCAGAGAGGCCGGACTGAGAAATCTGGAACGCGAAATCGGTACAGTATGTCGAAAGGTAGCCAAAGAAGTCGCCTCAGGTAATACAAAGCCGGTTAAGGTAAGCGCCAAGAACATTAATGAATTTCTAGGCCCCATTAAATTCTTCTCGGAAATTGCAGAAAGGAACATTGAGCCCGGAGTAGCTACAGGACTCGCGTGGACTCAGGCAGGAGGAGAGATATTATTTATTGAATCTACAAGAATGCCGGGAAGCGGTAAACTAACGTTAACGGGCCAGCTTGGAGAGGTCATGAAGGAGTCGGCTCAAGCGGCGCTGAGCTATGTCCGTGCAAAGGCAAAAAAGCTGGATATAGTAATTAAAAATTTTTCTGAATATGACTATCATATCCACGTCCCCGCAGGGGCTATTCCAAAGGATGGGCCTTCCGCCGGTGTTACCATGGCAATATCTCTAATATCGTTATTAAAAAAAGCAGCAGCAAAACCTCGTATTGCAATGACTGGAGAAATTACATTAAGGGGAAGGGTTTTACCCGTCGGTGGTATTAAAGAGAAAGTATTAGCGGCAAAAAGGGCAGGTATCACTACTGTTGTCCTGCCGAAAAGAAATGAAAAGGATTTAGTAGATGTTCCAGAGAAAGCGAAAGAGAAGTTATCATTCAAATTAGTCGAAAGCGTTGATGAAATACTGCCGATAATATTTGGAAGTAAAAAACAGAACAAGAAGTAATCCCTTAATTCGCTAATTCATCAATTCCGAAATCCCTAAATCTATTTAGCTGTCAATGTATAAACGCCATCCCAATCCTCTGGAGGAGGATTTTGCTCATAGTTCTTACATCTCTCTACATATGTCAGCGAAGGCCCATCATGAGGATCTTTGTCTAAGGCTCTCTGAAATAAACTAATGGCCTTTTGCCACTCTTTCTTCCGATATTCCCTCAACCCATCTTCATAAAGATCAAGTACTTCACGTTGTGTCTCCTGTATCTGCCCTTTTCTATCAATCAGTTCAAACACCTTAACAGGTTTTTGCTTTCCAACAACCCGAAGAAGATCCAGTTCTCTAACCTCTATGTGATCCCTGGCCAGTTCATAGGTCCTTTCACTAATCATGGTATAGGTACCATAGTACTTGTTGGCTGCCTCCAGCCTCGCCCCGAGATTAACCTCATCCCCTATTACGGTATATGACAGCCTGTTTGTTGAACCCACATTACCTACAAGTACAGTACCGGAATTAAGGCCGATCCTAGCCTTTATCTGCAGTCTTCCTTCTGCCTTAAATTTCTCGTTCAGTTCAGCTAATCTTTTTTGGTTATCAATAGTAGCCAGACATGCCCTCACGGCATGATCCGGTTGAGGCAAAGGCGCCCCGAATGCAGCCACTATCGCATCACCGATGTATTTATCCAGAAACCCTCCATGGTCAAGTATCAGGTCTGTCATCTCACTTAAATATTCATTAAGTAACTCGATCAGTTCGGTCGGCTGAAGCTTTTCTGAAATGGTGCTGAATTTTTCAATATCTGAAAAATAGACTGTGATCTCCTTCTCTTCACCGCCAAGCTTTACGTCATCAGGTTCTTTTAGAACCTCCTGCACCACCTTAGGATCCATAAAGTTCTCGAAAACACCTTTAACAGCACGCCTTGCCCTTTCTGTAATAAAATATCTAAATAACGAAATTGAAGAAAAACTCAAAACTACTGCTGTCGTGGGATATACGGTGTTAATCCATAAGCCGTTATTTACAAAGTTATAATAGCAATAGAAATAGTAACCACCCAGCAGAACAATGCTTGCCAATCCTCCAATAACTATAGGCACAAACGGTAAAATAATCCCCAATAACAGGCACAAAGCGATGATAAACTTAAACAGATGCCGGTTAAGAATAATAAAGCCCTTAAAAACTTCGTTTTGATTCTTTCTAAGAAACTTACCATGAATCAGGTTCTCTACAATAGTAGCCTGTTTTTCAACACCCGGAAACATTGCAGAAAACGGACTGGAAATATGGTCTCCTGCAGATGGAGTATTGTCTCCCAGGAATACCACCTTGTCTTTAAAGGCTTCCGGTTCAACATTACCTTCATAAACATCTATAAACGAGTAAGTCGGAAAGGTGTATGAAGGTCCACAGTAGTTAACTATCGTACGATTTAAATCATCAATGGGAAATTCAAAATCCTTAATTTTCAACTTATCTGTTAACCAGAATTGCAACTCCCCCGGTTGGATATCTAAAAATATTCGGGCTGTCTGTATGCCTAAGGACGGATAAAAATCTCCATTATACTGAATTGCCATAAACTCACGACTTACGGCGCCATTATAATCATAACTATGATCGGTAAATCCCTGGTAAGTACTCCACATTGCTAATGGATAAATGGCATTTAAAATACCAACGCCTTTCTTAGGAGGAAACATTTCTACCATCATTTCACGTACCTGATTGCGAATTTCAGGTGATTTTGCCTCTTCTTCACCGACCTGCTCCTTTACGAAATCTGGAATTTCCACATAAACCGGAAAATATGCTGAGTCTTTTAAAAGCATTTGCTCATCTTGTGATAATTCCTTCCCAGTAAATCCTGTAGTATTCACCTCGTACTCGGTTACAAATCTGAAACCAACAATAATATTAACACCCTTTTCCATTACGGCTCTTTCAAATGATTTTTGCAGTTTTGAATCTATATCAGCTGTAATCTTTTCCTGTTCTAACTGTGCCATATAATTGTCTTTAACTTTATTTCTTTCCCCATTTAACGTTAGACAACTCTCCTTAAGGCGTTCCAGGCTCCTTAAATAGGCCTGAGCATAAATATAATCAGATGCCAGTGCCCCGGCACCTAGTGCCATCTTCTCACGTTCCAGCAGCGTGATGTAATCGTTCACAACTGCATTTTCTTCCTTTCCCGACTCAAGATATCTATTTTTAATACGTTCAATACTTTTTACATGAGATTCATTTTGGGGCTCAGCATAAAGCAAATCAAATACCAACACCTTGGCACCCATATCGGAAACAAAATCCACAAACTTTCCGACATGATCCCTAGGCAGAGGATATTTTCCCAGTTTCTTAATACTGTTCTCATCAATCATGACTACTACTATGTCCTTTCCAGGGTCTCTCTTGCCCCTGACATTAAAGAGTGCATCAAGGGATTTTAATTCTGCACTTCTAAAATACCTCAGGGGCTTAAATATATCGCGGCTTTCGAGATTGAAAAGGGTTAAAACAATGGCAAAAACACCTATAGAGATGGCAAAGCTTATTAAGTTGTTTTTCGCCTTTTTGAGAAATGTCTTGAATTTCATAAGGAAATTAACAGATTCTATTAAATGCCCGTAATTCGTTTGCTCTGAATTGAAAAAGGAGGGCCATGTGGCCCTAACCCAGCTTCAGAAAACTTATTAACATAAAAACCTTTGCAAAGTCACAACATTCGAGTTGGTAATGTCTTAAACGAAGGCAAAAATGTTTATAAGAACCGGCAATACCTATAATACTGTCTTTAATCCCAAGTTAAAACAGTTTCCGGTTTTCACGTAATGAGTATCAGCAGCAACTATTCTGTTTAATAACAACAGAACAAAATATATCAAAAACCTCATTAAATCAACAGGTTACACAAAATTAATAATTGCTTTATATATATTGCAACTGCAACAGTAATTGCAACAACTTTTTTTCCACACTTTTTTTGGAGTAAAAATTAAAAAAAAATCATCTAAATGCAGCAATTCTTCCTTTTTCTGTAACCCGCGATATAAAATGTCTTTGTGACTATAAATGTTGTGTATATTCATCACAAAGGTACAATATTTTGTATGTTTCTCAAAAAACGTACTTGACTTTTTGTCCACATTCTGTATATTAACCGCTCTGAAATTGAAATTTACTTATACAGATGATTTTTATCAAAATATAAGTTAATTAGCTAAAAAGGCTTAATTTAATTAATTATTTTTATTTTTTGTCATTTTTCAAGAAGGGGGATATAGTGACAGTAGAAATGTTAAAAGGACATACAGGGGTTGCTGAAAAAATTGAGAAGAGCCTAACACTTTTTGTAGAGGCTGTAGAGCTCTCTTCAGATCTCGAAATAATTGGCACAGCATTCCCGTCAAATGAGGAAGTTTTCGTAATTAGAGACTACAGCAAAACTGAAGGTATTGAAGGAGCATACGTTGAAGTGTCTATCGAAGAAATAGTACGAAAAGTTGTAGATTGCAACAAGGCTCAAGAGTTTGTAAATGTAATTCAGAATGACAGAGCTTCAATTGTACTAAATGGTGTAACAAGAATAGTTGGTTACTATTCCAGAGTTAACAACTGGAACAAGTCAAAAGTAGGAGAATTGAGGGATCGTGCTAAAGGTAGCTACGGACTTACCGGCAAAAGCCCGCTTTTCCAGAATGACCGTCTTAACATGATTGATTCGCTATAAAAATAATTTTCTTCTGGTATAAATTATATGTACAAAGGACTTTACCAGAAGGGAGGAAACAAAAAGCTAAATAAATACCCCACTAAAAAGGCTTATAAGGCTGATATCCTTATAAGCCTTTTTTAATATCTATTCTGTAATTACAAACACAAAATGTATTATAAGCCGCATGCAGCACTTTAATGAACCCTTAACTTTTAAGTACTCCTCATACTTAGATCGAGAAAATTAACTTTAAATTGAATCATTTGCCTAATTTCTTATCGACTTATGTTCTAAAAAGCCGGAAAAACAGGCAAAAACTATACATTGACTGTTTAATACTGCTATGATAAAATTACTAATTACAATTTTCAGATAGACACATTAAATAGTACTCATGGATCTCTAAGGAGAAAATGTAAATGTTAACACTTGGAATAGATATAGGCTCTTTATCAACAGACGCCGTATTAGTAAATGAAAAAAGAGAAATTGTCGCCTATGAAGTCATTGCGACAGGTGCCAGCAGCAAAAAAGCATGCGACAAAATATTCAAACACATTTTAGATGTTACAAAACTGGAAGCAAAAGACTTAGACTATATAGTCGCAACTGGATACGGCCGAATCAAAGTCCCCTTTGCCAACGAAGTTGTAACAGAGATCACATGCCATGCTAAAGGCGCAAATCATTTCTTCCCGGATGCCAGAACTGTAATAGACATAGGCGGACAGGATAGCAAGGCCATAAAGTTGGACGCCAAAGGCAATGTTCTCGATTTTTCCATGAATGACAAGTGTGCGGCAGGAACAGGAAGATTTCTTGAGGTAATGGCAAGGACACTGGAGATTGAACTTGATGAGATGGGAGAACTCTCTCTTACGGGAAAAGATAATGTCTCTATCAGCAGCTTGTGTACGGTATTTGCTGAATCAGAGGTTGTTTCCCTGATAGGTGCTGACCACAAAACCCCGGACATCTGTAAGGCATTACATGTCTCTATTGCCAAAAGGGTATCAGGACAGGCAAAAAGAGTTGGACTGGAAGAATCGGTTGTAATGACCGGTGGTGTTGCCAAGAATATAGGAGTTGTACGTGAACTTGAAAAGAAGCTGCTCTGCACTATTAAAATTGCCGAAGAACCGCAGATTATTGGTGCTCTGGGAGCGGCCTTGATAGCTTTAGAAAATGTAAGTGCAGCCCCAAATGCGAAATCCGCTGAAGCTACCGATAACATAGAAGTTTCAATCGCTGATGTCAAGCTGGACGATGGCAGGATGCCAAAGATTGGTTATTTTTGTACTTATACACCTGTAGAAATTATAAGAGCAGCAGGATATCACCCTGTAAGAATAAAAGGCTTAAATGAAGAAAATGGATCGGCTGGAGAATCACTTCTCTGCAGTAATATATGTTCATATATAAAAACTCTCACTGATAAGAAATTGGCAGGAGAGCTGGACCATCTTGAGGGTATTGTATTTACTAATTCCTGTGATGGTATGAGGAGGCTATACGATGCGTGGATAAGAATAGATAACGGAAAGAAATTTAATTATTTCCTCGATATCCCAAAAAATAGTGACGAGGCATCTGTGCAATTCTTTGCTGACGAAATTCAAACATTTAAGGAAGGATTGGAAAATCACTTTAAACTCAAAATACAGAACGAAGATATTAATCGAAGCATATCTTTGTATAACGGAATGAGAGATAAAGTTACGATCTTTTTACAGAAGCAATGGAACGGTTATGTTGGACATTCCGGTTATGACATTTATACCCTATTGAAGAAGGGCATTAACGCAGTACCTGAAAAATTCCAGGATTATGTTTCATCTCTCACCTCTCTAATGAAAAAAATAGGTGATGTTCCTGAAAAAGATACGATACCAAAGCTCTTTATCTGGGGAAGTATAATGGAGAACGAAGAGATAATCAAAATGATTGAAGATGCCGGTGCGAGGGTAGTATCAGAAGATTTATGCACAGGTAGCAGGTATTTTGACAAGAAAGTGGAAATAACAAATAACCCTTTCAAATCAATATCTGAGAGATACTTAAAAAGGTCTCCCTGCTCCAGGATGGTTGATGTCTTCGGGAGAATTAAAAGCATAGTATCCCTTATCGAGAGAAGAGCAATTAGCGGAGCGATCTATCACTCCTTAAAATTTTGCGATCACACTTTATATGATTACCCTTTGGTGAAGGAAGAATTTGAGAAAAAACATATCCCCCTGCTCCATATAAATTGTGATAGTGCTAAAAGCGACGGTCAGACAAAGACCAGGATTGAAGCATTTGTAGAGCAGCTAACTGCATGAGGGGAATTATCTGATAATCTCACCGGTATTTTGCCTAACCACTAATACTCGATTTGAAACATTTCTGGTAATATCAAGTTAGTTTTTCCAGGCATTGCTATAGAGATTTTCTAAACCGAAAAAGCTAACTAAAAAAGATTATGATCAATATTAAAAATGCAAAAAAGAAGTTTGCCAGGAAACTAACCCCTTTTTTTGTAAAAGAACTATTCAGGTTCCTGAATGTATATTCAAAAATAACCGGAAAAGGTATTGGAGCAGACGGTTTTAAGTCTTTTAGTATTCTATCTAAAAGCGTAGTTGAACTTTTTAATCTTGCATACAAAAATGGTTCAATATGGACAACGCTATTTGTACCATCTGAAATCATTTTTGCAATGAAATTACATCCCTTCTCGTTAGAAATAGCTGCAGCTCTTTGCTCAAAATTTGGACAGGGCTCTCATTCTCTTACCGAAGCCGATCTTGCTGCTATACCGACTGATGTCTGCTCATTTCATAGAACGGCACTGGGAAATGCTTATATGGGTGTTTACCCCCGCCCCCTGTTTCTTGCAGGTACATCGACGATATGTGACAGCAACATCAAGACAATTAAGATCTGTGAATCCATAACGGGAAAAGAGAGTATGATCGTAGACGTCCCTTATGAGATGAATGACAACTCTATCAAATATCTTGCAAATCAATTAATCAGCTTAACAAAGTGTATGGAAGAAGTTACGGGGAAGAAGATGGAGAAACATGCCCTTGCTGAGACCATAGATTTATCAAATCAAGCAAGAGAAAAAATGATTGAATTAAATAAGGTGAGGCAGGATCCTTTATCCCCTCTTTCAGGAGGTGACGGCCTTGGGTTCATGGTGCCAAGTCATTACTTAGTCGGTTCACAATATGCTGTTGATTTCTACACTGCATTGGTAGACGAACTCAATGATTTAATTCAGACAAGAAGAGAAAATGGAGAAATTACTGACGAAAAGGAGATCAGGCTGCTCTGGCTGGAATTAAAACCATATTTTAAAGCAGATGTCTTTGATAAAATTGCCAACGCTGGAAAAACTAAAATAGTTTTTGAGGAAATTAATCACGTCTACTGGGACAAGCTGGACCCTGATAAACCCTACGAAAGTCTCGCTAGAAAGCTTATTTCCAATCACAATAACGGACCTTTGGATAACAGGCTGAAGGTTATTAAAGCGTTAGCCAAAGATTACAATGTAGACGGCATAATAGCCTTTTCCACCTGGGGATGCAGGAGAAACAACGCCGCAATACCTACTATTAAAGCAGAGATGGCTAAAGAAAGTGTCCCTCTTTTAAACCTTGATGGAGACTGTGTTGATGATACGAACTATATGTCTGGGCAGATCGCCACAAGGACCGAAGGTTTTGTTGAAATGCTGGGAGTCAGGAAATAGAGCTGTAAGCTTGCAATGAGCAGAGGATGTGAAGAATCTGATGCGCTCTGACCTACTTGTTTTCAAAAGACATATCTACGCCTTTATTTGCTAATAGATCAGCTTCCATGTTTTCCTCTCTGGGTACATGCTTTATTTTCCAGTTTGGCAGCTTTTTAAGAAGGCTTTGTGCCTCGGTAAAAAGAAGCTTAAGCTGCGCGTTTTTAACCTTGTACTCACCCTTAATCTGCTTTACCATAAGCTCACTATCAGCTTTAAACAATATCCTTTTAGCATTATACTTAGCGGATAGTTTGATACCAAGAATCAGGGCTTTATATTCTGCAATATTATTAGTTGCCACACCAATATAATCAAAGGCTTCGTTTATTAAATTTGAATCTTTATCGAATATGGCAACTCCGACTCCTGACTCTCCGGGATTCCCTCTTGATGCACCATCAACATTTACTATTATTAAATCCGTTTCTCTCTTTGTATTAGAGATATCTGCTATCTCTTTTTCTGAAACAGTAAGGTCATTCTTTTTTACATGACTCTTCAAAACCTGAAAGAGTTTATCTACTCTCTTCTTTGTTATTGCCTTCTCCTGGCCTTTCAGCTTATCCATGTCGATACTTTTATGTATCAGAATTAATAACTCATGGTCTGAAATAGTCTCTTTTTTTTTCATTTACCTGAAATTCCTCTTATTATAATTGGTTTGATTTAGCAAAAAGAATTATTTAACATAACTATTTGTATATTTTCAACAAATAATGTTTTCTATAAAAGCAAATCAGTTAATACACTTTTAATATTATTCATAAGATCACTATGACTGCTGTTATTTACGATGATATTTATTTAAAGCACAATACAGGGTTTAACCATCCTGAAAATGCAAGAAGGATTAAAAATACTGTTGAATATCTCCGTACAAGAAGTATCTGGCAGAAATTAGACATTAAAAAACCAAGAATGGCTACGAAAGAAGAAGTATCTTCTGTTCACTCAACAAGCCAAATTGAACAGGTTGCTGAGATTTCCAAAAGAGGAGGCGGGCATTTAGATCCAGATACTTATGTTTCTCCTGATTCATATGAAGCAGCTTTATACGCTTCAGGAGCACTCCTTACTGCAGTTGACTTGGTAATGGACGGAAAGTCAGACAATGTATTTTGTTTAGTACGTCCTCCGGGTCATCATGCCACTCCGACAAAGGCCATGGGCTTCTGCTTATTTAATAATGTTGCTATCGCTGCAAAGTATATCCAATCAAAATACAACCTTGATAGGATTGTAATAATTGATTGGGACGTGCACCATGGTAATGGGACACAAGATGCTTTTTATGACGATCCCTCGGTATTGTATTTCTCCATGCACAAATATCCCTTTTATCCTGGAACCGGCGCAAAAGAAGAAACAGGAAAAGACAGTGGTTCCGGCTTTACAATAAATATACCTCTACCTTATAACACAGAACCTCAGGAATATTTAAAGATTTTTGATGATATATTGAAGAACAGAATTAAAAGCTTCAATCCGCAATTTGTGTTGATATCGTCCGGTTTCGATGCGTATCGTTTAGACCCCATAAGCGGCCTGAGTTTAGAAGCTTCTGATTTCAATACATTAACGAAAATTACACGAAATATTGCTGATGATTGTTGCGAGGGCAGGATTGTCTCCTGCCTGGAAGGTGGATATCATTTACTAGACTTACCAAAATGCATAGAAGAGCATTTGAACGGTTTGATGTGTGATATTTAGAAACCAGTTAAAAGGACAGCTTCAAAAATTGACTATTACGCAGCCGCCTTTTGTTTATTAAGAAATCTCGCTAAACGAGATTTTTTTCTAGATGCTGTTTTCTTATGAATAATCTTTTTCGCTGCAATTTTATCAAGCTTTTTTGTTGCTAGTGACAGATGCTTCCCCGCTTCATCAAAATCACGGCTTTTAACGGCAGAAACAAACTTTTTTATCTGAGTTCTCAGTGCGGATTTGTCACTTCTATTTCTCATCCTGCGCACGGAGTCCTGTCTTATGGTTTTCTTGGCTGATTTTCTGGTTGGCATCAAACGTTCCCTTAATGTTTTCTATTATTTAACTGACCTAACTCACCGAATATTAAAAAGATAAGTTTATGACATTGAATTACTGTTGTCAACAAAAAAACAAATAATCCTTGCTTTTTCCGGAAATAATACTATATACTAATTTGATAATTTTCACTAAATTTAAAGCTTAAACCCTGAATAATTTACTATAAAATGGAAGTAGCTATTTACCCAAATCCAGTCTTAAAAATTAAGGCTAAGCCAATTGAAGAGATAAATAACGAGATTTGCCAAATTGCCGAAGAGATGCTGGAAACTATGTATGATGCTTGTGGAATCGGTCTTGCCGCACCACAGGTGGGTCTGTCAATACGTTTAGTTGTTTTAGACGTAACGGGTGAAAAAACCGGCGAAAGAGTTTTCATTAACCCTTATATCATTGAAGAAGAAGGTGAGACCTTAGAAGAAGAGGGCTGCTTATCATTTCCGGACGTAATGGGAAAGATCAGACGGTCACAATATGTTAAAGTCATTGCATACAACCTCAAAGGAGAGAGGCTTGAGATCGAAGCGGAAGGCTTATTGGGTCGTGCGTGGCAACATGAGATCGACCACTTAAACGGCTGTCTTTTTATTGAGAAAATGACTCCTGCAAGTACAATTGCCAATCAAGCGAAACTTAAAGAGCTTGAACTCTCTTATCAAAATAACAAAGCCGGTGTTAATTAGTTTTTTAACCGTTCTCAATCAAATACAGTATGAATGTAGTTTTTATGGGCACGCCGGAATTTGCGGTCCCCAGTTTAAAATGCTTAATCGAATATAAACATGATGTTGTAGCCGTTATCACGCAAACAGATAAACCCAAAGGACGTAGAGGAAAGCCTGAAGCGCCTCCTGTCAAGAATATAGCTTTAGATGCGGGATTACCGTTAATACAGCCTGAAAATGTAAATAGTGACCTGATCATAGAGAAACTTGAAAAGCTGAACCCTGATGTTATAGTGGTTGTTGCTTTCGGGCAAAAGATTTCTGGTAAAATTCTGAATTTACCAAAGCATAAGTGTGTTAACATCCACGCTTCCCTGTTACCCAAGTATCGCGGAGCGGCACCAATTAACTGGGCAATCGTCAACGGAGAGAAAGAAACAGGAATTACCACTATCATTATGAGCGATAAAATGGATGCAGGTGATGTTATTGCCCGTAAGTCATTAACAATTGCTCCTGATGAAACTGCTGGTGAGCTGGGAAAGAGATTGAGTCAACTTGGCGCCGAAACACTATTAGACAGCTTGACACAAATTGAAACAGGAAATGCAAATTACACACAACAAGACGAAAGGCTCGTATCCCTTGCGCCGAAAATCAAAAAAGAAGATGGTCTTATTAACTGGAACCAGGGTGAAAAACAGATCCATGATTTTGTAAGAGGTATGAACCCGAAACCAGCCGCCTATACTTTTTTAATGAGAAATGGTTCAAAAGAGAGAATAATTATCCTCAAGACAGAGAGAGATACCTCTTCTTCTAACAGAGAAATTATCACTCCAGGTACAATCATGGATATTTCAAGTCAAGGTATCAAGACAGCCACAGGAAATGGCAGTATATGGATTAAAGAAATAAAACCGGAAGGTAAACGGATGATGAGTGCTGCCGCATTTTCAAGAGGACACGATCTTAAAGAAAACTATATATTTCAATAGAAACTGATAATCTTCGAATAAGGGAGATCTACATAAAAATGGAAGTTATAGACAAACAATTTGTTTCACTGAACAACATGATGACCAGGTTGAGGAAAAAGAAATGCCCGCCGGAAGGATTACTGCTCCTTTTCCCACACTGCATACAAAACTCAAAGTGCAAACAGAACATTAAACATGATATTAACGAATGCATACGTTGCGGAAAATGCAAGGTAAAGGACCTGCTGGAATCGTCAGAAAAATATGGCATAAGTATCGCGGTCGCCAGTGGTGGCAGAATTGCACTCAAACGGGTAATGGCTGAGGAAGTCCAGGGAGTAGTGGCGATTGCCTGCGAGAAAGAATTGCGTACCGGTTTAATGGCTGCAATGCCAAAAGCAATCTATGCGATACCAAACCAGCGTCCTTACGGTTACTGTGTCGATACTGATGTGTACATGGAAGATGTATTAAAGGCAATAGAGTTTTTTGTTAAAAGCTATAAAAAGGATTCCAATAATACGGCAACTGAGAAGACAACAGTAAAGAAAAAAACCGTGACCAAAAAGAGTCCGGCAACAGAGAAAAAGACAGCTGCTAAAAAAAGTCCAACAGCAAAGAAAAAAACCGTAACCAAGAAGAGTCCGGCAACAAAGAAAAAGACAGCTGCTAAAAAAAGCCCAACAGCAAAGAAAAAAACCGTAACCAAGAAGAGTCCGGCAACAAAGAAAAAGACAGCTGCCAGAAAGAAACCGGAATCTTTGTCATAATTAATTGCCAACACATACCTTTGTTAGCAAAGCAGCAAACGTGAGAAGAGAATTTGCTTTGAAATAAATACCAAGCCTTTTTACAGCCGGAACATTCTGACGCTACAGATTTATAGAAGGAACAGGCTGATGATTATAATTCAATACTTTCGGGAGGTGTATTAGTGGGACAAAAGGGAATGAGCGTGCAACGTCATATAATCGAGCAGGAAAGGCATTTCCCTAAAGCAACTGGCAATCTGACAGGTTTGCTCATGGACTTAATATATGCGACGAAGATTATATCAAGAGAAGTTAACAAGGCCGGCCTTGTTGATATCCTTGGTTTAACCGGTTCAGAAAATATCCATGGCGAAGAAGTGAAGAAGCTGGATGAATACGCCAATGACAGATTGTTTAAAGCTATGGATCATGGAGGGCATCTCTGCGTAATGGCATCTGAAGAGAGGGATGAGATTATACACATCCCGGATAGATTTCCTAAAGGCAATTATGTACTGCTTTTTGACCCGCTTGACGGCTCGTCCAATATCGATGCGAATGTAAGTATCGGCACGATCTTCTCTATACATCGGAAAAAGACTGATGGTGAAGTTGGAACGCTTGAAGACTGCCTTCAAAAAGGATCGGATCAGATTGCCGCCGGTTATGTTATTTATGGTTCCAGCACAATGCTGGTCTTTACAACCGGTCAGGGAGTTAATGGCTATACATTAGACCCTAGTGTGGGCGAATTCATCTTGTCACATATTGACATAAAGACTCCTTCAAAAGGAAAGATTTACAGCGCTAATGAAGGTAATTCCAAATTCTGGGATGAGGGCACAAGGAAATACATAGACTACCTCAAGGAAAAAGATTCCTCCACGGGCAGACCGTATTCATTACGCTATATCGGTTCCCTTGTTGCCGATTTTCACAGAAATCTGCTCTATGGCGGTATATTCCTATATCCTGCCGACTATAAAGACCCAAACAAGCCGAAAGGCAAACTGCGCCTATTATATGAAGCTTCGCCGCTGGCATTTATCGTAGAACAGGCAGGCGGGATGGCAACCACGGGTAAAGAAAACATAATGGATATTGTACCAACAGAACTCCATCAAAAAGTACCCCTGATTATAGGAAGCAGGGAAGACGTGCTCACATACCAGCAATTCATTTCTGAAAATGCTTGATTCACGAACTGGTACGCAAAGAAATAGTTCACCACAAAGAAACTTATTAATAACTAACCACAATTTTATGCACTTTTAACTTTCCCTTATCATTAGCCTGGAGCAGGCATTGAAAAACAGGATAGATCATCTGGTAAACGAGCTACTTGAAACTTTATCTAATTCACCAGGCAAAGATAGATACTTCCTGGGTATAACAGGTTGCCCTGCGGCAGGGAAAAGCATGCTGGCTATCAATCTTAAAGATGAAATTAATTTTCGTACCGAAGATCATTTGGCTGCTGTTGTTCCAATGGACGGTTTCCATTTACCAAACCGTATTCTGAAAGAACGGAAACTCACAAAAGTTAAAGGGGCACCCGAAACATTTGATGCTGATTCTTTTGTAAAATTAATAAACCGATTACATGAATTTCCAGGCCAGAGCATCATGTGCCCTGCTTACGACAGAAAAATACACGATCCAGTGAAAAATTCTATCGCTATCAAACCCTGTAATCGGCTCATCATAGTTGAAGGAAACTATCTACTTCTCAAGGTTCCCCCCTGGAATACAATACCTACAAAAATGAATGAGGTATGGTATATTGATACTCCATTAAAAACTGTAAAAGAACGGCTTTTAAATCGACACATAGCAGGTGGAGCCGGCAAAGATGAAGCGGAAAGGAAGATAGCGTCGGTTGACCTTCCAAACGTGGAATTGGTAAAGAAAACGCGTTCATCAGCAGATAAATTTGTAAACCTGTAAATTAAAATGAAAAAAGTGAGATGATAAGGATGTGTTTATAGAAAGCAAATCAGTCTTATGCAATTGTTACTTCATCATCAAGATAAACATCTTGAATCGCATTTAGCAACTCAATACCTACATCCATAGATTTCTGGAAGGCCTTTCGTCCGCTGATAAGCCCCATTCCTCCGGCACGTTTGTTGACAACAGCAGTTTTTACTGCCTGGGCAAGATCGTTCTCACCGGAAGCACCTCCGGAGTTTATAAGTCCGGCCCTTCCCATATAGCAGTTGATGACCTGTAAGCGTGTTAAATCTATAGGGTGGTCTGAGGACAAATCAGAATAGACTTTTTTATGAGTCTTACCGTAACTTGTTCCGCCTTCGTTCATGGCATTGTAGCCCGCGTTACATTCAGGCTGTTTTTGTTTGATTATGTCGGCCTCAATAGTCACACCAAGATGATTGGCCTGCCCGGTAAGGTCTGCCGACGTGTGATAGTCCACACCACCCTTCTTGAAAGCAGAATTCCGCAGATAACACCAGAGGATTGTCGCCATCCCCATTTCATGTGCAATATTAAACGCTTCGCTGACCTCTACAATTTGACGTGTCGACTCCTCGGAACCGAAATAAATCGTAGCTCCAACCGCAACAGCACCTTGATCTCTTGCCTGATCAATGGATGCAAACATTACCTGATCAAACTTGTTAGGATAGGTTAAAAGTTCGTTATGATTGAATTTAAGAATAAAAGGTATTTTGTGAGCATATTTTCTTGCTACGCTGCCCAAAACTCCCAGCGTAGATGCGACAGCATTGCACCCACCATCAATCGCAAGTTTAACAATATTTTCAGGGTCAAAGTATATCGGATTTGGGGCAAAAGAGGCAGCGGCAGAGTGTTCAATTCCCTGGTCCACCGGCAAAATTGAGACGTAACCGGTATCTGCCAGCCTTCCGTGAGAAAATATACTCTGCAGGCTTCTTAGAACCGGTGTTGGCCGATCTGAAAGTGCAAATATCTGGTCAACAAAATCCGGTCCGGGCAGATGTAATTGCTCACTGGAAACTACAGCCTTATGATTTAGCAGGTTCTCGGCCTCTTCATCGCCAAGAATACTTGTTATTTTATCTAAGCTCATAAATGATAACCTTTAATAATAATTTCCTGACAAAATAATAGGGTGATAATAATAAAACAGTGACTGTATTTCAATATAAAAAATCAATGATGAGCCTGTCTCCCCTTGTCACAAATCCTTATTTTTAAATTTTTCATGACAACGATCGCACGTATTCCGCAATTTCTCATATTCAATATTCAGCTTTACCATCTCCCTTGATTCAGCTGCCTCTACTACGGCAAGCGCCTGATAATGAAACATAGTGTCTATCAATACAAATTCCTTCGGCAAGTCCTCTTTCCCTTTGCCGGTAAAGACTACCGCAGACGCATTTTTCAACTCCATTGCACACTTTTTTATCACTTCCCAATCCTGCCTGTCAACAGAATCGATTAAAGCGTCTTCACACTCATCAAGATCCTGCATGTGCATTCTGAAGATTGTACCACTTTCATAAAGTGACCCGTCGCTTTCATTTTGAGCAGTTGTGATATTTTCCTCCAACGCCCCTATCTCTTCCTGTGCTGTCATATCCGGCTTTCCACAAGAGTAAATACAAACCATAATAGCCATAACACCTACGATCCATAGTGATTGTTTGAATCGCATAAACACCAACTTTAAACTTCCAAACTGCCTCATAATATCTTTTCTCTGTCATTAATTGAAATTTTTTCTAATATCTCTTTATAACAAAAACCTTTTAAGATATCCAACTTTATTATACTTAGAGCAAATCTGAGGATGTTTTTCTAACATTTTTATCGATTTGACTTGATTTACATATTTTGATATCGTTTGAGCGATGACTAAAGTAAAAATCTGCGGAATAAGAAATTTAGATGATGCAATCTCTGCTGTCGACTACGGTGCGGATGCAATTGGTTTTGTGTTTGCAAAAAGTATACGAAAGGTAAGTAAAGAAAAAGCCCGGGCTATTGTGCGAAAATTACCACCATTCGTTACAACTGTTGGACTCTTTGTCAATGAAACAGAAGAAAACATCGAAGCCGTCTGCAGGTATTGCGGCCTGAACGCAATACAACTTCACGGCAATGAACCTCCGAATATTATCAATAAATTGAAAGATATTAAAACTATTAAAGCCTTTAGAATTCAAAACGAAAAAGATATCACTCCAATTAGAAAGTATAAGCCTAATGCAATCCTGCTCGACGGATATTCAGAAAACCAAATGGGAGGCACAGGTACATCTTTTGACTGGAAAATTGTCAAAAAGCTGAAAACATCTATTCCCATAATAGTAGCAGGAGGACTGACACATTTAAACGTATCACGGGCTATAAAAATCGTAAACCCTTATGGTGTTGATGTTTCCTCCGGTGTAGAAAGTACTCCCGGAGTAAAAAACAAGTCTCTAATCAAGAAGTTTATAAATGCTGTAAAAGGGTAGAACCCATGTCAAATATGTGTTATCCCAATAAAATGTTATTGCACAATAACCGTTCTTTTGATAGATTAGAAATTCACGTATTTTAATATTTTGTTTTTTAAGACGGTTAGAACCGTTATTACATTATGTCAAAACCAAAAAAAAGATTTACAAGCAAACTCTGCGTAACCTGTAAAAGATGCATGATTGAGTGTGCTGTGAGACATTCACAGTCACAAGATATGGTTTTAGCATCCTTTGAAGATCCCGCTCCGGTTCCACGTATCAACATAAGTTTCAGAAAAGACAAACCGCATGCAACTTATTGCCAGAATTGTAAAAAACCTAAATGCAGGGAATCATGTGAATACGGTGCAATTACTAAATTTGAGGATGGTAATGTCATCATAGACCAGGAGAAGTGTACCGGCTGTTGGGCATGCATTGATGCCTGTCCTTTCGGTGCTATCACTAAAGAGGCAGAGATGGCTGTAGCCTTTAACTGTGATGATTGCAAGGGGTATGATGACATGGCTTGCGTAGAGGCGTGTAAAACTGCTTCACTGCACTACGTTGAGAAGAAGACAGTGGTTGCTGCCGGTTGAGCAACTGACGACTCCAGCTTAACATGAGTGTCCAAAAGCCTAATATTAAACCAAATCAATATGTAATAATTACAAACAAGCACGCCTTGCCATAACACCTTATAAAAGTTGTGGTTATGTGTGCCTGTAATAATAGCCTAGCTTTGTACACAAGGCTATTATTATTTATTATTATTGATTACATGCTGTTATTTTATAAAATCTATAAAAGCTAATTTGTTTTTTGACACTTTTTTTTAAAACTACGCAAAAAAAAGAGCTGTGCATAAACATAAATAACATATTTTATTATACCGGTTTGTTTTACTAAAAGTTTTTTAGTACGGTGATTAGAGGGAGAGGACATGAAAAAGATTACATTACAAATTAACCAGAAAGAGTATGAAGCAAGTGATGGTGAAACCATCCTTGACGTTGCCAAGAAAAACAATATCCACATTCCACATTTATGCCACTGGGGTTTACTATCACCATTTGGCCAGTGCAGAATGTGCGTTGTTGAAGTAGACGGGAATCTTGGTCCGGTAACTGCATGCAACGCTCCTGTTTGGGACGGGATGAACGTCATAACAGAAAGCGATACCATTACTGAACTCCGAAAAAACAACCTTAAGCTGATACTCGGAAACCACCCTAATGACTGTATGACCTGTGAGAAGACGGGTAATTGCAAGCTCCAGAATTATGCTTACCAGTTTGAAGTACATGCTGAGTGGAGTCAGCAAACTATTCGAAAATTCCCTGAGCTCCCTAATAACGGAGTGATAGAGTGGGACAAAGATAAATGTATTATGTGTACCAGGTGCGCAAGAACCTGTGCCGAGCTTCAGGGATCCTACGCCCTTGGATTTAAGGCTGGTGGATTCACAGCACTGGGTACACCAAGCAAAACGAATATCTCCAAAGAAGGTGATTGTGAGTTGTGCGGTCAATGTATAGAAGCGTGCCCTGTTGGTGCACTACAGGAACTGTCCGCTAAAGGAAAAGGACGTCCATGGCAATTTGAAAAGACCAGGACTACCTGTACATACTGCGGAACAGGCTGTAACTACTTTTTGAATGTAAAAGACAATAAGGTAGTCTCTATTTCACCATGCTTTGAAGCTCCGGTTAATGACAGAGGTAGTCTCTGTGTAAAAGGTAGATTTGGATACGAGCATATACACCATAAAGACAGATTTACCACACCACTCATAAGAAAGAATGGTAAACTGGAAGAGGCCAGCTGGGACGAGGCAATTTCCCTCATAGCCAAAAAGTTTACAGAGATCAAGAAAAAACATGGACCTGACGCACTTGGATTCCTCTCTTCTTCAAGATGCACAAATGAAGAGAACTATATATTCCAGAAGCTGGCCCGAATGATGGGTACTAATAATGTTGATAACTGCGCAAGAGTATGCCACAGCGCCAGCGTATCAGGGCTAGCCGCGTGTTACGGAGGTGGTGCCGCGACTAATTCATTTGATCAGATACGTGATACGGAACTGTTATTCGTGATAGGTGCTAATCCTTATGAAGCGCATCCGATTATAGGACTTAAGATAAAAGATGCCTTGAAAAAGGGAACAAAACTGATTGTAGGTGACCCGAGAAAGACACAACTTGCGGAAAAAGCTGATGTATGGCTGAATCTGCAGCCGGGTACAAATGTAGCTCTTTTAAATGGATTAATACATGTAATCATAAAAGAGGGGCTTGAGGACAAGGAGTTTATAAAGAAACGTACAGAAGGGTTCGCAGAACTCAAAAAAGGCGTCGCGAAATACACACCGGAATATGTCTCAGGTATAACAGGTGTCGCCAAGGACAGGATTATTGAAGCGGCAAGAATGTACGCTTCAACAGACAAGGCAATGATTGTTTACAGTCTTGGAATGACAGAACATTCAACCGGCACAGCCAACGTTATGGCGCTTGCAAACATTGCTACCGTTACAGGACACCTTGGAAGAGCAAGTGTTGGAATAAACCCGACCCGTGGACAGAATAATGTTCAGGGAGCTTGTGACATGGGAGCACTGCCTAACAAATTTGTTGGATACCAGAACGTTGGTGATGAAAAGGCACAGAAGAAATTTGAAAAAGCGTGGAAGACCAAACTGGATGATAAGATTGGTCTGACATGTACAGAGATGGATGTAGCAATGAATAAGGGTAAGATGAAGGGTTACTATATCTTTGGTGAAGATCCTGCCCATACAAATGCCAATGTAAATTACGTAAAAAGCGGACTGAAGAAACTGGACTTCCTCGTGGTACAGGATATCCTGCCAACGGAGACTACTGAGTTTGCTGACGTAATCCTCCCCGGTTCAAGTCATGCGGAGAAGGACGGAACATTCACCAATGGTGAAAGAAGAATTCAGCTGATTCGAAAGGCGATAGATCCATTATGCGGCAAAGCGGACTGGGAGACCATATGCATGGTAGCAAAAGCCCTTGGAATTAATAATATGGAATATTCGTCAGCGTCTGAAATATGGGATGAGCTTGCAAGTGTTGCACCTATGTTTGCGGGTGTTACTCATGAGAGATGTAATCCGGACGGAATTCAGTGGCCATGCCCAAGCCTGGATCATCCGGGTACAAAAATCATGTACGAAGAGAAATTTATCAGACCGAATGGAAAAGCCAAGTTTAACTTCCAGGAGCACATTGCTTCGGCTGAACTACCTGATGATAAGTTCCCGTTGATCCTTTCAACTGGTCGTCGAAGACAGCATTACAATAATGGGTCGATGACAACAAGATCAACTAAGATAATGGAGAAATGGCCGGAAGAGTCACTGGAGCTGAATCCGTTTGACGCCAGAGCGCTTAACATAAAGGACAGTGAAAAGGTACTTGCCAGTTCAAGGAGAGGTGAGATGGAAGTAAAAGTAATCTTAACAGACAGAGTGCAGCCAGGATATACCTTCCTTGCGTTCCACAATAGAGACGCTCTGACAAATCTCCTGACCAACGACAAACTAGATCCGGTATGTAAGATCCCTGAGTATAAGTCGTGTGCGATTAAGATTGAAAAGTTAAACGGAAGCAACGGACATAAATAAGATTAAACCGTTTTTGATAAAATAAAACCCATCGTTTTTATCTGCTACAAGATAGAGTGATGGTTTTTTTTGTTGCCTGAAACATAGACACAAGTTAATATCAGGTGTAGTACCCTGCATCCTGACCTCACATCTTAAACAAAATCACATCAGACGATTTTACACCGACAATGACATCGTCTCCTATCTTTAAATCTAAGGATTTCAACTCTTCCGTATCTATTAATGTCTTAAAGAACTGGCCTGCATGCAGAATGGTAACAGATGCCATGATTGAATCGTGTCCTATTCCCACCACCTTGCCGGTTACCTGAACTCGTGTACTCAATCTTTTACCTAAAAAAACCTCTTCCGGAGTTCCCTGTTTAACTCCCTTCCCGGATTCCAATACAATGACGTTACTTGCCAGCTTGTATACCTCTGTTACATCATGAGTAACGTATAGAGTCGTTACATGAAACTGTTTAATAATATTCTTAACATCCTCCTGCAGTTGAATGCGTGTCTGCCAATCCAGCGCGGAAAAAGGTTCATCCAGGAGCAGGATATCAGGTTTCCTGGCTATAGCCCTGATCAGGGCGACCCTCTGTTTCTGCCCGCCGGATAATTGCGCGGGAAAATATCTTTCATATCCGGAAAGCCCGGCAAGTGCAATGAGATCTTTTATCTCCTTTCTCCTCCACTTCTCTTTAATACCATATGCCACATTTTTTTCAACCGTCATGTGAGGGAACAGAGCATAATCCTGGAAAACAAAGCCGACAGAACGTTGCTGCGGGTGAAGGTTTATTCCTTTTCTCTTATCAAACCATGCTTCTGTCCTATTGGTAATAAACCCGTCTTCCGCAATGTCCAATCCGGATATCAGACGCAATATGCTTGATTTTCCAGCACCAGACGGACCAAACAATGCAGTTATCATTCCACGTGGAATATCAAAAGAGACATCCAATTGGAAATCGTTCCAGGTTTTTTTCAGTTTAATACTCAGCAATATTCATCTCTATTTACAATGTACGTACAAATCTTCTATTAATAAAATAAACCGTCGCCAGTATTGAAAATGAGAATATCAGCAAAATGGCTGCGTACATATTGGCACTGCCGTAATTTAAAGCCTGCACTTCATCATAGATAGCAACAGAGGCAACTCTGGTAATGCCGGGTATGTTTCCTCCAATCATGAGTATTACTCCGAATTCTCCAAGGGTGTGCGCAAACGAAAGTACACAACCGGTAATAATACCGTGGCGTGACAATGGGAGAATAACTCTAAAAAAAGTGTATACGTTTGATCTGCCTAGTGACCACGATGCCTCCAGAAGTTTCTTATCTACAGATGAAAAAGCGGTTTGAATGGGCTGTACTGCAAAAGGCAGGCTATAAAGGAATGATCCTAAAACCAGCCCCTGAAAGGAAAAAGCAAGAGGCTTGTTAAAAATGCTCTCATACCACTGCCCGATAAAACTGTTTGCCCCAATGGCCATAAGCAGGTAAAAACCCAGTACTGTGGGTGGAAGAACAAGAGGCAGTGCAACCACCGATTCTACTAAAAATTTCCACCGAAACCTGGAAAAGACAAGCCAGTAAGCGAAAGGAACACCCAAAACAAGAAGTAATAAAGTAGTGACACTTGAAAGTTTCAGGCTCAATAGAAGTGGTGCAGCAAAGTTCATGACCTTTTCTCTCCGGTACCTGGAATGACAAACCCGTATCTGGAAAGTATTTTACCTCCCCCTTCTCCTTCGATAAAATCCAGGAATTTCCTGATACTTGCTTTTTCTTTCCCTTTTTTTAAAACCACATAAAACTGTTCGATATCAGCATGTGATTCATCAGGAATTACCCAATACCGTCCTTCATGTAACATCTCTGGTGAGATTGCCAGAGAGAGTGCAACTATACCTGCATCGGCAGCTCCCGTATGAACAAATTGTGCTGTCTGTGAAATGTTTTCACCATAAATAAGCTTCCCTTTAACTTTCTCCCACAGATCGTAATAATGAAGCGATTCCTCTGCGGCACGGCCATATGGTGCATGCCGGGGGTTTGCTATAGCCAGCTTCTTGACATCAGAGGATATAATGGTTTGAAACCCTTTTGCAGAGTCCGCTTCAGACTCCTTCGGAAACCAGAGTACGATCTTTCCCACAGCATAAACATTTTGCATCTCCTTAGCCGTTAAACCCTCCTGCTCAAGCAGCTCCGGATATGTGGCATCCGCAGAAAAGAAAATGTCAAAGGGTGCACCCTGCATTATCTGTGCAAAAAAATTGCCTGAGGAACCGTATGACACCTTTATCTGAATAGAAGAATTCTCTCTCTGAAAATCCTGGCAGATCTCATGCATGGCAAATCTCAGATTCGATGCGGCAGCAATCAGTATATTGTCACCTGCCTCAGTAGTAGGAGAAAACCCAAATATCAAAATCAAAGCAATGATCAACCCAAATCCTGTATTTTTTTTCATAACTCAAGTCTCTTTATATAGTATTAACTCTGTTGACTTTACAATTGCCGTGACTTCATTACCCTCATTAATATCCATCTCCTTCAATGATGTATTGGTGATAATTGCGTGAAGTATCTCCTCTTGAGATTCTACAAACACTTTGGATACAACGTCTCCCTTAATAATATGTTTAACTACTCCGCTGACTCTGTTCCTCGCACTGATCATACCGGAGAAAGATTTTGCAATCATAACGTCCGTACCCTTGATGAGTACCGTAATAGAGTCACCTTCACAAAGATGCATATCATCACACGATGCCGTTGTAATAACAACGCTTAGTGGGATAGACTTCCACAAGATCTGAACATTAGCGTGTATATCTCCTTTTACCACCCTGGTAATCGTACCGCAAACCTTACTGGCCATATATTAAAACCACAATATTATGAAAAAAGTAAATCTGCATTCCTCTTTTTAGAGAGGATTCCAAGACTGACCTTGCTTTCGCAAGGAATCCGATCATTTAACTTATTTCTGTTTAAAGAAAACGTTAAACTCTTTTTCTGCTATCAAACTCATTTTCTTTATGTATTTATTATATGATGAAACAAGCTCCCGTGCTTCATGGGTCAATTTTGCCCCCCCGCCACCCTTTCCACCGGTTGTAACATCTAATAACTTAAGGCCTAACGCCTCTTCAGTTGCCTTTATCTTACCCCATGCCGCCCTATATGACATTCCCAGCTCCTTTGCTGCTGCGTTTAAAGAACCCAAACGTTCCACAGCTTCAAGAAGCATCCTTCTGCCTTCAGCAAATGCTACACTTCCATTCTGCTCCATCCATATTTTGAATTTTACTTTCATCAAGCTGGAATCATTATATCTGTATTGACATAACGGTGTCAAATAAAAACTCTTTTACAATTAAAACCAAGATGAACAACAAGTATTTTGTTTGCTTGACATAAGCGTCCCTGTTATATAGAGTAACCACTCAACTTCTCGGCAAATATGCATTATAATATCGATTTCTGATATATTTTCAAAATATATGACTAAGTATTCAGGAGAGAAGACATTAATGCTAATAATATTTTGCTCTTGCTAATCTTTTTCTTTCAAAAGTTTCATTTTATGAGAAAGTAAATTAGCGACTAAATACTACACTTGCATGACATCTCCATGTTTAACAGCTTCAAACAAAACCATCAAATTTTTTGAACAAGGAGTTTTTAAAATCACACACAAACAACTTCATAAAGAGATTGCAGATCACCAGAACAATGAAAGCCTTCTGGAGAAATATGAATTATTATTTGATAATATTACTGATCTGGCATACATCTGTGATACAGAAGGAAATATACTATATTTGAATCAGGTATTTGAGAAATTATCTGGCCATAAACCAGAAGAATTCATAGGCAAATCATTTGCACCCCTTTTTGATGAAGAGAACCTGAAACTGGCAATGGATTTGTATACCAGGACACTGAAAGGTGAAAGCCTTAAGCAAGAAGTGCGCTTCAAAGATACAGGCATATTGTGTGAATATAAGAATAAACCATTACTGGATAAGAAAGGGAACGTCGTGGGAGTACTTGGGTCTGCACGCGATATTACTGAACGTAAAATTCTAGAGAATGAGCTGACAAAAATCAACAAAACTCTGGAGCGTAGAGTAGCCACCCGTACAAAAGAGTGGGCAATGGCCAACGAAGCATTACAGATAAAAATAGTCCAGCAGAAACGGGTAGAGGATATTTTACGTAAATCTGAAGAAAAGTATAGCAGGCTGATTGAAAGCCTTCGGGACAATTATTTCCTCTATTCTCATGATACGGAAGGAGTATTCACATATCTAAGCCCTGCGATTAACAATATTCTTGGATATGACACGGAAGAATTTCTAACACACTATTCTGAATATATGACAGATAATCCAGATAACGATAAGGTATCAAGATACACAGATCTTAGTATAAAAGGTATTAAGCAGCCTCCTTACGAAGTTGAAATATATCACAAGGACGGCTCCAAGCGTACTTTGAAGGTTCAAGAGGTTCCAGTTTTTGACAATAACCATAAGGTAATTGCGGTAGAAGGTATTGCTGAAGACATTACTGGACGCAAGAAAGTGGAGAAAGAATTGCTTGCTTATCAAGCGCAGCTCAAACATCTTTCATCCACATTGTCATTAACTGAAGAGCGCGAGCGCCGCCGTATCTCAGAAGACCTGCATGATAGAATCGGGCAGAACCTGACTGTTATAAAAATGAAGCTGGAAGAGTTGAGAGAACCTCAAACTGATACAGACAGAGACCATATCTTGAATCAGACCAGAGAGCTTCTGGATAAAGCGATTCAGGAGACACGCACACTAACATTTGAAATAAGCTCACCCCTCCTCTTTAGACTTGGTTTTGAACCGGCCGTGGAGTGGCTGATAGAGCAGTTCAGGGAACGGCACAATATCCAGATAGAATTTGAGTGTAATAGTGGCGGCAGGATGTTGAACGATGATGTAAGCTTCTTTCTCTTCAAGTCAGTTCGTGAATTACTGTTTAATATTATTAAACATGCCCGTGCAGACAGGATAAAAGTGTCAGTACAAAGAGATCAGGATAGAATCACAATCAGTATTGAGGATAATGGTATTGGATTTGATCTCTCAATATTACAATTTTCAACAGACAATCTCAGCGGCTTCGGCCTCTTCAGTATACGAGAGAGAATGGAACACTTCGGAGGACATTTGTACCTTGAATCAAAACCCAATCAGGGAACCCGTGTCACATTAGAAATGTCATTGAATCGTTATAAAGGAGATAGAGGTGCAAAACAATAAGACGATTAAAGTTGTTCTTGCCGATGATCACATGATCATTAAAGATGGCCTCCGTTCCCTGCTTGAAAAGCAGCAGGATATGGAAGTAGTTGCCGAGGTGGAGAATGGACGAGCAGCATTACAGCACGTAAAAGAGCTGTCACCTGATGTTGTCATTATGGATATAGGTATGCACGAATTGAACGGTATAGATGCTACCCGCCAGATCGTTAATATATCACCTGAAGTAAAGGTACTGGCTTTATCGATGTATTCAGACAAACGGTTTATAAAAGGAATGTTAAAAGCGGGTGCCTCTGGCTACGTATTAAAAGATAGCGCTTTTAAAGAGCTGATAGATGCGGTTCGTGTGATTGTTGAAGACAAAACTTACATTAGCCCCGGTGTAGCAAGTATCGTCATGGAAGACTATCTGGAGAATTCATCGGAAGATAGGAGCTCTACTCGTTCACTCTTGTCTGTAAGGGAACTTGAAGTACTTCAACTTCTGGCCGAAGGCAAGTCTACAAAGCAAATAGCCGCAACTCTCAGTTTAAGCATAAAAACTATTGAATCTCATCGTGTCAGGATTATGCAAAAAATAGATGTCAGCAATATAGCTGAGCTTACCAGATATGCTATCCGTGAAGGAATAATCACTCTATAAAAAAGCCTATATCTTAGCTTTCATTCGTTTTATTTCTAAAACTATTCAGGTAATTCGAAGAGCACATTCAGGTATTCCCCTATTGCGCAAGATGAAAGAAATGGATATTATCTATTATATGGAAATATCTAGTTCTTGTAATAAAGGAGAATGCAATTGAGCAAGAAAATAATGATTATAGAAGATGACCAATCTTTCCACGACCTTTATACAGAGCTGCTGGAAGATACAGATTACAAAGTGACCAGTACTTATGATGGAGAGGAGGCCATGGAAAGATTAGAAGAAGGCAAGCCGGATTTAATCATCCTGGATATGTTATTAGATCTGATGGCCGGTGATACTTTTTTCCGCCTTGTAAGAAATATGCCTGAGTACATTGATATACCGATTATTGTAGTCAGCGGCTATCCTGAAAAAGCTTATACTATCCTTAAGGATATGGATAAAAGCCTCACATTTATTAATAAGACAGAAGTCAGTGAGAAATTAATTGAAGAAATTGATAAAAGAATAGGTTAATAAGTCAGTATAGGATCGGCAATTTCGGAGATTATTTAGGCTTTCCTCTTTGTAAGAATATTAATGCCTGACCGCAGACTCAAGAATTGCATTCCTTTATCATGATGTGGCAAGAGACAGAAACACATACCTAGGGATTGGAGACAAAACAGGACAATGATTCCAGGAAAGAGGACCCTGAAATTTCAATTGATAGTTGCTTCGTCAATTCTATTTTGTATCCTGGTTGTACTGGTTGGCAAATCGATTATAAGGTCGCTTGAATCGAGAACGCTTTCAGATGAATATACAGCAAAAAATGAGATTATAGAACATCTGAATACTGCAGCGGAATGGCATGCCATTGAACGTGGGTATGGGGCTACTATTCTTGGAAGTGGAAAAGGCAATTCGTCTCCCCTCTTCTCAAATTTCCTTAAAATGGGTAAAAAAGGAGATTTAGAAGCTTTTCAGGCAGAAAAACAGATAAAAGAACTGATAAAATCAGAAGATAGCAAAATACTCAGAAAGGAATTAAGCATATGGCGTCAAGGATATCAGACGCTCCTTTCTGCCCGCCCAAAAATAGCCAGTAATGACATCTCCTCAAAAGAGTGGCTCCATATTGCAACCCTTAACATTAATAATGAGTTTGATCTACGCAATGTCACCTTTTCATCAGAAAAAATGGACGAAAGGATAATCTATATGAACAATATCCTTGGTCCTAATATTGCTAAACTATGTGAATTTGCCGGATTGGAACGTGCTCTTATTGGTAATACTATTGCATCAGGAAAGCCCATTTCCAATGAGGTCTATGAAGAGATTAAACGCTACCGAACAGTATTAGAACATCCCCTTGACCAGATTCTACAGTTAAAAAATTTACTTTCTACTTCAGATCTGATGAAGCAGGCTTTACTGGAATTTGAGGAAGAGTTCCTGCAATCATTTGAGCTTTTAAGGGAAGATATTTTTAACGCAAGTAGAAAAGAAGAAAATGAAGTATCGGCCTCCTTTGCCCAAATAAGAAAGATAAAAATGGATGTGAGTAATTATTTCTCCGGAATATACAAAGATTTATTGAGCGTAGGCAGGCATATCAATGTAACCGAATTAGCCAGAAGTGTGAACTCAGGTAACGATATTCAAATATCTGAACAACAAAATGTTGTCACGAAACTTTTTGATTTTTTTTCTCAAGTGCATAAAATCTATAACCAGATCCAGTTTATAGACAGGTTCGGGCATGAGCATGTAAGCGTTAACTTTAGTGACAATATTACACATGTAACCCCTTTCCCACTATTAAATGACAGAAGCACAGATCATTATTTCAAGGAAACCATAAATATGACTCCGGGAAGTATATACATATCTCCGGTTGAGCTTAACTTTGAGAACGTAAAGGCTGAAACTCGTTATGATCATGTTATTCGTTTTGCAACACCGGTGTTCGTGGATGGAAAGCAGGCCGGCATAGTCGTTTTCAAAGTAATTACAGGTGCAGACAATCCGTTTATTTTGCCTAAAGCAGTAGATGATAAGATAAAAGAGGACTTCATTCTAACCGATCAAAATGGATTTTATCTCCGTTATCCAGATAACACGAAAGTGGGAGGAATGGTAGAGTCACTCAGCGGGTCACACCAGAATATAAGACAGGATTACCCGGAAGCAGCAGAACAGATTTTGTCAGGTAAAAAAGGAAGTTCACGTTTAGTTTCCGGAAAAGTAATTGTTTATGAACCGCTCTTTCCTGAATTTAAAACTGATACCGGCAAATACTGGATAATCATGAAACAAATTAATGGTGTTGATTACCCAGTAAGTGCTTCAGACTGGTTTGCAGCAGCAACAAAGGCGATTAATACCGCATTTGCCATCTCAAAGATTGCCAATGCAGAGACACGAGCTTATATGGCAAAGATGAGAACAAACGCAAGAAGGAGTCTGCAGATCAACTTATTGATCTTTGCATTTATTCTCCTGGTTTTTCTTCTTTTTATCAGATGGTCAAGGAGACGTATACTGAACCCGATTCAGAACCTGACAATGGTTTCACAGAAAATTGCAGCAGGTGATTACTCTCTGAAAGCGGATGTAGAATTAGGTGATGAAATTGGTCTTCTGACCTCCAACTTTAACACAATGGCAGAGGGGCTTACTAATGAAATTGCTGAACGTAAGCACGCTGAAAAGTTACTAAGAAAATCTGAAGAAAATTATCGTCAACTCATAGAAGCGGCACAGGATGCTATTATCTGTATCAATGAGAAGGGAATAATTTTTGTCTGGAATAAATCAGCAGAGAAAATCTTTGGATATTCAACAAGTGAAATTATAGGGCAATCAATAATGACCATTGTTCCAAAGGGGTATGAAACGGATTATCAAGAGGGATTCAATCGGTTTATAACTTCTGCCCAGGCAACAACTATTGATGAACCAATAGAAGCTTCAGGTATAACGAAGACAGGAATTAAAATTCCAATTGAATTGTCAGTATCCTCCTATAAAACAGAAAATGAACAACTCGCCTTTATAGGGATTGTCAGAGATTTGACGGAACGCAAAAAGATCGAGGGTGCACTCCTGCATTCAGAAAAGATGAAATCAATAGGTGTAATTACCTCTGGCGTTGCCCATGAGTTTAATAATATCCTTGCAATTGTAAAAGGCTTTGCACTGCAGATAAAGAAAACATGTAGTGATGATAAGAAATTAGAGAAAAGAGTTGATACCATTCTTAAAGCATCCAACGATGGTGTTGAAATTGTACGCAGGATGCAGGAATTTACTAATGTAGAAATGGACAGCACTGATTTAGTTCCGACAGATCTAAGGGTGTTGGTTGAACAGGCGATTGAATTTACCATGCCAAGATGGCAAAATATTGCCAATGCCAATGGAATACATTACAAAATAGATAACGATAGTTTCCGGGAGATATTATGTGTAAATGGCAAAGAATCAGAATTGAGAGAGGTATTGGTAAACATTATAAATAATGCACTGGATGCAATGCCTGAAGGGGGTTCTCTCTCCTTTCGTACATGGGGGAAAGATAATACCGCATTTGTAAGTATCTCTGACACTGGTGCTGGCATACCGGATAATGTAATAGAAAATATTTTTGATCCTTTTTTCACCACTAAGACCGGAGTAGGGACCGGATTGGGAATGAGTACGGTTTATGGCATAATTACCAGACATAGTGGTAAAATCAATGTTGAAAGTAAGGAGGGTTATGGCAGTACATTTACCGTCAGCCTTCCACTGACCGAGGGAGTTATCATTCAAGAGTCAACTTTAGAACCGGAACAGGATATAACAAAGAAAGGCTTACGAATTCTGATAGTAGATGATGAACAGCGAATATGTGAACTCTTAAGTGAGTACTTTTTGGAAGACGGTCATAATGTTAAGAGTGTTAACCGTGGTGCCACGGCAATAAAACTGTTAGAAACTGAAAGTTTTGACCTTGTCCTGTCTGATCTGGTCATGCCGGAGGTAACCGGATACGATATCATTAAAGCTGTTGGTTCGCTTAAAAGGAAGCCAAAAATTGGAATTATTACGGGATGGGATAAGCCATACAGAACTGAAAAGCAGGAGGCGCTGAAAGTAGACTTTTTAGTCAAAAAACCTATTGATTTCGAGGAATTAGCACTTAACATAAATAAAGTTCTCAGTAAATATTCTTCTTATGACATAGGAATTCCGGAAATTGACACTCAGCATGCAGAAATGGATTCACTACTTTCAAAGCTCTCAGAAGATGGCTTGAGTCAGGATATTAAGGAAGAAAAGTTTGAACTATTTAGAAATACGATTTCGAGTCATTTTGATTACGAGGAAAAATGGGCTGAAACAAACAATATAATAATTGACTCTGACCACGTAAAGGCACACAGTGAGTTTCTGGAACGCCTGAACAAAATGAATATACAATACAAGAACAAACTATTAAACATGAATACGATTAGCCTTACTATTAAAAAAGATTTACTAGACCATGTACGCAATCACGACATAAAGCTGATTACATAATCTAGTCAATGCAAAGTATTTCTTCTCTTTTATTGATTAAAAATATATGAAAAAGGAGGGTTGAAATGGCATTTAAAACATTCTTTAGTTTTGATTACAAATATGTATGGAAGGTCAACCAGATAAGAAATATGAAAAATGTCAGATGTACGTCTGCGGCAGGGTTTGAAGATGCATCATTATGGGAAGAAGCAAAAAAAATAGGTAACCAGGAAGTCCATAAGCTGATTGATGAAGCCTTACAAGATACAGTGGTCACTGTAGTGTGCGTTACCGATGGAACAAAAGACAGAAAATATCTTGATTATGAAATTGACCAGTCTTTAGCAAGAGGTAATGGTCTGGTTGCAGTACAAATCCATCACCTGAAGGATAAAAATGGTGAAACCGGACCTGCAGGTGATATTCCATCAAAAATACCAGCAAATTGGTTTAAAGCTTACAAATATATCAACGAGGAAGCCCTGGCCCATTGGATAGAAGAGGCAGCTAAATTGGCTGGCAGATAAACATGCAGTTACCAATAAAGAAAGTACTTTATTAACATCCCGAAATGTCTCAAAGATTTAAACATGTTAAAACAACAAGAAATATGATCAGAATAATTTCGGTATAAAGCTATATAAGAAATTCCCCTCCCCTCATTTTAGAAAAATTTGACAACTAAAATAAAGTTTGCTAATTTTTTTATAATATCTGTAAACATTTATTGAAAAGTCATATCATTTTACAAAACATTTTAACTATACAGTATCAGGTGCTCCTGAAAAGGAATCGTTTAACAAGTAAACAGATAAGAAGAATTAATGCATTGGTAACAGAAATGGCTGGTCCGGTTGGGAAATCAAACCAATATGAAACTACTATACCAATAATAGATGAAAGCCATATAGATAAGACAGACGCAAGAAAAATCCACTTCAACCTTTGAAAGAGACTCAAACCAGTCATTGCAGGAATAACAAGAGATGAGAAGATAAAGAGCATGCCTGCAGAACGAATACCTACTGAAATAGCAATACCCAATGTAAAATAGATGAGAAAATCATAGAAACGTGCGGGAATCTTTAAAGTCTGTGCAGTTGTATGATCAAAGGAGACAAAGATGAACTCTTTGCGGAATATCATGTGAACGATAAAAATTATCCCTGAAATAATAGATATTAACAGCAGATCAAAATCGCTTACAAACAGAATATTTCCTGAAAAGAGGTCCAGATTTTCTACTTCAGCAAGCGGGTCTTTCGCAATAATAAGGATAGCAAGGGCAGAAGCAAAGATGTAGGAATATCCAATAAGACTCTCTCTTGTGATAGAACCGCCAGAAACAGGAAGCCAGAAAAACAGTACTCCCAGTATTGAAAAAAGAAATGCCAATGCTTCAAAATTAAGGCCTATTTTATGTCCAATCATATGCCCTATTACTACACCAACTGCTGCCATCTGTGAAAGAGCAGCGCCTACGAAAACAATCCTTTTCAAGATCAGGAATACCCCGAGGTATGCGCATATACCACCCAAAATAACACTTGCGGCTAATCCTACCTGGATAAATCGTTCACTAAAAATTTCAATCAGCAAATCCATTAGAGATAACTACCTTTTTTCCTGATACCTCACCCACCTTCACATGACTGTCAAAAACTTCTGAAAGATATTTGTCTTTCATTGCCTCATGAATTGGATGAATATAAAACTTACCCTTTGTAATAAAAGCAAGTTTTTTCACATAGTTGATAATATTGTGTAAAAGATGACTGACAATTACTACGGTTACATTTTGCTCAGAGTGAATTTTTCTTATTAATTCCATGATCTGAGTTTCACCCTTAATATCCATATCGTTAGTAGGCTCATCCAGTATTAAAATATTAGCCCCACTTGCTAGTGCACGAGCGATAAGGACACGCTGCTTCTGCCCACCGGAAAGGCTGCGGTATGTTTGATGAGCAATAGAATTGACCCCTGCGATCTCTAATGCATGATTAACATACTCCCAATCCACCTTATTCAGTCTCCCTCCCAACTTGACGTTTCTGTATCTCCCCATGGAAACAATCTCTCGTGCTGTCAGTGGAAATACTTCATCTACAAACTGACGTTGTATGACATAACCAAATTTAATTTGATCAGTGTTAAATGTAATGGTACCTGATACCGGTTTTATAAGACCGAGAATGCCTCTCAGCAGCGTTGTTTTACCGGACCCGTTTGGTCCAATAATCCCGAGAAAGTCATTAGAGTGAATATCAAAATTCAGGTTTTCCAGGATACACTTTTTCCCATAACCGAGATATACGTCTTTAAAATTTATCAAAGACTGGTTTAATGTTTTAAAACTATTCTCTTCTTTCTGTTTTTTTCCCATTTGAACCACGAATAAAATGTGAATATTAATTTTATTGTATCATGTCTAATATGATGATCTTTCAGGAATATACTCGCTCAGCAAATGTGTTAATTTAGTGAATTTTAGCACAAAATTCAACTCGATAATCCAAATTATGAAACATGCTTGTTTTTTATAAACCATTCTTCCAAAAAAGGTTATGTAGGGATAAACACTTGCCTGTTGAACAGAAAGGTTCGTTTACCCTCTACAATAAAACGCTTAAAATGGAAATTCCCAAAACAATAAAGCTACATTGCAGTTAACCTCCAATTGCCTGAACCAGATCATTAATATTTGCTTCAAGATTTTGCAGATAGGTACGAGCCTTTTTACGTCCACCTGGATAATTTACCAACTCTACCACCTTTACTCCCGTTTTTTTCATCAATTTTTTTACAGGTCTCTTCGGATAATATGGCTCCTTCAAAATTATCTTTACCTGATGCTGATTGATGATCTCTATCAACTCCTTGGTATGTTTAGGTGTAGCGGGAAGACCCGGTTTGGGCTCAACATAATCCAGAATCTCTAATCCAAACTCTTCTGCAAAATATTCCCAGCTCTGATGGTAAGTAACTACCTTTGTACCTCTGAAAGGCCTCATTAATTCCTTGCTCCTCTTGAAAGCAGCCTGAACCTCCTGCCAATACTTCTCCTTATTCTCTCGATAAACATCCGCGTTTTCAGGATCGTTTTTCGAAAGTCCTGTAACGATATTTTCAAGGACTATACCGACATTATCCATATTATTGTAATAATGGGGGTTGCCAAAGGGATGTACATCCCCCATTGCCATATCAACACGACCTATAGGTTTTTGAAGAACTTTTGTAATCCCAAAGGACGCATCCACATACCCCTCTCTGCCATACTGTATTTTACGATTTCTCGAAGCATCCAGAAGTGCCTGCATCCAAACATCTAAATCGAGCCCTCCAATAATAACCATGTCGGCTCTCGTACACATTAAGACGTGAGCCGGCCTTGGTTGAAAGTAGTGTACGTCTAATCTACTGTCGTGGACAAAACTAACATCCACATGATCCTGTCCAATCTGTTTTGCCCAATCCGCCAGAAATTCAAGGGTAGCAACAACTTTGAGCTTTTTATCCGCATGCACGTTCTTCGTAAATGGAAAGACAAATATAATTACCAGAACAAAATATAGTACAAATCTATTTTTCAACATGATGAACCTCCTTTTGATTAAAGAATACTGTTTCCATATTATACAAAAATAATTTTGTACAAGAGGGAACCTTATTGTTTTATACCGTGAGAATGAGGCCCCAGCCCCCACACAAACTGGAGAAAAACCTCGTTAGCATGTTTCCTATTAGTACCGGGGTCAGTAGCTTCTATCTCACCATATCGGTACTGTGCCCTTACATAGGTTGACTCCGTCAAATGCCATGTTGCCATAGGATTAAGCGCCCACTGCCTGACATCATCATTTAAAGCAAGCTCTGACCAGTCATAACGAAACCCAAAATCCAGGAATCTGTTGTGAGTATATTTTAAAAAAGAATAGAATCCCTTGCTCGTATTTTTCTGGTTATCTACATCCGCTACGTAGATTTCATTCTGCCAGAGGACTTTAGACCAACTGTTAGGCACCCTGTATCTTAATGAAAATTGTCCGTTATGAAGTGCATTATTACCAGCGCCATTATCATCCCACATGACATGATATCCGCTAGAGATATCAAGGTTTGGTAAGAGAAGCAAGTTTGTATTGACCTTACCAAGGAATACGTGGTCCCTGAATGTTACCGGTGTACTGTCAAAGAGATTGAAGGTCCTGATATCTTCCCCTTCTTCCTCAGCAAGGGATTTGTTACCGTCAAATATACCAAATCCAAGCTCTACTGGAATGGGGATTTTCGGGGCCATAACTGAGAAATTAATACCTTCGTCAATGTACCCTTCCGCACCCAGAAAATTCTGTACTACCAGAGGAACATCCGAATAATCTCTATGATGCTGATGTATTGGATTTACCAGACCATACCTGATCCTGTGCCTTCCCACAAGCAGGTTTGAATTGAAAGGCAGTGTCAAGAAGTTTGCAAATGCCTCTTCGATCTCAGCCTTATTTTCCTGTATCTCCCAAACCGGAAAAAACTCAGCCCTGACTCCGGGATAAATATATCCCTGAAGTGCCAGTTCCACCTCTCGAAAATACATATCTTCATCCGTAAACTCACCCACACCAAATTTAGAATCGCTGAAATGATAAAATGTATCTCCGACAATACTGACATCGGGGTTCATAAATGAACCTTTAGTACCATAAAAGAAAGGCCTTTGCTGTAACCTCGCTCTCTGTGTTATCCTGGTATACTCCTGCTGCGAACGAGATCTTTCCATGTCCAGTAGTTCTTCAAGCGTATCAATCTTTAAATCGTAATCTTGTTCAATTTCAGCTCTCTGTTCTCCCAGCAATTCCTCCACAGAACGGATTCTTGCCTTGTAGTCATTCTCAACCTTCTGAATCCTTTCATCGTAATCCTTTTCCGGTTGTTGTTTTTCCAGTCGAGCTTCCAGCTTCTCAATCTTGATCTTATAGTTTTCTTCCATCTCTTTAAAGGCACTCTTTAATTGCCGTAGTTCTGACGCTAAATCATTCATTGTTACGTCAGTATCTGCAAAAGAGACGGTATTGAATAGACAAAAAAAACAAAAAATTATAAAAAAATAAGTCTTAACCACAACAAACCTCCTTAAAATATTTATCAATTTTATTTCAAAGTTCTAATACAGAGAATTGAATGATTATGTATGCAATGACAATTTGTACTTTTTCTTATACAAAGTGTGATTATCTGAATTCACACAGGATGCTGTAGATAAAGACTTCATGTCATTGAATAGTTATGCAAGGAAGTTCTTTAGAGGTGGAGCACGAACAGGAACTCTACATAAGAGCGTAGAAGATTGATGGGGAGTACTATTGGTTACGAAAAACAAACTCTCAAAGATTATTGCATGGTAATTTGGAACATACTCAATATCTTTGAGGAATGATTTACAAAAAGTACATTGAGCAGGATCATGCCTGTGCCCGTTATGGTGATGGTGTGCGGGATTATTGCACGGCCCATGCGTATCATCACAAAGAGAGTTTAGAAATGTACTTGTGTAACAACCTTCACAATCCTTTTCACTCCATTCACTTAAACAGTGGATTACAGGAACAAAAAGTATTTGAGAAAGATAAATACACAGAACAATAAAAATTTTTCTTTTCATTTGCATAGTGAAAACCTGAACTATCTATAACCTGCTTTGAACTGACTCTGTACGTGCTGGCTCAGCTCGAAAACATGTCATTCCAAAAGGAAGAGTGCCCCTTACTGTTCCTGCAAAGCAGCAATAAGGAGAGGAAGAAACTCTTTACGGAAACACACTAGCCTCAGAAACTTTTATTAAATTATTGACAAGAGATTCGTAGTTTCATCCAGAATTATAAGAGTATATCTTCCTGAGTTAAAACTCTTAAAATAGGCACTCGCTATATTATTAAATTTACTATCATCACCCCAAATCTCTACTGAGAAATGAAGGATTAATCAGGGGTATCATCACGCTTATATTAATCTGATTTCAATACGGAAAAAATAAGGGAAATCCTATAGTTAAAAAAATGGAAAATACAAACGTATGTGAATTATGAAATGGAAAACGGAGGACTACGTGGAGAGTTTGTACGTGTTTTTAAAAAATAATCTGTGGCATGATCAATTATGCAGACTTTGCTACTGTCCTGGAAAAGAACAAAACATTTCTGTACAAAATGAAATCTTTTTGCCGTACTCTTAAGCCATTTACATATACCACACTTATCTACACTATGATCATTAAAACAGAAAGATGCAATATCTTCCTTATCCTGACTGCAATGTAAAAGGCCATCACTATTTTCGTTTTTTGTGCTATGGTCCTCAAAACAGTGTCCATGATATGCCCTTTTGTCAAATGAGTGAAGGCCTCCTGCTGTTATACACAGGATAATATATGGTACAGCGATAAGAATAGATATCTTCTTAAAGTTTCTTCTAAACATAAAAAGCTTAATAATTAAATTTATATTATTAAAAAAATACTCTCTAAGATTATTACACTGAGCTTATTTTTGTCAAGTTTTTTCTGAATACTTTTACTAAATATATATAAAAATTATATCTTGATTGTATAGTTAAGATGTAGATGATATCAGCTATCTTCTCCCTACAGAATGATCGTCTAGCTGATTAATGTACAAACTATTGAGTACTAAATACTCATTACAAGAATAACATTACTATTACATTTGACAATTTATCGATTTGTAACTATTATGCAGTATTCAATATATCATGTTAAAATCATATATAAGACGCATGTACATTCAACAAAAACCCTATTCTTGAGATGCTCGATGATGTATAAAAAGACAATTATGCTTCTGGCAATTTTTGCACTGCTTTCTCCTGGTTTTCTACCCCATGGTTTCATTAGCAGCAATATAACAATTAAGAGCAATCAGATTTCACATGCAGAGCTGTGTTGTTGCGGTAAGATCGCAAACACATGTAGTGATTGCTGTTGTTCAGATGGCAATCCAGAAACTAATAATGATAATACAAGTAAACATACGGTTACTATTACTTCCTGTGGTGGTACTTCTGCTGATATTATAACCGTATCCAAATTGAATTTTCTCATCTCAGCATCTGCTGTTATTAATTACATACCTGTTGCCACTCTGGCAGAAACAACTTCACTTCTACATGTAGACATACTAATAGAACCACCCTATAAACCACCAAGACCACAACTCCTTACAAACCTCACATAATTATCTAAGAAACTACATTTTAAACGTAATCCATCTTCTCGGAATATGTCTGAGGGATCGTAACAGGTAAATATCTGTTTCAGGTTTACAGAAGATCATGTGTTGCTTATAAGAAGGAAAGTCTGCCTTCATATTATTGCAGTTTATAGCACTGGTTCCTGAATCTGACACTGAAAACCGGCATGATTCGGGATCGGACATTCTGAAAGATGGTGGTAAGGAGAAGGAGTATGTCATTATTTTTTTGCAAAAATAAATTTATATTAAATTTTTTAATCTGGATGTTTCCATTAGCGTTTCTGTCAAATGTATGCCTGGCAGAACTGAATGATTTAATAAATTACGAAAACGAGCAAACAATCAGATTGGCATTAAATGAGTCAGGCAGTGAGGTAAAGGAATCTACTGATATTCCCAGGGAACCCACCCTGCCTGAAAATTTAAGCTACCCGCTGTTTCTAGGCCTCTGCTGTGGAAAGTGCGGCGGTAATATGCCATTGAACATCCCCGGTGCAGGCACCCCCGAACCACACGAGTTTAGGATTAAGGTTAATCTCAGCTGGGGAAAGATGGTCGGCATGAGAAGAGGTACAAGTAATCGCAGTATCAGCGATACCCATGTACAGTATATGATGGCACCGAGAAAGATGGATATGTATATGAGTAATGTTTCAGTAGGCTATGCCTTTTCTGATCGCTTCTTTGTCGGCATAATGGGCATGTATATGGAAAAGGATATGGAAATGATTAGAAGGGGTGGCAGGCACTCCACCATGTATTCACAGGGAGTCGGCGATACAATGCTGATGACCAAAACATTACTTTATGCCGACGATTTCCTGGTACCCAGAAGCCAGGTATCATTACTCCTGGGTGTAAGTATTCCAACAGGCTCGATTAATCAGGATGAAAAAGGCCAACTCCTCCCATACAGCATGCAGTTGGGTTCCGGTACATTTGATCCTTCTTTCGGTATACTCTATGAAGGCTCCAGCTCACCGTTCTGGTGGGGAGCTAACGCAAGTTTTCTGCTAAGACCCTATGAGAACTATAAGAGTTATAATCTTGGAGATGAATATCGACTAGATCTCTATGGCATGTATCAGGCACGTCACAATTTACTTGGTGAATTGCAGATTAAGAGTAAATATGTAGGTCATCTTGAAGGACAGGCCCGGGAAATTGAGCAGGACGGAGACGGCCACATGATGGGCAACCCAAATATGGCATTTATGAGTAACTTGTATGACCCTGACAATTATGGCGGTAGTTCTATAGATCTGGCTGCCGGTGTACAATGGCAGCCGTTTCACAACCATATTCTTAATGCACAATTCTCTTTTCCGCTTTATCAAAACCTGCACGGAACACAACTGGAAAGAGACTTCACAGCATCAATTACCTATTACATTGAGGTCCCTCTCAGCAAAAGCAGGCGCTCTAAAAAATCGGGCAAGGGATTGGAGATACTGGGTTTTTAATTCAAATATGAGTTGATTTTTCGTGAATCCTGTGTACTGGACTCCCGGCGAAAGCTGGTTGTATCACTCCTTTCGGATGGATTCCAGGTTTAATATTTGCATTATAAAGGAGATTTAAAATGTACAGAAGGAAATACAAGATATTCGCTTTGCTGATATTGCCAGTGCTGATCTTTTTTTTCAATAGCTGTGTAATCTTGCAGAGACTGCCGGAAGAAAAATCTGCAGATGCACAAGTGTATATTAAAAGGTGCAGTGCCTGTCATGCAGTACCGCATCCTTCCAGACTTAATTTTCACCATTGGAAGGATAAGATTGTTGTTATGAAGAATAAGCAGATGCCTGTCATTACTGTTAAGGAAAAAGAATCTGTACTGTCTTACATAAATACCAGATCAAAAAAAGGCTTAAGGATATTCAACCTGAGGTGTGGCCATTGTCATAATACGCCTGAAGCAAAAGAGCTGGAAGCGTATAACTGGGAAGATTTAATTGTAGTTCTTGATGGTACTATGCCCGTGTTCTCAGAAGAAGAACGCACATCTATAGTAAGGTATTTACAAACATTTGCAAAAAAGTAGGATAATTAAAGAAAAGGAGGGATAAGTATCGTAATGATCCTTATCCCCTTTAAATTAAAATTACTAAATACGCATACCGTCAAACAGTATAAATCCGAGGCAGCCAAAAACAATTACCGGTATCCACGCTGCCAGTACGGGTTGCAGGATTCCCATGTTGCCTAGATTTGCGCAGATATAGGTTAATACGAAAAATGCGCAACAGATAAGGACACTAAGCCCAACCCTCAGAAATATGTTTTTGCTCATTCTTTCAAAACCCAGAATAACAGGGATACCTAGAAAAAGAAGAATGAAATTAGTCAAAGGATACGCCACCCTTGAATGATACATAACGCTGAACCGATCATTTTCCGGCTCTTTTCTGCGTAGCTCTTTTAATTCCATAAAGCTTTTTAACGATGCATTAATATCAACTTTGCTCAGTTCCGATGGTGATAATGTTGTTTCAAGTAAGTAATTGTCCATTTGCATTGCCGGTGCAACCCAGTTACCACTTTCATCATAATTGTGTTTGACGACATTTAACAGCAACCATCTGTTATCATCTGTCCATGTACCTTTCTCAGCACTGATTGTAAACTCCTTCTTTCCATTTTCGTATTTACCTATTATATATGCAGATTTTAAACTCTCTTCAACCATATTAAGTGACCACACTCTGAATAACATACGATTTTCTTCATCCTCAACAAGAATATTATCCTTTTCTTTATCTTCGAATGTTGTCTGTTCCACTTTTTCAAGTTCCTCTGCAAACTTCGGTATAACCAGTTCCTGATTTACAACTGCCAGAAATGACAGGAAAACCGATACGACAAAAACAGGAAGCATAATTCTATACAGGTTAATTCCGGCGACCTGCATAGCTAGTATTTCATTATTTTTTACAAATCTTACAAGTACCAGGCTTGCTGAGATAAGGGTTATCGCCGGAAAAAGTTGTGAGATAAATACCGGAACCATAAGCCCGTAGTAATGCGTTGCCATCATGACAGCCTTTGCTCCCATTTCCATAAAATCGTCAATCTTTTGAATTGCATCAACAACTATATAAATTCCGCATATTGCAAACATGCATACGATGAAAGAGGGTACAAATGCCTTAATAATATATTTGTCAATTTTGTAAACCATCTTACTCCATGGAATAATTTGTTGTAACTACCGTACTCTTATTTTAACTTCTCCAACAGCTCAGAAATACTTTTCCCTGAAACAGGATGTTTGAGATCCGGCGAAATCTCACATAGCGGCGCTAATACAAAAATACGTTCATGCATGCGTTCATGAGGTATTTTCAGATTGTGATCATTTATAATCCTGTCACCATATAATAAAATATCGAGATCTACAACCCTCGGGCCCCATCTCACACCGGGTTTTCTACCCACTTCTATCTCAACCTTCTTAAACTCTTTCAAGAGTGTTTGTGGTTCAATCTCTGTATCCAACCCTATAACACAATTAACATAATCCGGTTGTGGAGGTCCGCCAACAGGAGCAGTGTCATAAAAACCGGATTTCTCCCGGACGCAGATCCCCTTATACCTATCTATTCTGTCGATAGCTCTGATTATATTTTCTCTTTTATTTCCAAGGTTTGAACCGAGGCCAGCATATACCTTTGTCATTTCTCAAATAATATAGATCTTGCTGTCATACAATTTGAAATTAGTGTATGTAGCTACAGCTCACATATTTAATAAAGAGATTGAAAAATTAAGGGATTATTAAATGAGATGTAAATAATTCTTAAATTCCTGCCTGTCCCCATCCGACCCGGTACGGGCGGGTACCAGTTTGTTAGGTGGGACCTCTTACATTCCATAATTAGAGATTGCGTATTATAAATCCTGGGCAATATTTTCGCTGGTTACAAGTCCGTCTATGATATTTATACCTTTCCACCTGTCTAATATTATCTTGAGGGGCAGTGCCTTCTGGCTGGGCCCTCCTGCTGCAAGGAGTATATAAGGTTTTTTGTCCTGTTTCTGTAAACGCTCTTCAATCTCACAGAAATTTACCGTAAATATAGAACTGAAAAAGGCTGCGGCATCTATAAGGTCCTGTTTCGACAAGGTCACGTCTTTATTAGCAAATTTTTTCAGTTTTTTTATCTGCTCGTACTCATCATATTTAAATTTCCCGTTTTCCCGTTCAAATACCTCCCCCACTAAATGGTGAAACAAAAACCCTTTCTTACTAAAAGGAGCAAATGCTATTTCACCTACAATATCAAAATTACTCAAAAAGGATTGTAAGCGTAAATTATAAACATGACGCATAAAGCCTGTAACAGGATGGTTCCATCTTATACTCCCCAAACCAAAAATCACAATATCACTATTCAACACTTCATTTTCAAACCCCAGCATTTTTCTGGTCCTGATTCTTTGTTCGATGATTTCATATAATGACTCCTTGCTATAGAGGTTTGTGATTTCAGGAAGCTGATAGGTATGCGTAACCCCAACATTCAGATTTCTGCTTAATAACTGCGATACAATATGAAGTGGAGAAAGTTCTATCAGGTTGTTCGATCTTAAAGCGATACAGCTTGACAAAAGTAATTTTATATCCGTGTTCTCAAGTTCATCTGCCAAACTCATTATTGTAGTCAAAACGCTGCTTCCGCCCTGGGCAGATATTTTAATTTCTGTCTCTTTAATTATATCTTTTTCTTCGATTTGATTGTTTCTGGTCTTGGTTATCTTCTCAAGAATCACATTTATCTTTTGCACCAGAATATCAGACGCATACTTACCTATCTGTTTATAATAGGCCTGAGTATGAACAAAATAATCAGCATTTTTTAAAACAACAACATCATTGAGGTGATAATTATCTGCCAACTTTTTCTCTAGCTCTACATTTCTCTCCTCATAGGACATTTTCAGCGGAACATTTTTTTTATTTGTCCAACTCGACAACCGTTTGGAAACAAGTGACTGCGATACGTTCAGCTCATTAGCTATCTCCTTTTGAGTTACAAATTTAGGCCATTTTTCAAAAATAATCCTTGAGATTTTATTATCCAGTTCCAGATGACTTATGGCAGTACCAGACTTATTCTTATTTGCATTTTTTTTATCAGGCATAAATGTAACTCCAAAATAGAAAGTCTTCAGAAAATTATTAGTAAGTAATTATGACACATTATTCAATAAAAACAATAAAATCCTGAATCATTCCATTAAAAAAATAATCAAATTGTTGCCAGGAATGAATATTTATCAATATATTACACCACATTTATATATAATAATAAATAATAAATACTTGACAGTATTAGTATAGTGATATCAATATGTTACGAATATATGTAATAATAACCAAACGCAGAATAAGTAGCATATGTTTAATTATTATTATTGATTACACTTAACTATAAGGTAAAATCTCTTTACTGCGACCTATACAAACATTTAGTTTTAAAGGATCGTAAGGTAGGCTGTAATGGTTGCTATGTAGAAACGTGAAATTGATTTGCCCGGGTTTCGCTTTTCCTGATAAAGCGCTTTTGACAAGAGATAGTTACTGAAGGAATTAAAGCTGAGACCGGAAGTAGGAATTATTACGTGCATATTGACTGTAGAGGGGGTGATATTAAAAAAAGAAAGGAAATCCTTACGATCTGAAGGAGACACCATAGCGTTGCCGTTAGTGATCACACGGCATATTATGGAAAGTCTCAACTTGGAAAGCATCAACAAAGTAACAGCATTATTTTTCTAGATTAGTGAAGTGGAAAGGAGAAGGTAAGAATAAATGTTAAGAA